>JBGSNQ010000165.1:0-100820 GCA_041739525.1 Pseudomonadales bacterium | reverse complement strand
GCCATCGCGCCCGATGCCGCCTGCACGATCAGGTCGGTGGCGGCGTAGTCGCACTTTGGCCCGGTGCGTCCGAACGCAGTGATCGACACCTGCACGAGCTTGGGATTTCGGGCCTGCAATTGCGCGACTGCGGTGCCTGCTTCATCGCCGTTGTCGACGATGAGGTCGACGCGTGCGGCGAGATCGGCGAGTTGCGTTTTGCCGGTTGTGGACGCGAGGTCGACGAAGATGCTCTGGCAGTTGCGGGCGTAAACCTGCCACATCAGTTCGCCCGGCAGGGCGTGTCGCATCGGCGAGCCGCCGGGTGGCTCCACGCGCACGACTTGCGCACCGAGATCGGCCAGCAGCTGTCCGCATAGCGCGCCACGCTCATCGGTGAGATCGAGAACCCGGTAGTCACTCAGCACGGTGTGCCTCCTCTTTAGCGCGTGGCCGCTGCGTATTCCGCTGCGACACGATCGACGAGTTCTGCTACGTCGGGAACGTCGTGTACCTGCGCCACCGTGTGGCCGGCGGACCAGACGTCCTTCCAGCGCTTGGGCGCATTCGCCGATATGCCGCCGGCCCCTGCGTCGAGCGATCCGACGCCGCTGGCGTCCATGCCTGCCAGTTCAACGGAGGGGCGCAGCAGATTCGTTTCGAGACCGGTGAGCGCGCGCGACAACACGATGTCGTCGAGCGATGACGACACCAGCATGTCCTTGTAACCCGGTGCGGCGAGGCTCTGTTTCGTGGCGATGAAGCGCGTGCCCATGTAGGCGAGATCGCAGCCCAGCACGATGGCCGCACGCAACGCGACGCCGTCCGCCACGCCGCCCGCCAGCACCACCGGCCCGTCGAACACCGAACGCACTGCGCGCACGAACGCCAACGGATTCGCCCAGCCGGTTTGTCCGCCGGCACCTGCGGTCAACAGAATCAGGCCGTCTACACCCACCTGCAGCGCACGTTCGACATGTCGCATCGAAGCGACGTCGGCAAACACCAGTCCGCCGGCGGCGTGAATCGTATCCATCACCGGCGCGGGGCTGCCGACGCTGGTGATCACCATCGCAGGTTTGTATTTCTCGACCAGCTTCATGTCTTCGTGCAGGCGCGTATTCGTCTTGTGGACGATGAGGTTCGGCGCGTACGGCGCGCGGCCTTCCGTTTCTTCCTGCATGCGCGCGAGCCAGCGTTCGAGTTCGTCGACCGTACGGCAGTTCTTCGTCGGGAACGAACCGATCACGCCAGCGCGGCACGCGTCGATGACGAGGTCGGGACCGGAGACCAGCAGCATCGGCGCTGCGATGAGCGGCAAACGCAGGCGCTGACTGATGGAGGCGGGAAGCGTCATCACGTCATCTCCCTTTCCAGACTGCGTCGCGTTTCTCTGCGAATGCGCGCAGACCTTCCTGCAGATCTTCCGACTGCATGACGGCGCGCGAAGGTTCCTGCTGCTTCTTCCAACCGTCCGCGTCGGTCCACAGTTCCGCCGCCGAGCGGAACGCGATTTCTTTTGCGGCCTTCACCGCCACCGGACTGTTGCGCGCGATGATCCGCGCCATTTCCAGCGCCCCTTCGAGCGCCTTGCCGGGAGGTACCACTTTGTTGACGAGACCGTGCGTGTGCATCTCGGCGGCGGTTTTCGTTTCGCCGGTGAGGATCATTTCCATCGCGACGTGATACGGCACGCGGCGCGGCAGGCGGAAACAACCGCCACCGATGGCCAGCAGGCCGCGCTTTGCTTCGGCGAGACCGAACACCGATGTTTCGGTCGCGACGATGAGATCGCACGACAGCACCATCTCCATGCCGCCCGCAAGTGCCTGGCCGTCGATCGCAGCGATGATCGGCTTCTTCGGAGGCGTGCCCATGATTCCGAAGCCGCCGCGTTTTTTCGAGGCACCCATGTCGCCGGTGCGCGCGGCTTTGAGATCCTGGCCGGCGGAGAAGGTAGGCCCGTTACCCTTGATGATGGCAACCCACAAGGCGTCGTCGTCTTCGTAGCGATCCATCAGCGCTTCTAGCTGCGCCGCCATTGCGCCGTTGAACGCGTTGCGCGCTTCGGGCCGATCGATGGTGATCACCAGAATGTGACCGTCGACCACTTCGCTCTGAAAATACTCGCGCTGCTCAGTCATGGTCCTTCCCCCTGATTTGATTGTTAGATTCGATTGTTGGTTACATGCCGAAGTCGTAGCCGCCGTTCACCGGGTACGTTTGCCCGGTTACCCAGCTTGCTGCGTCGGATGACAGGAACAGCACCATGTTCGCGACGTCGGATGGTTCGCCGAAGCGGCGGATGACGTAGTTCGACAGCGCGCGCTTGGCGAAGTCCGGGTTGTCCATCGCGCGCGACGTGGCAGGTGTGCGCGTTGCTGAAATGGCGACACAGTTGACGCGTACGGAATGGCGGCCCGCCGATTTCGCGAGTGCGCGCGAAAACCCGGCGGCGCCGGCTTTTGCAGCGCTGTACACCTCGAGGCGCGGTTCGCCGACACGCCCGGCGTCGGAAATGATGGTTACGATGCTGCCGCGTTTGTTGCCGATCATCTTCGGCAGCACCAGGCGCGACGCGTTCAAAACACCGAGCAGATTCACGCCGAGCCACGGCGTCCATTGTTCCGGCGCCTGTTCCCAGAACTCGCCGCGGCCGACTTTCGATGGATCCGCGCCGGCATTGCCCGCGTTGTTCACCAACAGCTGAATGTCGAGCGGTTCGAGTTTTGCCTGCATCGCGTTGAAGTCCGATACGTCGCAGGCGACCGCTTCGGCGCGACCGCCCGCCGATCTGATTTCCTCCACCACTGAGCCTGCGCGCTCGGCCGAGAAATCGTTGACGTAAATGGTGCCGGCATTGTGCGCGGCGAAGTGCAGCGCCACCTGACGACCCACACCTTGTCCGGCACCGGTGATCAGCGCGTTCTCACCCTTCAGATCCAGAATGTTCATCTACTTCCTCCAGTTTCGAACCGCTTCATAACATCCAATACCGCGGCAGTCATCACGGCCGTGGACACCCCGAACATCAGGATTCCGTTGGCGGCTTCCACACCACTGAGCAGCCGCCACTGTTCGGACAAAACGACGTCACCATAACCCAGCGTGGCGAACGTCACGCTGGAGAAATACAGCGCCTTCGCGAATTCGTCGAACTCGCCGATGATTATGAACAGCGTCGCCCAGATGGCCATCTGGATGATGTTGGCTACCAGCATCACCATCATCACTACCGACAGTATTCCGATGTTGCGAAGCAGTGCGTTGCCGTTAGACGGGCGATCTCTGAAGAGCACGTATTGGCGCACGCCAGCCGCGACGAAAATCGCCTGAATCAGCAGACACAACAGCATTGCGGGCAGGCTCGTCAGCACATTGATCAACATGGTGAAGGCTCTTCAGGTGAGGTGAGTGCGATACGTCCTGCGGCGATCGCGGCGGTTGTCGATCAGGTAGATCATCGCGCACGCATACAGCGTGACCGCGACGAACAGGGCCATACGTACGGCGAAGGCGGTGTAGACGTCCTTGCCGGCCGCGCTGTCCTGCACCGACTGCCCGAGCAGCAGTATCAGTGTCGACAGCGTGTTCAGCCAGAATCCGGGGGACAGTCGCGTCGCGCTCAGCGCATAGAGTTTGCGGGCCGCCAGCAGCGCGAACAGCAGCATCCAGAGAAAGAACATCCACAGGTGCGGAAAGACCGTCAGCGCGCTCCAGAACGCGATGGCCAGCAGTCCGCCGAGCAGCGTGGCGCCGAGCAATTCGCGAGCTGCATCGCGTGCGAGCGTCGTACATGCCTGCTGGCCGAGCGTGACGGACTTCATGATCAGCGGCATGTACGTGCTGGGATCGATCAGCGCGAGCAGAAATGCCGGAATCACCACCAGCGTGGCGCGCAGCGCGATCCAGGCTGAGTCGATCGGCGTCTCGACGGTTGGCGGCACCCCAGCCGCAACGTTGGGCGGTTCGGGAAACATCCAGTGACTGAGAGACGCGACCAGCCCTGCCACCAGCAGACCCTTGGCCAGCGCTTCGATTACCGTCAGCGCCAGGGCGAAGCTGCTGGTACCGGCCGCGGAGATCATCGTCAGGCCGACTACCGCAAACGTTGCCAGCAGCGCGTTGCCGCCGCGCAACATGTATCTGAAGCACATGAACAGCGCCAGACTGATCAGCAGAATGCCGCTGACGGATGCGTACTGGAGCAGCGGAATTATCAATAGACCGCTGCTGGTCGTGATGGCGACCAGCAGCGGTAACCCAACGACTGCACGCAGGGGCAGTGGCCGATTCAATCGGGCCAGCAGGAACAGCGTCAGCATCGGCGCGATGAACGGGATCGGCAGCGCCAGACCGAATCCGACAGCGGTGGCCAACGCGGTACCGGTTGCGAGGCGCAGCGCGCGACGCGGGCGAGGATCGGTAGGTCGCGACATCGTCGTCAGTACGCGAACGAGAGCCAGCTCATCACCCGCAGGAACATGCGCCCGAGCGGGTTCAAGGGGTTGCCGTCGCGTGGGAACGCCATCACTTCGGCCTGTCCGCCGATTCGAAGCGCGCGTGGCTCGTCGAGTTGTCCCGGTTCGAACTCGACGATCACCGGGAAGCGTTGCGCCGCGCGCAGCCAGTCCCGATTGTTCTGCGCGGTTGGCAGACTGCCGGGCGGAGTCTCGGAGCCGACGCTGACGCCGTAACCGATACTGCGCACCTTGCCCTTGAAGACTCGCCCGGGAAGCGCGTCGAGCACGATGCGAACCGGCGTTCCCGGTCGCACGTGGCCGAGGTTGTTCTCGGTGAATTCCGCGCTGATCCACACGTCGTCGACGGTGATCAGCGTCAGCACCGGCTTGCCGGCCGCAGCGAACTGGCCGACCTCGGTGCGCAGATCGGTCACCAGTCCGGCCGAACTCGCTCGAATCCGCGTATTAGCCAGATCCAGTTCGGCCTTCTCGAGCGTCGTGGCAGCGCTACGCAGCTGCGCGTTGTCTTCGCTGCTGCCGCCTTCCTGCTCGCGGGCCCGCTGCACGTCCGCTTGAGCGGCCGCAACCTTGGCGACGGCCTGCTCGAAGGTGGCGCGGGAGATCTCGAGCCGACGCAGTGAAATGGTGCCGGGATCGTCGTGATACAGACGCTCGAGGCGATCGCGGTCCTGCCGGCTCTGCAGTTCGTTGGCCTCGGCGGCGCGCTGCGAAGCCAGCGCCGAATCGATGGCGGCGGTGCTGGCGCCGACCTGTCGACGTGTGGCTTCGAGATCGGCGCGAGCACGTTCGACCGCGATCTGAAACGGTTCCGGGTCGATCTGGAACAGATCCTGGCCGGCTTCGACGGTCTGGTTGTTCTGCGCGCGCACCTCGGTTACGCGGCCGCTGACTTCGGCGGCGACCGGTACGATGAGCGCCTGCACGCGCGCCTGCTGTGTATAAGGCGTGTAGCGATCGGCGAGCAGGTACCACAACAGCGTCAGCACGATCACCCCTGCGACGACCGAGACGCCTCGTCGGGCGGGATCGGCCGGCGTCGGCGCTGGCGGATCCGGAGGAACGGTCGCTTCTGCGGTGTCACTCATTTCGCGCTGACCTTCTGTTCGATGAGCAGTTTTGCATCGGCACCCTACGTTGAATCATTCGAGCAGATCGCCCCAGTTCGTGCGTTTACGCATCTGTTCGCGTGTGCTCGGATCGACCACCGCCCGCGGGCTCGACCAGCCGCCACCGAGCGCCTTGTAGAGCGCAATCAGGCTGTTGACCGCGTCGCTTCGGCTGAGCAGA
The DNA here is from genome assembly GCA_041739525.1 of Pseudomonadales bacterium. Classification (GTDB taxonomy): domain Bacteria; phylum Pseudomonadota; class Gammaproteobacteria; order Pseudomonadales; family Azotimanducaceae; genus DATJGR01. The sequence goes on along the minus strand of JBGSNQ010000165.1, from coordinate 95,070 downwards.
TAAGCCTCCTGCTGCGCGAACAGCGCGCGTTGCGTATCGAGCACGCGCTGGAAGTCGGAAAAGCCTTCGAGGTATTGCGTGTTGGCTAGCGTCAACGAACGATCGGCCGCCACCGCGGCTTCGCTCAGAATGCGTTCGCGCTCGAGCGCGTTGATCAGCCCCGTCGCCGCGTCGTCGGCTTCGCGTGCCGCCTGTCGTACACGGTCCCGGTAAGCTTCGATCAGCTGCTGCAGGCGCGCGTCCTGCACCCGGATGTTGTTTTTGAAGCGGCCCGTGTCGAATACGTTCCAGCGCAGACTCGGCCCGCCGCCGAAATCGACGGAGTCGGCGCTTCCGTCGAGAGAGCTGCCGGACCAGCCGATGGTGCCGAGTAACGTCACCGCCGGATAAAGGTCGGTAACCGCCACACCGACCAAGGCCGATTGCGCCGCGACCTGCAGTTCGGCCGCGCGAACGTCCGGACGGCGCAGCAACAATGCGGCCGGGACGTCCTCCAGTACGGCGGCATCTACGACGGGAATCAGACTTTGTGTTTCCGTCAGCTGCGGCAAGGGACCGGGCGGCTGGCCGATCAGGATCGCTAGCGCGTTGCGGGTTCGACGCAGCGCGCTTTCCAGTTCGGGGATCGTGCTCTTGGTGCCGAGATACTGCGTTTTCGCCTGCTGCAGATCGAGTTCGGCGCTGTTGCCGCTTTTGAACAGACGCTCGGTGATTTCCAGGCTGCGTAGCTGCAGTTCGGTATTCTCTCGAGCGATGCGCAGTCGCGCTTCCGTGGTGCGTAGGGCCATGTAGGTTTCCGCCACCTGCGCATGCAGCAGTACCAGCACATCTTCGTAGTTGGCATGGGCCGCGAAGTAGTTTGCATCGGCGGCTTCGATGGCGCGGCTGAAGCGGCCCCAGAAATCGAGCTCCCAGGCCACGTCGAAGCCGGCGAAGTACTGCCAGAAGTGATCATCCCGCGGATTTCGGCCGCCGCTCTGGCTGCGGTCCAGATACAGAAGTTCCGCGCTGGCCTGCTGCACCTGCGGATAGCGGCCGCTCTGTGCGATACCGAGTTGTGCCCGCGCTTCGACGACGCGCAGTCCAGCGATCTTGATGTCGGTATTGTTCGCGTCCGCGTCGGCGATCAACTGGTCGAGCACCGGGTCGTTGAACACGGACCACCACTGCGGCACATCCGGTTGCTCGCGAAAACGCGTGACCTGATCGATCGCCGGGCTGTTCCACGTCTCGATCCACGGCTCGCGCGGTGGCTCGAAATCCGGACCGAGCTGCACGCAACCGGCGAGGCCGAACGCGCCTTGCAAGAGCAACAGGCCGTGTAGCGCCGAGCGCCGCATCACCCCTCTGTGCGTCAGTTAGGCGGTTGTACGCCAGTTGCGGCGGGCGGCACCTGTTGGTCCACCCATTGCCAGAACAGCTGATAACTCACCGCCAGCGCCACCGGGCCGATGAACAAGCCGATGATGCCGCCGGTGACCATGCCGCCGATCGCGCCGATAAGTATGACCGGCATCGGTACGTCGAGACCGCGCCCGAGCATCAACGGCTTCAACACGTTGTCGGCCAGGCCGGCCACGAATGCGTAGATCGAAAACACGATGGTGCCCACAGTGGCGCCTTCCATGCCGAGCACGATCGCGATCACCGGCAGGGTGATCAGCACGACAGGCAATTGCATGATGCCGAGCAACAGCGCGGCCAGCGACAGCAGCCCTGCGCCGGGCACACCTTTGACCAGAAAACCGACACCGAGCAGCAGTGCCTGAATGAACGCGATGCCGACCACGCCCTGCGCCACCGCGCGAACGGTGGCAGTGCACAGTTCGGCGATCGACGGTCCACGCTCCGGCCCGGTGAGGCGCGTGAGAATGCGCACCGCGGCGTTGCTTCCCGTCTCGCCGAAGGCCATGAACACGCCGGCGATGATCAGCGCCGCAATGAACACCAGAAACCCGACGCCCACGCCCGCCAGCGTGCCGAGCGCGGTCATGCCTGCATCTTTCAGTTCGGGTGCCCACTTGCGGACGAGCGCGGTCAGGTCGGTGGAGGCGGACAACCAGACGGCGTGCAGACGTTCTCCGATCAGCGGCCAGCCGGCGACCGATTCCGGCGGCGGCGGAATGTGGTATTCGCCGCTTTTGACCACGTCAACCGCCTGCTCCGCCGACTCCGCCAACGACGTGCCGAGGAAGTAGACCGGGCCGATCATCAGCGCGATGGCGATCAGGATGAGCAGAGTGGCGGCGCGGCCGTCGGTGCCGATCTTCGATTTGAGCCACAGATGTGCGGGGTAGAGCGTGATGGCCAGGATCAGCGACCACAGCACCAGGTTGAGGAAGGGGCGAAACACGCCGTAGCAGAATATGGCCAGTACCGTGATGATACCGGCCCTGATCAGCACATCGAGCAACCGCTGTGCAGCCAGAGCCTCGACGGTTTGCGGCAACATGGTTTTCTCCTTTCTTCAGATGGAGGATGTCGGTTGTTGCTTGGTGATGATGCGGTAACTCCCGCAGCCAATGCCGGGCGTCATCCGCCGAGAGGAATCGCAATCGCCACGAGCGTTACGGAGATGGCAACGAGCACCAGACCTGTACCCAGAGGGGACAGGTTCGTGTAGCCGGCCCATCGGTAGCCGACCCAGAACAGAATGCCGATCAGCAACGCATTGGAAGCGCGCAGCGCAAGCCACGGATCGTCGATCAGCAGAAACGGCAGCGCGGCTGGGAAACTCGCCGCAAACACGTAACAGAATATCGCCACTGCGGCGAGAAAATCCGCCCGCGTCAACTGCGGACGCCTGCGCTCCGAACTGCGCACCTTCGCGATGACATTGCGGTAGAGCGCGTCGCGTTGATCGGCCGTCGTGATCGGCACCAGCGTTTCGTTCAGTTCGCTGGCCACGATGGCAACCGCGGTTTCGTCGTTGGGACTGGAGGCTATGGCGGTGCCAAGTCGCGCGAGTCGGCTGCGGTCGAAGATGGTATTGAACAGCATCAGCACCGCATCGATGATGCCCCACGCGATGTTGCATCCGATCGTTGCGTACAACAGGTCTGTTGTGGCGCCTTCGGATCCGCCGAAATAGGCGCCGGCACCCAGTGTGAATGTCAGCGTCATGATGAGCCCGAACAGGATCTCACCGAGACGCGTGCCCGGCGACAGGCTATCCGCGAGGAACCCCATGTTCAGTCTGCCGCGCGTCGAAACGGTGCGACCAACCACGCGATTCGTTGATAGTTTGTCATGTGTCTCCCCTCGACAGACAAATCATCGCGCTCAATTGATCATCTCCCAAGTCGACTCTAGACTCCTTGGCGGGTTCGGGTCCACACGATTTCGGTTCGGAGACCAGGCGGTACACCAATGAGCGACGATCTGAGCCATCCCGACCTGTACCGCAAAGCCGGCGACTCGGTCGAGTTGTTGGGGATGCAGTGTTCTGAGTGCGGCTTCGTTGCCTTCCCGCGGCAACGGTTCGGGTGTGAAAAGTGCGGCGCGATGGCCGATTCCTTGCGGGACATCGAACTGGTTGCCATCGGAAGACTCGCCTCTTATGCAAAAGTGCACATGCATCAGGCGAAGACGATCGCAGCGCCGTTCGTGATCGGCGAGGTCACTCTCGACGCCGGACCGACAGTGCGCGCAACGATGATCGAGACCACCGACGATGCGATGCACATCGGCGCGCGCGTAGAAGGTCGTTTGTTCCCGGCGCCAGCGCCACCGGACGCGCCATCCGACAAGCTCGAGCTTCGCTTTTCGCTGTTGGAACAAGCGGACGCGCGATCATGACCAAACCACTTTCGGCGTTTCGCCCCGTATATGTCGTCGGCATCGGACTTCACCCCTATCAACGCCTCACCGAAACGCCGTATCCGGTGCTCGGTCTCGCGGCGGTGCGCGAATCGCTGCGCGATGCGCATATCGATTGGCCCGCGGTGGAATCCGTGTTCCACGGCACCGCGTTGCTCGGCATGGCATCGACGCGCGTGATGTTGCGACACCTGGGGGGTACAGGCATTCCGATGCAGCAGGTCGAAAATGCATCGGCGTCGGGATCGACCGCATTTCGATTGGCGGCGCTCGAAGTTGCAACCGGCGTATCCGAAGTGTCGCTCGCAATCGGCGTGGACAAGCCGAGCGGGCGCCCTCTGGCAGGTTCGCAAACCGGCATTCGTGGCATCGAGGGCGGCCGCATCGTGCCGTTCACACACTTCGCGTTGCTGGCGCAGCGATACATGGAGCGACACCACGCGTCGTCCGAAGACTTCGCGCGCGTTGCCGTGAAGAACCACGGCAACGGTGCGCACAATCCGTATGCGCAGCGCCAACAGGCGCGCTCGCTGATCGACGTGTTGAACGACCCGCCGATTTCGGGGCCGCTGACGCGACTGCAGTGTTGTCCGGTGGGCGAGGGCGCGGCAGCTGCGATCATTGCATCGGAAGACGCAATCGAACGCCTGGGCATCGATCGCAAACGCTGTGTACGAGTGCTGTCGACTGCGCAGCGCACCGAAGTGGTTTATGCGGAGTCGTCGAACTTCGACGCCGAACTGACGCGGCAGACCACCGCGCAGGCGATTGCCGAAGCGGGCATCAAGCCGACCGATCTCGATGTCATCGAATTGCATGATGCGTTCTCGGTAGAGGAAATCTTCTATCTCGAAGCCATGGGTGTTGCCGGCAACGGCGAAGCACCAGCCATGCTGCGCAGCGGTGCGTTCGACATCGGCGGCGACGTGGCTGTTAGCCCCTCGGGCGGATTGTTGGCGATGGGACATCCGATCGGTCCGACCGGAATCGGTCAGATCGCCGAAATCGCCAGACAGTTGCGCGGCGAAGCGGGCGTTCGGCAACACGCGAACGCGCGGCTCGGTCTCGCGCACATGGTCGGCGTCGGCGCGGTGTGCGTCGTGCACGTTCTGGGCAACGCGTAACGATGCTGCGCCGCCATCCACGCGTTGCGATCGCCCTTGCAACACTGTTGGCCGTAGTGGCGTGGGCGGCGCTCGTGTTGATCGGTACGATCGAGGGTTGGTGGCACCGCGCGCTGGCGCCTGCAGGCGATGCGGCGGCGTTTCTGAACGCCGAGAAGCAGCTGATCGATGCGCGCAACCGGGGGAACGTGGGGTTCGCGTTGATCGAAAGCGGCGTGGCTTCCGATGAGTATTTTGTTTCGGTGGGCGATGCCGTGGGGCCCGACACGCTGTTCCAGGTGGCCTCGCTCAGCAAGTGGATCACCGCGTGGGCGGTGATGACGCTGGTCGAATCGGGCAAGGTCGATCTGGATGCGCCGGTGTCGCGCTATCTCACCCGTTGGCAGTTGCCGCCGAGCGAATTCGGCAACGACGGCGTAACGGTGCGTCGTCTGCTGAGCCATACCGCGGGTTTGACTGACGGACTCGGCTTCGCCGGATTCCCACCGGACGTAGAACTGCCGAGCCTCGAAGAAAACCTGCGGCATCCTGATGCGTCGCCCGGACATTCGGGAGAGATTCGTGTTGGCAATCCGCCCGGCTCGAAGTGGCAGTACTCCGGCGGCGGTTATCTGATTCTGCAGTTGCTGGTCGAGGAGGTAACCGGCGAGTCGTTCGAAGCGTATCTGCGGCGCGCCATATTCAATCCGTTGGGAATGGCGCGTTCTACCTTCACGGTCGATCCATCCACGCCCGACGTCGCGACCTTCTACGATACGAACGGCGGCAAGGCGATCCACTACCAGTTCCGCGCGAAGTCGGCAGCGTCGCTTTACACCAACGTGGCCGACATGGTGCGGTTCGTTCAGGCGCACGTTCCCGGGCGGGAAGGGGAGCCGATCGGTCGCGGCGTGCTGAAGCCCGAAACGTTGCGGGCGATGCGCACGCCGCACGCGAAGTTGTATGGCGCCGATTTATGGGGTCTCGGGGTGATTCTGTTTGCACCGCTCGATGACGGCGATTTCATCGTAGGGCACGACGGCAGCAACGATCCGGCGATCAACACCTCGGTGCGACTGAATCCGAAGACCGGCGACGCGATCGTGGTGCTCGAAACCGGCGACACCAGTCTTGCCAGCACGCTGGCCGGGGAGTGGGTGTTCTGGCAGACCGGTTACATGGACCTGGTGATGGTGACGATGCGCGCGGGTGCAATGGTGAAGGCGATTGCGATCGGCGCAGTCGTCATCGTGTTGATCGGGCTTTTCGCGGGTTGGCGCGTCGGCCGCCGGCCTAGTGCTACTGCGCCGTAAGCTGCGACGTGAACGGCTGCAGGTTCGGGTAGCCCGTCGTTTCCCACCCGCCGTCTACGAACAGATTCGACCCCGAGATGTAGCCCGCATCGTCGCTGGCGAGGAACAGCGCGGCCGCGGCCATGTCCTCGGGGGTACCCCAACGTTTCATCGGAATACGATCCATGTAGGCGCCTTCTACACCGGCGACGTTGTGCATCACCGCGGTGAGCGGTGTGTCGGTGAGGCCGGGCGAGATCGTGTTCACGCGGATGCGCTTCGATGCGAGTTCCAGCGCCGCGTTGCGCGAGAGCATTTCGACGCCGGCTTTTGCGCAGCAATACGCGACGCCGCCGAACATCGGCACGTGTGAGTTCAGCGATGCGACGTTGACGATGGCTCCACCCGTGCCGTTCGCGATCATGCTGCGCGCCTCGTGCTTCACCGAAAAGAAGACGCCCTTCAGACACACGTCTACCACAAGATCCCAATCCGCTTCCGCCAGTTCGGTGATTTCGCCAAAGCCGCCAAGACCCGCGACGTTGAATGCGACGTCGAGCCGGCCGAAGCGCTGCGTGGCCGTGCGCACCATGTTCTCCACCTGCGCCTCTATGCGCACGTCAGCGGATGTACATTCCACCGCGTCGCCGAGTTCTGCTTTCGTCTGCTTCAACAACGCGCCGTTCACGTCGCCGATCACCACGCGTGCACCTTCGGCGACCAGGCGGCGGCTGATGGCGAGGCCGATGCCCGACGCGCCGCCCGTCACCAGTCCTACCTTGCCTTCGAAGCGGCGCGTGACGATGATCGGATTGCTCATTGCTGCGACTCTTTTTTGAGGGGAGAAGATCATGGCACGCGCGAGCGAACGGGGAGAAGTTGTGCTGCGGATCGTGCTGCTGGCGGTCATCGTCGGTGCGGCGCAGGCGAGCGCTGCCGCGGATTTCATCGAAGGTCGAGTCGTTTCGGGCAATGCGCCGGAAGCCGGTGTATGGGTGATTGCCGAAACGGCGTCGTTGCCGACGCCTTATCGCAAGATCGTCGTGACGAACGGTGAAGGCCGGTTCGTGCTCCCCGATCTGCCTGCGGCCGAGTATCAGGTGTGGGTGCGCGGCTACGGTCTGTCGGACTCGACGAAGACCACCGCCACACCGGGCGCGTCGCTGACGTTGCAGGCGTCTGCGCCTGCGAACGCGCAAGACGCTGCGTTGATCTATCCCGCGAGTTACTGGCTTTCGATGCTCGAGCCGCCGGGGCACGATCCCGGTTGGGTGAACCAGTTCAAGCTCGGCTGTCAGCTGTGCCATCAGGTGGGTTCGATGATCACGCGTACGAAGAACCGGGCCACATTCGACCTCGGCCTCAAGAAAGCGACGTACATGAATGCGACAGCCGATGGTTTGAATCGCGCGCAACTGCTCGATGCGCTCGACGACTGGTCGAAGCGCATTGCTGCGGGCGAAGTGCCGGAAACGCCGCCGCGTCCACAGGGTATCGAACGCAACGTGGTCATCACGCAGTGGGGCTGGGGCGACGTGTTCACGTATGCACACGACGAGATCGCCACCGACAAACGGCATCCCTCGTTGTATCCGAAGGGGCCGGTATACGGCGTGGATCTCGGCAACGATCGTATGCTCGCAGTGGACCCCGTGAAGCACACGGCAACGATGTCGAAAGTACCGACGGTGGGTGGTTACGACACGCCATGGTGCAATCTCACTTATCAGCCGCTCGGCGCCGCCGCGCCGCTGCCCGCGGGTTTCGGGTCGCTCGGTTGTCCCGTGGAGAAGGGCATCACGGGCTTCGAAGGTCAGTACCCGAATCCCGCGAATCCGCACAATCCGATGTTCGACGAACGCGGCCGCGTGTGGATCACCACCCAGATCCGTCGCGAGTGGGGCGACGATCTGCCGTCGTTCTGCAAAGACTCGCCGCCGATCGCGAAGAACTACCACCACCGTCAGCTCGGCTGGTTCGATACCAAAACGCAGCAATACACGCTGATTGATACCTGCTACGGCACGCACCACCTGCAGTTCGATGCAGATGGCGTGCTGTGGACCAGCGGCGATTCGTATGTGCTCGGCTGGTTCGACCCGAACAAGTACGACCCCGCGCGGCCGGAGACGTTGAAGGATGCGCAAGGATGGTCGGAACTCGTCGTCGATTCCGACGGCGACGGCAAGAAAGATACGCCGCTGGTCGGCTTCAACTACGGCGTGATTCCGAATCCGAAGGACCACAGCGTGTGGACCGCGCAACCGGGCGGTGATCCGGGTGGTGCCCTCGACTATCGCGGCCGGCTGGTGCGTTACGATCCTGCGCGGGATTCGTTCGAGAGCTTTACACCGCCGAAACCGGGATCGGGTCCGCGCGGCGTCGACGTCGACTCTAACGGCGTCATCTGGGTGGCGCTCGGTGGCAGCGGCCATCTTGCGCGATTCGACCGCTCGAAGTGCAAACAGACATGGGGCACGGGCGATCAATGCCCCGAGGGTTGGACGCTGTATCGAAGTCCGGGCCCGAGAATGCACACGGGCGATGCAGCCGCGAACGAGAAAGGCGCCGACTTCCACTACTACCTCTTCGTGGATCAGTTCGACACGCTCGGCCTGGGCAAAGACGTGGTCGTGGTCAACGGCACCGGGTCGGACTCGCTGCTTGCGTTCGATCAGAAGAGCGACACGTTCACGATCCTGCGAATCCCGTATCCGCTGAACAGTTACACGCGCGGTCTCGATGGGCGCATCGACGACGCTAACGGCGGATGGAAGGGGCGTGGCCTCTGGTACACGAACGGACTCGATCCGATCGTGCATTCGGAAGTGCAGCAGTCATACGTCGGCCACGTGCAGTTGAGGCCGGACCCCCTCGCACATTGAGAGGCGCATTGAGAGGCACATTGAGCGGCCAACTGAGTGGTTCCGGAATGAAGCCAGCTCTACCTATATATAGATGGTATTGGCGCCCGGTTAATAAAGAAAGTATCTTCTTGTTTAATTAAACGGGAGGGATTTTCGATGACTGTTCGTCCAACCGGGTCGATTCGCGTCGCCAGCCACGCCGAACTCAAACAGAAAGGTGTGATCGTGGTAGCCGGCGCGCAACGTCGAATCGCCGTTTTCGCCGACGGCGATGCGGTGTACGCGGTCGAAAACAACTGTCCACACATGGGTTTTCCGCTCGACCGCGGCAGCGTGCGCGACGGCATGCTGACGTGCCATTGGCATCAGGCGCGCTTCGATTTGCGCTCGGGCTGCACATTCGATTTGTGGGCGGACGACGTGCCGCGCTACGAATCGTGGATCGACGACGGCATCGTCTACGTGCAGAGCGAACCGAGTGCAACGTTCGACATCGCCCATCACCGCGCCCGGCTGCAGCGTGGCATGGAACAGAACATCGGCCTCGTGCAGGCGAAGAGCATACTGGCGCTGCTGTCGGACGATGCATCGGTAGCGCGCATCGTGCGCAGTGCGATCGATTTCGCCTCCACGAATCTCACCGAAGTTACCGAAGGCCTGATACGCCTCGCGTGCGTGGCGCGGCTGTATCCCAACCTGTCGAAGGAAACGGCCTACCAGGGGCTTTACTACGCCGTGCGTGCGATTGCGAACGAAGCGAGCAGTTCACCGCCGCGGCGCGCCAGAGAACCGTTGTTGGAGCAGCACGATCTGGCAACGCTGAAGTCGTGGCTGCGGCAATGGGTGCAAACGCGGCATCGCGACGGCGCAGAGCGCACAGCGCTGACGGGTTTGCGGGAACTGTCGCCCGGCGACAACGCGGAGCTGATCTTCACGGCCGCCACCGAACGCTTGTATGCGAACGGCGGCCATGAACTCGAAAGCTGCAACAAGGTATTCGAGCTCGTCGAAATGCTGGGCGCCGACGACGCGCCGAAGCTGGTGCCGCTGCTGATGCCCGGGCTAACGGAAGCACGCGGGCGCGAAGAGAGCACGAACTGGCATCACCCGGTGGAACTGGTCGGGCCGCTGCGCGAACTCGAAGCGCGGCTCCCGCAGGTGCTCAACCGCGCCGATAACGCGCAGTGGCGGGCCGACGAGGCACTTACAAACCTGCTGCTCGGCGACGAACCGCTGGCGACGATCGCCGCGCTTGAGCAGGCGTTGCGCGACGGTGCACCCGCGCATCTGGTGGCGCGCCAGGTCGCATATGCGGCCGCTTTGAGGCTCGCGCGTTTTGCGACATCGAACGAAGTGACCGACTGGTTCAACCCGCAGCACACGTTCGTGTACTGCAACGGCGCGTATCAGGCGGTGAAGCGTTCGCCGACACCGGATGTGGTGCGCGGCGTATTCCACGGTGCGATGTCGGTGTACATGGACCGCTATCTCAACGTGCCGCCTGCGCGTCTGCCGAACGAACGCAACACGCGCAACGATCTGCCGACCACTGCCGATGCGCTGCGCCGGGAATTGCTGCGCGAGCTCGATCAACGCGCCAACGTGGAACGTGCCGCCGACATCGTGTCGCGTTATGTGTCGCTCGACCTGCCGTTGCCCGGGCTGATCGACATGCTGGCATTTGCCACCGTGCGCGAAGACCTCGATTTCCATTCGCTACAGGTGCTCGAAGCCGGTGTGAACCAGAGTCACGCGTGGGGCGAAGGCAACTCTGTGGAACGCGAGAACATATTCGTCGGGGTGGCGCGCAACCTGGCCGCGCATTGCCCGACGCGCCGCGCCGGACAGCAGACCGCGATCATCGCGGAGCGGCTGCATCGCGGAGAGAAGATGTTCGAGGCTTAGACCGGGAGCGGCGCGGTCAGCCGAGCTTGCCGCTGCGCAGATCGCGTTGCGTCTGCTCGAAGTCGGTGTCGCCGATTTCGAGCGTGACACCGCAACTGCACTTGATCTCGCGCCCCTTCGGAAGGTTGTCTGCGTTGTGCTCGTGCACCGTGCCGCATTTCGGGCAGCGGATCGAAAACCACAGTGTCATGTCCGGATCGAGCCAGAAATCGACCTCGGGTTCTGAGGAGTTGGAGCTCATGTCAGGCCTTGGACCCTGCGGAGCGATCGTGGTCGTACGCGGTAGTCATCGTTCGAATGTCCTGTCGATGCGCTCGAAGCGGCGGCGGATGAACTGCCGGCTCTCTTCGTGCGGAAGAATATATAGCTGCTTCTCGTCGATCGCCCGCACCACCATCGCGGCAACGTCGTCGACGTCGAGCACGGCGCCGGCGAGTTCGCCGTTGGCGTCGTCCTGATCCGGCACTCGCGGCGACGACTCGCCGCCGCCGTAGCGCGCTTCGCGATTGCGCTCCGACGTGCCGATGTTCGTGCCGACGCGCATCGGGCACAACACCGAAACGCCGATATTGTCGTCGCGCAACTCGCGCTGCAGCACTTCAGCAAGCGCAACGACGCCGTATTTCGCGACGCAGTACGGGCCGAGCCCCACGTTCGGCACCAGCCCCGCGAACGACGCGGTGAACAGGATGTGGCCGCCGGCTTTCGCCGCCTTCATGTGCGGCAGGAACGCTTCGACGCCGTGGATCGGTCCCCACAGGTCGACGTCGATGATCCAGCGCCAGTCGTCGTGGCTCATGTCGCTGATAGGACCGCCGACGGCAACGCCTGCGTTGTTGAAGAGAATGTGCACACCGCCCAGCGATTTGACGATGTTGTCTGCCAACGCGAGCATCGCGGCGTGGTTCGACACATCACACACGCGCGTTTCGACGCGGCCTTTGCCAACTGCCTCGACCGCGCGGGCAGCCGGCCCCAAGGCCGACGCCTGCATGTCCACAAGCACCAGATGGGCGCCGCGGGCAGCCAGTTGTTTGGCGGTGGCAAGCCCGATGCCGCTGGCCCCGCCGGTGATGACCGCCACTTTGTTCGCAAAATCCATCAAATGACCTCCTGACGATGCGAAGCCTAACCCGTTGCCCGTGAATCGTACATTCAGCTCAGTTCGTGGCTGCGCGCGAGATCCGATCGCAGATCCTTGGCCGCCATGAGATAGAAGACGGTCGAAAGGACGTTGAACAGCAGCACGCTGACGAGTGCCCAGCGTACTGAATACACGCCGAGATCGGTGTAAGCGTTGAGGAGATCCGACGTGGCGCCGACGACCACGGGACCAAGCCCCATGCCGATCAGGTTCAGAATGAACAGCAGAATCGAGGCTGCAAGCGCACGCATCCGCAATCCGACCAGCCCCTGCGCGAGCGCGAACGTTGGACCCAGGTAGTAGGCACCCAGGAATCCGGGGACCGCGGCGATCCAGAACGCGACGATCGGATCGGGCCACGTGTAAACGGCCGTAGAGAACGGCACGGAGATCAGCGTGGCGAGTCCGGGTAGCCAGACGTACCAGCGGACATCGCGCTTCGCCAATCTGTCGGCGAGGTAGCCGCCGCTGGCGGTGCCGAGAATGCCGGCGAAGCCGAGCCAGAACAGCGCAGTGCCGATGTCGCGCGTGCCCATCTCGTGAACGCGCATGAACAGCGGCGCGATGAACGGCCCCACGCCGTAGCCGACCAGTGCGTGGAATGCGCCGCCGAGCGTCATGTAGCGGAAGCTCTTGCGCGACCACAACGCCTTGAACACGAAACTCACCGGCGGCGCTTCCGCCTTTGCTTGCGCGACATGTTCGGACACGCCGCGCGGCGGCTCGTTCATCGTGAAGCGCAGCACCAATGCCATCAGCACGCCCGGCAGGCCCACGGCGATGAATGCGGTGCGCCAGTCCATCGCTTCGTTGATCCAGCCGCCGAGCAGATTGCCGAGCATGGTGCCGACGGGAATGCCGAGCGCGTAGAGACCCAGCGCGGTGGCGCGCCGGTCGGACGCGAACAGATCGGAGATCATCGAATGCGCCGGCGGACTGCCGCCGGCTTCGCCGACAGCGACGCCGATGCGCGCCAGCAGCAGCTGCCAGAAATTCTGCGCAAGGCCGCAAACGGCGGTCATCGCACTCCACACGGCCAAACAAACGGCAATGATGTTGCGGCGGTTGTGCGTGTCGGCGAGCCGCGCGATCGGAATACCGAAGGCCGTGTAGAACAAGGCGAACGCGATGCCGCCCATCAGACCGATGTGCCAATCGAGCAGGCCCAGGTCTTCCTTGATCGGCTGCGCGAGAATGTTGAGGATCGAGCGGTCGATGAAGTTCAGAACGTAAACGAGGAACAGCATCGCCAGCGCATACTGCGGCTGCCACGTCGATCGATGTGGGGTGGGCTGCGACACTCCTTGCTGCGACACTCAAGGGGGCTCGTCGGTTCGGGTAGGGGAGAGTCTCCGATGGCAACGCATGCGGTCAAGCCGCGATGAAGCTGGGCACCTCGCTGCGCTTCCTGTATCCAACCGGGCCGCACACCTATCCCGCGTTCAAGCGTGCGCTCGACGCGTTGCCGCCCGGCGGCTTCATCGAACGACCGATGGGTGCGTTCGATACGGCACGGCAAGCGCGCGACGTGCTCGAGATTGCGGATGCTGCGCGTTCGGCCGGTCTCGACACGTTGTTGTTCGGCGACAACCACGCGGTACCCGCGGCGTTCGCCAATTCGTTTTCGCCGGTGCCCACCGTTGCGCGGCTGTTGTCCGTTACCGAGGCGATGCAGGTGGGCATGGTGTTGCTCGCGCCGTTCTACGAACCGATCGTGCTGGCAGAGCAACTCGGCACGCTGGCTGCGTTTGCGCAGGCACCGTTGATCGTGGTGCTCGCGAACGGCGGCCGGGCTCAGGCGTTCGACGCCTTCGGAATGAACATCGGCAGCCGTGCTGCGCGTCTGGAGGAGTTGGCGCATGCGCTGCGTGCGCTGTTGGCCGGTGAGCGTGTGAGCTATCGCGGACGGTTCATTCAACTCGACGGCGTACAGATCAGCCCATTGCCGCCTATGCCGGTGGAAATCTGGATTGCCGGAACAGTAACAGCAGCCGCAGCGCGTGCAGGAACGATGGGCGACGGTTGGTTGTCGGGGCAGAACAGCTCAGATTCGGACGTTGTTCGACAGCTCGACGTCTATCGCGAGGCGGCCGCCAAATCCGGCCGGCCGGTGCGTGCGGTGTTGCGTCGCGACATCTTCGTGGCCGACTCGGACGCTGCCGCTCACGCCGAAGTGGACAAGGTATTGGCCGAGGGTTACCGCGGCACCGGCAAAGCGGAACTGTTAGTAGGCAGCGCCACCGCGGTAGTCGATCGATTGGGCAAGTATCGCAACATGGGGTTCGACGAAGTGATGGTGCGACACATCACGGGCGATCACGCGTTGATGCTACGCTCGTTCGAATTGATCGGTGATCGAGTGGTGCCCGCGATCCGAAATCTGTAATGCAATCTGGGGAGGGAGCAGAACATGCGTGTTTATCGTAATGCAGTAATGGACAACGCCCGTTGGGAGGGTTTCGAACCGCGCCCCGACGACATCTTCGTGTGCACGCCGTCGAAATGCGGCACCACGTGGATGCAGACGATCGTCGCGAATCTGCTGTGGCCCGACGGCAACATTCCCGGCAACGTGGTGAACGGCATTTCGCCGTGGATCGAAGCGAAGTTCATGCCTGCGGATGCGATGCACGCAATGCTGAAAGCGCAGACGTTCCGCCGCGCCATGAAGAGCCACTCTCCCGCCGATGCGATTCCGTGGTTCCCGCAGGCGAAGTACATCACCGTGGCGCGCGACGGCCGCGACGCGTTCATGTCGTGGTGCAACCACGTCGAGCGCATGAAGATGATCGATGTGCTGAACGAGCAGGCGGTGAAGGACGGCTTGCCGCCCATGAGGAAGTTCGACGGCGATTACCACGCGTTCTTCAAGGCATGGCTCGACGAAAACAACTTTTTCGACGTGGTCGGAAGCTACTGGGCGCGCCGCAACGAACCGAACCTGCTGTTCGTTCACTACAACGACATGAAAGCCGACCTCGGCGCCGAGATGCGCCGTGTTGCGAAGTTTCTCGACATCGACATTCCCGAATCGAAGTGGCCCGCGGTGATCCATCGCTGCACGTTCGAAGCGATGCGCGATGTCGAACCCGAAGCGGATCACATGCAGATGGCGTTCAAAGACGGCATCAAGGGTTTCATCTTCAAAGGCACGAACGGCCGCTGGCGCGACGTGCTGACCGACGAGGAAGTCGCCGTCTATAAAGCGCGATTGGCGAAAGCGTTGCCGCCCGATGCAGCCCGATGGGTGGAGTTCGGACGAAGCGGACTCTGACCAGAACGCGCGCTGCGCGCGCGTTCTGCACCAACGCGCTTTAGCGCGTTGGTGTTTCTCCAGATCCTGGCGATGGAGTTCGACCTAGGCGGGCGTGGGTGAATGTTGGTGAGGACCGTGTTTGGCCATGGATGGCCAAACGCGAGCGCCCACGGACGGCTCGAGCGTGTCCGAACCGACATTCACCCGCGTCCGCCGTCACTCGAAGCTCCATCCCACCTCATAGCCAGCCGCGCCGTTTGAAGTAGAGGTAGGGCAGCAGCGCGGAGACGAGCATCGAGCCGATGGCGATGGGGTAGCCGAAGGTCCAGCTCAATTCCGGCATCACGTGGAAGTTCATGCCGTAGATGCTCGCGATCAATGTCGGCGGCATCATTCCGACTGCGGCGACAGAGAAGATCTTGATGATCTGGTTCTGTTCGATGTTGATGAAGCCCTGTGCGGCTTGCAGCAGGAAGTTCACCTTCTCGAACAGGAAGTTGTTGTGCGGCAGCAGCGCGTCGATGTCGCCGATGAGGTTGCGTAAACGCTTCGCGTGCGTCTTCGACTGGCGCGAGTCTTCCGCCACCGCGTTGCGTAACAGGTACGTCAGGTCGCGGCGGGCGTCCATCAGGCACAACCTGACTTTGCCGTTCAGGTCTTCGTGCTGCGCCAGCGCGTCGAGCACTTCCTTGTCGGTATTCGATTCTTCGAACACCTGCCGGCCGGTCGTTTCCAGACCGAAATAGAGTTCCTGCAGCGTATCGCCCAGATCGTCCACGGCGGTTTCGAACAGCGCAATCAACAGCCCGAACGGATCGGCGAGCAAACGAGGGTCGCGCCGCACGGTGAGCCGGAGTAGACGCAGCGCCGGAACGTCGCGATCGTGCACCGTGAGCAGGCGATCGGGACGCACCACAATCGTCACGTTGGTGTTTTCGGGACGACCTTCGACGCGGTGGAGGAACAGCGTCGACACATGGGCGCCCGACTCGTCGACGAACGACCGTGCGCTGGATTCGATCTCGTCGGCGTCGGGTGTGTCGTCGAACGGACGGCGAAGCACACTCTCGAGCATTTTGCGCTCGTCGTCGTCAGGATCGACCACGTCGACCCACAGCGCACCTTCGAGCGCGGTGGGGTCGTCGACGATTTCGAGACCTTGGCTGGTCAGTCGGTGCGCAAGCAGCATGTGCGCGACTCCGAGCATGTGTGCGGCGGATTCTAGCGAGTCACGCAGGTGGGACGGTAGAGAAACACGCGATTCGAAGCGAGATCGTGTGCGGTTGCCCCTTTGTTCGAGTCGTTGGGTCGTGCAGAGGTTGGCGGCCGTGGAGGTCGATCCGTACCGACGGGTCCGGATCGGGCACACGGTTGACTCGCGTGTAGGGCCGGTCTATAACGCCGGGCGCTTTGAATTTATAACGCGTTGCAAGTTGAATCGATCGACGAATCACAGGAAGCAGTAGTGACGAACACACCTCAGAAATCGCTCGGCCATCGCGCCGTCATCGCCGGCGGCAGTCTCGGCGGCATGCTGGCGGCACGCGCGGTTGCGCTGCATTTCGTCGAAGTGGTCGTGCTCGAACGCGATGTGTTCACCGACTCACCGGCGCCGCGTCGCACCACGCCGCAGTCGCATCATGTGCACATGCTGTTGAAAGGCGGCGAGAACGCCATCGACCGGATCCTGCCCGGCTTCCGCAGCGCCATCGAAGAGAGCGGCTCGGTGACGATTCGCGCAGGTCTCGATTTTCTCGCGGGATCCGAACTCGGCTTCGCGCCGCGTTGGGACGCCGGCATGGAACTGCACGGCCAAAGCCGCTGGATGCTAGAACACTGTATCCGGCAACGCGTGCTCGCATCGACGCCCGTCGTCGAGTTGCGCACCGGCAATACCGTGCGCGGATTGAACTACGACGCGACCGCCAACCGGATCACCGGTGTGAAGGTGGAGACGCAGAACGGCACCGTGGACCTCGATGCCGATCTCGTCATCGATGCAACGGGGCGCGGCGAAGGCGGCCTGCGGTGGCTCTCTGCGCTCGGTGTGCCGCTTCCGGAAGTCGAAGAGGTGTCGGTGGACTTCGGCTATTCGAGCGCCGTCGTCGAACTGCCCGACGATCCCACGCGCGACTGGAAGGCGCTTGCGATGGGCAACCTGCCGCGTGTCGGCGCGCGCGGGGCGGTGTTGCTGCCGATCGAAGGCGGCCGCTTCATCTGCTCGTTGGGCGGCCGCGCCGGCGACTATCCGCCCGACAACGAAGCCGACTTCCTCGAATTCGCAAAGAGTCTGCCGCATCCGACGATGTACGAAGCGTTACGGGGCGCCAGGTTCCTATCCGGTGTAGCGCGCATGATTTATCCCGCGAACCGGTTCAGGCACTACGAACGATCGGAGTCGTTGCCGCGTGGATTCATTCCGGTGGGCGATGCGCTGTGCAGTTTCAATCCGACCTACGGACAGGGCATGACGTCTGCTGCGCTACAGGCGGAAGCACTGTTCGATACGCTTGCGCGGCGCGCGCCGGGAGATTCGCTCGACGAACTGACGCGCACGTATCTCATGCGCGCGGCGGAAGCAGCACGAATGCCGTGGCGGCAGGCCAACTACAACGACTTCCTGTATCCAACTACGCAGGGCAACCGCGACATGTTCACACCTGAAGAGATGCAGTACCGGATGCAGATTCAGATTGCGGCATCGCGCGATGTGGAGTTGCGCAAGTTGTCGAATGAAGTCGGACATTTGCTGGTGCCCTTCGAGCGGTTGATGGACCCCGAGGTTCGCGCGCGCGTTGCTGCTGCGTTGGGGAAGAACGGTTGAGTTCGAGCGAACGGGTCGAACGAAGATAGGCGGCGCAGCGTCGACTTTCGGGCGAGGAAGTTCGGATGGGGTGCTCTGAGGTAGGTTCGCCTAACCTTTGCATGATGCCGACGCGCAGACAGTCGTCAAATTCGCATATCCGAATCTGCCGCCTGTCTGGCGTGCCGCTCAACTCTGTTGTTAGGCGCCGATCGTCGCAATGGCCAAACTAAACGTCACCCGAATCTCTGCGTACGGTCTTGTGATAGACAACGACCATCTTCTGCTTTGCCGACTCTCAGACCGTGTGCCAGAAGCGGGGATGTGGACGCTTCCCGGCGGTGGCATTGACTTCGGCGAGCACCCCGAGGCGGCAATGGTTCGGGAGGTTGAGGAGGAGACTGGCTTGATCGTTGCCGCTGTCAGTTTGGCGGGCATCGACTCCATCACTGATGAAACGCCTGACCGCGCCTTTCACGGTATTCGGATCATCTACTACACGAAGCTGATTGGCGGAGTGCTTCGAAACGAGAGTGACGGCACCACCGACTTGTGCCAATGGCACCCTTTGCAGACGCTTCCTGAGTTGTCCGTTGTGGACTTGGTAGAGGCTGTGCTTCCGATCATCGTTGCTGATGACGCCTAGTGCAGTTTGGGCCGGACCAAGCAACTGTCGCAGGTGTGCACGCTCGACCCCCGACACATGTTGGATCGTTCGCGGGATCTGTCGGCCAACCACTGCATGCAGCCGACCCGCAGGTGGTCATCCAATCTGCACTCGCAAACTTGTCGCCTGTCGCGCGCGCGCCTGATACTGATGGTTAGCGGCCCTGGGAGGTCTTGAGATGAATTCCAAGTACCTGAGAATCAGCGCTTGGCTCGGTATCGCCTTCGGTATCTTCCTCGTCTTCGGTGAAACACGACGAAACTGGGCTGATTGGGGCCATTGGACAAGCTACACGTTCGACTATCTCTTTGCTGGTTTGCTCGTGCTCTTTGGATATCTCTCAGTAAAGGGCCGCTCGTTTGCACGAATCCTGCTGATTGCCACATGGATACTCACAATCGCACTGTTCACCTACAGCTTCATGGGCCACGTCGAGCTTCTCGATCGCCCAACGAATGGTCCGATTCCGCATCTCGAGCTCACCATTTGGATTGGGGCACTCGATGTTGTTGCAGTCATCGGGCTGATCTGTGGGCTGATCTCGTTTTTTTCGGGTGAGCCTTCTAGTAAGACGTCAAGGAGAGCCGCCTAACGGCTGCATGCAGGCGACGCCCCAGCGATCATCAAATCTGTTTTCACAAGTATCCTTCGATGCAATACAAGTGGCTGGTTGGACTTCTGTTGATCGGCGGCGTGCTCGTGCCAGTACACGAGCAGATCGTTGGAATCCAAAATGACCAGGATTCGTACGAAGTCACTGAGCCGCAGAATCATGTTCAGATTCCAAGGCCGGTGAACGTCGCCCGACCTCCCGATTCGACTGCGGAGGTCAGGAACTGCAGCAGGCATCATTGGGTGCCGCGCACTACGATCTAAAAGCGAAATTCGATGCTCACATCCTCCGCGCGGAAAGTGGTGATGCGGCAAGCATGCTGATCATCGCGGAGACAATTGAGACTTGCGCGCCGGTAGGGTCGTACCAAGATTGGGATCAATACGCGAATCAGGACGACGTAGCTTGGTCGGGACAGTTGGACCAGTTCTCACCTGACGAATTGGACGATCGGGTGACGTCCGACTTTAGGTTGTACGAGGCGGCATACATGTTCTCTTACAGGTACCCCGCCGAGGGTTCGGGCTCGAGCGACGTCGTCGGAGAGACTTGGGGCTACCTGGCATGCCTACATCGCAAGGAGTGCAACGTGAGCGAGATGCGCGACTCCTTCGATGCGCAGTACTCGCCCGCAGAGGTCGCTGCAATCCTGGAAGCGGCGGAGTTGTTCGAGCATGGGAGCGCGAAAAACGTGGATTTTCTTTCGTCATCCGCATTTCAGCCTGATGAAGGCAACTAGACGTGGACCGGACCACAACAAGGCTCCGCGTGGCCGCCGCAACAGCCGTGCCGAGTCGGTCATCAAGTCAGGATGTGCAGAGCGTAGTACTGGCCCCTCGCCCTAGTTGCTAGGCGAACAAGAAGAGGTACGCAACATGCATGAAAAGCCCGCATTCAGAGGGGGCAGGAACATCGCGATGAAGGTTCCGGCTCATCAGTTTGATGCAACTGTTGAGAGCTATGTTCGGCTGGGCATTCCGATACTCGAGCGATCTCCAGCAAGCGTTACGTTTCAATTCGGTCCCATGAACCTACACGTAGACAGTGTCGCAAACCTTGGCCACGCGGAGATCTGGCTGGAGTTGATAGTGCCTGACGCGAAGGCGGCTGCAGGATACATCGAACAAGCGGATTTCGTGCGCTGCGATGGGGTCGAACCACTTCCGAAGGATTACCCGGGATTCTGGCTCACCAGTCCATCGTCGATAGTCCATCTCGTTACAGAGAAGGAGTAGTGTGCGGTCTCAAGTCGCCTGCTGCTCTTCGATGTCGGCCCACTCGAGGGCATCCGCTCGTTCCCCAAAGGACAGATATTGGATGATCTTGCCGTTGCGGAACACGAAACCATCGGCAAATCGTCCGTCAACCCAATCGGTTGCGTCCTTTAGGCGAACCCGAACATGGAGGTACACGACCACCTTATCTCCATTCAGCAGGAACCTTTCCGGCTCGCAGGCCCCTTCCGCCCACGTACCACGGCCTTTCGCGACGTGCGCTTGCACTTCCGTGATACCCCGGTAGGTGCCGGCCGTTGGAAAACCTTCCGGCTCAATGCGCACAACCTGAGGATCGAAGTCCTTCATAATGGCCTGCATGTCATTGCGATTGATTGCGGCGAAGAACTGTTTGAGTGCTTCAGTTTCAGTGCTCATGAGTCTGACTCCAAATGCGTGACGCGATTGCCATGCCCAGGTTACGAGGGCGTCTGGTTCGATGCAGGCGCCTTCAAGCCGAGTGACAGCCCAACAGTTCTCCTGAGCCGCACTGTTCTATTTCGCGCCGAACACCTCCGGCAACGCGTCGCCTCCACGCACACGACTCACGCCACGCGCCGCGAAACCACCATCGATGTTGATGATGCTGCCCGTCGCGTGACTGGACTCGCCGCGTGCGGCAAGAAACACGAACGCTGCCGCGTAGTCCTCCGGCACCGGAAGCCGGTCGATCGGTAATCCGCCTTTCATCATCTCCGGTTTCAGCACGCTGCCGATCGAGCGATCTGCCATGTCGAGCGCGCGCGGGCCTCGCAGGTCCGTCGCGATTGCGCCCGGCGCAACGCCGTTGACGCGCACGTGTGGCGCGCATTCGAACGCGAGTTGCCGGATCAGCCCAACCGCAGCGTGTTTCGAAGCGGTGTACAACGGGCCGCCGCCGTCAGGAAAGAAGCCGGCATTCGACACGGTGAATATCATTGAACCTTTCGATTCCACCAGCGCGCCTTGCGCCGCTTTGGCCGCGAGAAGATAGCCTTTCACGTTGATGCCGATCAGTTCGTCGAATGCTTCGTCGATGCGGTCCTCCGGCAGATCGACCAGCGCGCAGCCGTAGTCCCAGATACCCGCGTTTGCAACGAGCACGTCGAGGCGCCCGAATGCGGCCACTGCATCCGCAACCGCACGTTTGTTCGCCGCGAGATCGCGCACGTCGCCCGCGATGCCGCGTACCCGGTCGGGATACTTCGCAACGAGTTCGGCGATGCGTGCTTCCGAGCGATCGAGTATGACGACGCGTGCGCCTTCGGCGACGAAGCGCTCCGCCACCGCGCGCCCCAAACCGGATGCACCACCGGTGATCATTGCGACGGTGCCTTCGAGACGCATGCTTTTCTCCCCGTTGCCGAATGCGCATCGATCATGATCCAGATGTCGTGCGCAACTCAACGCGTTCTGGTCTTTGGGCGCGCGCAATGGCATGGTCTCAGCGGGGACCAACAACGGGAGAGTCGTGGATGGCGTCGTCGTCTAGCGAGCCGCGTCGGTTATCGATACCAGTGATGGCCGCGTTCGGGTTCGGGCAGTTGGGCGAGGCGCTCGTCACCATCGGGTTCACCACCTTCCTTCTCTACTACTACAACCAGGTGCTTGGGGTATCGGGCACCATCACCGGCATCGCGCTCGCGATTTCGCTCATTGTCGATGCGGTGGTCGATCCGGTTGCGGGATCG
Source organism: Pseudomonadales bacterium (assembly GCA_041739525.1). Lineage (GTDB taxonomy): Bacteria > Pseudomonadota > Gammaproteobacteria > Pseudomonadales > Azotimanducaceae > DATJGR01. The sequence continues at coordinate 72,657 of JBGSNQ010000165.1, read as the reverse complement.
CTATCCGATCGGTTGCGTTCCCGCTGGGGCAGGCGTCATCCGTTCATCCTGTTGTCGGCAGTTCCGCTGGGCGGGTGTTTCTTTCTGATCTTCAATCCGCCCGGCGGATTCGGCGAAATCGGACTCGCGGCCTGGTTGGTTGTGTGGACGTTGGCTACGCGGATCGCGTTGACCTTCTTCCACGTCCCGCACCTCGCGCTCGGTGCCGAAATGGCGCACGACTACAACCAGCGCTCGACGATGTACTCGTACAACACGTTCTTCGGCATCGTCGGCCAGGCCATCGGCGTTGCGTTTGCGTACTACGCCTTCTTCCCGACTACCGAGCAGTACAGTCCCGGCCTGCTGAACCCGCACGGTTATGTCGAGTTCTCTTCGGTGTTCGGCGTGTGCATCGTGGTGGCTATCGCGGTGTGTGTGCTTGGTACGTGGCGGGAGATTCCGCACCTTCCGACGTCGGGACGATCCACTGCAGCCTTCTCCCTGCTCGGTGTATTCCACGAAACGGCCGAAGCGTTCCGCAACAGGTCGTTCCGCGCGTTGTTCTTCGGTCTGAGCCTGGCGACGATCATGCTGTCGGCCGAGGGCGTGCTCACACCGTACATGAGCGTGCATTTCTGGGGATTGACCACCGAGCAGATCTCGAGCATTCCGGCGTTCAGCCTGTTCGGGTTGTTCATCGGATTCGCATTGACGCCCGCGGTCACGCGCTGGCTCGACAAGAAACGGACGCTGATGTACGGCTCGATGCTCGCGATCACCAACTCGGTGGTGCTCGTCGGTCTGCGACTGTTGGATGTGCCGTGGTTTCCGCAGAACGGTTCGCCGCTCATTCTGCCGCTGGTGATCATCATGAGTTTCATCGGCGCGATGCTTGCACCGCCGATCTTCGGTTCGCTGAATGCGATGTTCGCCGACATTGTCGATGAGCACGAACTCGACACAGGCCATCGACGCGAGGGCATCATCTTTGCTGCACGGTCGTTTCTGATAAAGGCGATCTCGTCTGTTGGTGTGGTCGTGGGTGGTTGGATCATCGACTGGATCAACTTCCCGCGCGGCGCCAAGGCGGGGACGGTTCCCGAAGACGTGTTGTGGGAACTCGGCCTTTATCAGGCGCCTGTGCCGTCGATTTTCGTGTTCATCGCGGTGATTCTGTATTCGGGATACCGGCTCGATCGAACGCGCCACGCTGAAATCGTTGCGGCGCTGAACGCGCGCCGTGCGGCGGAAGCGGCGGCGGGGAATGTTCCGTTCGCCGCGCGTCGAGCCTGAGGCAATCGCGCGCCCCTTCGGCGCGCGGTCAGCTTCTCAGCGAAACCGTTTCAGGTTGTCGGCGGCCCAGGCTTCGATCGGCTCGAGGTTGTCGTAGTCGGTGAACTGCAGCATGAAGCGCTCGCAGCCGGCGTCGATGTACGCTTCGAGCCGCTCGATTCCGCCATCACCTTGCGCCCACGCGAACGGTCCCATCAGCGAACGTTTCACCGACTTCGGATCGCGCCCGTTTTTCTCCAGCAACTCGGTGAGCCGCTTGTTCAGCGCGCGATAAGTGTCGGCATCGACGAACACGCCGTTCCACTCGTCCGCGTATTTCGCAGCGAGCGGAAGGCTGCGCTTCGGTCCGTTGCCGCCGATCAGGATCGGCGTTTTGCGCTTCGGCCGCGGCAGCAGCACTGCGTCTTTTACGCTGATCATTTTGCCGGTGTGGGTGACCGGCTTTGCGTCGTGCAAAAGACGTCGCGTGATTTCGAGCGCATCGGTCAGCTTGTTGAAACGGGTCGGGAAGTCGTCGAACGGAATGCCGTAGTTCTCGTGTTCGCGTCGCTGCCATCCCGCACCGAGGCCGAGTACCAGACGACCGTTCGACAGATCGTCGATGGCCGCGGCTTGCCGCACCGTCATCGTCGGATGACGAAACGTGACCGGCGCTACCAGCGAGCCGAACTCGATTCGTTTGGTTCGTGTTGCCGCATACGTGAGCGACGTGAACAGTTCGAGCGAGTCGAGGTCCGGTTCCGCCGGATTCGTGAAGTGGTCTGATCGGAATACGCACTGATATCCCGCACGCTCGGCCATGTCGAGCACGCGCGTCCAGCGGTCCCAGTTGAGTCCGAACTGGCCTTCCACCATCAGTCCGATTGCGGCCTTCATCATCGCCTCCTGGTTTCTCGGATCGCTAGCCGATTGCAGCGAGCACGCGGATTTCCACTTTGTACTGCGGCGCGGCGAGCTTGGCTTCCACACAGGCGCGCGGCGGCGTGTTGCCTTTGGGCACCCACGCGTCCCAGACGCCGTTCATCGCACCAAAGTCCTTGATGTCGGCGAGCCAGATCGTGACATTGAGCAGCTTCGTCTTGTCGGTACCTGCTTCCGCGAGGTATCCGTCGATCAGATCGAGGATCTGACGAGTTTGCCCGGCCGCATCGGCCGTAGGGTCGCTCGCGACGATGCCCGCCGAGTAAACCGTATTGCCGTGGATTGCGACCTGCGAGAGGCGTGGGCCGACATGAAGGCGCTTGATGGTCATCTGGAATCTCCGTGGAATCGTATGAAGGTGCAATAATGCATTGCCTGGCACCGAGATGGCACTAACAAGCGAGTAAAGAGCATGAGCGAGCAGAGAGCGTTTGCGCCGCGCGGCATCAACGTACTCGGCGGACCGCTGCGTACGTGCGGCACGAAGCCGCTGACGGGATTCTTCCGCGACGGGTGCTGTCGAACCGACGAAAGCGATCCGGGCGTGCACAGCGTCTGTGTCGAGACGACGCGCGAGTTCCTCGAATTCTCACGCCGCGTCGGCAACGACCTGTCGACGCCGCGTCCCGAATACGGCTTTACGGGTCTTGTTCCCGGCGATCGCTGGTGCTTGTGCGCCGCGCGCTGGGTCGAGGCTCACGAGGCGGGCGCCGCGCCGCGCGTGGTGCTGGAAGCGACGCACGCGAAGACGCTCGAGTTCGTGGCGCTCGAAACGCTGATGGAGTTCGCGACCGGCGCGCAGGAACACTGACGCCGATGTCGCACGATGAAACGGAGGTCCTGTTTTCGCTCGCGCAGGTGGCGGTTGCGCTGGCGGGGTTCTCGGCCATCGTCGTGTTGTTCGGGCGCGGCGAGTCGGGCCGGTGGCGCAGGGCGCAGGCGGACCGTTTTCACGGCATGGTCGTGCATGCGATGGTCGCCGTGCTGTTCTGCCTGCTGCCGTTGCTCATCGGTGTGTTCACGACCGATCGCACGATGATCTGGAACCTCTCGAGCGCACTTCTAGGGGTCGAGATCGTCGGGCACGTCAGCGCCGTGTTGTTCATGTCGTCGACCGTCGGTGTGCGCGTTCGATCGTTCATCGCGATCGGTTATCTGTTCGGCGCCGTCCAGTTCATGAACGTGGCCGGCATAGAATTCGACCACGAGTTCCGCGCCTATCTCGCCGGCGTGGTGTGGCACGTCATCATGTCCGGCCTGCTGTTCTTGATGCTGATCTGGGTACCGGACGCCGACGTCGACGCGTGAGCTAACCGCGGCGAACGTCGTGTCCGGGACGCTAGGGCCTCCAGGGTTCGTTGTAGTTCTCGGCGCCCTCGCGTCGTATGTCGGCAAGCCAGTCGCCGTCGTAGGGCCACGCCTCGGGTTTGGTCGGGTCGGGACCTTGCCAGAAGCGCTGCAGCGGACCGTCGATCACCTTCTCCAACGACCATGCCTGGCGGCGGAAGGTCCAGCTTTCTGGAACGAGGCGATGCGCTTCGCGGAAGTGTGGGATTGCCACGTCGTGATGGCCGTCCATCTCGAGTTGTGTCGCCAGCGCGAAATGCGCGTGTCCCAACGCTTTCGCGTTGTCGCGCGGGCGCGAACGTTCGACGACTTCTTCCGGGGAAAGAGCGAAGCGGCTGGCCGATCCGTTGTTCACCCAATCGCGCAATGCATCGTGATAGGCCTGCGCATCGCTCTTGATCTTCGCCGCTTCGCCCATGATCTCGACGAAGCGTTGCGGCAGTTCGCTAGGCAGGTTCACGCGTGGCCCCGTGGGGCCACCGGGTTGCGGTGGTGCGGGCGCCGCTTCCGCAGGTCGAACGATCATTCCGCGTTCGTCTATCCAGACGCTGCTTGGAATGTTGATCACGCCGAACAGGTCGGCCAGCACGTGATGCTGATCGATCAACGATGGATGTTGTGGTTTGGCAGCTTCGATGAAGGCGCGGCAGCCGGCGCCGCCGAGTGTGTCGAGACCGACGGCCACCAGTTCGAAGCCTTTCGGGTGGAGTTCGTTCCGCAATGCCTGCCACACGGGCAGGTCTCCTGAACAGCCTCAGTAAGGGGCCCAGGCGAAGAGCAATACCTTCTGGCCGCGCAGGCTCGACAGGTTGAAGAGTTTGCCGTCGAGATCGGGCAGGGTGAGTTCGGGGGCTTCCGCAGAGGCTAGCGTGCGCGAGCCGATCGATGCCGGGCCGAGTGCCCACAGACCGTGCTCGGGCGATTCGACCAGCGGCATGCCTACGTCGTTGGCGACCTGGCGCACGTCCACCGGATCGCCGGCCGGTTTGGACAGCGGAATGCAGATGTCGCCCTGGCAGGCACCTTCGGGTTTCAAGTTCCAGCCGGTACCGGCTTCGAATTCGCGTTTCGAAACGCGCAGTGAACGCAGCAACATGACAACTCTCCTCCTGGCTAAGCGGAGTTCGAGTCTATCTCACTGCGCTGACGGGAACCGCTTCCGGGATATTCGACAAGATGCCTTCGAGCATCGCTTTTGCATCCCCGAACAGCATTCGGGTGTTTTCTTTGTAGAAGAGGGGATTGTCGACGCCTGCGTAACCGGTGGCCATGCTGCGTTTGAACACCACGACCGTCTTCGCGTGCCACACCTCGAGCACCGGCATACCTGCGATGGGGCTGTTCGGATCTTCGAGCGCGCCGGGGTTCACGATGTCGTTCGCGCCGATCACGAGCACAACGTCTGTGCGCGCGAAGTCGGGATTGATCTTGTCCATTTCGAGCACGATGTCGTACGGCACGTTGGCTTCGGCAAGCAGCACGTTCATGTGTCCGGGCAGACGTCCGGCCACCGGGTGAATGCCGAAGCGCACGTCGATACCTTCGCTGCGCAATCGCTGCGTCATGTCGCTGACCTCGCCTTGAGCGCGCGACACCGCCATGCCGTAACCGGGCACGATGATCACTGCCTTCGCGGCGCGCAGCGAGTTCGCAACGTCCGCGGCGGTGGTTGCGACGACGTTGCCTTGAGGCGCTGCTACCGCCGATTCGCTGGAGGTTCCGAAGCCGCCCATGATCACCGAGATGAAGCTGCGGTTCATGGCGCGACACATGATGTACGAGAGAATCGCGCCGCTTGAACCGACCAGCGCGCCGGTGACGATCAGCAGATCGTTCGACAGCATGAAGCCCGTGGCGGCCGCGGCCCAACCGGAGTAGCTGTTCAGCATGCTGACCACAACGGGCATGTCGGCGCCGCCAACGGCTGCGACGAGGTGTAAGCCCATCGCCATCGCGATGATCGTCATCGCCAGCAATGGAACGAGCGCGCCGGTATCCGATGACGCGCCGACGAAGCCATAGCCGAGCCATATCGCAGCGAGCAATGCGACCGCGTTCAGCACATGGCGCAGCGGCAGCAGCAATGGCTTGCCGGAGAGGGTGCCCTGCAACTTGGCGAACGCGACGATGGAACCCGTGAACGTGATCGAACCGATGAACACGCCGATGAAGATTTCGACGCGGTGAATGGTCCTTTCGATGCCGGTGAACTGCATTTCGGGGTCGAGGTAGCTCGAGATGCCGACGAGCACCGCGGCGAGACCGACGAAGCTGTGCAGCATCGCGACCAGCTGCGGCATCTGCGTCATCTCGACGCGCGCCGCAACCGACCCGCCTATGGCGGCGCCGATCAGGATTGCCGGAATCAGCACGACGAGACCACCCACGTGCACACCGTAGACGGTGGCTGCGATGGCGATGGCCATGCCGAGCACGCCGTAGATGTTGCCGCGGCTCGACGTCTCCTGCTTGCTCAACCCCCCGAGGCTCAGAATGAACAGTATCGCGGCGCCGAGATACGAAACGATGATGTAGCCGATCGCCATGATGTTCTCGTTAGTCCCGTCGGAACATTTTGAGCATGCGGTGAGTCACCCAGAAACCGCCACTGATGTTGATCGTGGCGATCAGCACCGAAACGCCGGCAAGCACCTTGACCAGCCACGATGCACTGCCGATCTGCAACAAAGCGCCGATGATGATGATGCCGCTGATCGCATTCGTGACGCTCATCAGCGGCGTGTGCAGCGCCGGCGTGACGTTCCAGATCACGTGGAAGCCGAGGAAGCAGGCGAGCACGAATACGGTGAGGTGTTGCATGAACTGCGGCGGTGCGCCGCCGCCGACCATCGCGAGTGCGATGGCGGCCAGTGATAGCAGCACGATGGCGCTGCTTGCTTTGATCGGGCCGGTTCGGGAACCCGTTCGGGAACCCGATTGATTCGGTGCGTGTGCAGCAGCTGCGGTCGCCGGCTTCGACGCGGCGTTGGCCTTGCCTTCCGAAGCAACCGGCGAAGGTCGCGGCACCGGAACCGGCACTTTGGGTGGCGGTGGCGGCCAGGTGATGACGCCGTCGCGCAGCACGGTGGCGCCGCGAATCACGTCGTCTTCCATGTCGATGACGATGCGTCCGTCTTTCTGCGGCGTGATTTCGGTCAGCAGGTGCTGCACGTTGGTCGCGTAAAGCTGGCTCGACTGCGTAGGCAGACGGCTCGGCAGGTCGGTGTAGCCGATGATGGTGACGCCGGAATGCTCGACCACTTCGCCGGGCACCGTCAGGTCGCAATTGCCCCCTTGTTCGGCAGCCAGATCGACTACGACGCCGCCGTCTCTCATGGATTCGATCATGCCGGCGGTGATCAGTTTCGGTGCCGGCTTACCCGGGATCTGAGCCGTGGTGATGATGATGTCCACTTCCATCGCCTGGCGCGCGAACAGGTCCATCTCTGCTTTGATGAACTCGGGACTCATCTGCTTGGCGTAACCGCCGGCTCCGGCACCTTCCTCTTTCAAGTCGAGGTCGAGTACCTCGGCGCCGAGACTCTTGATCTGATCGCGTACTTCGGGGCGCACGTCGAAGGCCCTGACGATGGCCCCGAGGCTGCGCGCTGCGCCGATTGCAGCGAGCCCTGCAACGCCCGCGCCGATCACCATCACCTTGGCCGGCGCCACTTTGCCGGCCGCCGTGAACTGCCCCATGAAGAAGCGGCCTAAGTGCTGCGCCGCTTCCACGATGGCGCGATAACCGGCGATGTTGGCCATCGAACTGAGCGCGTCGAGTTTTTGCGCGCGCGACATACGCGGCACGCAGTCCATCGCCAGCACCGTGGCTTTGCGTGCCTTGAGCCTATTCATCAGGTCCGGGTTTTGCGCCGGCCACACGAAACAGATGAGCAGCGTGCCTTCGCGCATCAATTCGGTTTCGTGAACGCCGAGCCGCACATCGGGCTCCGGTGCGCGCACTTTCAACACGATGTCCGACGCGGACCAGAGCGCGCGGGCATTCGGCACGATCTCTGCACCGGCCTGGCGATAGGCGTCGTCCGTGAACGCGGCATACGCGCCGGCGCCGCGTTCGACTGCCACGTGGTGACCGAGTTTGGCGAGTTGTTCTACCGATTCCGGAGTGGCGGCGACGCGGCGTTCGCCGACGTGGATCTCTTTGGGTATGCCGATCTTCATCAGGCTCGTCTCTCCTTGACTGCCGCTCCCTGGGCTACTTCGACGCGCGGATCCGCCAGCAGTGGTGGATACGTGGATTGCGTCGAAAGTCTTCGTCGATCGTATCCGGGGTGATGTTAACGCAGTCGAGGCCGGCGAGCGCGCCTTCATTCAGCTTGAAACCGCGCAGATTGGTGGAAAAGTACAGCGTGCCGTCCGCAGCCAACAGATCGACACAGGCGCGAATCAGGTCAGCGTGATCGCGCTGGATGTCGAGCACTCCTTCGGTCGCCTTCGAATTGGAGAACGACGGCGGGTCGAGCAGGATCAGATCGTATCTGTCGGGACGCGTCGCAGCGTCGGCAAGCCAATCCTTGCAGTCGGCACGGATCAGGCGGTGATGACGCAGATCGCGCTGGTTGAGTTCGAGATTTCGCAGCGCCCAGTTGAGATAGGTGTTCGACAGATCCACAGACACGCTGCTCGATGCACCACCACAGAGCGCGTGCACGGTAGCGGCGCCGGTGTACGCGTACAGATTGAGGAAGCGTTTACCGCGGCTTTCGGCCCGGATGCGCATCCGTAGCGGGCGGTGATCGAGGAAAAGACCCGTGTCGAGATAGTCGCGCAGGTTCACCAGCAGGCGACAGCCGCCCTCGGTCACTTCGTAGAACTCCGCGGCCGAGTCCTGCCGATGGTACTGGGCGTTACCGCGTTTTCGTTCGCGCGTCTTCATTACGATGTGCGCCGCATCGACGCCGAACAGTTCGGGCAGCACCGCTTCCACCGAGGTGCGACGCAGTTGCGCCTTGTCGGCGTCAACGCTTGAGGGTGGTGCGTATTCCTGCACGTGCAGCCACGTGGCATCGCTGCGGTAAACGTCTACCGCGAAGGCGTAGTCCGGAAGGTCGGCATCGTAGACGCGATAGCACGTCACCGACTCGCGCTGTGTCCAGCGAGCGAGGCGCTTCTGGTTCTTGCGGATGCGATTGCTGAAGTCATCGACGCCGGCATCGAGAGCCGGTGGCCGCTTCGGCGGTCTCTTGCCGTGCGCAGTCAGCGTGCGATCGGCAGCCACGTCGAACGTCAGTAAAAAGACGTCGATCGCGCCGTTACGCGCCGCGTTTTTCTTCTTGAGCCGCAGGCCGGTGCGAAAACCGAGTTCCTGATCGGTGGCCAGTATCGAGGCGCGCCAACCTTCGAATCGGGTACGCAATACCTCGCCGAGTTCGGTGAACAGCGGTGGCAGCGACGCGACGTCGGACAACCGCTCGCCGTACGGCGGATTGCAAATCAGCAGACCGTGTTGCGCCGGTGGCACGATGTCGCGCATTTCGCGTTGTTCGACCGATATGTACTGCGCGAGCCCGGCCGCTTCGCAGTTGCGCAACGTTACGGCGACGGCACGCGCGTCGTGATCGCTGGCGAGAATGATCGGCGTGGAGGTGAGGCCTCGTTCGCGCCGCGCGCGCGCTTCGGCCAGCAGCGGCTCCCACACCGATGCATCGTGCTGCTTCCATCGCTCGAACCCGAATGCAGAACGACCCAGGTTGGGGGCGATGTCTGCGGCCATCATCAATGCTTCGATGGCAAACGTTCCGGATCCGCACATCGGGTCGAGCAGGGCGCCGCCGTCACGCGCGATCTGTGGCCAGCCCGCGCGCAACAGCAGACCGGCCGCCAGGTTCTCTTTCAACGGTGCGGGACCCTGTGCCTGACGATAGCCGCGCCGGTGCAGGCTTTCGCCGGACAGATCGATCGCCACCGAGGCGCGATCGCGATCGAGGAATACGTTGATGCGAACGTCGGGCGCCTCGAGGTCGACGTTCGGCCGTGCGCCGGTTGCGTCGCGCAGCTGGTCCACGATCGCGTCTTTGACGCGCTGCGCACCGTACAAACTGTGGTTGATCTGTGATCGCGCCGTAACGAAATCGACCGCGATGGAACCAGTGGGGTGCAGGTGCATTTGCCAGTCGATGCGCTGGATACCGTAGTACAGCGCGTCGGGCTCCGGTGCATCGAACGTGTCGATCTGCAGCAGAATGCGGTTGGCGATGCGGCTCCACAGACACATCCGGTATGCGCACTCGAGATTGCCGGCGAAGCCGATGCCGGCGGTCGTGCGCGTGGCCACCGCTCCGCCGCAGCCGAGCAGTTCCTGCTCGATCAGGTCGGAAAAGCCCAAGGGATGTGTTGCGAACAGGTTCATGGGGTGTGGTGCGCGATCCGGCGCGGCATTGTAGCCGTTCCGGACACGCCGGCCGCAGCGCTAACTGATGAATCTCAGTGAGTTGACCGCATCGCTCGCCCTCACGAGGATGTCCACATCTGCCGAAGGACACTTCGCTCAAATTTGTGGATGCGCTTCAGATCTCTCGATGGCCCGTTGCACAGGCGTGTGCTCCGACGTCGTTGCTCACTCCGACAGCTGCCACACCATGACGAAGCCGTTAGCAGTATCCGCCTGGGTGCTCCTGGGGCTATTGGTTGGTGGCGCCGACGCGATTGCGCAGGACATCGAGCCGCGAGCCTACTCTAACGCGCCGATCGGCGTGAATTTCCTCGCCGCCGGCTACGCGCGTACTGATGGCGGGCTGTCCACCGATGGCTCCCTGCCGCTCACCGATATCAACCTGCGCACCGACAGCGCGGTACTCGGGATGGCACACGTGCTCGAGATCGGTGGCCAGTCGGCAAAGATCGATCTGATCGCGCCCTACACCCGGTTGTCGGGCGACGCGAAACTCGACGGCGACCCAATCGATCGCAACGTCGACGGTTTTGCCGATCCGAAAGTGCGGCTGTCGGTGAACTTGTACGGCGCGCCGGCACTCACGCTACGGGACTTCGCGAACTACAGACAGGATCTGATCGTCGGCGTGAGCCTGCAGGCGAGCCTGCCAGTTGGCCAGTACGACGACGACCGCCTCGTCAACATCGGCACCAACCGCTGGGCATTCCGCCCTGAAGTTGGGGTGTCCAAAGCCAGCGGGCGCTGGACCCTGGAGCTTGCCGCGGGCGCGACAGTCTATACGGACAACGACAATTTCTACGGCGGCAAACGGCGTGAACAGGACCCGATCTACTCGATGCAGGGTCATCTCATCTATAGCTTCCACAACGGTTGGTGGGCGTCGGGCGACGCGACCTATTTCGAAGGCGGGCGCACCACCATCGACGGCGTGCACAAGAACGACCAGCAGAAGAACTGGCGTGGAGGGCTGACGCTCGCGATACCGATCGATCGGCTCAATTCGGTGAAGCTGTACGCGAGTAACGGCGTTTCGGCGCGTACAGGCAATGAGTTCGATCTGTACGGCGTCGCCTGGCAATATCGTTGGGGCGCAGGCCTGTGAATCACGAAGCCGGCTGTCCTTCTTAAGAAGACGGAAGGGCGAACGCGACCACATAGTCGCCGCGCGTGCTGCCCATGCCGCCGTGACCGCCCGCGGAAATGACGATGTACTGGCGGCCATTCTGCATGTACGTCATCGGCGTGGCCTGACCGCCGGCCGGCAACCGTCCGCGCCACAACTCGGCGCCCGTTTCGACGTCGAACGCGCGCAGGAAGTTGTCGCTAGCGGCGGCGATGAATACCACGTTGCCCGCCGTCACGATGGAGCCGCCCATGTTCGGCACGCCATCGATGAACCACACCGGCCAGGGTGCGAGATCGCGCGATGTGCCGAGCGGCACCTGCCACGCGATCGAGCCGGTGGTGAGATTCATCGCGGTGAGGGTGCCCCAGGGCGGCGCCGTGCACGGCACACCGATGGGCGACTTGATCAGTTCGCGTCGCATGCCGTAAGGGGTGCCCGTCTGGCGCGCGAATTCGGAATCCGGATACACCTTCGATTCGTAGGTGGCTTTCAGTTCGTCGCGCTTGATCAACTGCACGACGAACGGCAAACGGTTGGTGTTCGCAATGACCAGCTGATGTACAGGATCGAACGACACGCTGCCCCAGTTCGAACCGCCCGAATAGCCGGGCCACTCCACGGTGCCCTGCAAACTCGGCGGCGTGTAGATGCCTTCCGAGCGCAGCTTAGTGATCTGGTCAGCGCACTTGCCGCGGTCCCACGGCGTGAATCCCCACGCGTCGTCAGCTGTTAGCGGTGCGTTCGGCACCAGCGACGGCAACGCGGAGAACGGTTGGGTCGGCGACAGCACTTCGCCTTCGACGCCATTTTGTGGAACGGGACGTTCCTCGATGCCGAACAGCGGTTCGCCGGTGCGGCGGGCGAGCACGAACAGCATGCCCATCTTGGTGGGCTGCACTACTGCGGGCACGCTCTGGCCGTTGCGTTGCAGGTCGATCAGTACCGGTTGCGCCGGCATGTCGTAGTCCCACACGTCGTGATGTACGAGCTGTCGCGCCCACACGACTTCACCGGTCGCGGCGTTCAATGCGACGATCGAGTTCGCGTGACGGTTGTCGCCGGTGCGTTCGCCGCCGAAGAAATCCGGGCTGGCGGAACCCACCGGCACGAACAGCAAACCGCGCTCGACATCGAGCGACAGCACCGACCACGCATTCGCCGCACCGGTGATCTTCGCCGCTTCGTCGGTCCACTCCGAATACACCGGGTTGTCGGGCGTGCGTGGAATCGGATCCCACGACCACACCAGGGCGCCCGTGCGCGCATCGAACGCGCGCACGATGCCGAGCTCGTTGTCGACCGCGCGGTTGTCGCCCACCGCTGAGCCGACCATGACGAGGTTGCGCCACAACGCTGGCGGCGACGTGACGAGATAATTTCCCGGATCGCGCGGCCGGCTGCCTTCGTTCAGGTCGACGCTGCCGTTCTTGCCGAAGTCGGCGCACGCGAGACCGGTCTTCGCATCGAGCGCGATGAGTCGCGCATCGAGCGTGCCGAACAGAATGCGCAGTGCACACGGTGCGCCGGCCGCCGCGTCGGGATCGCGCCACGCACTGACACCGCGCGAGGTGTTCTCCGAATAGGATCGGTCGTTGGGAAGATGGGCGTCGAAATGCCACACCGCTTCGCCGGTGGCGGCTTTGATCGCGTGCACGTGCCCATAGGGCGTGCTGACGTAGAGCACGCCGTCGATGAGGATGGGCGTCGCTTCGAATGCCATCCGTTCGGCGCTTGGATATCCCTCGCCGAGGTCGCCGGTCTGATAGCTCCATACCTGCGTCAGCTGCGCCACGTTGTCGCGCGTGACTTGCGTGAGCGCGGCGTAGCGGCTGCCACCGGGGTCGTTGCCATACGTCGGCCATTCGCTGTCGCGTGGCTCCGCGCCGAAGGCCCCCAACGGAATCGTGCTGGCGCAAATGAGCAGACAGGAAATCAGGCGCCTGATTGCGGATTCGAAGACGGTCACGAGCGTTCCCTCTTGGTTGGCGGCGGCGCAGCTTGCGCGTTGGTCTGTTTCAGAACGCGGTCGCGCATCATACGATTGTCGGCTTCCATGTCTGTGATCACGGCGCGAAAGCGCGGATCGTCGCGAATGGTCTCGAACGCCGGCACGCGGTCGAGCCGCTGCACGAAGTCGAAATCCCACAGCAGGCGGTTGCCTTGCAGCTGTGCGGCGCGCAGTTCGTCGATGGCCGCGTCGTTTCTGCCGAGACGGGCGAGGATCTTCGCGCGTGTCACTTTACGCAGCGCGGGTTCATAGCCGTGTGCCGGCGGTGCTAGCGTCGCGAGCAGGGTTTCGAACACCCGCGCTGCATCGTCCTTGCGGCCTTCCTGGATCAACAACTCGCCGACCAGCAGCGCCGGTTCCGGCTGCGAGTGGGAAGCATCGAGCGTCGCGAGCAGTGTGGGTGTGAGTTTCGTGAGTTCGCGCCGCGCCGTTGCAAGATCGCCGAGCGCAAGCGACGAATTGATCAGCAGCGACTGCCAGATCGGATCATTGGTCTTTTCGAGTTGTGTTTGTGCCAGACGAAAACTGCCGGCCTCGTCGCCGCGCGAGTTGAGCAGAATGACTTCGCCGAACGGCACCGACAGCGGCGAATAGTCGAGCTGCGCAAGCGTTGCGCGCACTTCGTCTTCGAGGCCGAGGTTCAGATACGCGAGTGCGAGCGCGAACGTGGCGCGCGGACTGCTCTTCGATGCATGCGCCTTCTGCAGATACGGCAGCGCGGCGTCGAGCTGGCCCTGCGTCAGCAACAGCTCGCCGAGCTCGAGTTGCGGAAAGACATAGTCAGGATACATCTGCCCGAGCGTGATCAACTTTTCGCGTGCCTCGGCGAGGCGCCCCAGCCCTTCGAGCGAGGTGATCAGCTGAGCTTGTGCAACGCGCGACAGCGGATCCCGCGTCGTGGCCCGCCGAAGCAGTTCGTATGCGGATTCGTAGTTGCCCATTTCGTTCAGCAGTGTGCCGTATGTAGCGAGTGCGTCCGGATCCTCGGGCGCCAGTTCCACGGCGCGCGCCAGGGTACGCTCGGCCTGCACGCGGTAACGCTCGTCGTCGGTGCGATGCAGCAGTACCGTGTACGCGGCGCCGGCGGCGACATTCGCGCTGACCGAGTTCGGATCCACTTCGAGTGCGTGCTCCACAGCAGCGATGGCGTCCTTCGATGCCGCTTCGAAGTCGAGCGTCATATAGGTACCCGCCAGCAACATCGTTGCCTGCGTGTAGCCGGCGAGCGCATCGGCATTGTCGGGTTCACGGGTTTTGAGTTGCGTGAACAGCTCGCGCGCCTGCGTGAGCGGTTCCAGCGCGCGCTCGTGCAGCAACGCGAGCGCGATCAGATACAACCGATAGTCTTCCATATCGTGCATGGTGTCGGTGCCTTCGCGGTTCGGCGCGCCGATCTTCATCTCGAGCACCGACGCGACGTTCATCGCTACGTCGTCCTGAATCGCGAAGATGTCGTCCATACGCCGATCGTATGTCTGCGACCACAGGTGGAATCCGTCCGATGTGGAGATCAGCTGCACGGTGATGCGCAGCTTGTCGCCGGCCCGGCGCACACTGCCTTCCAGCACTTGCGAAACGCCCAGGGTGCGGCCGATCTCGCGCAGGTCTTCGTTGCGGTTCTTGAAATAGAACGACGAAGTTCGGCCCGACACTTTCATTCCCGGGATGTTGGCGAGTTCGTTGATCAGCTCCTCAGTGAGTCCGTCAGCGAAGTAGTTGCTTTCGGCGTCTTCGCTGAAACTGGTGAACGGCAGCACCGCGATCGAGTTCGCCGCGGTGGTTGCTGCCGTTGCTTGGGTTGCAGCCGTCGTCGCGGGCTCGGGCGCAGCCATCCGTTCGTGCAGCTGAACGAACGAGATTCCGACCGCGACGACAATTGCGATGAGCAGCGCCGTCTCGAGCCAACCGGCGCGCGCGGTACCCGGTTCCGGCTCGGAGGTGGTGCGTCGGATGCCGTCGGGCGTGATTTCGAACGCCCACGTGATGATCGCGGTGATCGGCAGGCCGATGATCAGCAGCACGGCGACGAACGTGATCGTCCACGGCGGCAACATCAGCGCCGGGAACAGTTTGTCGATGACCTGCAGCACGCCCCACGAGACCACTGCGTAGGCGCCCATTACGCGCAGTACCTTGCGGCGCTTCAGTTCGGCAAGAAACGTCTCGAGCATGAACGTGCGTGCGGATTCGATCGGCCAATATGCCGGATTCCGCGCTGCGCTGCATATGCTCGACGATGTGTGGTGAGGAGCGGTTCCCTGCCGCGATCGCGCGCGACCCGATTCGCTTAGCGTTTGCCGCGCAACGACTCCCACAACGCGGCTACATCCCAATAGCGTGCCCATTCGGCCAGATAGCGTTTGTCGAGTGGAACGCCACCTTCGATGATGGCCTCGATGTCGGCGATGTCCTGGCTACGGCCCGCGATCAGCTTGTGCAGGATTACGTCCTCAGGTGTGAGTACGCGCGCGGAAACCGCTTCCCCGATCGGCTCCTCGTGCGCGCGCCGCAGCGCTTGCAGCTGGTATTGCGTGCCGGCAACGATGAGATCGGCGACACCGAGTTCCGCATGCCGCAGACGCAATAGCTCCCCTGCGGCGTCGGCGCGACGCACGGACCAGCCCGCCGAGTTCAGCGCGGACTCGAGCTGATCGAGTCCGGGGCCGGTGTCGGCGAGCAGCAGATCAATGTCATGAGTCAGACGCGGTGAGGCGCGATATCGATTGGCAGCCAATGCGCCGATGAGAGTCCACTCGATCGACAGAGAGTCGAGGAGCCGTGCGAGCGCGCTAAGCGCCGTGCGTTCCATGTCCGTCGATTCGGTGTTGGCGTTCGAGGAAGGCGAGGTGGCTGGCCAGATCGCCGTCGCCATCGGCCGTGATCCCTGGACGCGCCATCGCCCCGAGGTCGCGTCTGATTCGTTCCAATCGATCCAGCATTTCGTCGAGGGAGTTCGGCGGGCGCTCATCGACGATCGCTCGATTTCCGCGTGCGATCCGCGCGAAGTACGCGCGATCGGCTTTGGATGCGCGCGGTTTGCCGGAGTTCTTCTTCATGGTCGCACTATAACAACTCGGCCGTGTAACGGACGTCACCCGCGCGCGGTCAGGCAGTCGATCAGGAGTTGCAGCGCGGCTTCCGAGAACGCCCACATGTTGTCGACGCGGTCGCTGCGGTGCGTTTCGAGCGTGATGGATCGCTGCACGGGTCCATCGACCGCGATGCAGCTGTGGCCTGCCGCGTCGCCGTATGGATTGCCGGTGGGTCCTGTGGCGCCGGTTTCGGCGATTCCCCAGGTGGTCGCGAGCCTGGTGCGAATGGTCTGCGCGCCGAGCCGCGCGTACGGTTCGGTAGAGGCGCGAATGCCGCGGAGCTGTTCGCGTGGAATGTCGAGTAAGGCGCGTTGTGCGACGGCCGTATAGATGACGCCGCCGCCGACGAAGTAGGCCGAAGCGCCGGGTACCGCGACCAGCGCAGCGCTGATCAGTCCGGCCGTGGACGATTCGGCGACGGCGATCGTTTCGCCACGCGCCTTGAGCAATTCGGCGGTGCGTTCAGCCAGCGGAAGCAGCCGTTGCATAAAAACTCCTGTTGTCGCAATGCGCATCACGATACAGCCACCGCCTGGAGCGGCACAGCCGCCTGAGGAGCGGCACAGCCGCCTGTGGAGCGGCATAGCCGCCTGAGGAGCGGCACAGCCGCCTGTGGTTTGGCGCAGCGGTCCGCTATGCAATACTCGATACCCCCGGAAGTTGGAAACGATCATGAGCGAAGCAGTAGCGATCAAGCAGACCGAAATCGACGCCAGCAAGGAAAAGATCAAGGCGCATCTGCGCACCACCATGCCGGCGTTCGATCCGACCATGACGAACGCCCAGTTCGCGGCGATGTGGCCGATCGACGTGAAGCAGGATCCCTACGCGGTACCACTTGAATCGATCGACGTCGGTCATCCTGCATTGTTCGAAGCCGACGCCATGTGGCCGTACTTCGAACGTATGCGCAAAGAAGCGCCGGTGCATTACTGCGCGAAGAGTCAGTTCGGCCCCTATTGGTCGCTGACGAAGTTCAACGACATCATGTACTGCGACTCGCACCACCAGATTTTTTCGTCCGACTCGAAGATCGGCGGCATCAGCCTGGGGGGCGGCGCCGATCCCGATCCGCAGTTCGATCTGCCGATGTTCATTCAGGAAGATCCGCCGAAGCACGAGAACCAGCGCAAGGTGGTCGCGCCGATGTTCACGCCGCGCAACTTGATGGACCTCGAGCCGCTGATCCGCGAGCGCGCCTGCAACATTCTCGACAACCTGCCACGCAACGAAGACTTCAACTGGGTGCGCCACGTGTCGGTGGAACTCACGGGGCAGATGCTGGCAACGCTGTTCGACATTCCGCAGGAAGACCGCCATAAGCTGATTTACTGGTCCGACAGTGTGTCGAACCTCGGCAATCCCGAGTATTTCGAAACCGTGGAGCAGGGCTTCAAGGTGCTGTGGGAGTGTTACGGCTACTTCGACGAGGTCTGGAAAGAGCGCGTCAAGAATCCCCACAAGGCCGACCTGATCTCGATGCTGGCGCATGGTGAGTCGACCAAAAACATGCCGCCGAACGAATACCTCGGCAACATCCTGCTGCTCATCGTCGGTGGCAACGATACAACCCGCAACTCGATCACCGGTGGCGTGCTGGCACTGAACCAGTTCCCCAACGAGTACAAGAAGCTGCGCGAGAATCCCGGGCTCATCACCAACATGGTTCCCGAGATCATCCGCTGGCAATCACCGGTGGCGCACATGGCACGTACCGCGCTCGAAGATACCGAGATCGGCGGCAAGCAGATCAAGCAGGGCGAAAAGGTGGTGATGTGGTACATCTCGGGCAATCGCGACTCCGACGCGATCGAGAATCCGAACCAGTTCCTCATCGACCGTGCCAACGCGCGGCATCACCTGTCGTTCGGGTTCGGCATCCACCGCTGCCTCGGCAATCGCCTGGGTGAGATGCAGTTGCGCGTGATCTGGGAAGAGATGCACAAGCGCTTCCCGAAGATCGAAGTGGTTGGCGATCCGGTTTACCTGAAGTCCAGTTTCATCCACGGCATCCGCGAACTGCCGGTACGCATTCGCGGCTGAGACGCGGGCGTTCAGGAGCTGGAAACGAAAACGGCGACTTCGAGTCGCCGTTTTTTTCACTGTGGTCATAAGTTACCAGCCCTCGGTCGAACTGCCTAGTCTGTTCCGGGTCGAATAAGAGGCGTACAACGCCGCGTTCCTTCGAGCTGGAGGTTCCGCGCATGCCGAAACGCCAACTGACGAAAGCTCAATCATCGAAGCGTCTGATGAAGACGCTCACCGACAACCCGGCATTGCCGGCTTTCGTTCGCAAGCTCGAGCCGCCGGTGCTGAAGCGGCTGATCGAGCACGTTGGATTGCACGACGCTGGCGATCTGATCGCGCTGACCACACCTGAGCAGATGCGCGACGTGCTCGATGAGTCGTTGTGGGAGTCGCTCACGCCGGGGCGCGCCGATCGGCTGCGGCCCGAACGATTCCTCGAATGGCTCGACGTGATGTTCGAGGCGGGGTCGGCGTTCGCGACGCAACGCCTAATCGATCTGGGCGATACGTTCGTGGTGCTCAACTTCGCGCCGCTGATCTCCGTGATCGACCGCACCGTCGGTGCAGAGCACGTGGAAGGCAGCTGCGTGTGCGTGCTGTGTCAGCTCGAGAGCGACAACGTGTCGTTCGAGGTGATCGGCGAATACATCGTGACCTCCATTCACGAGGACGAATGGGACATCGTCAAAACGGCGCTCATGGAACTCGAAGCCGAGGACAGCGAGTTTCTCTACCGTGTGCTGGCGCGCTGCTCGTCGGCGCCGACGATGCGCGACTTCGATGCCGACGCACATCTGCTGCTCGACGATGAGACGCACGAACGGGAACAGCGCCGCGAACGCAGCGGCTTCGTTACGCCGCAGATGGCCGCCGTATTTCTAAAGACCACGCGGCAGGCCGCGCGCGAGAACCTCGTGGCGCAAACCGACTACGACGCAATTGCGCAACGTTACTTCGATCAACTGGCTGCGGCTGCGGCGGCGGCTGCCGAACAGCGCAGGGCGCAGACGCAGGGTTCCGACGAAGAACCGGACGAAGCGCCGATCGCGCCGTTGGAACTGCGCGCCCTGGAGTCCGCGTTGGCTGAAGCCGAGATCACCGGCGATCGGCAACCGCAATTGTTGGAAGGACCGAAGGATTCGCGCGAGGCGCCGCTCGAACTGCAGGCGCGCCTCGACCGCCTGCAGCTGACGCGCCCCGATGTGTTCGGTGCCCGGCTCGGTGAACTCATTTTTCTCGCCAACGTGTTGATGGCGGGAAGCTGGTATCAGGGAGCGCGATTCACGGAAGCCGAGGCTGCCAAGGCGGCGCTCGCCTGCGCAAACCTCGGGATGCATCACGTTCTGGAGGCGGATTCGAACGGCCGCCCAACGAGTGCGTTGGACCGCGCCGATTCGATCGAACGGATGCTTGAAAGCCGCCCCGGCATCGTGCGGTTGTTCCAGATCGGCTGGCACCTGATCCAGGCGTTGCCGATGCACGTTGCGCGGACGTTGCTCGACGTACTGCGCTCCGAACACGTCCGCGAGCAGCTGAGACGCAAGCGCTGGATTCTGGACGAGATCGAATCTGCCGTGAGCGAGCCGGATCTGCTCGACCTGATCGAAGATGGCGATTTCGAGGACGTCGGCGACAACCTGGTGCTGCTCGGGCTCGTACTCGATCCGCGCGCAGCCCACTGTCTGCGCACGCTCATCACCGACTTCCCGCGGTACCCGCTGCAGCTCAACCTCGGCTTTCGGCCGGGGTCGCCGGCCACCAACGAATCGCGCTATCTCACCCTGCCGGATCAGCTCGAGAAGGTGGCGCTGTTCCTGGAGGAGCTCGACTCGCTGTTGAAAATCTGAGGCGCGGAGGCGACGCTCGTCTTCCTTGGGGCCGGACACGTTTTATCGGGTCCACATGATGCCGGCGCGTGCGCGCTAGTCCCGGAGAAGGGCGATGACCACGTTGAGAGTGGTGGTGGTGACGTTGCTGGTGGTCGTGCTGGCCGCGTTGGCCTATGTCTATGTCGGTGTTTTCGACGTGGCGGCGGATGCGCCGCACGGCGTCGTCTTCCGATGGGTCGCGCAGACCACGCGCGAACGCTCGATCGCCGTGCGGGCCATCGGCATCAAGGTGCCGGACCTCGATTCGCCGACGCTCCTGGCTGCCGGCGCGAAGGAATACGCTCACCTGTGCGTGGGCTGCCATCTCGCCCCGGGGGTAGCCGATAACGAGTTCCGAAAGGGGCTGTATCCCGTTGCGCCCCCGCTCGCGGGCGCGGAGTTCGCGCGCGACGACGGCGAGGCCGCTGCGGCGCGACGCTTCTGGATCATCAAGCACGGCATCAAGTCGTCGGCGATGCCGGCGTGGGGCATGACGCGCGACGACGATGTCATCTGGAGCCTCGTCGCGTTCCTGCGCAAGCTGCCGCTGTTGGAGCCGGAAGCGTACGCAAAGATGACCGCAGACGCCGCACCGGAGCATTCGGAGGAGGGTTACCAGCAATGACGAACGAACCATCACTGCCGTTGTCGGATTGCGTGGTGCTCGATCTGACAATCGCGCGCGCCGGGCCTACTGCGGTGCGGTTGTTGGCAGACTGGGGCGCCGACGTCATCAAGATCGAACCGCCCGCCGGGCGCGACGGATCCGGTGGTTCGGTGACCGGTGTGCGTCATGGCCCGGACGATCAGAATCTGCATCGCAACAAACGCGGCGTGTGCATCGATCTCAAACACGCTGACGGGGCCACACTGTTTCGGCAACTCGTCGCGCGTGCTGACGTCGTGGTGGAGAATTTTCGCGCAGATGTGAAGTCGCGGCTCGGTATCGACTACCCGCAACTGCGCGTGATCAATCCGCGCATCATTCTTGCCAGCATTTCCGGTTTCGGCCAGGACGGGCCGTATGGCGATCGGCCCGGCGTCGATCAGATCGTGCAAGGTATGAGCGGCCTGATGTCGATTACCGGCGAGCCGGGTGCGCCGCCGATGCGCGTGGGCATCGCGATTTCCGACACGACCGCCGGGATGTTTCTGGGGCAGGGCATTCTGCTCGCGCTGCTGCATCGCGAGCGTACCGGCGAGGGCCAATGGGTGCACACGTCGTTGCTGGAAGGCATGTTGAGCAAGCTCGATTTCCAGGGCGCGCGGTACACGATGAACAAGGAAATTCCGGGCAAACAGGGCAACTTCCATCCCGTGCAGGTGCCGATGGGCACGTATGAATCCAAGGATGGCCTCGTCAATCTCGCGGCGAGTACCGGTAAGATGTGGAAGAGTTTCTGCGAGGCGCTCGACGCACCGGAACTGCTGCTCGATCCCGCGTATGCCGATGGGCGTTCGCGATTCCGGAATCGGCAGCGCCTGAATGAATCCGTTAGCGAGGTCACGCGACGGTTCACGACGGCGCAGCTGGTGGAGCGCTTGAATCCGGTCGGTGTTCCGTGCGGACCCATCTACACCATCGGCGAAGCATTCGAGGACGCTCAGGTGAAACACCTGCGGATGACCCGCCCGGCGCCGCACAAAGATCTCGGTGACATCGAGCTGGTGCGCTCGCCGATCAACCTGTCGCTGTTTCCAGCCGCGGAACGTTTTCATCACGCCGGGCCCGATCCCGGTGAACACACCCACGAAGTGCTGCGCGAGTTCGGTATCGCTGCGGCTGAAATCGAACGCCTCACGCAGGCAGGAGCCATTTCATGATCAAACTGAAGACCGAGAAGATTCTGGCGGACGTCGAAGGCGGCATCGGCTGGTTGACGTTCAACCATCCGCAGCGGCGCAACGCGGTGTCGTTGGAGATGTGGCAGGGCATCGGCGATGCACTCGAAGCGTTTCAAAAGGACGACGACGTGCGAGTGGTGGTGATGAAAGGCGCGGGCGGAAAAGCGTTCGCGGCCGGCGCGGACATCTCGGAGTTCGATCAGCACCGCGCGAATGCGCAGCAGCGTAAGGAATACGGCGAAATTTCCGGGCGCGGTCATCATTGGCTTTCGCATCTGGAAAAGCCGTTCATCGCAATGATCCAGGGCTTCTGCATCGGTGGTGGTCTTGCCATTGCGCTGAATGCCGACGTGCGGTTCGCAACGCCGGGTTCGCGATTCGGCATTCCCGCCGCGAAACTCGGACTCGGCTACGAATACGCGGGCACCGCGGCGCTGGCGCGCCTCGTGGGTCCATCGTCCGCGCGCGACATCCTGTTCAGCGCCCGTTTTCTCGAAGCGGACGAAGCGTTGCGCATCGGGTTGATCAACTTCGTAGTCCCCGACGAGCAGCTCGAGGCGCGCGTGCGTGCGTATGCCGCGACGATAGCCGCGAACGCACCGCTGACGATCCGCGCGTCGAAAGCTTCGATCAATGCGTACGAGCGCTACTCGAACCTCGAAGCGGCGCGCGACGTGGCGCCGCTGGTCGATGCGTGCTTCAACAGCGAGGATTACAAAGAAGGGCGACGCGCGTTCGCGGAGAAGCGCAGCCCGCAGTTCCGCGGACGATGAGCAGGACCACGTCGCCACCGCATCGCGCCGGAATCGGGTTCCGGAGACTTGTCGCGTGGCTCTTCGGCGGCGGAATCGTGGTGATTTCGGGTGTTTCATTCGCCGCCGTGTCTGAGTTGCCGCCGCTCGACTGGCGATTCGAGCAGTACGCCGATCCGATGCACAAAGCCGGTGTCGTCGGCGCCGCGTCGCAAACGTCCGAGCCCGTTGGCGGTGACGTCGTCACTGCGACGGTTCGGTGCTGGAGCGCAACCGGCGAGATCGACGTTCGATTCATGCTCGAGAATGGTGAATTGCTGAGTTCCGAGGAAGTTCGCTGGAAATTCGACAACGGTCCGATGAAGGCCGCTCGGTGGCGGCTCAATCCGCGAGGCAATGCGATGGTCGTACCACAATCCTCGGCGAACGAAATCGTCCGTGGCATGCGCAACGGAAAAAGCCTCGAACTGTTGTTGCTGGCTGACGGCGAGCGTTCGTACCACATCTCGCTGGTCGGCTCATCGCGCGCAATCGGCGAAATACAGAAACTCTGCGCGCGCTAAGCGCCGTCGGACACCTTCGCCGAAACGCTCTTCGGATTCGGATACAGATCTCCCTGATCCTCACCCTCGCGCGGTTCCACACAGGTGAAGTCCTTCTCCACGAGGATCCGCAACACGCCGTCGCCGATCTGCTGTTCGCCATGAAGCGATACCTCGTTGCTGCCGGCCCAGCGTGAGGCGACCGCCCGCGGCAGAGTGATCGCGATGCGCGCGGCGTCGAAGCGTGCGGCGATGTGCGGTACGTCGGCAACCCACAGGGCGTAGTCGAGCGTTGCGGAAGGAAAGCGGGTGCGCGACTCGACTGCAGCACCGCGCGCGATCGACGCCACTTCCGACACCGTGAGGCGCAACCGGATCGAGTCGTCGACGATGCGGAGTTTCATGGGCGGCCTCAGTCCCGGGCCATCAGGTTACCGAAAGCTTCGATCGCTGCCATCGCACCGGCCATACGTTGCTTGTCGGTGTTTCCATAGCGGTGATCGAGTTTGCCTTCGAGCAGCAGCGTGGCGGCGCCGTGCGCCAGCGACCAGGCGGCGATGACGAGCGGCAGCGTGTCCTTCGCACCGCGCCGCTGCGCGACTTCGGCAACGATCGAGGTGACGAAGTCGAATGCGGCATCGGCACGCTCCTTCAGCGCTTCGTGCTTGTCGATCGCAACCAGTTCGGAGCGGAACATGATCTTGAAATGCGCCTGATTGCGCACGGCGAACGTGAGGTAGGCGCCGCCGACGGCGTTCAGGCGGTCGACCGGGTCGGTGAGGGGCGCCACGGCTTTCATCATGCCCTTGTGCAGCTTGATGAAGCCGTCCATCGCGATGGCCGCGAGAATTCCTTCGCGATCGCGAAAGTGGTGGTACGGCGCCTGGTGGCTGACACCCGCGCGGCGCGCCACTTCGCGCATGCTCAAAGCCGCGAGCCCCTCTTCCTGAATAAGGTCAAGGCTCGCGTCGAGAACGACGCGGCGCAGATCAGCTGACATGGCGCGCGATCCTCGCGTTCTGCCTTGACAATGTCAAGTAGTGTTACGAAACTACCCACCTGACAGTGTCAAGACCCAGGACTGAAAGGAGGATCGGCGATGCATTCGAACTCGTGCCGTTCTGAGCACCTGCGATGGCCAGTAGCGAACTCGGCCTTTGGTGTAGTCGTTGCGATTGTGCTGTCTGCCGCGGTGGCGGCCCTGCTGTCGGGTTGTGGAGAGGCGCGTCCCAGCGAACTCGCGCCGCCGCCCGACCTTCGGCCGGTCGTTTCGGTGGTTTCGGTCGCCAGTGCCGTGGACGCCGGCGCGATTCGCGCCAGCGGCCTGGTCGGCTACAAGCGCGAGACCGAACTGTCCTTCAATGCCCCCGGGGTGATTCTGTCGCTGCGGGTCGACACGGGCGATGTGGTCGTTCCCGGGCAACAGCTTGCCTCGTTGCGCCGTACCAGCGTCGGCTCCAATCCGACGGAAGCAACGCAAGCGCGCGAGAACGCCGAGCGCCTGCTCGCGCGCAATCAGGCGCTGTTCGAGAAAGGCTTTATATCGCAAACCGCGGTGGACGATGCGCGACTTGCAGTGGAGCGTGCGCAGGAAAGTACGTTGCTCACGGCGCCTGCGTCCGGCGTGGTGTTGCGGCGGCAGGCCGAACCCGCACAGATGGTCAATGCAGGTACGCCGATCCTCGTGCTCGGCGAAACGGCGCAGGGCATGGTCGTGCGTGCGGCAGTGGCATCGCGCGCGGCGGCCCGAGTCGACGTTGGCAGCATTGCAACGGTGCAGATTGCCGGACTGCCGCAACGCGCCGCCAAGGTCGTGCGCGTAGCCGCGAAAAGCGACGATGCGACCGGCGCGTTCGAAGTCGAAGTGCGCCCCGATGATCCTGTTGGGCTGCGCAGCGGACAAGTAGCGCAGGTCGAAATTGCCGTGGCCGCGGCAGCGGATGCGCAAATCGCGCTGATCGTGCCGACGTTGTCGCTGCTCGACGGTCGTGCCGACCAAGGCACCGTATTCGTAGTAGATGGCGACAACATCGCGCGCCGCCGCGCGGTGCAGACGTCCGGCATCGCCCGCGACGGCGTGCTGGTCGTGTCCGGTCTCGAAGTGGGTGAGCGCGTAGTAGCGGCCGGTGCCGCTTACGTCAGAGATGGCGAGCCGGTGCGGATCGCGCAGCCCGGCTGATGGACGCGATCACCCGGTTCTTCGTCGATCGCTGGCAATTCACGCTGGTGATGTTCGCGCTGCTGATCGCGCTCGGTACCAGTTCGGTACGCAACATCGCGAAATCGGAAGACCCGATCACGCGTTTCCCCGCCGTCGGTGTGGTGGTGCTGTTGCCCGGCGCCGACGCCGAGCAGATCGAACGCCTCATCGCGATCCCTATCGAGAACGCACTGAACGGTCTCGAAGACGTTCGACAGATTACTTCGGGCAGTCGCGCCGGTGTCGCGACCATAGGCGTCGAGTTCATCTACGGTTCCGAGCCGGAGAAGAAGTACGACGAGGTGGTGCGCGAGTTGAACGTCGTGCGGTCCAGCCTCCCTGACGGCGTTACACTGGTGCGGGCGGACCGCCGCAATCCCGCGCAGACGAACGTCGTACAGATGGCGCTGGTCAGCGAAACGGCCTCGTTCCGGCGCATGGAAGGTTATGCACGCGATCTGCGCGACGCGATCGAGCGTGCGCCCGGTGTACAACACTCGGAGATCTGGGGCGTGCCTGCCGCCGAAGTGCGCGTGGCCGCGGATCTCGACCGGCTTGCCGCGTATCGCTTGCCGCTCACGGCCGTTGCCGATGCGTTGACGCGCGAAGGTCTGGATGCACCGATCGGTGCAGTTGAATCGGGAGGGCGCCGATTCAACGTCGAGGCCACCGGTTCATTCGACAGCCTCGATGAAATACGCAGCGTGGTGCTGCGATCCAGTGAAGGCTCAGTGGTCACAGTGGGCGATGTTGCCGATGTTGCGTGGTCGAACGACCAGCGAAGCCACATCACCCGCTTCAACGGCGAACGCGCGTTGTTCGTCACCGCGCGCGCCAAGCTCGGGGCTACCGTATTCGACGTGATCGACGGCGTGCGCGCGCAGGTCGATGGGTTCGAACCGCGCTTGCCGCCGGAGATCCGGCTCGAACGCGGTTTCGATCAGGCGGTGACGGTGGAGCACCGGCTGGGCTCGCTTGGCCGCGACTTCCTGATCGCGATAGGGCTCGTGCTGCTGACACTGCTGCCGCTCGGCTATCGTGCGTCGCTCGTCGTAATGGTGTCGATTCCGCTGTCGTTGTCGATGGGTGTGGTCGCGCTGCAATTCCTCGGCTATTCACTGAACCAGCTTTCGATTGCCGGGTTCGTGCTTGCGCTTGGGCTGTTGGTGGACGATTCGATCGTCGTTACCGAGAACATCGCACGACGTTTGCGCGAAGGGCTTGCGCCGCGCGAAGCAGCGATCGCAGGTGTATCCGAAATCAACATCGCCGTGGTCGGTTGTACAGCCACGCTCCTGCTCGCGTTCGTGCCGTTGATGTCGCTACCGGAAGGGGCCGGCGACTTCATCCGCTCGTTGCCGGTGGCAGTGGTGTGCACCATCGCGTCGTCGTTGATCGTTTCGCTGACGATCGTGCCGTTTCTGGCTAGCCGCGCGCTGCCGAGTTCCGGTGCGGGTCACACCAACGTTTTCCTCGATGTAGTGATGCGCGGCATCCACCGCATCTATCGGCCGGCGCTGCACGTAGCACTCGGCTGGCCGCGCAGCACGGTTGCCGTCTCGCTATTGCTCGTTGCGGCAACGCTGACGCTGGTGCCGAAACTCGGCTTCAGTCTGTTCCCGGAAAACGACAGCCCTTACTTCCTGGTGGATGTCGAGTTGCCGCAGGGCACCGCCGTGAGTGAAACGGATCGCGCGGTGCTGTTCGCCGACGGTGTGATCGCGGCAGAACCGCATTTCGTCTGGCGATTCGCCAACACCGGCCGCGGTAACCCTCAGATCTACTACAACGTGATACCGGAAGAGCAGCAGTCGAACGTCGGCTCCATCTACGTTCGGTTCGATCGTTGGGAATCGGTGTCGGGACATGCAACGCTCGAGGCGCTACGCGCGAAGCTGAAGACGTATCCGGGTGCGCGCTTCAACGTGCGCCGGTTCGAAAACGGTCCACCGATCGAAGCGCCGATTGCGGTGCGCGTGCGTGGGCCCGATATCGCGGCGCTCACCGAGATCGCGGCCGACGTCGAGCGGATCGTGCGCGGCACGCCCGGTACGCGCGATGTTTCGAATCCGTTGGCGGCGCGGCTGGTCGATCTCGACATGAACATCGACAGCGCCGCGGCAAGCTTACGCGGCGTTCCGGCCGGGTCGATAGATCAGACGCTGCGCGTCGCCATCGGCGGTGTATCGGTGGCCGAGTTCCGCGACCCGGTTGGCGACTCGTATCCGGTGATTCTGCGTGCGCCGCGCGCCGACGTGATGTCGGTGAGCGACCTCGACCGGCTGTACGTGTGGAACGGCGAAGGCGCCGCGTCGCCGCTTGCCGAACTCGCAAACCCGCAGTTGAAGTCGGGTCCCGCGCGGATCGACCGTTTCGAGCGTGAACGTACGGTCACGGTGCGTGCATACACCGAGTTCGGACATCTGACGTCGAGCGTGACACAGGATGTTGCAAGACAACTCGCAAGCCTGCGTATGCCCGCCGGTTACACGTTGAGCTTCGGTGGCGCAGCGGAGGCGCAGGAGCGCAGCTTCGGCGGACTGCTGCCGGCAACGATGGTCGCGCTGTTCGGCATCCTCGCCGTGCTGCTGCTCGAGTTCCGGTCGTTCTCTACGACCGCGGTGGTCGCATTCGTGATTCCGTTCGGCATCATGGGCGGCCTCATCGCACTGGCGATCGCCGGTGAATCGTTGTCGTTCACTGCGGTAATCGGATTCGTCGCGCTGGTCGGCATCGAGATCAAGAACTCCATTCTGCTGGTCGAGTTCGCGAACCAGCAGCGGGCCAAAGGCGTGCGATTGCGAGAAGCCATCGAACGCGCCGGTGAGGTGCGCTTCCTGCCGGTTCTGCTGACCTCGCTCACGGCCATCGGCGGGTTGTCACCGCTCGTGTTCGAACACTCGCCGTTGTATTCGCCGCTGGCGATGGTGCTGATTGGTGGCCTTGTCAGTTCGACTCTGATCGCACGCATCGTCACGCCCGCGATGTATCTGTTGCTGGCACCGAAGGACGCGGCCGACGCCGCAGAGCAGTCAGCGCCGCTGGCGGCGGCGTAACTCGTTCCTGCCGTTGGACCGAACTGCTAGGAGAACGGCGCGCCGCAATTCGTCGGGTGGTGGACAGAGACCTACATTGAAGCGTGACACAGGTCACAGTCCCGGCAGCGTGTGCTCTACACCATCGCGTCGAACCAGGTCGCTCGGCTAAATGCGGCGACGTAGCAGGGGACGACACGATGCAACGCAGTCATATCGCAACGCGCGATCCTCAGAGTGGACATCCCGTACGGATCGTCGATGACGCGGCAACGGTTTGGTCGAGCGGCGAGCGCTGGGGTGGTGTGGTCGTAGAGCTACACCGCGTCGAGCACGATATCGACACACGCGAGTTCTATCTGCGCGAACACGCCGTGATCCTGCACCGGTCGGCGCCTGCCGTCGTAGAGGTGAAGCGCGCGGGCGAGTATCACCGTCAGTCGGTTGCACCGGGCGAAGTCTCGCTGATCTCTGCCGGGTCGCTGCTGCAGGTTCGGCACGGCCCGAAAGAGCAACTCGTGATGGCGTTGACGCCCGAGTTCGTGGCCCAGGCAGTCGATGCACCGAACGTTGCCGAACCGCTGTTCGAAGAGCACTACGCGCTGAACGATCCGCAGATCGTGCGTATCGCCAAAGGCCTCGAAACGGAGGCGAACGCCGGCTATCCGTCGGGCCGCGTGTATGGTGAGGCACTGGGCGCTGCGCTCGCTGCATACCTCATCGCTCGATACGCGGCGCCTCGCGCGAAATCGTCGGAACACACCGGGGGCATGTCACCGTGTGCGTTGAGGCGCGTCACGAGATACATCGACGACAACATCACGAACGAGATTCGCATCGATGAACTCGCGCAGGTTGCCGGGTTGAGCCATCACCGGTTCGCGCACAACTTCAAACGCACGACCGGTTTACCGCCGCTCCAGTACGTGCTTCGGCGGCGCGTCGAATGCGCGAAGCCTCTGTTGCGCGATACTGAAGACAGTGTCGCCAACCTAACGTATGCGCTCGGTTTCGGCAGTCCCAGTCGTTTTGCATTCCTGTTTCGACGCGAAACGGGAATGACGCCAACGCGCTACAGGGCACTCTATCGATGAGAGCCCGATGAGCCTCTCGACGAGGTTCCGCCGATTCGAAATTAATGACAGGAATGAGATAGGTCCGGCACGAACCGGGCAGACTCGTTTCCGCGCGCATCCTTAAATCGTGGCTCGCCAAGGGAGCCAGATCGATGAAACGTCCTACCTGTCGCGCCGCCTTCGCCGGCTTGTTCTTAATTGCTTTCTGCATCTCTGATGCCTCCGCGGACCGCCGCGACCGCTTCCGCGCTGTAGGTACACCTCCGTCGGAAGATCCGGCTGCGAATCCGGACGGCGCGCCGACCGTCACCGGCGTCGCTCGTCCATCGACAACGAGAACGCGTCCTACCGAAGCGTTGACCGGATTCGACAACGTGACCAACGGTTACCTCGTGCAAGGTCCTCCGTTCGACGAACTCGACGAAGACGCCGTGGTGCCGGGGCGCTCGTTCAACGACAACCGGTTCATCTTCGAAGAAGTTGAGACGGTAGCCGACGGACTCGGACCTACCTACAACGCGCAGAGTTGCGCGGAGTGTCACCAAAACGTGGCGACGGGCGGCGCAAGCCAGATTGCCGAGCACCGCACCGGACGTCTGAACGGCGACCAGTTCTTCGAATCGCCGGGCGGCTCGTTGATTCAATCGCGCGCCACTTATCCAGAGGCAGTCGAGCGTGTGAACTTCGAAGACGACGTGCGCACGTTCAGGTTGTCGACCAATACGCTGGGCAATGGCTACGTCGAGGCCATTTCGAACGACACGATCATCGCAATCCGCAATGCGCAACCTGCGGCACTACGCGGGTCGATTCTCGAAGTGCCGGTGCTGGAAGCGAACGGCGCCTCGCGAATCGGACGTTTCGGCTGGAAGAACCAGCACGCGAGCCTTCAGTCGTTCGCTGCGGATGCGTATCTCAATGAGATGGGCATCACGAGCCCGACGTTTCCGGAGGAGAACACTTCGAGCGGGGAAGACGTGAGCTACGGAACGAAGTACGACACAGTGGCCGACCCCGAAGACGACGGCGTGGACGTCGTTGCGTTCGCCGACTTCATGCGTTCGACGAAGGCGCCTTCGCGAGGTCCCCTTAGCGCTGACGTTCAGGCCGGCGATCGGTTGTTCACACAGGTTGGCTGTGCAACGTGTCATGTCGCAACCATCGTTACGGCGCGTGCGGGAACGCCGATCAACGGCGGTGCGTTCAAAGTGCCTGCCGCGCTCGGAAACAAGATCATTCATCCCTACAGCGATTTCCTGCTGCACGACATCGGCACCGGCGACGGCATTCCGTTCCTTCCGACTGCGCAGTACGCAGCGACAGCGAGTCAGATACGCACTGCGCCGTTGTGGGCGCTGCGCACGCGCAACCGGCTGATGCACGACGGCTTGTCGTTCACGTTCCAGGAAGCCATCGCGCGGCACGCAGGGCAGGCCGCCAGCGTCACCCGTCGTTACAACAGTTTGTCAGAGGCGCAGAAGACGCAGGTACTTAAGTTCCTCGATTCCCTGTGATTCAGCGTATGCAACGTGCAGAGGCGCTCGAATTGACAGCCTACGATCAGCGACAATTTTCAGCGGAGGAATGATGTTCAGTGGGCATTTCGCTTCTTTTCAACGCGTCCTGTTTGTAATTCTTGCGCTGGGTTGCGTGCCAGCCGCTGACGCCGCGCAATCGTTGAACGAAGTTCTAGGACCGGGCTTCAAGCCGTCACCGCTGGCGAATCCGTTACCGGATCGCCCGCGGCGTGCAAACGACGCTGCGGAGGCGCTCCTTCGCTGGAACAGGATTGCGGTGGATGCGAGTGGCCTCGATCACACTCCGGTGGCTGCCGGCGAGACTCGAAAGTATGGCGAGCAGCTGGGGCCGGGGCGTTCGAGCAGAGCGATGGCGATGGTACACATCGCGATGTTCGATGCGGTCAACGCCATCATTCCGCGATACAAGCCGTACTCGCGGTTGAAGGCGCCACCGGTGCTTACGTCCATGCAAGCTGCAATCGCCCAAGCGGCGCACGACGCGCTCGTCGCCGAGTATCCCTCGCAAAAGGTCCGCTTCGACGACTTGCTCGATGAAGATCTGTCCGGCCTTCCCGACAGCCGCGCCAAGGCGAATGGAATAGCGCTGGGTAAGCAAAGCGCGCAGGTAATGATCCAGCATCGCGTGGGCGACGGTTGGACCGACACCGACCCGAAGATGGGAACCGAGTACATTCCGGGCGACGCGGCGGGCGTGTGGCGACAGGATCCGATCGGCAAGGGTGGTGTGGCGCTGGGTGCGACGTGGGGAAAGGTAACGCCGTTCGTGCTGCGTTCGGGCAAGCAGTTCCGCGCACCGCCGCCGCCGAAGATGACGAGCGTGAAATACGCGAAGGCGTACGAGGAAGTGCAGTCCTTGGGCGGCGACGGAATCGTTACGCCGACACAGCGCACCGCCGACCAGACCGAAGCCGGAATCTACTGGGCCTACGACGGTACACCCAGCCTGTGCGCACCGCCGCGGCTCTATAACCAGCTCGCACTGGTGATCGCGGAGCAGATGGGTACGACCACCCGCGTGGTCGAAATGGCGCGGTTGCTCGCGCTGATCAACACGGCCATGGCGGATTCGGGAATTGCGATCTGGGAGTCGAAGTTCTACTACAACTTCTGGCGGCCGGTTACCGGCATCCGCGAGTCGGACGAGGGCACCGGGCCGAGCCTCACCGGCGACGGCAATCCCGACACCGTCGGTGATCCGACGTTCACGCCGCTCGGTGCGCCCGCCAGCAATCTGCAGGGTCCGAATTTCACGCCGCCGTTCCCGTCATACCCTTCCGGACATGCCGGTTTCGGTGGGGCGCTGTTCCAGACGCTGCGTAAGTTCTACGGCACCGACGACATCGCGTTCACGTTCGTTTCCGACGAGTTCAACGGTGTAACGCGCGACAACCAGGGCAATGTGCGACCGCTGCTGCCGCGCACCTTCTCGTCGCTGTCAGCGGCGGAAGAAGAGAACGGGCAGAGCCGCATCTATCTCGGCATCCATTGGTCGTTCGACAAATCCGACGGCGTTGCACAGGGCCGCAAGGTGGCGGACTACGTGTTCGCGAACGCGTTCGTGCCGTTACGGCGTTAGCTCGTCCCGAGGTGCGTCCGTAGCGTTCCACCGTGGACTACCACCGACGAAAGTCGTACGGTTGCCGACCCATGTCGGAACCAGGAAATCGAACATGAAACTGTATTACTCCCCGGGCGCCTGCTCGTTGTCGCCGCACATCGTTGCGCGCGAAGCCGGTATCGCGGTCGAACTGGAAAAAGTCGACCTCGCGCAGCACAAGACGGCAAACGGCGACGACTATTCGAAGATCAATCCGAAAGGGTACGTGCCGGCGCTGCGCCTCGACGACGGCAGCGTGCTCACCGAAGGTCCGGCGATCGTTCAATACCTCGCCGATCAGAAGCCCGCCACGAAACTCGCACCGGCGGCCGGCACGGTAGATCGCTATCGGTTGCAGGAGTGGCTGAACTTCATCGGCACCGAACTGCACAAGAACTTCGGTCCGCTGTTCAACCCGGCTACAACCGATGCGGGAAAAGAAGCGGCGAAGGCGACCATCACGAAGCGGATCGGTTATCTGAACGAGCAACTCGCGAACAAGCAGTTCCTGCTGGGCGATACGTTCACGGCAGCCGACGCGTACGCGTTCACGATTCTGAACTGGGCGAACTTCGTCGGCATGGATCTGAAAGCATTCCCGAACGTCGCGGCGTATTCCGGACGCATCGCCGCGCGCCCGAAAGTGCAGGAAGCGCTTCGTGCCGAAGGCCTGATGAAGTAACGCAATCGGTGACTACGGCGGTTCAACCGGACCGTCGCAACCCATGTGAGCCGTCCACAATTCAGCGGTGCCGCCGTACTGCTGCGCGATCGCGACTTTGCAAAACTGTTCAGCGCGCATCTCGTGGCTTGGTTCGGTACGTTGATGGCGCCGATCGCAATGGCCTTCGGCGTGCTGCACGTAACCGGGTCGGCGCGCGACACGGGCGTCGTGATCGCGTGCCAGACTGCCGCGCAGATCGCGGTGCTGTTGTTCGGTGGCGTTGTTGCAGATCGCGTCTCGCGACGGCGCGTGATGGTATCCGCCGATGTACTCGCAATGAGCATCCAGGCGACGATGGCGATCGCCTTCGTCACCGGTCACGCACATGTGCCGCTGATGATGGCGTTGATGGTGTGCAACGGCGTGGCGCTGGCGTTCCACCAACCGGCCCTGGTCGGCTTCATACCGCAGGTTGTGAAACCCGAGAAATTGCAGGCCGCCAACGCGTTGCTTGGTACCGCGCGCAGCGGCGCTTTTGCACTCGGCGCTGCGTGTGCGGGCATTCTCGTGGCGTTGTTCGGCAGCGGGCCGACCATCGCGATCGATGCGGCGGGATTCGGTATTGCGGCGGTGCTGGTGTCGCGCATCGGCGTTCCCGCTGTTGCGCAGGCGCGTACCTCCGATTTGATCGACGATCTGAAGTCCGGCTGGCGGGAATTTGTCTCGCACCAATGGTTGTGGGTGATCGTGCTGCAGTTCTCGCTGATCGTCGCGGCCGTGCAGAGTGTGTACGGCCTGATCGGTCCTACCGTGGCAAAAACATCGATGGGCGGACCACCGGACTGGGGTTTCATCAGCGCTGCGTTCGGAATCGGTACGTTGACCGGCGGCTTCGTCGCGATGCGTCTGAATGTCGTACGGCCGATGCTCGTGATTACGATGTGCGTGTTCGTTTATGCGGCACCGGCGTTGCTGCTCGCGTCCACGACGATGGTGTGGCTCGTGGCGATCGCCACGTTCGCACACGGCGTGTGCGGTCAGCTCGTCGGTGTGCTGTGGTACACGACGCTGCACCGAAAGATCCCGGCGGAGATGTTGTCGCGTATCAGCTCTTACGATGCGCTCGGTTCTTTTGCGCTGGCACCGCTCGGTCTCATCGCGGCGGGTGTATCGATCGAGGCACTCGGTACACAGACCACCGCGTGGATTGCCGTTGCGATGGTGGTGATTCCAACCGCACTAACGCTGTGTGTACGCGACGTGCGGCAGATGCGCCTCGACGCGTAGCGGCTTAAGCCGGCTTACCGCCGTCCATCACGCGTTGCAGCCGACGCATACCGTTCAGCCAGCGTTCGAGGTCGGCGTTCTTCTTGTTCATCCACGACTGCGCAATCGGATCGGTGAGGATCAGAAAGCGTTCGGCGTGAATCGCATCGACCACCATGTCCGCGACCTCGGCGGGTTCCTTGATCGGACCCAGTGCGTCGCGCGCGAGCGAGCCTTCTGCGTTGCCGAGCATCGGCGTGCGCACGCCGAGCGGCGCGAGCAGCGACACGCGGATGCCTTTGTCGTGATACGTGATCGACAACCACTCCGCGAGGCCGACCACCGCGTGCTTCGTCACCGCGTACGTGAGATTGCCGTGCGTGGTGAGAATGCCGGCCATCGATGCCGTGTGCAGCAGATAACCCTCGCCGCGTTCGAGCATCCCCGGCAGCACCGCACGAATGGCGTACACGTGGCTCATCAGGTTGATCTGCCACTGGTCGTTCCACACGTCGATCGGTGTGGTGAGCGGCGGACCGCCGGTGGCCACGCCTGCGTTGTTGAAGAACACGTCGATGGGGCCGAGTTCGCGTTGTGCCTGCGCGACCAGCGAATTGACTGCCGATTCATCGGCAATGTTGCATGGAATGGCGAGACCGCCGATTTCCTTCGCAACGGCACGAGCGCCGCTTTCGTTCACATCCACCACTACGACTTTGGCGCCCTTCGCTGCGAATGCCCGCGCGCATGCGGCACCGATGCCGCTGGCGGCACCTGTGATGACGGCGACTCGTCCGTTCAGATCCATACTCAACCTGCCTTCGCTTCGCGCTCGGCTTTCGCGCGTCGGTAAGCTTCCTTGTCGGCGATCATTTTCTCGACCATGTGCGGATACCCGGCGGGCTGGTAGCTAAACAACAGCGCGCGTCTTTCGAGTTTCGATCGATTGGCTTCGGAGCTGTGTACGAGCATGGAGCCGAACATCACCATCGATCCCGCCTTCAACGGCAGCGGCTGCATCACTACATCCTTATAAGCGGATGCGTCGATCTCGTTGGCGCCGAACTCGTCGGAGTCGGTCCGATTCTGCCATCGCCCGGAACGGTGACTGCCGGGCGCCACCTGCAGACAACCGTTCTCGAGCGTTGCGTCGTCGAGGAACAACATGGCGGTTGCAACTCTGACGGGATCCTTTGCTTCGCCGATCCAGTACGGATAGTCCTGGTGCATCGGGTTCACGCCGCCGTAGCCAGGACGTTTCAGATTTAGTTTCTCGGTGAACAGAACCGGGTGCTCGTCGCCGACGAAATCGCACATTGGTGCGATGAAGCGATCGTCTGTCGCCCAGCGATTGATGACGGGATCGAGATGCGCGAACGGTTCGAGGCCGTGCACGATGTCGGTGTCGCCTTCCCACTTGATCATGATCAAGTGCTCGTTGTTCGGTTCGAACGTGTAGCTGCCGACGGGGTAGCGCTTACGACGGCGCTCCTGAACGAATCGGTCCACCAGCGCTTCGCACGCCGCAGTAATCTCTGCGATTTCCTTCGGTGTGAATACGTTCTCACGCACCACGTAACCGTTTTGCTCGAGGCACTTCAACTCATCCGTTTTGAGCCGGCCGCTCGTAACGTTGTGTTCTGCAGGATTGATCACCTTGTCTCCCTCTGACCCCCAAGCAGAATCAATGTAGCCCGACATCCGAAGCGATGGAAGCAGCACCAGCCGTATGAAACCATCGGGTGGAAATCGGAAGGGATGCAACTGATGGTCTCGAAAACACGAATGCTCGATCTCGTGAAAGCGTTCGACTGGAAGGCAGTCAAAGAAGGGCTCGACGAAAGTTCCGCATTGCTCGACTACGAGGACGAGCGCGGCCGCAATTGGCTGCACATCTGCTGCGGTGTCGACGTGACGAAACGCAAACAGAAAGTTGCCGACGGCGTGAAAACGGCTGAAACGTTGTTGAAACTCGGTTTCAACGTCAGCAAGCCGGCATTCACCGAAGGCGGGTTCTTCGAAGCGACGCCGCTGTGGTATGCGATCGGGCGCGGCCGCAATCACGAACTCGCGAGGTTCCTGCTGAAGCGCGGCTCGAATCCCAACAACTGTTTATGGGCGGCATCGTTCAACCACGATCTGGAAGCAATCCGTCTGTTGATACGCGGCGGCGCCGACGTCGATCAGGACGGCCCGGAAACGCCGTTCCTCGGCGCGGTGAAGTGGAGCTTGTTCGACTCGGCGGAAGAACTGCTGAAGCACGGTGCGAACGCGAACTGGCAGGACGCGAAAAAGATGACGGCGCTGCATTACATGCTGAAGAAGGGCAGCGAGTTGAAGCATGTGGAGATGGTCGTCTCGTACGGCGCGCGCGGCGACATTCCGAACAAAGACGGCGTGACGGCCGCCGACATCATGCGGCGGAAGAAGGATCCGGCGTTTCGTGCGCTGGCGGAGAAGCTGAAGCGTTGACGGCCGCTCTCGGTCGCACACATTCAGAAGACGCTGTTCGTTCCTTCCTGCTCGCGACGCATGCGCGCCAACAAGTCGATGGCGCCGGCATTTGCGAGCTGCGGCGTGAACGAACTGGCGCCGGGAGAGGCGAGCCGTTGCATGCGCAACACGTCAGTGTGCGCGAACTCCGGCAATAGCGCGCAGAAGAGATAGCCCATCCTGCGCAGTTCTTCCACTGCAATTGTCACTCCGGGATCGTCGAGGCACAGGTCGACGTGGCTCACCGCAGCGTCGCCACGCGATGCGGCCATGATGGCGTGCGTGAAATCGCTGCCAATCGCGTCAACGTGCACATGCTGCAAGCCGCGCCGCTTGCCGAACGAGGCGGTCAGTCTCGTGGTTCGCGACGCTGTGGAGTCGTCGGCAAGCCGCAGCGATCGGTCGAGTGATGCCGCGTCGTAGACTTGCCGTGCGACGTCGAAATAGCGAGGCGCGATCCGCAGCGTGCGGTGCGGTGCCGGAGCAATCGGCTGGTACGCCACCGTCGCGGCAACGCGGCCTTCGCCGCGATCGATCTCGCGGTAGTCGGTTTCTGCCGGGATGTAGTCGAGCATCAGGCCTGTTTCGAAGCCGCTGCGCACCGAACTTATCTGCATGATTTCGTGCGCGCAGGTGGGGTAGTGCAGGTAGGCGAGGTAACCGGCCTCCGTGCACAGTTGGTTCAGCAGCGCGGCGAGTCGCGCCAAGAGACCCTGCCCGCGACACGCCGGATCGACCACGGTGTTACCGGCTTCGATCGCTTTGGCGTCCGAATGCCGAACGCTGAGTCCCGTATGGCCCACCAGAGTGCCGTCGTTGGCGATCGCGACGGCCGAGCGCAACGAACCCATCTCGATGCGCTGCACCAGGCGAGATACGTCGTAGAAATCGTCGTTCGGATATGTCTCGCCGTAGCAACGTTGGAAGCACGCAACCAACGCCTTCGCGTCTGCGGCAACGAGTCGGCGAATGACGGTAGAGCTACTCATCAGCCGCGGGCGGACGCGAGCAGACTCGCGGCTGCCTGACGGGCGACGGTCGCGGGCTTGGTCGTACCTGTCGCGTGCGCCGCGACCAACGCGCCGTCGATCAGCAGCCTCAGCGAATCGGCGAGTGCGCCAGGATTCTTCGCACCTGCATCCGTTGCCAGACCTTTCAGCATGTTTCGGACGGCCATCTTGTGAGTCCACGCCGCGCGATGCACAGGATGGTCCGTGTCGGGGAACTCGCTCAGCGCGCGAATGAACGCGCATCCCATGAAGTCATCGCCGGCGAACAGATCTTTGAGCCAGTCGAACACGCTGAGCAAGCGACGCTCCGGCGAATTGCCGGCAGCCTCGGCGGCTTCACGCAGACCGGTGAGCACTTCTTCGCTGCGCCGTTTGATCACGTCGACGATGAGCTCGTCTTTCGAAGCGTAGTGATTGTAGAGCGTCATCTTTGCGACGTTCGCTTCGGCCAGCAGCGTGTCGATGCCCACCGCGCGATAGCCGTCGCGATAGAAGAGCCGCCACGCGGTAGCGAGCAGGTGATCGCGTTTCATCGATGCCATATGAGCAGCTTAGAACGGATGCGCCGGGCTTGGCAAAAAAATATACAGACTTGTCTATTTTCCCTTGACATGGAATAGACAGACTTGTCTACTTGGTTCCGCTGCGATATCGACGCAGCTGCAAGGAACGAACTTCTACTCATCAGGTAAAGCCAAATGAACGTGCTCAGCAAGACGGCGATCATCCAGGGACTCTCGGTGTTTTACCGGGAGGCAGGAGATCCTAGGTCACCGAAGCTGGTGCTGCTGGGAGGTTTCCCGGCCTCATCGCACCAGTTCCGCAATCTCATCCCGGCGCTGGCCGATAAATTTCACGTCATCGCGCCGGACTATCCCGGATTCGGCAACACCGACATGCCGGATCCGGCCGCTTTTCCGTACACGTTCGACCGCTTCTCTGAAATCGTCGAAGGACTCCTCACGCACGTTGGCTTCGACCGATTCGGTCTCTTCATGCAGGACTACGGCGGACCGGTCGGATTCCGAATCGTGACGCGCCATCCGGAATGGGCGGAGTGGCTGATTCTGCAGAACACGAATGCGTACGAGGAGGGATTCACCACCGCATGGGATGGCATCCGGCATGCGTTGTGGAAGCGGCGCGATGCCGAAACGGAAGCAGCACTCATGCCGTTTCTCGCACTCGACGGTATCCGCATGGTGTACGTGCACGGCCACAAGCAGCCTGAACTCATCAGCCCCGACAACTGGAACATGGACTTCCGTTTCATGGAGCGCACGCATGCCCGACGCGTGCATCTCGACCTGTTCTACGACTACCGAACCAACGTCGACCTGTATCCGAAATGGCAGGCGTTTCTCCGAACGCGCCAACCCCACACGCTGATCTTCTGGGGACAGGACGACATCTTCTTCACCCGCGAAGGCGGTGAAGCGTATCTGCGCGACCTTCCGAATGCGGAGATCCATCGGCTGGATTCTGGTCACTTCGCGGTGGAGGACTGTCTAGAGCAGATCGCACATAACATTCGGCGCTTCTACGACGAACAGGTGGCCTTCGTCGGCCGCCGCGTATCAGTAGCATAGACGCGGTGTCGGTGGGGCGTCGCGAACGACGCCCTTACCGATAGGCCGCCGCCTGAATGCCGTACAGTTCCGCGTACTGACCGCCTTTCGCCATCAGCGCTTCGTGCGAGCCGATTTCGACCAGCTTCGCACCGTCGAGCACAACGATGAGATCGGCCATACGCACGGTGCTGAAGCGGTGCG
Organism: Pseudomonadales bacterium; assembly: GCA_041739525.1. Lineage (GTDB taxonomy): Bacteria > Pseudomonadota > Gammaproteobacteria > Pseudomonadales > Azotimanducaceae > DATJGR01. The sequence goes on along the minus strand of JBGSNQ010000165.1, from coordinate 32,784 downwards.
ACACGAGAATCGTGATGCGGCCCTCCGGCGTGGCAGAGGAGCCGGCGTCACGAAACCCTCCGCGCGCGGCTTCGGCGTAACGTTCGAACAGCATGTGTTCCGTTTCGGCATCAAGCGCGGCGGTCGGTTCGTCGAGCACCAACAACAGCGGCCGGTCGCGCATGAAGCCGCGGGCGAGGGCGAGCTTTTGCCACTGGCCGAAGCTGACTTCGACGCCGCCGGGCCAGGTAGGCCCGAGTTGTGTTGCGAGTCCTTCGATCAGACGCTCGACCACGTCGGCGGCACCGGCGCGGTCGACGGCCACCGAAACGGCCGGTTGATCGTCGAGTCGCGGCACGTCGCCAACACCCACGGTATGGCGCGCCTGGAATTCGAAGCGGAAGAAATCCTGGAAGGCGCCGGCGAGCCGCTCGCGCCAGCCGTCTGCGGGAATACGTGCCAGATCGACGCCGTCGATCAGAATTCGGCCTTGCGTCGGCTGATAGAGGCGACACAGCAGCTTCACCAGTGTGCTTTTGCCGGCGCCGTTTTCACCCACCACGGCAACGACAGTACCGGGTTGCAGTTCGAAGCTGACGTCGTCGAGCACTTTGCGTGTGGTGCCCGGATACGCGAACGACACGTGGTCGAAGCGGATGCCGCCTTTCAGTCGCTCCGGCACCGCCGCGTCGGCGTTTTCGCTGATCGACGCCGCGTAGTCCTCGAGCCACGCGAGGCGGCGCGAACCGTCCATCCAGATGCCGCGCAGGAAGCCGATCTCACCGACGGTTGCGCCGATGTAGGCCGAGAGCCGCGAGCCCGCCGCTAACACCAGCAATACCTGGCCCGCGGTGCCGCCGAGACCCGACGACACGAATACGACTGCGCCGATGTATGCGGCACCAAACACCGCCCAACCCACGGAGTGCCACAACGCGCTGCCGGTGCGCGCCGAGGCGACCGGAGCGTACCAGCGCATCCACGCCGCGCGGCGCTGTTCCACCAGCCGTTCGCCGATGCGCGTAACGCGCACTTCCTTGCCGGGTGGGGCCGTCGTCGCAGTATTGAACAGATGGCGCGCCAACCGGTTTGCAGAGGCGCCGCGCTCTTCGGCCGCCCGTTCCACCGCCGGACGCCATGTGGACGTGAGTACCGTCGGCAGCGCGAACAGAACCAGCAGCGCCAGCGCCCAGTGGATCGACATCAGCAGCACGATCGTGACGCCGAGCCGCAGAATCCAGCCGCACGTGGAGAACAGCGACATGTACATGTGGTCGAGCACGAAGACCTGGTCGCGCAGCACCGCGAGGCGGTCGAGAAAATCCGGCCGCTCGTGGTGCGCGATCGTCTGCACCGACGCCTGCAGCTTCGCCACGTGCGATTCGAGGGCAATCGTCACGCGGTCGCGGAAGCGGCGTTGCGTGCGGTCGCTGACGACGCGCAGGAACCAGGTGGCCACAGCGCAGGTGGCGAGCCCCAGCATCGCGCCGATGACGAGCTTTTCGTTATGGGCCGTAACGCCGTTGGCGAGCAGCATGAACAGCAGCGCGATCAATGCGTCTGGCAATGCTGCGAGCAACGACAGCGAAAACGAGATCGTCAGCAGCCGCGGTTCGGCCTGATAGCCGCGCTTCAGCGCGCGCCACATCGCCGGGAGGGCCGGCGGCAGATCGTCAACCGAGGACATCGAGCGTCTCTCCTTCTTTCTCGTCGCCGTCGGTGCCGAAGCGCGATGCCTGCAGGTCGAACATCGTGCGGTAGCGGCCATTCGCAGCCATCAGTTCGTCGTGCGTTCCCAGTTCGACGACGCGGCCTTGTTCGAGTACGCAGATGCGGTCGGCCTGACGCACGGTGGAGAAACGGTGCGAAATCAGGATCGTCGTTGCGTGTCGCGTAGAGGCGAGCACACGCTCGAAGATCTCGGATTCGCCGCGCACGTCGAGTTGGGCAGTGGGTTCGTCGAGCAGTACTACGCCCGCGCCGAGCCGCACTGCGCACAGGGCACGCGCCAGTGCGATGCGTTGCCACTGGCCGCCGGACAGATCCGTGCCACCCTCGTAGCCCCGCGCGAGCACGGTATCGAGTTCGGCGAGATTCGAGGCGCCCGCATCGGCGAGCGCCGCCTTTATGGCCTCGTCAGGCGCGCCGCCCGGCGCAACGTTGTCGCGCAGCGGCAACTCGAAGCGGATGAAGTCCTGGAACACTGCGGTGACGCGCGCGCGCCAGGAGTCGAGGTCGAACGTGCGAATGTCGATGCCGTCCACTTCGATGGCGCCGGCTTGCGGGTCGTAGAGCCGGCACAGCAGTTTTGCGAGCGTGGTTTTACCGGCGCCGTTCTGGCCGACGATCGCAATCGACGAGCCGGCCGGAATGGTGAGGTCGAAGTTGTCCAGAACCGTGCCGCCACCGGCCGGATAGGCGAACGTGACGTTGCGGAAACGGATCTCCCGAATCGGCAGGTTCTGTGCGGAGCGGGTGCCTTGCGCCAGCGCACCCTGCGGGTCCATCGCCTGCTTCAGGCGCAACACGGCGGCGGCCGGTGCCGATGCGCCGTCGAGTGCCCACGACAGTCCCCCGAACGCGATCATGCTGGTGGTCACTGCAGCGCTCGCGAACGTGACCGCCTGCCCGAGATCGATGCGTGCGGCGTTCACGCCGAACGCGATCGACGCGAACACCGCGACGTTCGCACAGAGCACGATCAACAGACTCCACACGACGGACCGCTCGCGCAGCCGGGTGGCTTCCCAGCGCAAATCGAATAACCGGCGGCGTTGCTTGGTGAAGCGCTCGACCGTCCACGACGAGAGGCCGAACAGGCGCAGTTCCTTTGCGGCGGGAGGATCGACAGCGAGCCTGTACGCGTAATCGGCGTGACGCTGCGCCTCACGTACCTCGTCAGTGTTGCGGTCGCGCCACACCGCGCTTTCGCGCAGCAGCCATTGCGTGGCGAACCATGCACCGCCCAGCAACAGCGGCGCCCACCATGCATACGCCGCGAGCAGCAGCGCAGCGGTGACCCCCGCGATGAACTCGACCAGCCCAGCGCCGATGAAATCCATCGAAATCGACAACGGCGGACCACTGATGCCGAGGTCGAAGTCGCGCGCCACGGTGAGGTCGGTGGTGAGCCGCGGGTCTTCGAGGTGACCCATGCCGGGAGGACGTACACAGGCGCGCGTGAGTTCATCGTACAGCCACGACGCGGTACGGCTGCCGAGGTTCTTGCCGATCGACTGATGCAACGGTGAAGTGGTCTGCAGCAGCACGAATACGACGCCGACGATCGACAGTGGCGTGGTCAGACTGTCGCCGCGTTGTACCGCACCGATCAGCACGCCCATCGCCACCGCGAACAGCGCGGGCAACACGCCACGCAGCAGCAGTAATGCCCACCAGACGACGGCCATCGTGCTGTCGGCCTTCGGCAGCACACCGAAGAACTTCCACTCGTCGCGAGCGCGTAGCCAGTCGAGCACCATCGCTACCCCTCATCCCCTCGTTGATGATCCACGCAGTGACGACAAGGTTCCACCGTCGCGCACGCTGATTATTCGCGGACTGGAAGAAGCAGGCTTGTAGTTTTTTTACGCTGCGGCGACGAGTTCCGCATAACGGTCGAGCCGCCGCAGCATGTCGTCGAGCGATCCCGGCGCGATTGCCAGGATCGCACGACCCACGCCGGCGTCCCTGAACGGCGCGATCGCGTCGGGTTTCGCCGCGAGGCCGAACGCACTGATCGCAATGCTGTCCGCATCGCGGCCCTCTGCACGTGCAAACGCACGCAGGCGCGCGATGCCGGCCAGCACCAATGCCGGATCGCGAACGCGCGGCAGCCAGCCGTCGGCGTACTTCGCGATGCGTCTCAGCGTGTGATCCGTCTCGCCGCCGATGAAGATCGGTGGATGCGGTTGCGAGACCGGCTTCGGCCACAACCACATCGGCGCAAAGTCGACGTGCTCGCCGTGATACTCGGGCTCTTCTTCCGTCCAGATCTTCTTCAATGCCTGCAGTTGTTCCTCCAGCCGTTGAAAGCGCGTGGCGTAAACGGTGCCGTGGTTCTCCATCTCCGGTTTGTTCCAACCGCCGCCAACGCCGAACAGCACGCGTCCGCCCGACACGTGATCGAGCGTTGCCACGGTTTTGGCGGTGTGGATCGTATCGCGCTGAATCAGGAGACAAATGCCGGTGCCGAGTTTGAGCGTAGTAGTGACGGTGGCCGCGGCGGTGAGCGCGACGAACGGATCGAGCGTGCGCGCGAAATCACGCGTCACCGGACCGCGGCCGGGATACGGCGTGTTGCCGACGGTAGGAATGTGCGAATGCTCGGGCACCCAGATCGAATCGAAGCCGCGCTCTTCGACGGCGCGCGCGAGATCGGTGATGGGTGGGTAGTCATCGGTCGGAACGAGATAGAGACCGTATTTCATGCTGATGCTCCGCTGCGCAGCCCTTCTTTGGCCAGGGCGTGCGAGGATAACAGGCAAGACAGGCAGGAGACTCTCATGCAAACGGTAGTGCTCGGTCGCACCGGACTCTCGGTGGGCGTGGTCGGTCTCGGTTGCGGCGGCCACAGCCGGCTGGGTATGGCGAACGGCGGCGACGAGGCGCAAGCAAGCCGTGTCGTCGCTGCGGCACTCGATCTCGGCATCGACTTCATCGACACCGCGCGCGTTTACGGCACGGAAGGCGCGGTGGCGCGCGCCATCCGTGGCCGGCGCGATTCGGTGGTGTTGTCTACGAAAGCGCTACCCGCCGGCGCGGCGGGGCTGATGAGCGCCGCCGAATTGCGCGAAAGCCTCGAACTCAGTCTGTCGCGGCTGGGTACCGACTACGTCGACATCTTTCATCTGCACGGCGTGCTTACCGACCAATACGCCCACTGCGTGGACGTGTTGCTGCCGGAACTGGTGCGTGCCCGCGACGCGGGTAAGGTGCGTTTCATCGGCATCACGGAACGCTTCGGCACGGATACGGACCACGCGATGCTGAAGCGCGCGCTGCCCGACGATCACTTCGACGTGATCATGGTCGGCCACAATCTGCTGAACCCGTCCGCGCGCCGCACGGTGTTTCCGCTGACGCGCGCTAACGACGTGGGCACGTTGATCATGTTCGCGGTGCGGCGTGCTCTGACGAATCGCGAACGCGTGGGCGCCGTGGTCACGCAGTTGATCGAAGCAGGCGCGATCGACGCACGCGCGGTCGATCGCAACGATCCGCTCGGTTTTGTCGCGTCGAACCCGGAAGTGAAATCGTTGATCGAGGCCGCGTACCGTTTCTGTCGCCACGAGCCTGGCGCGCACGTGATTCTCACCGGCACCAGCAGCGTCGAGCACCTGCGCGAGAACGTCGATGCGATTCTGGCGCCGCCGTTGCCGCCAAAGCTCCTCGCCGACCTCGAGCGCATCTTTGGCAATGTGGATTCCGTCTCGGGCGACTGAACGGTCAACAACCGAACCACCTGTGCGCGAGCGATTCGAGCGTGGTGTTCGAGTCGTGCGGTAAGCGTTCGAGATACCAGCGCAAATGGCTGTAGCGATGCAGCAGCGCGTACGCCATCGTTCGCTCCGGTTCTAGTTCGATGCCATAGGCGTCGAGCGCGGTCGCGAACAACCCTGGTTCGGCGCAGCCCACGAAGAGACCTACCGACGCGAATTCGTACTCCGGTGCGCCGATCATCGCCGGTTCGAAGTCGACCAGTCCGGTGAGGCGCCATGCGCCATCGCGATGCTCGGCGAGCAGATGTTCGCGCATCACTTCGGTGTGCAGCAGCACGCGCCGTCCGTCGTCGTGCGGCATCCAGCGATCGAGGAAGTCGTCCACCTGATCGAGCCACTGCGGCGCGAGACCTTTTGCGGCCTGACGCGCCGTGACTGTGTCGCGCTGTTGGCGCATGAACGCATGCCAGTCGACGACGAGCGCGGCGCAGTCGTCGATCGAAATCGAATGCAGTTCGGTGAGCGCCTTGCCTACACGTCGCGCCAATGCGACACGTTCGCCGGGCGGGATTGCGTGCCACACGCGCGACAGTGTCTCGCCGGTCATTCGTGTCATCGCGATGAAGTACCACTCATCGATTTGCCCCGATTCGATCAGACGCGGTGTCGGGATCGACAGCGAACCGTCGATGCGTGCGAGCGCAGTGCGTTCCGTTTCGAAATGCGCTGGTTCGTCGGGCGGGAACAGCTTGATGACGCAGGTGTCGTCGACGGCGAACACCGGCAGGGTGCCGTCTTCGAACCGGTTTAGCGTTGCACCCAGCGAGTATTTCGCACGAACGGCATCTGCGGCTCGTGCCGCGCTTTCATTTACTTCAGAAGGAATAGTCGATCCACCAGCTGTACGACTGCCCCGGGAATACCGTGCGTTCGAGAAACGGCTCCCACGAGAAGGTCGCCGCATTGCCCCAGATGGGGAAATAGTCCGGCACGTAGCTGCACGTTGCCGAAACGAGGCCGAGCGTGGGATGTCGTTGCAGCAGAATCAGCGGTGCCGTCGCATCGTGGTCGAGCGGCTGATAGTGGCCGTCTTGCCACGGCCACCCGGTGCGCGCGATGAAACCATTCCGCAGCCGGGTATATCCGTTGGCATCGCGCCAGTTCAGCGGCGCGTTGATCCACAGCAGTTCGTCGGTTGCGGTTTGCGGGTAGAAGGGATGTGGGAACCAGCGCATCGGCACCGGTGCTTTACCGACGTTGGCGAGCGTGGTGTGCGAACGAATCGTGCGTTCGTGCAGCGAAACGGTTCGCGAAAGGGTCAGCGAAAAGTCCTCGTAAGTCTGCCGGGTTTCGAACTCGACCGAATCGGCACCACGCGTGACGTGCCAATCGCTGAACGACTTGACGGTGCGCGCCTGCGTGTCGCACACGCCGATGCCGATGATCAGCGCTTCGCCGAGCGTTTTGTTCGAGTTCAGTGGACCCAGATTGAACGCGTCCGGAATACCCTGGCCGTCGAACCAGTTGAAGCTGTCAGGAAACGTCGGACCGCTGAGCAGGTCGCCGTGCACGCGGTCGCGGATCTGGAAGATGTAACCGCCGGTGCAGTAACGCACACCGAAGCGCGGGCGGTCCGCTGCTGGATCGAGCAGCTGCACCTCTAGTGAATCGTTGGTTAGACTCAACATTGCGTCACTCCCGCTGTCTTCCTACGCCGATTGCGGCGAGGTTGGCGGCCGCCGCGGCGATCAGCGTTGCATTTCCGCCGAGCGTACCCGCGAAACATCATCGCAACGAACACCGGCAACGTTGCGAGCGGCCACGCCGTGAAGCCGTGCGAAAGGGCTGCCTCCGGCACCACTTCGGCAGGAACCAGATTACCCTTCACCGTGACGATTGCCGCGGCGACCACCGGCGTGTTCGCCAGCACGCTCGACAGCAGACCGACGCCGGCGAGCAGGTTCATCGACACCACGTCGAGTTGCGCGCCGAACCACCCGTAGAGTTGCATCGACAGGGTCTGCAGCAGGCCGGTGTTCGTCACCGCTTGCACGAGGCCGAACACGACCATGGCAGCCATACAAAGTCGCCAGGCATTGCGCGCGCCTTCATTCGTTCTGTTGGGGAGGTGGGTCATGCGGGCATTACAACAGAGCGGCACGGCCGTCGCCAACGACGGAGGTGGTGGGATGGAGCTTCGAATAACGGCGGGCGTGAGGGAATGTTGGTTCGGACACGCTCGAGCCTTCCGTGGTCGCTCAATCGCGGCCATCCATGGCCGCTCATGGTCCTCACCAACATTCCCTCACGCCCGCCTAGGTCGAACTCCATCGCCAGCTTGTGGAGAAACACCAACGCGCTAAAGCGCGTTGGTGCGGAACGCGCGTGCAGCGCGCGTTCATCCCTCCCCAACAAAACGACGGCGTGACCGTCGACGTCTGAAGGCGACGGCTGATCGGTGTGGAGGGGCATGTCGCGGCCATGGATGGCCGCGCCTTAAGCGCAGGGACGGCTAGAGCGGCCCCGGAACACCGATCAGCCGTCGCCCACCCCCGCTGCAACTTGCTCCTCCCTTCTCCTACTGCCACGAATCGAGTAGATTCGCGCCGCGTCGAGCCCCACCCACTCTGCGAGGCCAACATGGGCCGCATTTTCGAAGTCCGAAAGCACACGATGTTTGCGCGCTGGAATCGCATGGCGAAACAGTTCGCGAAGATCAACAAAGACGTCACCATCGCGGTGAAAGCCGGCGGTTCCGATCCGAACAGCAATCCGGCGCTGCGGCGGGTGATGCAGAACGCGCGCGCGGTCAACATGCCCAAAGACAAGGTAGAGGCTGCGATCAAGCGTGCATCCGGCGCGGATGCGAAGGACTACGAAGTGGTCATCTACGAAGGTTATGCCCCGCACGGCGTTGCGGTGATCGTGGAAACGGCAACGGACAACACCAAGCGCACCGTTGCGAGCGTGCGCAGCATCTTCAGCAAATTCGGCGGCAATCTCGGCACTACCGGTGCGGTTGAGTTCATGTTCAACCGTATGGGTGTGTTCAGACTGAACCCGGAGGGGATCGATCAGGACGATCTGGAGCTTTATCTCATCGACCACGGTCTCGAAGAGATGGGCGAGAGCACCGGTGAGAAGGGCGAGGCGCAGCTCGTGGTGCGTTGTGCGTTCGAAGAGTTCGGCCACGTGCAGAAGGCGCTGGAAGAGCGCGGCATCACGCCGATCTCCGCGGAGCACGAATACGTCTGCATTTCGCCGATGACGTTACCGGAAGAACAGGCCAACGAGGCGCTCGAGCTGATCGACAAGCTCGAGCAGGACGACGACGTGCAGCGGGTGTTTCACACCGTCGCCTGACCGTTTGTCGAAAGGCTTCGTTATCGCGGAGCAGGTGCCCGGTCGGCGCGCGCCAGCAAACGCCATCCCCACGCACTCGCCGGCTTTTGTGTGGTGCGCTCGGCAATCAGATGACGCGCGAGACCGCTTCGGTTCGACCGCAACGCCGCTTCGATCACCGTCAACGTAATGACGTCGCGTTGTGCGTGGCTGCCGCCAAAGGTGTAAGCGCGGTCACGGACGGGCAGCGCGAGTTCGATCGTGCTTGCGTAGTCGCCGTCGGCAAACGCCAGCACTGCTTTCATCAATGGCAACCCGACATCGCGGGTCATGTCGCCGTTGCTGCTGCGAATCTCCGGCGCGGTCCGTTCGACGTACTCGATCAGATCGCGCGCCTGATCGCGCTCGTTGGCGAGACAGAAAGCCATGGTCGCGTGAAGGTCGTTGAACGCGTAGTAGCCGCGTTCTTCGTTCATGCGCTTGCGCCATACCTCGGCAACCACCGCCGGGCGCGCGCCGAGCCCGACTCCTTCGAGGTGCAGGCGCCATAGCAACGAAGAGGCGTCCACCAGCACCACACAATTGTCGAGCGGGTTGGCGTAGATGTTCGCGTCGTAGAGCGCGAGCACTGCGGCGTATTCCTGGCGGTCGAGCCGGTACAGCGCGAGATGCCAGAAGTTGTGAAAGGCAAAGCCGTTTTCCGGCGCCCAGTCATCGCGTCGTCCTTCGAGCCACGCGATGCCGTCGTCGATGCGGCCGGTCATTTCCATTACGTGCGTAACAGCGTGCACGGCCCAGCCGTCGCGCGGTTCCAGGTCGAGCGCACGACGGCCGGAGGCTTCCGCTTCCGCGTATTGATTGCACTCCTCGAGTCCGAACGCGTGCATGCCGAGCACATACGAATAGCCGGGCACGCTCGCGTTCCAGTGCGGCAGTACGCGTGCGACGCGGTTGCGCAGGTTCAGCGCGTCACCGCGATAGAAGTCGAACAGATGCGCCGTTTGCAGCGCGAACACGTCGCGCGGATATTCGACCAGCACGGCGTCGTACGCGGCGCATGCGGCGTGCCATTCGCCGTTCACGAGGAGGCGTGTCGCCCGCATCAACCCCTTCTCACGATCGTTGGCAGACGGTGCAAGCGCTTCCGCGGAACGCAGGCTGCGTTCTGCTTCGGGAACGACGCGGCGTTCGCCGGCGGTCATCAGCACACCGGCGCGAAACAGCTGTCCGAGTACGAAGTCGGGGTGCTCGGAAAGCACCGCGTCGATCGATGCGATCGGGTCGCCGACGTAGTTCTGGTAGCTGCGCAGCGCGCGCTCGAAAGCGTCGAGTTGTGTGGCGTCGGAGCAGGAAACGGGCGTGCTGCGGATGTCGTTCATGTGCGCTTCTCTTCGTTTGCCGCGCAGTATGCCATCCTCATTGCGCCGTGCGACCCAGCGCAATCCGGACGATCAGACCGCCGCCGGGTCGTTCGACGAATGCGAGCGAACCGCCGTGTCGCGTCACCACCGTATGTGCGATGGCAAGACCGAGGCCGGTGCCACCGGTCGAGCGGTTGCGCGACGGCTCCACGCGCTGGAACGGCCGCAGCACGCGCGCACGGTCTTCGACGGGGATGCCGGGTCCGCGATCGGCGATCTCTACGATCACCGACGCATCGTCGTTCGCCGCCCGGAGTGTGATGTCGGCTTCGCTGCCGTAACGCACCGCGTTATCGATCAAGTTCGTGAACGCACGCCGCAACGCGGTGGGCCGACCATCGATGACGCAGTGGATCGGACCGTGGTACTGGGCGCGATGGCCGAGTCCGCGTGCATCGTCCGCCAGCGTGTCGAGCAGCGTAGCGAGGTCGAGCGAAATCGAAGGCTCTTCGGCGCGATCCTCGCGCGAGAACGCGAGCACCGAGTCGAGCAGGCGTGTCATCTGCGCGACGTCTTCACGGGCGCGAGCCTGCTGATTCCGATCCGTTACGTATTCGAGGCGCATCGCAAGCCGCGTGAGCTGTGTGCGGATGTCGTGCGAGACCGCGGCGAGCATCTGTGTACGTTCGTCGAGATAGGCGCGGATGCGGCGCGCCATTTCGTTGAATGCAACGGCCGCACGTCGTACTTCGCGCGGCCCCGTCTCGGCCAGTTCCGGTGCGGCCACATTGCGACCGAGCGCTTCAGCTGCGATGGCAAAGCGCGGCAGATGACCGATCGATCGGCGTGTGGCCCACAACACCAGGCCCGCAACGAGCAGCGTCGTGAGCGTGCCGATGAATGCCGGGCGCGCGTGCGCAGTGAGTCCGCTGCCGTCTGCGCGCACCACCAGATAGTCGTTCGCGCGCCGCGGCACCACTACGGTGACCGTGCGCCTTTCCGACAAGGCAATCCGTGTTCCGCCGGCACCCGCGCGTTTCAAATACGCATCGAGATCGGAGGAGATTTCGTCGGCGTGACGCCAGCTGTTCGGCGGCAGTTGCGGTTCGGTTGCACTCAGCGATACCTGGAAGCCCGGTCCCGATGCGGCCGTCAGCAGGCGTTGCTGTTCCTCGGCCGATATACCGTCCAACAAACGGTCGAGGGTGACTGCTCGATCCGCCACGGATGCGGCGTAGGCGCCCGTGCTCGAAACGCCTTCGTCGTGTACCCGAATGCCGTATGCGATCAACTCGAGCGCCAGAAACCCTGCAACGATGATCCATGCGATGCGGGCAAACTGGCTCACGTGTCACCCCTTCGCGGAGGCGTCAGTGGCGATCACCACCGACGGCGCGAACAAGTAGCCGCCGCCACGAACCGTCTTGATCAGCGTGGGCTGCGCCGGATCGTGCTCGAGCTTGCGGCGCAGCCGGGACAGTTGCACATCGACGCTGCGATCGAATGCGGCCGCGGATCGACCTTTCGTCAGATCGAGCAACTGATCGCGCGACAGTATCTGGCCTGCGTTTCGTGCGAGTGCAACGAGCAGGTCGAACTCGCCGGCGGTGAGGCTCACGAGCGTGCCGCGCGCGTCGTAGAGTTCGCGGCGCCCCGGTATCAGTTGCCAACCGTCGAACGTCAAACGCTCTGCCGGATCGATGCGGTGCACCGCCACCAGCCCGGATGCGCGGCGCAGCACGGCGCGTATGCGTGCCAGTAATTCCCGCGGCGCGAACGGTTTCACGACGTAGTCGTCCGCGCCCATTTCGAGACCCACGACGCGATCGGTCTCTTCGGCTGCGGCAGTGAGGAAGATGACCGGGATCTGCGTTTGCGCACGCAGCGTGCGACACAGGCTGAGGCCGTCCTCACCCGGCATCATGATGTCGAGCACGACGAGGTCGAAATGGCCGCGGGCGAGGGCGGTATGCATCGCCGCACCGTTGCGAGCAGTGTCTACCTCGAAGCCGTGTCGGCCGATGAAGTCCGCCACCAGCGTGCGAATGTCGGGATCGTCGTCGACGATGAGGATGCGTTGGGCGTCGGACATGCGCGGGATTATAGGAAGCCGGGTGGCGCGCAGTGTAACGGTCTGTTTCCGCCGGCGGCGTTGTAACGCACTGTTACCATCCGACGCGCACGCGCCATGTTCCCGCGCCGGGGTGAAGTTAGGGTGGGCATCCCAATCTGTGACAAACGGGTGACCTATGAAGAAGACCATCGTTGTTTCGGTGTTGTTGACGACCCTCACGGTACTGCTGTCTATCGTCGGGTTTGGCGCATTTGCGGTGCGCGCGGCCGAACCAGGCATGGTTCTGGCCTCCGCCGGTGGGCTTTGGCACGGCCATGGCGGCGGACACGGCCATGGCGGCCACGGCCGCGGAATGGCGCGCGCATGCTCGCATCTCGATGATACGCACGTGGTGGACCATGCGGCCGAGTTGAACCGTTGGGTGGTGGAAGAGCTCACGCTCGATGAATCGCAGGTCGCCGCACTCACGGGGGCAACCGGAGCGCTCAGCGACTGGGCGGTAGACATGCGGAGCGTTTGCGAAATGCCGCTGGGGGATGCGCCTCAGCACGTCGCCGCCGCGGTACGCATCGCCCAGACGGCCGACCTTGCATTGCAGCGCTTTGCGGCTGCGTTTGACGTCTTCTATGCGACGTTGTCGGAGGAACAGCGTACGAAGATCGACGGCTGGTTCGCGCATAGGCACGGAACCGAATCGTGAGTCCGCGCAAGGTCAATCCGCCACACTATTTCGTCATGGCCATCGCGGCAATGTTCGCATTGTCGCGACTGCCGGGCAGCGCCGTACTTGCAGGGCCGTGGATCTACTCCGGCGCCATCGTGTTGCTCTGCGGCGTTGCCATTGCCGGAATGGCGTCGCGGCAGTTCGCGGTCGTTGGTACGAACATCGTGCCGTTGACGCGGTCCACTTCGCTGGTGACGAGCGGCGCGTTCGCATTGACACGCAATCCGATGTATCTCGGCATGGTGCTGGCGCTGATCGGCACCGCGGTGCTGCTGAACCGGCCGCTGCCCTGGTTGGTGCCGGTCGGTTTCGCAACGCTGCTTTATCTGCGCTTCATTCGCCATGAAGAAGCGCTGATGGCGCAGACGTTCGGCGATGCCTATCTCCAATACAAGCAACGCGTCAGGCGCTGGATCTGACGGTACTACTGCGCGATGTAGCGCGTGGGTTGACCGTCGTTCCACGGTTGGTAGTGCGCAGCGAACTCGATGCGGTCGGCGATCGGCGGATGACCGAACGCCCACATCACGTACAGCGGATTCGGATCGGGATACGACAGTGCTTTCTCGCCGAGTTTCTGGAAGGCGTGCGCGGCGACTTGAGGCGAGTCGGGCACGATGCCGTGGATGACTTCGAGTCCATAAATGTCGGCCTGATGTTCCAGATGTCGCGAAAACGCCGCGCTTACCGGTTGCCCGACCAGCGAAAAGACGTTGAGCAACAAGAGAATGACCGGCAGTGACGCCCAGTCGCCGAGGTCGCGTATGCCCCAGCGCTGCCCCCATCGTGCGAGCACGCCGGCCGCGAAGCGGTGTGCCAGATACAGCGAAAGCAACATTCCCGAGATCAGAAAGCCGAGCTGCATCCAGACGTGATGCAGCACGTAGTGGCCCTGTTCGTGGCCGAACACGAACAGCGTTTCCGGAATCGTCATGTCGCGCGACGTGTTGTCCCATACGACGACGCGTTTGCTCGCGCCGATGCCGGTGACGTAGGCGTTGTACGTGGTGACCTTGTCGCTCGCCTGCATCTCGAACATGCGCGCGCGATCGATCTGCAGCCCGCCGCGATGCATCACCTTTTCGAGCTCCGGCAACAGCTGCGGCTGTTTGGCTTCGAGCGGTTCGAAGTGATTGAAGAGCGGTGCGATGAATACGGGCTGGATCAGCACCAGCAACAACACCACCGGAATGGATGCGAGCCAGCCGTAAAGCCACCAGCGTTTCGGGCTGCGGCGCAGGAACGCATATAGCCCCCAGACGAGCAGCGTGGCCATGACGGTGCCGATCATCTCGCCCTTGATCCAGTCCCAGAACCAGGATCCCCAACCCTGTACCGACAATCCATAGCTCATCTGCAGATCCTGGCCGTAGATGCTCAACGGCAGCGTGAGGATGTCGATCAGGATCAGCAGCAGCGGCGCGAAGATGATCACCTGCACGAAACGCCGCTTGCTGACGCGCTCGGCGAAATCGCGAATGCGCGCGCTGACGCGAAGCGACAGCAGCACCACGAGCAGCGCGATGCCGTAGACGGTGGCGAACAGATTCATCGTCACGCCGGTGCGATAGAGCGCCTGCGACTTTTCGAGCTTGTCGGGCGGCAGCCGATACTCCGTGATCGGCGTCGGGTCGGCCGCAGGCGAAGCATCGGCCACCTCGGCCGCCAAGGTGTGTTGAGCGCCGATCAAGAACGCCAACAAGGTCAACACGCGTCCGAGTTGCATCAATTCCTCTCCGGTGTGGGCGCGCCTTTATACGCGCGTTCTGATCCGATATTCAGCGAGGCCGCGGAATCCCGGAATGGCGCGATAGCGCAATTCGCCGGCGGCAGGAAGCAGAACGGGAAATCGGTTCAGCAACGCGCGGATGGTTTCCTGCGCCTCTGCGCGTGCCAGCGGCGCGCCGAGGCAGAAGTGACGGCCGCCGCCGAACGATTGATGGTGCGTGTCGGCGCGTTCGATGTCGAAGCGGTCGGGATCCGGATAAACGGCCGGATCACGGTTGGCAGCCGCGAGCGAAACGCCGATCGACTGCCGGGTGTGCATCGGACAACCGTGCACTTCGACGGTGCGATTGGCGATGCGTCCGGAATTGGTCACAGGCGAGTCGTATCGCAGCATTTCTTCGACGGCGTTGTCGAGCAGGTCCGGCCGTGCGCGCAGCTTTGCGAGTTCGTTGGGATTTTCGAGCAGCGCGCGAACGCCGTTACCGATCAGATCCGTAGTGGTGACGTTGCCCGCGATCAGCAGCAGGTTGCACTGCATGACGATTTCGTCGTCGTTCATCGAATCGTCGCCGTCGGTCGCTTGCACCATGGCACTGATCAGATCCTGGCCCGGCTTCGCGCGACACCTGGCGATCGCGGTTCGGAAGCACGTGTCGAGTGCTGCCTGCGCTTTCTCGGCCATTGCGGCCTCTTCGGCGCTGCGCATGATGTTGAAGAAGGCGGTTACCGTCGAATTCGACCACGCCTTGAAATCGTCCTGCTGGCGCGCATCGATGCCGAGCATCTCGGCGATGACGATTACGGGCAACGGAGCCGCGAGGCGGTCGATCAGATCGAATTCGGCGTCTTCGATCGAATCGAGCAGTTCGTTCGCGATCGCCGCGATGCGAGGTCGTGTCGATTCGACCGCTTTCGGAGTGAACGCCTTGTTCACCAGGCTGCGCAGACGCCGGTGATCGGGATCGTCGAGAAACAGCATCGAAGGTTCCCGATCGCCGGCGAGTTGGAAACGCGCGACCGCGGAGTCGGGGTCGGCCTTGCGCGGGTCGGACCAGAACTCCTTATCGCGCAACACCTCGCGCACTTCGTCGTGCGTGGTCACGAGCCAGCCACGTGTCATCTCGTCCCATTGCGCGGGCGCTGCTTCGCGCACCCTACGCAACACCGGATACGGATCGCGCTGGTACGTCGGATCGAACGGGGTCAGCGCAAAGCCGGTGGGTGTCGGTTCTGCCATGGTCATCTCCATTCCTGATCGGTGCAGTATAGGTTCGGGCGAACGCTGCTCAGGTGACCACGTCGATGGGCGTTAGCGTGCCGAGGCGCCGTTCGATCGCGGCCGCTGCATCGAGGCACAGGTCTTCGCGGAAGCGATCGCCGATCACCTGCACGCCCGTGGGCAACCCGGCGGCGACGCCGGTCGGCACGCATACCACCGGTAATCCCAACAGATTCATCGGGGTGACGAAGCGCATCAGGTTGACGATATCTGCCGCGCTGTTCGGTCCCACTATGTCATAGCCGTGCACGAACTGCGGTTCGCACCATGTCGGCCCCACCACGATCGGGTACTCCGCGAAAAACTCCGACCAAGCGCGCGCGATCTGGTGGCGCGTCTGCATCAGCAACACGCTGTCGGCATAGGTCGGTGTCCTGCCGAATATATCGGTGAAGGCGTCGAAGAACCGGTTGGCGTCGGCGGACATCAAGGTGCTCAGCACCGCGTGGGTGGATCCCAACTCCCACGCGATCCAGCGTCCCCACGTTTCAATGGCCGCTTCGATCATCGGGGGGCTGACTTCCTCGACGCGATAGCCCGACGCTTCGAGCGCGGCACCGGCGGCACGCACACCGTCGCGGATCGAGGGCGCGGTGGTTCCGCCGGCCGGGTGCGGCACCAGCGCAACTCGAATCGGATTCTTGGGAGCAGGGCCGATGAGCGGTGCCGGGTACGACATCGGGTCGCGCGGGTGTGCGCCGGCGACGATACCGAACCCGATGCGCACGTCCGCAACCGTACGCGCCATCGGACCTTGTACCGCCATCATCTGCATGACCAGCGGACTGCTCGCGGGTTCGAGGCTCGAGGCGTGAGGAATGCGCCCGAACGACGGTTTCAACGATGCGATGCCGCAGCAAAATGCGGGATTGCGCAACGAGCCGCCGATGTCGTTGCCGAGGCCGATGGCACTCATGCCGGTGGCGAGCGAAGCCGCTTCGCCGCCGCTCGATCCGCCGACGGTGCGGCCCAGGTTCCACGGATTGCGCGTGAGTCCGTACAGCGCGCTGTCGGTGTGCAGGCGCAGACCCATGTCGGGCATGTTGGTGCGCCCGATCGGAATTGCGCCGGCAGCCTTCATTCGCTCGACCATCGGATGATCGAGTGTGGGCATCGCCTGCGCCATCATCGGCACCGCATTGGTGGTTGGCGAACCAACGAGGTCGATGTTCGCCTTCACACTAAGCGGCACGCCGTGCAACGGCCCGCCGCGTTCGCCCTTTGCAATCGCGCGATCGACTGCGTCTGCTGCGGCCAGTGCTTCGCGCTCCAGAACGACCGGCATCGCATTGATCTGCGGATTCACTACGGCGATTCGTTCGAGATGCGCTTCGATGACCGCGCGCGAACTGACGTCGCGTTTTGCTATGAGAGCCGCGAGTTCACCTGCCGATTTGCGCCACAGTACTTCGCTCACGTCGTTCTCCAGAAAGTGGGGTGGCGGGTAGTCTACGGTGCACCCCTGATCCGTTGAATCCTTTTGCGGTTATCCTTCGTCGGTTTTCAAACTGCAGGGGTGAGGTCCAGATGGACGCACGGAGCAACGGCCGTCGCGGATTCTTGAAAAGCGCTGGAGCACTGGCGTTGGGTGCCGCTTTCACACGCGTTGCATTCGCTGCCGATCCCGGTAAGCCGCCGCCAAAACCGGAAAACGTCATCTCTCCGGACGAAGCGCTCGAACGATTGATCGAAGGCAATGCCCGCTATGTGAAGGGTGCGTCGAAGCGCCACGATTTCAAGGCGGAACGCGAGGCGCTGGTCGGCGGGCAAAATCCGTATGCGGCGATCTTGAGCTGCGCCGATTCGCGAATTGCACCCGAATATGCGTTCGATGCGGCACGGGGCGATCTGTTCGTGGTACGCGTCGCCGGCAACTTTGCCAACGACGACGTGATTGCGAGCCTCGAGTACGGCATAGCGATTCTGAACGTGCCGTTGATCATGGTGCTCGGGCACGGTTCATGCGGTGCGGTAGATGCGACGATCAGCGTAGTAGAGGGGCACGCCGAGTTACCGGGGCACCTGCCGTCGCTCGTCAACGCGATCGCACCGGCGGTAAAGGCAGCGATTCCCGACGCCGGCAGTCTGCTCGACAATGCCATTCGCGAGAACGTGCTGCTCAACGTGCGTACGCTGAGCACGGTATTTCCGATCCTCAACAAAGCAGTCGACGAAGGGAAACTGCGCGTGGTGGGCGGCGTGTACAACCTCGCCACCGGCAAGGTCGATCTTGTTTGACCGCACTGTCCGTTGCGCGACGGCGGCCCTGCTCGCGGTGCTGCTCGCCGGATGCGCGATCCGCGGCGCAACCGACTTGCCGATTGCGAACGATTTCAGCGCGGCGGGATGCGTCGAAATCGAAGGTTACGACGGCGATGCGATGGAGCCGTTCATCGTGCCGAAAACCGGCGATCTGCTGTTCAACAACCGCAATTCGCCGCCTGAACTGACCGATCTGCACTGGGCACGGCGCATCGACGACACGCACTTCCGATACGTCGGCCCGATCGAAGGCGCCAACTCGACGGCACTCGATGCCGTAGCGAGCGTCGATGAATCCGGTGACTTCTTCTTCGTTTCGACGCGTTCGTACGAAGAGACGTTATCGTCGATCTTCATGGGCCAGTGGTCGAACGGCGTCGTCACGCACGTCGAAGTCGTACGCGGCATAGCGAGCGAACAACACGGCCTGGTCGATTTCGACGCCGAGATCAGCCGCGACGGTGATTCGCTGTTCTATGTGGAAGGCCGCTTCAGCGGCTCCGAGGTACCGGACTCGGCGGATATCGAACTGGCGCACCGGATGGGCGAACGCTTCGTGCGCGATACATTCAGCGACGTTCTGCTCGGCTCGGTGAACACGCCGGCGCTCGAATACGCGCCGGCTATTTCGGTCGACCGTCGCGAACTCTTCTTCACTCGCCTCGATCCACATGCACGCACGATTGCGATCTATCGGGTAAAACGCGTCGGCACCGGGCAACCGTTCGGCCCCGCGGAACGCGTCGCAGCTGCTGACGGTTTTGTCGAGGCGCCGGCGCTCAGTCCCGATGGATCGATTCTCTATTTTCACCGCCTCGTAGAGGGGCGATTCCAGATTTGCTTGGTGAAACGATAGGGCGCTTCAGGTTTTCGGCGAGCGGGTGACGGCTGATCGGTGCTTCGGGGGCGCGCGAGCCGTCCCTGGGCGCTCAGTCGCGGCCATCCATGGCCGCTCATGCCCCTCAACACCGATCAGCCGTCACCTTCCATCATCGAGGTCGCGCCTTCGTTCTTTAGGGAGAGGGGATGAACGCGCTTCGCGCGCGTTCAGGACACCAACGCGCCTAGCGCGTTGGTGTCATTCGAAGCTCCATTCCCTTACGTAATCTTGTACGAGTCCCCCACGCGGTTCTGCAGTTCGGTTTTCGAAACGTCTTCGACATGTGTCGCGATCATCCATCGATGGCCGAACGGATCTTTGATGGTGCCGGAGCGTTCGCCGTAGGGTTGATCCTGAACGGCGCGCTGCACGGTCGCCCCTTCAGCAGCAGCGCGTGCGACGGTTGCGGCGGCGTCCGGGACGCTGAGGTGAAACATTGCGGGGGTGCCGCCGAGCGTTTGCGGGCTGAGCACTTCGATTTCGGGATGTTCGTCGGAGAGCATCAGGCGCGCGCCGCCGATTTCGATTTCAGCGTGCCCGACGCGGCCGTTGGGTTCGGTGTAGCGGGCTGCGGTTTCGATTGCGCCGAATGCCTTCTTGTAGAAATCGATCGCTTTCGCGGCGCCTTTCACGGTGATGTACGGCGTAATGGTCTGGTTCATGGTTCGTACCTCTCGATGATACCGGCCGCGCCGGCGGGTTGGCTTCGGGGTTGCCTTTGGAATTAGTTGCGTGCGATGTGCCGCCGGAGTGCACCTAAGTTGTCGGCCCACAGGCTTGCTTTCATGTATTCGAAATCGCGACCGTGCTTGCCGTGACGGGCGGGATGGTCGTCGCGAAGGCCGGACCAGCCGCGGTGCTGTACCGAGACTCGTGTGCCGTCGTCCACGGCCTCGAAATGCACGTCCACTTCGGTCGACTCCGCGTCCACGAAGCTCGGCAGGTTCCAGCGCAGCACCAGTCGCTCGCCGGGTGTCCATTGCGTGACGCGCCCGATGACGAACGTGGTGCCGTCGGAGTATTTCTCCAGCAAGCGTCCGGTGGGACCCGGTTCGAATACGAGCGTGCCATTCCACGGCGCGCGAAACCGATGCTTCGGTCCGCGCAGCCACCACGTGTCGATCTGCGACGTGAACACGTCGAACGCGAGCTGCGGTGGTGCAGCGACTTCGATCGATACGATGACGGTCTGATTCGTCATCGGCGCTTACCCGATCTCGATTTGCGCGGGTTACGCCCCTTTGGAGGGTCGTTTGACGTCGAGCGCTTTGCTGCGACATCGGCGGCCGCTTTGAACGATGCGAGTTGATCGTTCCAGAACGCGCCGACGTCGCTGAGCCAGTCCTTGAGTTCTTCGAGGCGTTCCGGGCGCAGTCGATAGACGCGCGCGCGTGCGTCGTCGAGCGGCCGCTCTTCTTCGACGAGAGAGCTGCCGCGCAGGATTTTCAGGTGTTTGCTCATCACCGGCGCATTGAGTTCGAGCAGCGTTGCGAGTTCGCCGGCGCGGCGCGGTTGTACTTTCAGCAACTCGACGATGTTGCGACGAACAGGGTCGGCAAGGGCGATCAGCGTGTTGTCGAGAGCGGAGGCGGCGGGCATCGCATCATCTTAGTTTCCAGTTCAGGAAATAGTTTACTGAAATGGAAAATAAATGCAAGCGACGTCAGCGAGGTCGACCGCGCCATGCCTCCCAGATCGCGTCGAACTTGCCGCGCGTCGACAGACGGTCGTCCGAAAGCGCGTCGAGCACGTCCGACAGACGCTTCGATTTGACGATGGTGTACAGGGTGAGAAACATCGTTGCCGCCAACACCACGCCGGTGATCAGAACCTTCGTTATCAGCGGATTGTCAGCAGCGGCGATCAGGTTCATGCCGAGAAAGCCGGTAGTGATGGTGCCGATCAAACCGAAGATGGTGACGACTGTAAGCCGCACTACGGTGTTCGCCTGCCGGCGCAGGCTGTCGCTGTCGAGATACTCGTCCATGTCGTGAATGCGTTCTTTCACTTCCGTGTACAGCGGATCGAGGCCGAGATGTTCGGCGCACATCTTGAACAGCGCCTTCGGTGCGGCCTGTTCCGAGATGTCGTGAAACCAGTACCGATGCGTGAAGCGCAGGAAGATCTCGAAGCGTTGCCGGATCGCGCGTTTGAAACGCTTCACCGATTCGGGGTTGCCCACTTCGAGGCGTTCGAGAGCGTGCACGAGCTGATCGGACACCATCAGCAGGGCTGCTTTCTGAAAGTGCGCGATCATGAACAGCAGGAAGTGCTGGTGCCGGAATTGCGCCAGCACGCCGGTGTCGGTGTTCGTGAAGAACGGCCAGTTCGCGTCGCCGACCACTGTTAAACCATGCCCGCAACACAGGTAGCGCGTGTTGCGGCCGTCGCTGCCGTCGCCGCCTTCGGTCCAATAGCGGTCGTAACAATATTGCTTCTCGAAATCGGCAACGTATTGCGCGGAGTAGGGTAGTTCCTCGTCGCCGGCGCCGGTGACGAGCCCGAGTCTCACCCAGTCGTTGCGCGTCAGCGTGCGCGCGTTCTCCATGCCGAGAAAGCCCATCACCGGCATGCGGTAGTACTCGATCTGGCGGTAACGGATCGTTCCGGGGGAGCCGGTCTGATCCTGCACGAGCGGATGCATCAGATAAGCCCAGTGCGATGCGATCCGCGGTACACGATGCTGGCCGACGAAGGTCAGGAACTTCTCTCGATCGCGCGAGTCGGATTGCGCCAGCACTGTGCCGTCGGGTGCGAGCCACTCGACGTCGTACATGGAGTGGATGCCTTGACCGTTCGCATCCCATCCCGCCGGATAAGCGCGACCGAACCGGTGCAGGATGTCCTGCACGACGTCGAGCGACAGGTCGTTCGCGTAAACCTCCACGTTCAGCAGCGTTACGTCGATGTCGAAAAAGAAGTACAGATCGACGTGCGCGATCGACAGTACGACGGGTTCGGCACCCGGGTGCGATACGACACGCACCGCGCCTATGTCGTGGCGGCGGAACACCCGCATCGGCGAGGTGCCGTGGCCGTCCGGATCGGAGAAGCCATCGCCATAAAGAAATCGTTGTACGTACGGAAGAAAGGTGACGAGTTCGTTGTAGTGGCGTTCCTGATACTGTCCCGGTGCCCCGCCGAATTCGTCGATCACCTCGCGCCATGGATTGTCGGCGCCCGCGGAATGAAGAACTTCCCAATGCCGCTGCACCTGGTTGCCTTCCTTGAGTGGGATCAGCTGCAGTGGCCACAGCAGAATCTGCCGGAAATGGCGCACGCGTTTCGCTGTTGTGGCAGCGGCGTCGGACATGTGGATTCCCCCGTTGCGGCAGAGTAGCAGGGGTAGTTGGCGCGCAACAGTTGAGGTGCAACGGTCGAGCCACAACAGCTGGCGGCAACGGTTGATACCAGAACGCGGTTGACGCTCGCGATTCACGGCAGAACAATCGGGCGATGCGCCGCGACGAACTCATCCAACGCCTGTCGGATTCGGAGAATCCGTCGATCCGTTGGAAGATTCGCGTCGGCGTGCTCGACGAAGACCCGACGTCGCGCGGCATAAAACGCCTGCAGCAACAGATCCGCGAGAGTCCGGTGGTTACCGCGCTGTTGGCGCGTCGCAACGACAAGGGCCACATTCACACGCGCTACAACGTGTACGACAAGTGGCACGGTGCACATTGGGTATTCGCGGCACTAGCCGATCTCGGCTATCCGCCGCACGACGAATCGTTGCTGCCGCTGCGCGATCAGGTGTTGTCGCACTGGTTGCAGGATCAGTTCTATCGCGAGTTCGATGCCGCCGGTCGTGCGCAGGCATACAAGCGGGCCGGCGTTCCGGTGATGGAAGGACGCCCTCGTCGCTGCGCGTCGCAGCAGGGCAATGCGCTGCTTTCGGCGACAAAGCTCGGCTTGCTCGACGGACAGGCGGAGCGGCTCGTCGAGCGTTTGTTGCATTGGCAATGGCCCGACGGCGGATGGAACTGCGACAAGAATCCCGGCGCCGATACGTCGTCGTTCATGGAGACGCTGTTACCGATGCGCGGCCTCGCTTCCTATGCGAAACACACCGACAACGCGGATGCGCGGAAGGCCGCGCGCAAAGCGGCCGACGTGTTCCTGAGCAGACGCCTGTTCAAACGTCGCGCCGACGACTCGGTAATCGCGAAGAGCTTCATCGGATTGCATTACCCGGTGTACTGGCATTACGACATTCTCGCGGGGTTGAAGGCGATGGCGGAGCTGGAACTGATCCGCGCGCCGCGTTGCGCGGACGCGCTCGACCTGCTCGAGGCAAAGGAGCTGACGACCGGCGGATGGTCGGCAGACGACCGCTACTTCAAAACGGTGTCGAAGCCGGTGCTCGGCGGCGACTACGTGAACTGGGGTGCGGGCAGGAAGAACATGAACGAGTGGATCACGGCGGACGCGCTGTCGGTTCTGCACGCGGCCGGCCGGCTCTAATCTCCGTAAGTGTTCATCACTTTGCACCTCGGTTCTCGCGTGCGCGCTCTAACCATTGCCCTTGCGACGCTGTGCGGGTGTTTTGCCGCCTGTGGGCCGTTGCCGCTGCCGGCAGACCGGGTGGCTTCGCAACACATCAGCGAACCGACCGCGACTGAGCTGGGTCGGCTCAGTGAACGAGCTGCGGCAGCACATGCGGGTCTCTCCGGCGTGCGCATTCTCGACGGCGGCGTCGATGCATTCACCGAACGCATCGCGTTGATCGATGCTGCGCAACGTTCCATCGACGCGCAGTACTACATCTGGAACAGCGACCTCACGGGCCAGTACATGGCCCACGCGATTTATGCCGCCGCGGAACGCGGTGTGCGCGTGCGCCTGTTGCTCGACGACATCAACGTGGCCGGACGCGACGCGACGATTGCCGCGCTCGACGCGCACCGCAACGTCGAAATCCGCATCTACAACCCGTTCCCACAGCGTGACGGCGCACGCAAGCTGCTGGACCTCGTCACCGACTTCTCGCGCTTGAACCGGCGCATGCACAACAAGTCGTTTACGGTGGATGGCGCCGTAACGATCGTTGGCGGGCGCAACATCGGCGACGAGTATTTCGACGTGAACCCCGGCCTGGTGTTTCGCGACCGCGATGTGGAAGTGATAGGACCGATCGTCGATCAGGTCGGCACGATGTTCGATGCGTTCTGGAACAGCGAGCTGACGTACCCGATCGCAGCGCTGTCGTCGAAGCGGCTGTCCGACGCAGAGACGCAGATGCAGCTCGACGACGCGCGCAGGACCGGCGCAACGTTGCGCGAGATGAAGATCGACCTGCCCGAGGACGCACAGGGTGCGCTTCGCGTTTTCGAAGGTTCGAAGGCGCGCATGGTGTGGGCGCCGGCGCAGCTCGTTTACGACTCGCCACCGCGCGGCGACGCCGTTGCCGAGACGTCGAACATCCAGGTAGCTGCAAGAGCTTTCGGCCAGCTGGCGCAGGCGGCACAGCACGAAATCCTCATCGAATCGGCGTATCTGGTGCTCGACGATCCGAGTTTGTCGGTGATTCAGGACATCCGCTCGCGCGGCGTATCGATTCGCGCCCTGACGAATTCGTTGTCGTCGAACGACGTCACCGCCAACCACGCGGCGTATGCGCGGCGCCGCGAGCCGATCTTGGCAAGTGAAATCGACATCTACGAACTGAGACCGGACGCCGCATCGTGCCGGGCGCTCGTGGGGGTCGGAGAGTGTTCGTTGGAACGGATCTTCGGATTGCACGCGAAATCGTTCGTGTTCGACGATAGGACGGTGTACGTCGGCTCGATGAATCTCAACATGCGTTCGGCCTATCTGAATGCGGAATCGGGGCTGATCATCGAGAGCCCGGAACTGGCGCGCCAGGTGACGAACGCGATCACCCTGAACATGCAGCCGGAGAACAGCTGGCACGTTACGCTTCAGAACGGCGAACTGACGTGGACCACTGAGCGCGATGGTACGGTCATTACGATGCATCGCGAACCCGACACGTCATGGTGGCGCAGAACGCAGTCGGGGTTCATCGCGATGCTGCCACTCGAAAAGTACCTCTGACGGTTTGCGCTTACGGGCGCATTCCCAGATGATCGCGGCACGGTGCCCGCGATAGCGGCTCCCAACAGACTCTCTCTGGAAGTATCGATGAGCGCGATCGAATCGTTCCGTGAGGAAACGCGCGAGTGGTTGGCGGAAAACTGCCCGGCCGGTGCGCGCGGTCCCGGTCAGATCCCGTGGGGTGCTACCCGGGTGCGTCTCGAGGACGATGCTCGCGTGTGGCTGGAACGGATGGCTGCGCGCGGCTGGACGGTGCCGACGTGGCCACGCCAATACGGCGGCGCAGAGCTGACACCGGCGCAGTATCTCGTGTTGCTCGAAGAGTTGCGGCGCATCGATGCGCGCTCGCCTCTGACCGGGCGGGGCGTCAACTACATCGGCCCCACGTTGCTCGACTACGGCACGCCGGAGCAGAAGGCGCGCTGGCTTCCCGGCATCGCGCGCGGTGAAGGCGGCTGGTGTATGGGCTACTCCGAACCGGGTGCCGGCTCCGACCTTGCGAATCTGAGCACCCGCGCCGTGCTCGACGGCGATCGCTACATCATCAACGGCCGCAAAACGTGGACGTCGGATGCGATGGAATCGGACTACATCTTCGCGCTGGTCCGCACCGACCCCGTTGCGCCGAAGCACGACGGCATCAGCCTCATGCTGATCGACATGAATCAGAGCGGAGTGCAGGTGCGCCCGATCCGGTTGATCAGCGGCAGTTCGCCGTTCAACGAAACGTTGTTCGAAGACGCCGTGGCGCGCCGCGACGATGTCGTTGGGCCGCTGAACCAGGGCTGGACCGTCGGTAAACGACTGTTGCAGTACGAGCGCTCGACGCATGCCGGTATCAACATCTCGGGAACTCAAGGCCGCGTTGCGGAAACGCCCCTGTTCGAAATCGTCAGGGCCTATGTCGGCGAACACGCCGGTCGTATTGCCGACGACGACCAGCGCTCCGCAGTGACGCGGCACGAAATGAACCAGCACGCGTACCGCTTAACGCAGCGGCGCGTCATTGAAGAAACGCAGGCGCGGGCGCCGGGGTTCGCATCCTCGGCGGTGAAGCTCTCGGGCGCGATCCTCGCGAAGGAGCGCACCGAGCTTTCGATAGCGGCGATGGGGTTCAGAGGCGTCGGTTGGGAGGGAGAGGCCTTTACCGACGAAGAAATCTCCACAACGCGGACATGGTTGCGGCAGAAGTCGGCCACAATCGCAGGCGGAACGGCTGAAGTTCAGTTGAACATCATTGCGAAGCGGGTATTGGGCTTACCCGACTGACGCACGAATTCGAGGAGAGGGAGGGGAGAATCCGCGGTCAATCGCGGTGGGGCAATTGCGTGTCGTACTAACGGGGTGTCGGATTGCTGTTGTTGTGGATCGGATTCGTCGTCTTCATCCTTGCCATGCTCGCGCTCGATCTCGGCGTCTTTCAGCGCAATCCGCACGCGGTCAAGTTTCGTGAAGCGCTCATCCGGTGCGCCTGCTGGATCTCGTTAGGGCTCGGTTTCGGGATCTTCGTCTACTTCGCGTACGAACTGCAGTGGTTCGGCCTCGGCCTCGCTGTCGACTCCGTCGACGGCATGGTCAACAACGGCGAAATGGCGCTCACGAAATACCTGACCGGTTATATCGTCGAGCAGTCATTGAGCGCCGACAACGTCGTCGTCATGGTGTCGGTGTTCGCGTTTTTCGGCGTTGCACCGCGGTACCAGCATCGGGTGCTGTTCTGGGGAATCATCGGGGCGATCATCATGCGCGGCATCATGATTGCAATCGGTGCTGCGCTCATCGCGCGCTTCCATTGGATTCTGTATGTATTCGGCGCCTTCCTGATCATCACCGGCATTCGCATGTTCTTCGACAAGATGGAAGCCGGTGACCTGGAACGGAATCCGGTGATGCGCCTGGTGCGTCGCTTCATTCCTGTGACGGCGCAATTCCACGGCAGCCATTTCGTGGTTCGCGCCGGCACCGATGAAGCGCACGAACCGCCGGTGCCGGGTGCGCCATGCAGGCCCGATACGATCGCAGAGAAGGCGAAGACAGGCGCGCTGATGCTCACGCCGCTCGGTCTCGCGCTAGTCGTCGTCGAGTTGAGCGACCTCGTGTTTGCAGTCGACTCGATACCGGCGGTCTTCGCGATCACCACCGATCCCTTCCTGGTGTTCACCAGCAACGTATTCGCGATGCTCGGGCTGCGTTCGTTGTACTTCGCACTTGCCGGTCTACTCGACCGGTTCCGCTACCTGAACCCTTCGATTGCGATCGTGCTGGTGATCGTCGGGATCAAGATGCTCGCGTCGAGCTGGATCAAGGACACCTTCGGTTCTCACGCGAACCTGTATTTGCTCGGACTCGTGGCTTCGATTCTGGCCAGCGGTATCGCTCTCTCCTGGATCGTCAGCGCGAGAGAACGGCGCCGCAAAAGCGCAACCAACTACCGAGAAGCGCGCTGACGGATCTGTACAGGCTCGTAGGGAGCGGGCGCTTGCGGCACCTGTTCCGCAGGTGCCGGAGGAACCGGTGGGATCGGCTTCGCGGCAACGATCCGCTTCAGCCAGACCTGTACCCGGTAGACGTACGTGAAGACGACCGGTACCACGACCAGGCTCAGCAGAGTGGAGGTGATCAGTCCGCCGATCACGGCGATTGCCATCGGTGAGCGGAAACTGCCGTCGGAGTCGAGGCCGAGCGCTACCGGCGACATGCCTGCGATCATCGCGAGTGTGGTCATGACGATCGGGCGCGCGCGCTTGCGGCATGCGTCGAGCAGGGCTTCGATCTGTTCCATGCCGCGATCGCGCATCGCGACGATCGCGTATTCCACGAGCAGGATCGAGTTCTTCGTGGTGATGCCCATCAGCATCAGCAATCCGATCATCGCCGGCATCGACATGTACTGACGACACAACAGGAGCGCGAGGAATGCACCGCCCACCGATAACGGCAGTGCCGCGAGGATGGTGATCGGCTGCAGGAAGTCTTTGAACAGCAGCACCAGCACCATGTAAACGCACAGAATGCCGGTGACCATTGCGAGGCCGAAGCTGCCGAACAGCTCTTTCATACGTTCGCCGTCGCCGGAGTCGATCTTGCGGATGCCGGCCGGCAGATTGACGATCGACGGCAGCTGGTCGACCTGGCGTTGTATGTCGCCGAGCGGCAGGCCGCCCAATTCGGCCTCGATGTTGATGTTGCGGCTGCGGTCGAAGCGGTCGATCTGCGCAGGGCCGCTGCCGATCGTGACTTTCGCGACGCTCGACAACGGCACCAGTCCGTCGCGGCCGGGTACGCGCATCTGTTCGATCGTGGCGAGATCGCGGCGCGCTTCTAGCGGCAACTGCACGCGGATGTCGACCTGCCGGTCCGGCAGGTTCAGCTTCGGCAACGCCTGGTCGTAGTCGCCGGCCGTTGCCACGTGCACCGTTTCGCCGATGCTGCCGGCGGTGACGCCGAGCTCGGCTGCACGCGCGAAATCGGGCGTGATCAGAATTTCGGGACGCAACAGGCTCGCGGTAGAGGTGACGTTGCCGAGGCCGTGTATGCCGCGCAGATCGTGCGCGACGTCTTTTGCCGCACGCTGCAGCTTTTCGATGTCGTCGCCGGAAAGAACGAGTTGCAGCTTTTCGCCAGGGCCGCCTGCGCTGATCGTGAAGCGTGCGCCCGGAATGTCGAGCAGCTTCTTGCGCAGTTCGTTTTCGATCTGGGTTTGTGATCGTTCGCGGTCGCGACGCGGCACCAGGTTGATGGTCAGCGAGGCTTTGCGCAGATCGGCCGGACCCGAACCGCCGCTGCCTTCACGGCTCATACCCATTGCGCCGCCGCCGGCGCCGATCGAGGTGAACACCTGACGGATTTCGGGGATCGTCTTCGTGATCGCGAGCACCTGATCGACGACTCGACGCGTTTCCTCGAGCGTGCTGCCCGGGGCAATCTCGATCGACAACCGCGTTTGCGAACGGTCGGATGCGGACATGAAGCTGGTGGGCAGCAGCGAGACCAGCGCGAGCGAACCGAGGAAGAACGCGGTCGACGCGATCATGACGAAGCGACGGTGCTCCAGCGACCATGCTGCGACGCCCACGTACCAGTCGAGCAGGCGGCTCTTCTCCGGCTCACCCTTGTGTTGCGTCAGGAATCGGGCAGCGAGCATCGGCGTGAGCAACCGCGCTACCGTCAGCGACGCGAGCACGGCCACCACCGCGGTCCAGCCGAACTGTTTGAAGATGAGCCCTGGAATGCCGCTCATCATGGCCGTTGGGAGGAACACGGCGACCAGCGTCATGCTGGTGGCGATTACCGCAAGGCCGATCTCGGTGGCAGCGTCCATTGCCGCCTGCAGCGGCGGTTTGCCGTTGCGCAAGTGCCTCACGATGTTCTCGACCTCGACGATCGCATCGTCCACGAGCAAGCCGATCACGAGCGAAAGCGCGAGCAACGTGACGGTATTCATCGAGAAACCGAGCCAGTACATCGCCGCGAAGGTCGGGATGATCGACAGCGGCAGGGCCGATGCCGATACCAGCGTCGCGCGCCAGTCGCGAAGGAACAGCCAGACCACCGCAATGGCGAGGATGGCGCCTTCCCACAACATGTTCATCGAGGCTTTGTATTCTTTGCGGATCATGTCCACGGAATCGCTGACCAGCGTGAACGTGATGCCGGGATGCGCGGCCTGCAGTTCTTCGATGGTCTTCGTCACGGAGTCGGCGACGGTGACCGCGCTGGTGCCGCGCGAGCGCTGAATCTGCACGGTGACCACGGGCTTGCCGTCGAGCAGTGCGAGTTGCGACCGGTCGGCTACGGTGTCGCGAATGGTCGCGATCTGGTCGAGCCGCATGTGGCGCCCGTCGGGGAACGTGATGTCGAGTGCGTTCAGGTCGCCCGCGCGCTTGACGATCGCGAGCGTGCGCATCGATTGGCGCGAGTCGCCCACTTCACCGCGCCCGCCGGACAGCTGTTGCTGGACGCGGCGTAGCTGACGAGATACCTCGGCCGCGCTGAGATTCAACGCTGCCAGTTGCGCCGGATCGAGTTCGATGCGCACTTCGCGGTCCACGCCGCCAATTCGCACGACCTTGCCGACCCCCGGCACCGACAATAATTTGCGCGACACCGTATCGTCGACGAACCACGACAAAGCTTCTTCGTCCATACGATCGGACGCGACGGAGAACGTCAGGATCGGTTGGCCCGCGGTGTTCACTTTGCCGACGATCGGTTCTTCGAGATCGCTCGGCAGATCGGACCGGATGTTCGATACCGACGCCCGCACGTCGTTCAACGCTTCGAACAGGTTTTTCTCGAGATGAAACATGACCACTGTGGTCGACACGCCTTCCGTCACCGTCGACGTGATGTGCTCGATGTCGCCTACGGTGGCTACCGCGTTTTCGATCTTGCGGGTCACTTCGGTTTCGAGCTGCGACGCCGATGCGCCTTGCATGACCGCCGTCACCGTGACGGCCGGAAAATCCATATCTGGCAGGTCGGTGATGTTGAGATGTTTGAAGCCGTAGATGCCGGCAAGCGTCAACAGAATGAACGCGACGATCGGCGGGATCGGCTGACGGATCGACCAGGTGGCGAAGTTGCCGCCGCTGCTCATGACTGATGCCCTGCCGCCGGCACCACGCGTACCGTGTCTGCGTCGTTGAGGAATGCAGCACCCGCAGCGACGACCTGTTGGTCGTCGCTCACGCCGGCGCTGATCTCCACTCCGTTGCCGAAGCGGCGGCCGACGTCGACTTTCGTCAATGCGACACGACCGTCGGCACCGAGGACGAACACGTATTCGTGACCGTCGCGCAGGACGATTGCGTCGGATGGCAGCGTCAACGCGGCGCGATGGCCGAGCGTGATCGTGCCGGTGCCGTACATACCGGCGCGCGCGCCGGTGTTGGCATCGGCGCTGCGATCGAGTTCCACGTATGCGACGCCGATGCGCGTGCTTTCTTCGAGCACCGGTGCAATCTGCCGGACCTTGCCGTGCGCAATCGTCTTGTCGACGAGTTGTACGCTTGCTTCGTCGCCCACTTGAACCTGCGCGAGTTGCGCGCCGGTCAATTCGGCGCGCCATTCGAGGCGATTCTGGCGCACCAACCGGAACAGTTCGGCGCCGGGCGACGCGACCATTCCGAGCATGGCTTTGCGCGACGAAATCACTCCGTCGTCGGGTGCCACCACACGTGTGTACGCGAGCGCGAGTTTCTGGCTATGCAATCGTGCATTGGCCGACTCCAGTTGCGCCTTCGCGGTGCGTCCGCGCGTCATGTATTGCGTGGCGTCCTGTTGGCTGAGGGCCCCGGTCTTACCGAGCCGCTCCGCGCGTTGTGCGTTTGCTTCCGCCTCTGCGACGTTCGCTTCCGCTTCTGCCACCGCAGCTTCGGATTGCCGGACCATGGCGAGCGTCGTCGCATCGTCGAATCGCGCGAGCACCTGCCCCTTCGTGACCTCGTCTCCGACGTCTACCATCAACTCGGCGAGCCGCAATCCGGCGACTTCTGCGCCAACGATCGCTTCCTGCCAGGCGGTGATCGTCCCGGAAGCCTGAATCACTTCGGGCCATTCGACGCGCTCCGGATGAACGACGCTCACCGTCAGCGCCACGGTCGGTTGCGGAACCGCCGGTGCAGGTGTCGACGCGGCGCCTTTCGGCCGTAGCTCGGAAGCACCCACCGCGGCAACCACCACCGCCACCGCGATGCCGATCGCCCAGCCTCTTATCGTGCGACCGATTTTCATGAACGCTCCGTATGCCGCTGTGCGGTCTTCAAACTGGCTGTGACGTGCAATTTCGATTGCGATGCAGGACTCGTGCCCGCAGTTCGGCGGCGCCGCGCGATCTCGCTTTCAATGAGCGCCGCGCCGTGATCGGCCATCCGCTCGATCGTGTCCGTTAGCGCCGTCTCGTCGCTGAGCAAGTCGGGTGCGATCTGGTTGACAGCTGCGCGATGCACGAAGAGTACGAGTGCGACCCCGCCGATGCTGAAGGCGAGATGGTGCAGCGCGGTGTCGGGTTGGGAAATGCCGATTGCGCGGCAGAGGAAGCGCGTTAGATCGTCGTGCATCCGACGTGGACCGTCGGGCAGACCTTCGAGCGCACCGCTCGGTTGCAGTTCTTCACGCAGCACCACAAGCCGCAGCTGCTGCAGTTCGGGCGCGGCGATGTACGCCATGATGTGGCCATAAAACGCAACGAGCGCACTGCGCAGCGGCACGTTCGGATCGGCCATCTCGATGGGGAACGGCCCCATCTGCTCCGGAATACGGAACACTTCGCGATAGAGCGAGGCCTTGTCGCCGAAGTGGTAGTGAATGCCGGCCACGTTGACGTCGGCGAGGCGGCAGATTTCGCGCGTTGACGCGCCTTCATAGCCCTTCGATGCGAAGACCTGAAGCGCGGCCCTGACCAGCCGACGCTTGGCGTCGGTCTGCTGGACATCGGAAGTAGAAGTCTGCAATTGGGTAATTCGGTAACAGTCGGGGGGTGCAAGATAAAGCAGACGCTTGAATCAAGCAAGCGCTTGATTCTGGTTTTGTGATGCCGTCGTGGCGGTGCGCGCTCAAGCGCTGATTCCCGGTGGAGGTGGGGGCTCGTTGCGCCGGACACGCTCGAGCCATCCGTGGGCGCTCGCGTTTGGCCATCCCTGGCCAAACACGG
>JBGSNQ010000163.1:0-35207 GCA_041739525.1 Pseudomonadales bacterium | reverse complement strand
CCATGGCCCGCGCCACCTCGGGTGAAAGGCGCCGATTGCGCTCCGCGGCGTCGGCGTGCTGGCGGATCAGGGGTGCCAGCGCGCGGGCGCGCGCGACGGGATCGAAGCTCGATTCGTTGGTCATCTCGCGGTCCCCATCGGAAAGCGGTGGGATTGTCGCAAATTCGGGCAGAAATGCGTCACTCGAACGATGCGTCGTGTTACCGATCGGAACGGATCGATTATGCTGGGGGCCAGTTTGAGGGAGTGTACCCATGGCCTCGTTGACCTATTCCTTCGACGAACTCATGAGCGATTCGCCGGTAGAAGAGCCGCTGATCGCCGGCGGTGTGCGTTGCCACGGCGGCTATGTCGGGGGCGAATACGTGCCGCCGCGAAGCGCCGTACGCCGTCCGGCCATTGAAGCGTGGCGGCAGCGTTTGATCGATGACGGTCATCCGCTCATTCACGTACCCGAAAAGTACGTGCCGCCCAACTATCCGAACTACCCGCAGGCGAAGTATCTGTTGAAGGAAGGCGTGGTGGAGCCGGTGACGCGCGCGCTGACCATCATCTCGATAGTGGAAGGGTTCGGTGCGCGCATTCGTGAAGTGCGCGTTCCCGATTTTGCAGCAGAGGTGAAGGAGTCGATCGAAGGCACTGCAGTAGCCCACCTTGCCAACGGCCTGTTCGAGGCGCATGCGCGCGACGAAGCTGGACATCGCAACGAAGGCGGCCACAAACAGATGTGGGAAGCGGCGCGCGACCTGGGCCTGTCCAAACCGCGTGTACCGGGAGACGTATTGCTCCGCCTGATGTCGGGCGGTGCGGTTGGCGAGCGCGTACGGATGTTTCCCGCTTTGTCCGAGAAGATGGAAAACATGATCGTAATGATGGCGAACGTGCTGATCGTGGAAACGTTCGCAGAAGACACGTTCAACTGGGCACAGCAACTGCTGGGCGATCCGGAAGTGAGCGCCGATCCGGAACGTGCGGCGCACGTGGTGGGATGTATCGCCCGCGACGAGGTACCTCACGTCGACTATCTCACCGTTGCTCTGTCGGAGCTGCGCACGCGAACGCTGATCGGCGCCGACGGCAAGACCGAGTTCTCCGGTGCCGATGTCATCGACAGCGTCTTCCGCAGGCAATTGCGTGGCATGGCCACGCAACGACCGCGGCTGGCGCGTGATCGCCTGCGCGAAGAAATCCGTCAGGCCATTTCCGACACGCAGCGCGCGTCCGTTGTCGCGAAGCGATTCGAAGACCTCGATTCCGGCTGGGCCTTCCCCCATCCCGACGACGAAGCGCTCGATGTTCTGCTGACCGCCGCTTGAACATCCCAAATTGAACATCGCGATTTGAACATCGTCTCGCGTATCGCGGAACGCCTGTACAGGAACGCGCGTATAGGTTGGACCGCCTCGTGCGTATGGTTGCGGTACAAGACGCCGCAGTGGTGGGATCGTTTGTTGCGCCGCGACCCCGCGCAACGCGACATGACGGCCATCCATCAGCGCAATGCCGATCAGATCTTCAACGCCGCGGTGTCCATGCGCGGCATGCTCGTGAAAATGTGCCAGGTGGTGGGCACGCGTTCCGACATCTTCCCGCCGCAGTACGTGAAAACACTGTCGCAATGTCACGACCGTTTGCCGCAACGCGATTTCGAAGCGATCAAACAGGTCATCGAAGAGGATTTCGGTCGCCCCCTCGGTGAGGTGTTCAGCGAGTTCTCGCCGACGGCGATCGCCGCGGCGTCGCTCGCGCAAGTGCACAGGGCGCGCCTGGTGAGCGGACGCGTGGTGGCGGTGAAGGTGCAATATCCCGACATCGATCACATCATCCGCACAGACCTCACCGCATCACGTCGCGTTGCGGCGATCTACCAGCGATTCGATTCGAACCCGATGGACTTCCTGCCGCTGCTCGACGAGTTGCAGCGGCATCTGAAGATGGAGCTCGATTTCCGTCGCGAGGCGCAAAGTGCCGAACGGGTGCGCGGCTTCTTCACCGAAGATCCGACGGTACGCATCCCGGAAATTCTGCACGAGCACTGCACGCGCCGTGTCATCACGATGGAGTACGTCGAAGGCGTGAAGGTGAACGACCGCGAGGGGTTGGAGCACGCCGGTATCGAATACTCGGATCTGATGACGCGACTCATGCGGATCTTCAATCAGATGATCCTGGCGCACGGGTTTTTCCACGCCGATCCGCACCCCGGCAACATCCTGGTGAACCGCAGCCCGCGCGGCAAAGCGTTGTTCACGTTGCTCGACTTCGGCCTTGCGAAGGAACTACCGGAAGGGTTCGGCCTCGGTATCTTCGAGCTGATGTTCTCCATGATGACGTTCAACGAGTCCGCGATGTTGCGCGCGTTCCGCGAACTCGGCTTCGAGACGAAGACCGGCGACGAAGCCACACTGTTGATGATCGCCCGACGGATGATCGCCCGTTCCGACACCGGCGCGTTTCAGGGCGAGTTCACCGAAGACATGACCGACGAGATGTTCGAAGCGATTCGCGAGAATCCCGTCGTGAAAGTACCGATCGATTTCGTGCTGGTGGCGCGCGCCTTTGCCCTGTTGTCGGGCATCGCGCACACGCTGGGTCAGCGCGCCAATGCGCTCGATGCGATGGGGCCGGCCGTCGCAGGTTGATCGACTGCGGCGAGGAATGTCTCTATCGAGGCGGCGCTGCGTTCGAGGCGCGTCAGCAGAAACAGGTGTCCACAGTCGAAGATCTCGAGCTGCGCGTTCGGGATCAGCCGCGTGAGAAGACGCGCGTTTACGAGTGGAATGATCGGATCGTCGTCCCCCGCCATTACCAGCGTCGGTTGTCTGATTTCGTGCAGCCAATGGACGCTCGTCCATCCCGCCAAGGCCCACAGCTGATTCAGATAGCCGTAGATGCTGGGCGGTGCCATGCGTCGGGCATGGCGTTCGGTCAGCACGTCGTCTTTGCGGAAATCACCGCCGTAGATTGCGCCCGCGATGGTCTTGAAGTAGCCGGCGGAGAGATAGCGTAGCGGGGTAGCCATACGCAGCAGAACAGACGGACGCGGCGGCACCATCAGATGTCCGGTGGACGTTGCCGCGAGAACCAGCCGGTCGACGCGCGAGCCGAACTGGCGGGTGAACTGTTGCGCCAACCCACCCCCCCACGAGATGCCCATCACGTTGACCCGGTCGATACCGAGATCGTCGAGTAGTTCGCGTGCGAGCTGCGCGTAGCCGGGCAAACGGCGAATCAGGGTTGACGGCTGTGAGGCGCCTACACCCGGAAGATCGAACGTCAGCGTTGCGACACTGGTCATCCTTCGCATCAACGGTTCTAACAATTCCGTGCTGGCGCCGATGCCGTTGAAGATCAGCAGCGGTGCGCCGCTGGCGGTCGGCGGCCGCGTCATGGCGAGCCGCAGCCGATCGCTGCCGATGCTGCGGAAACTGTGCTCGATGGCGTGCGGTGCGACAGTCATTCGAAGACGTAGCTGCCCGGCGCCGCAAGCAACGGTGGGTGAGTGGGGCTGCCGAGCGAGGTCGGGGCAACGTTTTCGCCGATGCCGCGCGCCTTCAGCCATTCCGCCCAGTACGGCCACCATGAGCCTTTGTGTTCCGTGGCATTGCGCCGCCACGCTTCGCAGTCCGGCGGCGTTTCCGGATTCAGGTAGTAGCTTCGCTTCGACGAGCCGGGCGGATTGATGAGGCTCTGGATGTGGCCTGCAGTGCTCAACACGTAAGTGGCCGGTGCGCCGAACAACTGTGTGGAGCGATAGCACGCCTGCCACGGCGTGATGTGGTCCGTAGTGCCGCCGGTGATGAACACGGGGCAGTGGATCTGTTTCAGATCGATCGGCACATCCCGGATCTTCAACACACCGGCGCGCCGAAACGGGTTGTCTTTGAAGATGTCGAGAAAGTCGCTGTGCAGACGGGCGGGTAGCCGAGTGGTGTCGTTGTTCCAATAGAGGATGTCGAACGCCGGTGGCGTCTCGCCGTGCAGGTAGTTCGATACGACGTAGTTCCAGATCAGATCGTTCGGCCGCATCCAGTTGAAGACGCGCGCGGTGTCTTGCCCATCGAGAACGCCTTGTCGCGCCGAACGTTTACGCGCCGCCTCAATGGCGTCGTCAGTCATGAACAAGCCGGTGACCGAGTCTTCGGGATGCGTATCCAGCACGTTGACCATCAGCGTGAGCGATGAGACGCGATCTGCCCGCCCGAGTGCAGCCATGTAGCCGATTGCGGCGCTGAGCGTGATACCGCCGGCGCAGGCGCCGACTGCAGCAACGCTGCGATGGCCCGTGATTTCACGCGTCGCTTCGATGCCCGCTTCGATGGCGTCGATGTATCCCGCCAGCCCCCAGTCGCGATGTTCGGCCGTGGGATTGCGCCACGAAACCATGAACACCTGGAATCCGGAGTCGAGCAGGAATTTCACCAGGCTCTTTTCTGGTGACAGATCGTAGACGTAATACTTGTTGATCTGCGGCGGCACGATGAACACCGGTCGCGTCTCGACGTTCGGCGTGCGCGGCCGATACTGGATCAGCTCGAGAATCGGATGGCGGAGCACCACCGAGCCTTCGGTGTTCGCGAGATTGCCGCCGACCTTGAACGGCGTCTTGTCCACTTGCGACGGCATACCGCCGTTGTTGATCAGGTCGCCGATGAAATTGCGGGCACCTCTGATGAGACTCTGACCGCGGGTTTCGCGAGCCTTTTTCAACGCCGATGGGTTGCCGAGCAGGAAGTTCGTGGGCACCAGACCATCCGTGGCGAGTCCCAGCAGGAAGTGCGCGCGTTGCCGTCCCAGGTCGTCGAACCCGACCGCGTCCACCCATTCGTGCACGGTACGTTCGGTAGCCACCCAGGCTTGCGCCGTGCGCTTGTAGAAACCGTTCTCGCTGAAGGCAGGGTCGCGAAAGCGCGCGTCTTTCGGATCGGGCGCAGCATCGGATGCGCCGAACAGAATGCGCACGGATTCCTGCCACAACCGCGTGGCGTGCTCGATGCCGATCGCCGGTTGCAACAAGCCCTGGCGCATCACGCTGACGCCGGCTTTCACGATGTCGTCGAAACCGAAGCCGACGACTGGGTTCAAAGCAAGCGTGTTGTCGGCCGCCGCGTCTTCAGGATGCGACCCTTCAGGATGCAAAGATGGCGCATTGGATTCGGCCATTGGAGATCTCCCAAGGTCTTCGATGTCGTTCACCCAAGGCGACTATAGTCGGGATTCTGACTCGATATGAAGTTGCGGATGCGCTGCCTATAATGCGCGGCGTTTTTTGCCGGTGTCTTTCTACTTGACTCAATCAATCCGCGAACCGATCGAACGCCACGTTCGTATCGGCGATGTCGATCTGTGTTACTTCGAATGGGGTGTGGCCGATTCGACGAAGCCCACCGTATTGTTCGCACATGCAACCGGGTTTCATGCGCGCTGCTGGGATCGCGTCGTTGCGGCGTTGCCCGACACGCGGCACGTCATCGCCCTCGATCAGCGCGGCCACGGCAGAAGCGCGAAAATTCCGCCGTTCAACTGGGAGTCGTTCGGCCGCGACCTGGCCGGGTTCGTGCGAACGCTGAACCTCGAAGGAATCGTTGGCGTGGGACATTCGATGGGCGGGCACGCAGTCGTTCAGGCGGCCGCTGCCGAAACCAGGCGGTTCGAGCGGCTGGTACTGGTCGACCCGGTGATCATGGACCCCGAACTGTACGCATCCCTCAAAGGAACGATGGGCACGCAGCAGCCGCAGGATCATCCGACGTCGAAGCGCAACAATCTCTGGCAATCGTGGCGCGAAATGTTCGATCGGTTGAATGGACGTGGTTCGTTCAAGGTGTGGCGAGCCGATGTGCTGGAGGACTACTGCCGATACGGCGTACTGCCGAACCCCGATGGCGCCGGATGGGTGCTGGCGTGCCCGCCGCTGGTGGAGGCGGCGATCTACACCGGTTCCGGTGGCCGCGACATCAACGATCTTTTTGCAAAGATCGATGTACCGGTGACTGTACTGCGCGGCGAGAAACGTACGCGTCTCGAAGCGATGGACTTCCTCGCTTCACCGACGTGGGAGCGGCTTGCTGACCAGTTCCCGAAGGGGCGCGACGTGTATCTCCCGCATCTCACCCACTTCATTCCGATGCAGGAACCCGAACTGGTGGCGCGATTCATCGAATCGCGGGATTAGATACTACGAGGTCGCGCCCAGCGCGACTGGCCCCGTCGGTGCTTCGTATTGCCACAAACGGCTCGACGTTACGCCGATGGCGAAAATCACCAGCGAAATCACCACGCCCGGTATCAGTGCGGTGAGTGGGTCGTAACCTGCAATCAGGCTGCCGAGCAGGATCGAGCTGAGCGGCGCCGAAATCATGAAGCTGACCAGCAGTACAGAGAGGATCTGTGCACGGTGAACGCCGTCCGCGAGCTCCTGCACCGTGGTTCGCACGAGAGTCGTAGTGACGCCCATGTTGAGCCCCCACGCGAACATTGCTGCAAAGAACACAGGCACGGACGGTTTGATCCAGAGAACTCCCAGTATCACGACACGCGTGAGTTGCATCAGCAGGAACAGGCGACCGGGCCGCAGCATTGGCATGAAACGCAGCATGATCACGTTCGAACCGATACTGCCGGCGGTGAAGACCACCATTACCGACGAAAAGAACGTGGCGTCGCCGTGGTAAACTTCCTTCACGATGAACGGAATCGCGACGATGTATGCACCGGCGTTCACGAGAGAGGACAGGAAATTCAACCCGATGATGTTGCGGATGAGCGGGATCCGCCATGTGGCCGTAATACCCGCCAACAGATCCGGCCGGCCGCGCGAGGGCGGGGGAGGCATGGCAGGCATGCGCCGTGCCGCTTCGGCGCCGATCGCGAAACAACCGGCCTGCAGCAACAGCATCACCACCAGCCCGATCGCGTCGAGCCTGCCGCCCAGCCAGACGCCGCATAGTCCGGCCAGCGAAGTGACGATGGTCATAAGCGTGACGGTGCGCTGAATATCCGTACGGGTGACTCTGCTCAAGATCGATTGACGCGCCGGGTCGCTGGCCGCCTGCAGTCCCGACACCGCGATGCCGAATGCGATGACGATCCAGAACGACAGCAGTCCGCCGTGCACCACTGCGGCGATCACCAGCGACGGAATTGCGATGGCGAGGTGCATACCGACGAGTAGTCGACGGCCGTCGGTGCGGTCGGCCAGCACGCCGCCGACCAACAGAATCACGAGGCCGGGCATCTCGATCAACGCGCGCCCTAAGCCCACCTGATCGGCCGGCGCCTGCAGAATGCCGACCATCATCCAGGTGATGAGAAAACCCTGCAGGCTCATGGCGGCCATCCACAAGCTCGAACTCGTCAGATACCACGGGAACGCCGAACGAGGGATGTCGATCGAGGCTTCGTGGGCAGACTGCGTCATGCGCGGCGGCGTTTGAGAAACGAGGATCATACCGATACGCTTCGACGCCCGGCAAAACTCGAGTTCAAGCTCATGAAAATCGGCATCACGCTCGCGTTCAATCATCTGACGGCGCCTTCGTACATTGCCGACGCGGCACGATTCATCGAAGAGGCGGGATTCCACTCGGTGTGGGTGCCGGAGCACGTGCTGTTTTTTCCCGATTACGCATCGCGCTATCCCTATGCGGAAGATGGTCGTGTTCCCGGGAACCCTCAAGGTGTACTCGATCCGTTCTCGGCGCTGACGTTCGTCGCGGCACACACACGCAAGTTACGCCTTGGCACCGGCATTTGCCTCGTGCCGCAGCGCCAGCCGGTGTACACGGCAAAGATGGTCGCGGATCTCGACTATCTGTCGGGCGGCCGCGTCGACTTCGGCGTCGGCATCGGCTGGCTCGCCGAGGAATTCGAAGCGCTCGGTATGGATTTTCGAGTGCGCGCGCGCCGCTGCACCGAGTACATCGAGGCGATGCAAGCGCTGTGGCGCGACGGTGTTTCGTCGTTTGCGGGCGAGACGGTCAGCGTACCTGCCTGCTACTTCAACCCGAAGCCGGTTCAAAAGCCGCATCCGCCGATTTTTTTCGGCGGCGAGAGTGACCCCGCTCTGGCGCGCGTCGCCGCTCAAGGAAACGGTTGGTATGGATACGACCTCGAGCCTGCCGGTGTAGTCGAGCGGCTGCGTCTGCTCGATGGTTTGCTGGCCGGGAATGGACGTAAACGGGACGAGATAGATGTATTCGTTTGTCCGAATCGGCATCCGATTACGCCGGATACCGTTGCAGCCTATCGCGAGGCTGGCGTGGATCAGTTGATCGCGCCTCTGTTCGCTCGCGACGTCGACGGGCTCAAGCGCAGGGCGGAACGTCTGCTGGAAGCAACGCGCGCTGCCTGAGCCGGCTCGTCGGGAATGCCTGCACGCTGACGATCGAACCGCGCCGCGGTGGGGCACATTCTCTTACAACCGTAACAACGGCGGCACATACAGGCATTCGTCCGAGCACCGAGAATCGCTCTCCCGTGGTACTTCTTGGAGGCTCTGATGCTCGTGGGCCGCCGTGACGAAAGATCCAAAACATGGTTCCGGGCCGAACGTGTGTTCCATACGAACGGCAAGTGGTACTTCCACACTCGTGAAGGTATCGACGTCGGGCCGTATGAATCTCAGCTCGACGCCGAGATCGAAGCGAGCATGTTGAAAGAGCTGATCAAGAACACCCAGATCCGAGGCGAATCGCTGTCGGTACTGCGCGACTTCATCCTCGAGTCATTCACGCTTGGCCGACCGTTGAACGTGATGGTCGCCGGTAACGCCGAACACATCGTTTTGGTCCCGCCCGCCGCCGAGTGAACTGCCTCCACGCAATTCTCGAAGCCTCTCCGCCCGCGTGAAAACTCGGGTAGCGGGGCATAGAATGCGCCCTCGCTAAACCACCTACGATTGCACGACCATGGCGGAACCGGCTGAAGCACCATCCGGCGCATTCGATTTTGTGGCGATGGAACACACGATTCTGGATTTCTGGAGTCGTGGCGATCTATTCCGGAAATCGCTCGAGCACACGCACGACAAGAAGCCGTACATCTTCTATGACGGCCCGCCGTTCGCGACCGGGCTGCCGCACCACGGTCACCTGGTGTCATCCACGCTGAAGGACGTGGTGCCGCGGTACTGGACGATGAAAGGCCGCTACGTGCTGCGTCGCTTTGGGTGGGACTGCCACGGTCTGCCCATCGAGCACGAAATCGACAAACAGCTCGGTGTCTCCGCGGCCGAGGTCGTCGCGCAACTCGGCGTGGCCGGCTACAACGCCGAGTGCCGCAAGATCGTGCAGCGTTACGTGACGCAGTGGCGTCACACCATCACCCGTCTCGGCCGTTGGGTGGACTTCGACAACGACTACAAGACCATGGACGTCTGGTACATGGAGTCGGTGTGGTGGGTCGTCAAACAGCTCTGGGACAAGGGACTGATCTATCAGGGCGTGAAGGTGATGCCGATCTCGACCGAACTCGGCACCGTGTTGTCGAACTTCGAGGCGACGTCGAACTACCAGGATGTGCAGGATCCGGCGATCACGGTGTTGCTGAAGCTGCGTGACGAAGATGCCTATCTAGCGATCTGGACGACTACGCCATGGACCCTGCCGTCGAATCTGGCGGTGTGCGTAGGTCCCGACATCGTGTATGCGAAAGTGCGCGATCGCGCGCGCAACGTGGTGCTGTACATCGCCGAAGCGCGTCTCGAGGAATATCGCAAAAACCACGATCTCGAAGTCATCGAGACGTGCCGGGGCCGCGACCTGGTCGGGCGTTCGTACGAAGCGTTGTTCCCGTACTTCGCCGAACAACGCGCGCAGGGCGCGTTCGTTGTATTGATGGACGAATACGTCACCACCGAATCCGGCACCGGCCTCGTGCATCAGGCGCCGGCCTTCGGCGAAGACGACTACCGCGTCGTGAAGGCGGCCGGCATCGAAGCGTTCGCATGTCCCGTCACGCTGAACGGTCTGTTCACGGACGAAGTGCCGGATTTCGCCGGGCGCTACGTGAAGGAAGCCGACAAAGACATCATCAAGCGGCTGAAGGACTCCGGCGCGCTGTATCAGCACGATGTGCTGCAGCACAGCTATCCGTTCTGCTATAGGTCGGATACGCCGCTCATCTATCGGGCGATCCCGTCGTGGTACGTGCGCGTTACGGACATCGTCGACGATCTGCTTGCCGCCAACGAACAGGTTCGATGGATTCCGGCGCACATCAAGCACGGCCGCTTCGGCAACTGGCTGAAAGGTGCGATCGACTGGTCGATCTCGCGCAACCGCATCTGGGGTACACCCCTACCGATCTGGATCAATGACGTGACCGGCAAGATGCTGTGCATCGGCTCGCTCGACGAACTCGAGCAGTACACCGGAACGCGCGTTGGGGATCTGCATCGCGAATATGTCGATCCGTTGACGTTCAGTGTCGCCGGCGAGGAAGGAACGTATCGGCGCATCGAGGAAGTGCTCGATTGCTGGTTCGAATCGGGTTCGATGCCGTACGCGCAGCTGCACTATCCATTCGAGAACCAATCGGTTTTCAACGCCGGCTTCCCCGCTGAATTCATCGCCGAGGGACTCGACCAGACGCGCGGCTGGTTCTATACGCTGACGGTGCTTTCCGCGGCGCTGTTCAAGAAGCCCGCGTTCCGAAACGTAATCGTCAACGGCATGGTGATGGCCGAGGACGGCCGCAAGATGTCGAAGCGGCTGCGCAATTACACGCCGCCTGACGACCTGATGGAGGTGTACGGCGCCGATGCGTTGCGGCTGTATCTGATCAACTCCGGTCTTGTTCGCGGCGAAGAACAACGCTTCGCCGACAACGGCGTGAAAGACATGACGCGACGCACGCTGCTGCCCTGGTACCACGCGTTTCAGTTCCTGATGACCTACGCGACCATCGATCACTGGTCGCCGGACAAAGGGCTGCACTACGGCAGCAACATCCTCGATCAGTGGATTCTGTCGCGACTACAGACGCTCGAGAAAGACATCGGCCAGGAGATGCGGAAATACCGCCTCTACAACGTCGTGCCGCGCCTGCTCGAGTTCATCGAAGATCTCACGAACGGCTACATCCGGCTGAATCGCGACCGGTTCTGGGGCAAGGACATCACCGCAGACAAGATCGCGGCATACAGCACGCTGTACACCGTGATCGAAGAACTGACGATGGTGATGGCGCCGTTCACACCCTTCCTGGCGGAGCATCTGTATCAGGAACTGGCGAAACTGAAGGGCGATACCGCGCCGAAACCGCTGTCGGTACACCTCTGCTCTTACCCGGATCCGGAAGAGTCGTTGATGCAGCCGCGCCTCGAGGAAGCCGTCAGTCGTATGCAGCAGGTCATTCTGCTCGGCCGCCAGCGCCGCGAAGAAGTGAAGATCAACCTGCGTAAGCCGATGCGCCGGTTGACGATCGTGCATCGCGACGCGGAGTTGCTGAACGAGCTGCGTTCGCTCGAAGCGTTCATCCGCCGTGAGTTGAACGTAAAAGAAGTGGTGTACGACCAGGCCGAAGACAACTACATCCGCTTGTATGCGAAGCCCAATTTTCCGGTGCTCGGCAAA
This sequence comes from Pseudomonadales bacterium, assembly GCA_041739525.1. GTDB lineage: Bacteria > Pseudomonadota > Gammaproteobacteria > Pseudomonadales > Azotimanducaceae > DATJGR01. The sequence continues at coordinate 23,631 of JBGSNQ010000163.1, read as the reverse complement.
CGGTTGGGTAAGCGGATGAAGGAGTTCGGTGCGCGTATTCAGCAGCTGACGCGCGATCAGATCGAGGCGTTGCAGGAAACGGGCTCGATCGCGATCGACGACGAGACGTTCGGCACCGACGAGATTCAGATCCTGCGCGAAGCGAAGCCGGGAACGAATGCGCTGTCGAATCGATACATCTCCATCGATCTGGACAGTGGGCTCGACGATGACCTCATTGCCGAGGGGATCGCGCGCGAAGTGGTGAACCGCATTCAACGCAGCCGCAAAGAGATGGACTTGAACGTTGCCGATCGCATCACCGTGAGTTACGCGGGTGCCGAACCGGTTCTGGCCGCAATCGTGCAATTCGCCGAGTACATCGCCGGTGAGACACTGGCCACGCGATTGGAATCGCGAGATCCGGGCGCGGCCGCATTCACTACGGCCATTGACGGCCACGCGTTCACGTATCGAATCGAAGTAGCTGGGTGAGTGGCAATCGATGGAAAGAAAAAGGCCGCTACTGCGGCCTAAGTTGCGCCGACTTGTCAGCGCGGAGTCTCTCTATCTCTCCCTCCTCCTAGCGGGGGGGATATGATCAGAATCGATCGGGGGTGTCAACACTCGGTCTATGCATATGCCTGATCAACGTCGTTATGCACCGTTCGCTGCTTCGCGACTGCCACACGTGGGAACGTATCGGCGCGCGCTGCCGGTGAGCCTCGAACGTCTTTACGAGAACGCGCTCGACTGGGAACGCCTCCCGCATGTGCATCGCGCCAGTTTCGCGTCGGTCGATTGCAAAGAGGCGGGGCCATGGGGATGGCGCGCCGCAATCATTTCGCGCAGCGGCGCGCGCAGTACGCTGGAGTTGCGGCTCGACCGCGATTGCCGTCGATGGATCACGCGCACGCTTGAAGGCGCAAATGCCGGTAGTGAAGTGTGGACCCACGTATTCGCAGTGGCGGCGCGTCGAACCGACATCGTCGTCGATTTCTTCGTGCCCGGTATCGATATGCGTCTGCGCGAACCGGCAGGCGTCGCGTTGGGCAATACATGCGAGCGGCTCTACGACCAAGACGTTGCAATGATGGTGGAGCGGCAGCGGCAAATGGACGAACGCGTCGAAGCCGAGCGCGGCGACGCGAAGCTATGTCTTGGTACGGTGGACGACCTGGTTTTGCCGCTTCGTGCCGACCTCGCCGGACGCACGTACCTTGTCTCGCGCGTCGACGGCGAGTGGGTAGCGCACGCGACCCGTTGCCCGCATCGCCTCGGACCGCTGAGCGCCGCGGTCGACGGAACGGTCACGTGTCCGTGGCACGGCTACCGGTTCGACGCCAGGAGTGGAGCGTGTCTGAGCGGGCAATTGTGCCGCTTGCCGCCTGGACCGAAAGTCAGCGTTCGAGACGGACGGGTCTGGCTCGAACGCTGAACAAAAAAAGAGGCTGCGAGGTAGAGGGGAGGGAACCTTCGCGCAGCCTCGAGTCGGGGAACTTTTCGGTTAGTGCGTCGCTACGGCCGTGGGGAGTGCCGATTCGTCGTAGTTGACCGCAAGCACTTCGCCGTCCTGTTTCGCACGGCAGCTCACCTTCAGCTGGTCGACGGTTGCGCTGGTGCTCGATACCGAGAATTTCAGGTCGATGCTGCGTGGCGACGATTGGATTTTCTTGACGCTGAAGTCCGCATCGGACACGCCCAGCCGTTCCGAGATTGCCTTCTGGCAGCCTTGGATGGATGCGGTGTAGGAGTCGGCGGCGCTGGCCTGAAAGGTCGCCAGGACGAGGACGGCAGCGGTAAGAGATGTGAGCGCTTTCATTCGAACTCCGGGAAATCGTGGGTTGCGGGGTGATGTTACTTTAGGTAACACTGCGATCAAGCAACAATAACGCACCAGGGCGTCGCGGAATTGCGACGGGAGACGAGATGTCGAGCATGGATTGGGACGATCTGAAGGTGTTTACCGCAATCGCGCGCGGCGGTTCCGTGCGAGCTGCGGCGCGCCAGTTGGGTATCCACCACTCCACGGTCGCGCGCCGGCTCGACCAGTTCGAGAAGCGCCTGGGTACCGTGATGTTCAACCGTACGCCGGAGGGCCTGAAGCTGTCCGCCGACGGCCAGCGGGTTCTGCTGCAGGCTGAGCAGGTCGAGGGCCAGATCGATGACATCGAGCGCGCGCTGGTCGGCCGGGATCAGCGTCTGCAGGGACATGTCCGCGTCACCTTCCCCGAGCCGGTCGGCACCGGTTTTCTGATGCGCGACCTGGGACGGTTCGTGGCCGAACATCCGGACATTTCGCTCGACTTCATCGGTTCCTATGAAGCGCTCAGCCTGACGCGCGGCGAAGCCGACATCGCGGTGCGTATCACCGACTCACCCCCCGAACACCTCGTCGGGCGCCGGTTGGGTCGGTACGCCATCGCCGTGTATGCGAGCGCAGAGTATCTGAGCACACATGATCCTGTTGCACATCCGGAGTCCTGCAACTGGATCGATTGGGGAATGGCCCGTTCGATCAGTGAGGCGACGCGGCTGCGATCGTTTCCAGGAGTACCGAGTCGCACGCGCAGCCCTAATGCGCCATTGCAACTTGCGGCCGTGGAAGCGGGCATAGGTATGGCAGCAATCCCGTGCGTACTCGGCGATGCTCATCCGGCGCTCACGCGTCTCAGCGACCCTGTTGTCGCGCAGGAAATCTGGTTGTTGACGCATCCCGACTTGAGGAACGCGGCTCGAGTCCGCGCGGTGATGGCCTGTATTGTCGATTCGTTCCGGCGCAATGAAGATCGCCTGCTCGGCCGCGCGACATGGCGCGACGCGCCGGCACTCGAACTGAAACGCGCTTGAGCGAACCGAAAGAAATGAGCGAGCCCGACAACCCGACATCGCATACCTATTTCTCCCAGCGCCTGCGATTGCACTACCTCGATTGGGGTAATGCAGGTGCACCTAACATGTTGTTGCTACATGGAATGCGCGACCACTGCCGAACGTGGGACTGGGTGGCGCAACGACTGCGGCATCGCTACCACATCGTTGCCCCCGACCTGCGTGGCCATGGCGATTCGCAGTGGGCGATGGGCTCCGGATACAGCAATACCGCGTACGTGTACGACATCGCCCAAATGGTGCGGCAATTGCAGCTGGCACCGGTCACGATCGTTGCACATTCGATGGGCGGCACGCTGGCATGTCTTTACGCGGGCTTGTACCCGCAGACGGTGAGCAAAATGGTCGTGATCGAAGGCGTCGGACACTGGTGGCGCTTCTTTGAACAGCCGCCCGCACCCGACCGGTTGCGCGGCTGGATCGACGCGACTCGTGAACAAGCCGGCCGAACGCCACGCCGTTACCGCTCGCTGGAAGAAGCATTCCGACGCATGCAGGACACCAATCCGCACCTGAGCCCCGAGCAGGCGCGCCATCTCACCGAGCACGGCAGCCATCAGAACGAAGACGGCACGTACACGTGGAAGTTCGACAACTACACGCACGCGCACTCGCCTTACGACATCACGTCGGAAGATACCGAAGCGTTGTGGCGTGAGATCATCTGTCCGATCCTGTTCGTGAACGCGAAGCAGGGATATCCGCATCGCATCGGGCAGGGCGATACGCTCGCGCACTTCCGCAACGCGACCGTCGTCGATCTCGAGCAAGCGGGACACTGGGCACATCACGATCAGCTCGATGCGTTCGTGGGTGAAGCCGAGCGCTTTCTGGCACACTAATCCGCGAAGTAAGAAATGCGGGAAAGTGTCGATGGCGGGCGCGCCGAAAAGGCTGCGAAGCGAATATCTCGAGAGCCCGATCGGCATCGACGAGTTGCGGCCGCGCTTATCGTGGTGGCTCGATGACGAACGGCCCGCCGAGATTCAGACCGCGTACCACATCCTCGCATCGCGCCGTCCCGAAACGCTCGAAGAGGATCGCGGCGATCTGTGGGATTCCGGACGCACAGAGTCACCTCAGTCGTGCCACGTCACGTATGGCGGACGGCCGCTGACATCGCGACAACGCGTGTGGTGGAAAGTCCGCACGTTCGACTCGGACGGCATTGGCAGTCCATGGAGTCGCGCGACGTACTTCGAGATGGGTCTGCTCGAAAACGAAGACTGGCGCGCCCGATGGATCGGCGCCCAGCTCATGGGCGGCAAACGCACACCCGCGCAGGTTCCTGCGTTTAGACGTTCGTTCGACCTGCCGCAGCCGGTCGAGAGTGCGCGCCTCTACATCACCGCCTTGGGTGCATATGACGCGGAGATCAACGGCGTGCGCGCGCATGACGTCGAACTCGGGCCCGGCTGGACCGACTTCAGCAAGCGCGTTCGCTATCAGACGTTCGACGTCACGCGATTGTTGAAGCGGGGCGAGAACGTCATCGGGGTACTGCTCGGTGATGGCTGGTACTGCGGCACGCTCGGGTTGTCTGATCGCCAGCAGTATGGCGACCGGCCGTTGTTGTTGGCGCAACTCGAGATCGTCCTTGCCGACGGATCGCTATTGCGGGTTGCGACGGACGATCTATGGAAGTGGCAGCGGTCGCAGATCCTTTACTCGGACCTGATGTCCGGCGAAAGCGTCGACGCGCGACAGAGTCTCGGTACATGGACTGCGCCCGGCTACGACGCCATCGGATGGTCGCAGGTAGACGTGTTGCCGTTGCGCCACGACGTCTCGCTCGACGGGAGTGCAAGCGCGCCGATCAGAGTCATAGATCGCATCAAGCCGACTGTGGATCCGCGCCGCCGTTCGGGTGACTTCGGTTTGCGGCGTTTCATCTACGACTTCGGTCAGAACATGGTCGGCCGCGTTCGTATCAAGGTGCGCGCCCCGCGGGGCACGTTGATTCAGATCCGTCACGCGGAGCGTCTCGACGACGGCGGCGACCTGTATACGGCGAACCTTCGCAAGGCCACGGCGACGGACCTGTACACGTGTTCTGGAAATCCGGGCGGCGAAACGTTCGAACCGCGTTTCACGTTTCATGGCTTTCAGTTCGCCGAGATCAGCGGACAATTCGACGAATCGGCCATCGAAGACGTCACCGTAATCGTGCTCGCTTCCGCGCTGCAGGTAATCGGCGAGTTCCAGTGTGACCATCCGTTGTTGAACCAGCTGCAAAGCAACATCCAGTGGAGTCAGCGCGGTAACTTCGTGGAGATACCAACCGATTGCCCGCAACGCGACGAACGGCTCGGCTGGACCGGCGATGCGCAGGTGTTCGTGCGCACCGCGGCGTTCAATCTCGACGTTGCGGCGTTCTTCTCCAAATGGCTGGTCGATCTGACCGACGCACAAGCCGCCAACGGCGCAGTTCCGCCGCTGGCCCCGATACCACCGCAACTCGCGATGATGCGGGGCGACGGCGGGCCGGCGTGGGCCGATGCCATCGTCATCTGCCCGTGGACGATCTATCGATGTTTCGGCGATAAGCGTTTGCTCGAGCGCCATTACGATGCGATGAAGGCGTTCGTCGACAACATCGAAAGACGGTTTCCGTCTTTGATCCGCGCCGATGCCGCAATCGAACGGTGGCAGGGTTTCGGCGATTGGCTGGCTACCGATGGCACTCCAACCGGTGACGCGCGATTCGGCAACACACCGAAAGATCTGATCGGTACCGCATTCTTCTGCTACAGCGCAAAACTGTTGGCGCGTATTGCCGGGATTCTGGGCAACGTATCGGATCTGGAACACTACGAAAGCCTGGCGCAGCGAGTGCGCGCGGCATTCCGTCGGAGATTCGTTACCGGCGAGGGTCGTCTGGTGAGCGAAACACAAACCGCGTACGTACTGGTGCTGCACTTCGGACTGCTCGATCGCAACGAAACCGAACAGGCGGTTGCGAGCCTGGTGCGAGATATCGAAGCGCGCGGCAATCATCTGTCGACCGGCTTCGTCGGAACGCCGTACCTGCTGCCCGTGCTGACCAACCATGGTCGTCTCGACGTTGCGTATCGACTGCTGCTGCAAACGTCTTCACCCAGTTGGCTCTATCCGATCACACAGGGCGCGACGACGATCTGGGAGCGCTGGGACGGATGGACCGAACAGCGCGGCTATCAGGACGCGGCTATGAACAGCTTCAACCACTACGCCTATGGCGCGGTGGGCGAGTGGCTATATGGAACGCTGGCCGGGCTCGAACTCGACCCCGATCTCTCGCCGGCGCGAAACGCATTTCGACGCGCGCGGATACAACCGCGTCCACCGCGAGTGGAAGACAACGTGCCGGTGCGGTACGCCAGTGCAACGTTCGACTCGATGCACGGCCGCTATGAGGTGAGTTGGCAGATCAACCACGGCCGCTTCACTTTGAACGTGCGGATACCGCCCAACTGTTCTGCAAAGGTGATCATGCCGAACGACGAAGCCCACGACATCGTTGCGGGAAATCACGAGTTCACCATTCAGTACGGTGCGTTCGAAGACGACGGCATCCCGGTGCTTTCGGAAATCACGGAACTTGCGAGCTAGCGCTTCCATGGACGGCATTCACGACCTCGGGGGCAAGCAGGGATTCGGCGCGGTAGCGCGCGAAGCGAACGAGCCCGTGTTTCATGCGCGTTGGGAAGGCCGGGTTTTCGGCATGAACCTGGTCGGCGCCGGCGGTGCGGCACGCAACGTCGATCACTTCAGGCACGCCGTGGAACGAACAGATCCAGTCGCGTACCTGACTCATGGCTACTACGGCCGCTGGCTGGGCGGGCTCGAGACCATCATGGTCGATGCCGGAGTTCTGGATACGGCCTCGATCACGCGTCGCGCGATCGAACTCGGCGCGCACCCTGACGACCGCATCGCGTCGCGGCCGGCTTCGCCCCCCGATCGTCTGGATCCGCCGGCCGACTACGGCGACGATCCACCCGTCGATCGCGGCAACCAGCGACCGGTTCCCGCGGCCGCGCGCTTTCGCATCGGCGATCGCGTGCGGACTTTGGGTCACGGCGTAAGCGGACACACACGCTTGCCGGCGTACGCACGCGATCGGCGTGGCAGCATCGTATCGACACACGCCGGGTGGGTATATCCAGACAGCAACGCCCATGGCCGCGGCGAACAGCCCCAACATCTCTACACGGTCGCGTTCGATGGCGCCGAACTATGGGGTGTCGAAGCCGAGGCGGGCGTGGTGGTGCATCTCGATCTGTTCGAACCGTATCTGGAGCGTTCGGATGACTGAGGAGCGAAATCCGGCGGCGATCCGCGCCGAAGCGATCGAGTCCTTGCTGATCGAAAAGGGACTGATGACCGCGGCGGACGTCGACGACGTGGTGGAGCGATACAACGAGCGAATCGGACCGTTGAACGGCGCACGCGTAGTTGCACGCGCGTGGCGCGACCCTGCTTTCAAGCAAGCGCTCTTAGACGACGGCACGGCGGCGATCGCGCCTTACGAATTCGAGGGTGGCCAGACCGAAAAGCTCGTAGTCGTGGAAAACACCCCGAGGGTACACAACGTGGTCGTCTGCACGCTGTGTTCGTGTTATCCGTGGGCAATGCTCGGATTGCCGCCGCGCTGGTACAAGGATCCGGCTTATCGTTCGCGCATTGTTCGAGAGCCGCGCCGAGTGCTTGCAGAGTTCGGCGTTCAACTGGAGCCCGATGTCGAAGTGCGCGTTTGGGATTCGAGCGCGGAGGTGCGCTATCTGGTTCTACCGCAAGCACCTGACGACGTGGCGGTGTTACCGGAGGATGAGCTCATCGCCCGCGTCACGCGCGACGCGATGATCGGCGTCGAGAGGTTCGTGTGACGAAAACATACGAACTGGGGGGCGTTGCCGCTCCACCCATGGTCAACGGCGAACTGGTATTCGATGCGCCGTGGCAGGGCCGCGCGTTTGGAATCGCGCGTGGTCTGGCCGAGCGCGGTGTTTATGCTTGGGATGACTTCCGCGCCGAATTGATCGAACAGATCGGCGCATTCGATCGCGGCGTGGAAACGAGCGGACTCGATTCGAACGTTCCAACGCCGCATTTCCACTACTACGATCACTTTCTGCGTGCGCTCGAGACGTTGCTTGTCGCACGCGGCGTGCTCGCGAGCGGAGAACTGGTGGAGCGGGTGCATGCGTTCGAAGACCGACCCGAAGGGCACGATCACATCCACTCACACGAACACGATCATCACCATCATCACGATCACTGAGGAGGCAGCGATGTCTACGAAACCGACCCAGATCGCCATTCAACACGACGGCCGCAACTATGGCGGCATTTATTCCGTGTCGGGCAACGTGATGATTGCGCGGATACCCGGCGTGGATTCGCGCAGCCGTATGGTCGATGGCGCCGATCCGGAGTCGCTCGCGAAGACGCTGTTCAAGGAAATTCTCACCGACGCCAAGCGCGACGGCCGCCTTGCGAGCTGACGCGCAATCGATGAGCGAACGCCGCATCATCGGTGTCGAGTTGCGCGACCTGACGCAACCCGAAACCGACGCACTTCTGCACCGCGACGTGTCCGCGTGCCTTGCGTTCGTCGATGCGGCCGGATATCCGCGTCAGGTGCCGTGCTGGTTTTTATGGGACGGCGAGGCGTTCTACGTCACCAGCGTCGCGGACAAATTCCACGTGAAGCGCCTGCAGGCCGATTCGCGCGCGTCGATTTGTGTGGAGTTCGAAGAGCGAACGGAAAGCGGGCGGACGAATCGCCAGGTGAAGGGCGTCGGTCGAGTGGAGATATTCTCCGACGAGGCTGGCCAGTGGGGTGAACGCATCCGTTCGAAATACCTGGGCGAACTCATGGTTCTTCAACCTGCGAACGTCGCAACTCGCGTCGTGTTGCGTTTGAAGCCCGATCGAATGGTCGCGCACGGCGGCGGCATCAAGGTCGGTTGATCACCCGGTGACGATGTTCTGCAGATAGCCGTTGATGGTCGTCCGGTCGCCGGTTCGAACGATGCGCTCCTGTTTGGTCGTTAGTTGGTGGTCGTACATCGGGTCGTAGTACCACTCGAGCAGTTGTTCGATCCACCTGCAGTGCGGCGCGGGGTCTGTCGGATCGACATCGAATGCGGATTCGACCAGTTCCTTCATTCGCGTGTGTCGCTGGCCTCCCAGGCGACGATGAATACGATCGAGCGCGTTGCGGAATCGTTCTCGCAATTCCTCGGCGCGCGTGCCGGTGGAGAGCGGTATCTCGACGTATTCGCGATGAATTCGCTGCGTGCGTTCGTCACGCGGTACCTCCAGTACGACGAGCGGCGCCTTCTGCATGGCCGCCAGCAGCGGCTCGGGAAGCGCAAGTCGACCGATGGTGCGGCCTTCGTCCTCGACAATGATCGGCGACCGACCCGAAACCGCGAGCATTTCGATGGCCAGCTGGTTTTCGAACGCGATCGGCGGCGGTTGTGTCGTGGCGTTGGAACCGAATGCGGACCCGCGGTGATTCACGAGACGCTCCAGGTCGATGATCGCATCGAACTGATTGAGCAACTCGGTTTTGCCGGAACCCGTGCGGCCCGCGATGACTAACAGCTGCGTTGTGGCGCAGAACTCCTCGATCACCTGCAGGCACGTTCGCCGCAACGTCTTGTAGCCACCTGTGATGCGCGCGACGTCTACGCCGGAATCGTGCAACCAATCCTGCGCGATCTGCGAACGCAGTCCACCGCGCCAGCAGTACAGCAGAGTTCCAGGATGTGTCGCGATGAATTCGCGCCACGCGTCGATGCGCGCCGTGCGCGTTGCGCCGGAGACCAGCTCTTCGCCCAGAGCGATCGCCGCCTGTTGCCCGCACTGCTTGTAACGGGTGCCGACCGCTGCGCGCTCCGCGTCGGTGAGCAAAGGGAGATTGACCGCGCCGGGAAACGCGCCGAGCGCGAACTCGCCGGGCGCGCGCAGATCGATCAGCGGAAGGCCTTCGCGGAGTATTCGCCGGTGATCGGCGACGGTCCGCTCGGTCATCAGGGCACGGGGTCGATGACGGTCTCGCCGCGCTGGAATGCGGCCAGATGCTCCTGCAGCACTTCTACTACTTCGGCCTCTTCCTGTTCTTTAGCCGCGTCGACGGCCTGTTGTTGCAGTGCCACCGCGCGCGCGAAGTTGCCGTTTGCCGCATACGCAGCCGCCCACGTGTCGAGATAGGCGGGGTTCTTGCGCGCCTCTTCGTCGGCCGACATCGCGCGATCCATGATTTCGAGCGCGTAGCTCGGCTTGCGCAACGGTTCGAGATGCGACACGGCGAGCGTCCACGCCACCTCGTTGACGATGTTCACATCGTCGGGCGAGGTGCTGACGGCGGATTTGAACCATGTCAGCGCCTGCCGGTAGCTCTGCGAAACACCGACGCCTTTCGCGTACAGATTGCCGAGTAGCAGCATTGCTTCAGGCTCACCGGCCTTTGCCTCTTCGACCAGCCACGCATGTGCCTGCGGATCGAACTCCTGCGTATTGTCCTGTGCAAGAAGGAACCGAACGTACTGCAATCGCGCACGGGTATCGCCGGTAGCCGCCGCTTGCTTGAAATAGTCGACGGCAAGCGCCGGGTCTTTGGGAACGTGGGTGCCTTCGGAGTACAGATGGCCGAGCCACATCAGCGCGTTCGGATTCTTGAGTTCCGCGGCTTGCTTCAGCAAGGCGAGGCCCGATTCGACGTTGTCTTCGCCGTAGTCGCCGTCGAGGTATAGACCCGCGAGCGCGAACATCGCCTCGTCAGATCCCACCGCGATGGCGTGCAGATACTGTTCGAGGACGAACTCCATCGCTTCTTTGCGGGCGTCGCCCTCGAGATCGCGAGCCTCGAGCTGATAAACGCGCGCAAGCATCAGGTTCGCCAGCACGTTGCCGGTGCGGCTTGCGGCACTCAGCCAGTCGGCCGATTCGCGGAACCGGTTTTGCCCCAGCAGATATGCACCGATTGCGGCCTGCGCTGCAGAATCGTCGCTGCGCGCGAGGTAGCCGATCAACATGCCGGCGCTGAACGGTTTGTCGTCTGTCGCGCCGCCCTCGGCCTGTTCTTCTTTCTCCACCGTGCTCTCCACGGCGCGATAGGCCGCAGACAGATCGAAATAGATGTTCTGCAGCGGCCCTTTCTCGGGGCGGGCGCTGACCAACATCATGAAGGGGATTTTGTCTCCGCTGTGGTACATCGAACCGACGGAGCTGAGCCCGCGGATGCGGAGAAACGCCTGCGCCTCTGCCGACGACATTACCGGATACGGCCGTTCCTTCGAGCCATCGCCCGCGCTCTCGATCGACTTCGTGATCTTGTCGACCCAGATCTGATGCTGTGTGACGGAGTCGGGCGCCTCGACGTGTTCGTAGAAACGCACCAGCGCATAGTGCCCGGCGAGGCTGCCGTAGTAGAGATTCAGAATCGCGCTGCCAACCGCGCCGAGTCGCAGCGGCTCGTCCACCATCATCCCGAGCGCCTGTTGCTCGAGCGGCGCGAGATCCTGCATGCGTTGGTCGAAATCGGGAGAGGCCAGGAAGGCCTCGCGCAATTCGTCGGCAGAGACGTCCTGGCCTTCGTCGGCGGCTTTGTAGAGCGTTTCGTAGTCGGGGCGGGGACCTGCGGTCTGGCATCCGGCTAGCGCGATCAGCGTCAACCAAAGCGCCATCCGGTGCGCCAGAGTGGCGGTGCGCATGTGCAAGGAAGCTTCCATCGAATATCGGCCGCGAGTGTAACGCACCTTTAGACCGCGGTTCATGGCGGGTGTCACCGTTCTGTCCGGTTTGGTAACGAACGTTTCGTTGCGGTTAGAATCCAACGCTCGCGCCACTCAGGAGCCATACGATGGGAATGGAACACAAATTGCGATTGCCGCGCGCCGAAGAGGCATTGCCCGGACGCGCCGAAACGATGCGGGTACCGCCGGTCCACTTCGTTAACGGTCATCCGCTGAAGGGTCCCTTCGCCGCGAACCTGCAGCAGGCGGTCTTCGGCATGGGCTGTTTCTGGGGCGCTGAACGGCGCTTCTGGCAAACCCCCGGCGTGTTTACCACTGCGGTGGGCTATGCGGGTGGAATCACCCCGAATCCGAGTTACGAAGAAGTGTGCTCCGGTGGTACGGGCCACAGTGAAGTGGTGCTCGTCGTATTCGATCCGGCCGTCGTGAGCTACGAGGAACTGCTGCGAGTGTTCTGGGAAGCGCACGACCCGACGCAGGGCATGCGGCAGGGTAACGACATCGGCACGCAATATCGCTCGGTCATCTATACGTACGGCGATGCGCAGCTCGAGGCGGCGCGCCGGTCGGAGCGTATGTTTCAGGATGCGTTGAAGGCGTCGGGTTACGGTGCGATCACCACCGAGATCCGCAGCGCGCCGGAGTTCTACTACGCCGAGCACTACCACCAGCAGTATCTGGCCAAAGTTCCGAATGGCTATTGCGGGCTGGGCGGCACCGGCGTGTGCATGCCGGCCGCGGTAGCTGCGGCTTCCTGATTCAGTAAGAGCTGATTCAGTAAGAGCTGATTCAGTCCAGTGTCGTTTTCGTGGTGCCGCAGCGTTCACACTTATGCAGTGTGACGAGGCGGCCCCGGTGCACGTCGAACTGTTTCTTCTGCGCCACCTGCCATTTGTGAAAGCCGCTGCTACACAGCGTTTTGCCTTGCGCGCGCTTCACCGCTGATGGGCGGCGGAACTTGATGACTTCGCCCACGATTCTGCATTCCTCCCGAGGGCATCACGCTAGCACATCCCCTAGGCCGGGTTTACTATCCCAAACCTTTTGCGGGGGTGCCATGAAACTCGCCGACGCGGAATATTTCAGCCTCGCGACCTTTCGCAAGAACGGTAATGCGGTTCCTACGCCGGTCTGGTTCGCCGCTGCCGGCGACACGTACTACGTGTTCAGCGCGCCGAATGCCGGCAAGGTCAAACGTATTCGCCTGTCGTCACGCGCTCGCGTCGCCGTGTGCGACATCCGCGGTAAGCTGCTGGGCGACTGGATCGAGGCGCGGGCACGACTCGTCTCCGACGCCGAGGAGATCCGCACGGCGTATGTGTCGTTGCGCGGAAAGTACCGCGTGAAGATGCTGATCGGCGACTTCTTCGCCAAGTTGAGCGGGCGCTTCGATCGCCGCCAGTTCATCGCCGTGACGCTCGCGCCATGACTCATCCGTTGGCAGGAATTCGCGTTCTCGACATGTCGCGTGTGCTGGCGGGGCCGTTCGCCGGAAGAATGCTGGCCGACCTCGGCGCCGACGTGGTCAAAGTGGAGCCACCTGAAGGCGATGTAACACGCGCCTGGGGTGCACGCATCAATGGCCAGGCCGGCTACTTCAATCAGCAGAACGTCGGCAAACGCGGTATCTGCGTGAACCTCGACGCGAACGGCGGCGCGGCGCTGATCAAACAGCTCGTGGCGGAGGCCGACGTGTTGATCGAAAACTTTCGTCCCGACGTAATGCCGCGACTCGGTCTCGGCTACGACGTGCTGAAGCAGATCAACCCGCGGCTGGTGATGCTGTCGATCTCCGGGTTTGGCCACAACGGCCCCGAGTCGCGGCGCGCGGCCTATGCACCGATTGTGCACGCCGAATCGGGACTGATCGCGCGCCAGAAAAGGATCACTGGCGGACACGCCACCGACATCGGGGTGTCGATCGCCGACACCAATGCGGCGTTGCACGGACTGGTCGGGTTGTTGTCGGCGCTATTGATGCGGCAACGTACGGGTGTTGGTCAGCACGTCGATATCGCGATGATCGATTCGATGCTCGTCACCGACGACCATCTGCACTACACCGTCGAGGGCGTGGAACATCTGAAACCGATGCCGAGCGAGGTGTGGGACACCGCGGCGGGCACGCTGCTGATCGCGAGTGATTTCCGCCACGTGTGGAAACAGCTGACGACGCGCGCCGGGGTAGTGGATCCGACGCCGGCCGATGCGAGCCTCGAGGACAAGATCAAAGTGCGTCGCGCTACGGCACGCGCGTTCTTCAAGAACCTGCCGGACCGCGCCGCAGTCATCAAGGCGCTCGACGGAATGAACCTCGCGTGGGGCGACGTACGCGAAGGTGCGGAAACACTCGAACTGCCGACGGTGAAACATCGCGGCACCATCACGAAGGTAGACGATCGCGGCGGCGGCCAACGGCCGGTGGTGCAGTCGCCGTATCGTTTCTCGGCCGCTGAGAGCGGTGCGCGCGCGGGTTCGCCGAAACAAGGCGAACACAATGCCGATGTCCTTGCCGATTGGCTGGGTTTCGATGCGCCGACGATCGAAGCGCTGCGTACGAGCGGCGTATTGATGAGCGTTGATGGCGAGTGAATAGGCCGCTACCCGTGCAGCGCGTTGGCGTAGGTATCGACTTCGGAACCACCAACACGGCGGCGGCCGTTTACGACGGCAAGCAGGTCTCGCTGATCGAACTCGACGCGCCGATGCAGATCATGCCGTCGGCCACGTACATCGATTCGGATCTGCAGACGGTGGTCGGCCAGCGCGCCATCGAGCGCTATATTGCCGACAACACCGGACGCACCGTCGAACTGATTCCCGAAGTGATCGGCGAATCGACCCTGATGGTGGGCGACCCCGATCCCGAAGGGCGCCGCCCTGTCGAAACGCTGACCCGGAAGGTCTACGGTCAGCCGGTGAAAGACGGTGGACTGAAGGGGCGCCTGTTCCGCGGCGTCAAACGCCTGCTCGGCGACCCGAACGTGCGGCGGTTGATGGTGTTCGATCATCCGTTCCGGCTCGTGGCACTGATTACGCCGATCCTTCTGCACGTGCGTAAGGAGATCGAGGCGAGTATCGGTGCCGTGCCGCGTGCGTGGGTGGGCCATCCGGTGAAATTCGAAGGCCGCGATCCGCATCGCGACCAGTTGGCGCTCAGCCGTCTCGGCGAGGCGTATGGCCACGCCGGAATAAAGGAACACGTGTTCTACCCGGAGCCGGTTGCGGCCGCCGTCAGCTATCTCGTGGCCCATCCTGAAATGGCGGGGCGGCGCGTGCTAACGGTTGATTTTGGGGGCGGCACGCTCGATTTCAGCATACTCCGCGCAACGGGGAACGATTTCGATGTCATCGCCACGCACGGGGTCGCGCTGGGCGGCGATCACATCGACCAGCGGTTGTTCCGCACGTTGTTGTTTCCGGCGCTCGGCAAGGGCGAGATCTGGCGCCGGCGCGGCTTCGACAAGGAAGAGATCGAAACCCGGTTTCCGTTCGAAGACTACGAAGATCTGTTGCTGAACTGGGCCGTGACGTATCTGTTGAACCAGAACAAGTACACAACGCCGATGATGGATTGCATTGCACGCGGCGGCCCCGGTGCGCACAAGTTCCGCCGGCTGCGCGAACTGATCCAGCACAACCTCAGCTATTCGGTGTTCCAGGCGATCAAGGACTTCAAAGCGCGGTTGTCGGCCGACGAGGAAGCGGTGTTGGACATCCCCGAAATCGACATCGAGATTCGTCTCACCCGCGAGCGGTTCGAAGAACTGATCGGCGATCTCCTGCGGCAGTTTGAACAAGGTGTCGAAGAGACCTTGACGAAGAGCAGACTCGGCGCGGATGCGATCGACCTGGTCATCCGCACTGGCGGTTCGTCGTTGATTCCCGCGGTGCGCCGCATTCTCGAAACGCGCTTTCCCGGGCGCGTCGTGGAGCATGATCCGTTCACGTCCGTCGCGGCGGGTCTCGCGATCGCCGACTACCGCGGCCACCGCTACGGCTGATCAACCGTTTTCTTCGGGCGGTTCCCACTTGGGATCGACGGCCTGGAAGAACGACTGCATCATCCGGTACGTGAGCCCCCAAACGAAATGGCCGCCGTTGATGCGGTAGCCGCTGAACAGCACCGGTGCGCCGTTCACCACGCGTTCTTCTTCAGTGTGATTGGTGCCCTTTGCAATGGGATCGAGCGGCGTCCACACCACTTCCGCCACTTCGTGATTGGGCAGGAATGGTGGTTCGTGCTCCAACCGGAATACATAAGGGGCGATCACCATGTTCAGCGGCCGTCCGCGCGGTTGTGCGCGTTGGTGATCGATCGTGCCGATGTGTCTTCCGTGCTCACGCAGATCGAGACCGATCTCTTCTCGTGTTTCGCGGATGGCCGCGTCGAGCAGCGACGTATCTGACGATTCGATATGGCCGCCGGGGAAGGCCATGTGGCCGGACCACGGATCGCCGCTCTTTTCAGCACGACGAATGAACAGCAGATCGGTCACGTTGGTGCCGGATCGAACGCCTTCGCGGACGCCTTCGCGAACGCGCTCGCGCAGGATGATCGCAACGGCTGCCTGTCGCGTAGACGGTCTGATGGGCGAAAGCTGAGCCTCGTAAATCCCGAGACGTCGCTCGATATCCGGTAGCGTGATCACGGTTTGTATTCTTTGGAAAAGCGCCCATGATATCCAGCCAATTTTCCAGCGGGTGAATGCTCCAGTGTCGTTGATCGAATCGCCGGCCAACCGTTGTTTTGTTTGTGGCCCTTCGAATCCAATCGGATTGAAGCTGAACTTTCGGATCGATGGCGACGTGTGCCGTGCGGAGTTCACACCAGCAGATCAACACATGGGATACCAGGGTCTCACGCACGGCGGCATCATCTTCAGCTTGCTCGACGACGTGATGGCGAACTGGTTGTGGCTGCAAGGCGAACGGTGCTTCACCGCGCGTGCTGACATCCGCTATCGCGCGTCGCTTCCGATCGGCACCCCGGTGCGCGTCGAGGGACGTATGATCAAGCGCAAAGGTCGGCTGGTTCAGCTCGAAGGTCGTGTGATCCGGCAAGACGACGATGCCACCATCGCGGAAGCGACCGGCAGCTTCATGACCGACTGAAGTCGTACTGTGTGCTGATCAGCGAAGCTTGTTCAGCGAGTCTTGATCAGCGAAGAACCGGACGGTGTCGCTCGTACATCTCCAATGCCCAGCGTCCCGCGGCGTGATTGCGCCACTTCTCCGTGAGCTCTTCGAGACGCTCGGGCATGGGCCCTGGCTTCTTCATGTCGGGGTGCGGCGGATCGATCAGCGGTGCAATGAGCGACGCCGCAGTGAGATCCGCGACGCTGAACGAATCTCCGGCCAGATAGCCGTTCCTGCCGATCAGTTGCGTCAGCGATTGCATGTTGGTGGAAAGCAGCCGTTCGGCTTCGGCGATTGCGTGGCTGCCGGTAATGCCGTTCGCTTCCTGGAGGCGACCTTTCATCAGCGGCAGCAAGCTTCGGTAGAGCGTGCGCGTGACCGGCGGCTTGCCGGTGGCGAACAAACGGGCGATGTAGTCGGGGTCGTCGAGCATTGCGACGAACACGCAGATGCGCGCTGCAGGCCCGACGACGAAATCGAAGTGGCGGGCTACTTCGCGTGCTCGCTCGCGGTCGTCCTCGCCCGTCGGCAGCAGCGAGGGCGCGTCGGTGAAGATCAGTTCCAATCGCTCGATGATCCAGGCGGAGTCGTGCACGTATTGATCGCCGATGCGCAGCACCGGCGTTTGTGATTGGCCGGTGAACTTCTTGATGATGCGCGCATGCGGTCCCGGCAGCAGATCGGTGCGCTTGTGCGACAGTCCCTTGTGGTCGAGCGCCCATCGCACCTTCTCGTTGAAGTGCGAGTAGCGAAACTGAAACAGTTCGAGATCGACGTTCATGGTGCGCGCATGATGCAGTTGCAACGGCGCCGATACAACGCACCGTGGCGCGCGCGTTCGACGTCGGGTTGCGCCTCAGTGAGCTTGATCATCAACGAATCAATGAGTGATGATCGGGCGGGGAAGCGGGTGCCGCACCGCGACGATCGCCGCTTCTGAAACATAGCTTCAAGAAACGTAAATCGAATCGTAGGGGGTTTTCGATGGCCTGGGTCACCATAGTCGCCATGTTGGCGCTTCTCGAGTACTTCTACTTCAGCATTCAGGTCGGTCAGGCGCGCGGAAAGTTCGGAGTAAAGGCGCCCGCGACCACCGGCAACGAACAGTTCGAGCGCTACCATCGCGTGCACCAGAACACGATGGAACAGCTCGTAATGTTCCTACCCAGTCTGTTCACGTTCGCGACACTGGTATCGCAGATGTGGGCCGCGATTCTCGGCGTCGTGTTCATCATCGGCCGTGCGGTCTACTTCAACCTGTACGTCAGCAATCCCGATAAGCGCGGTCCCGGCGTGATCATCTCGCTGCTGGCAACCGCGACGCTGATCATCGGTTCGCTGATCGGCGCGATCATGATGCTGGTGTGAGTCGCGTGGCGCCGCGTACACGCGGCGCCGTTCCTCGTCTTTTCTCAGGCTTTGTAGTTACGCGCCAGCCAGCCGAGCATCAGCCGGTTCGTTTCACTCGGCTCTTCCTGTTGTATCCAATGTCCGCACGGCAGCGTCTCCACTTCCACGTTCGGCACGAACTGCATGAGGCGATCGGAAGCCTGCACCATGTCGTATTTGCCGTGAATCATCAGCGCATTGCACGCAACCTTCTGTGGAAAGTCGCCCAGCGTCTTCCAGTTGCGAGTGAAATTCCGGTACCAGTTGATCGGACCGGTAAAGCCGCCGGCGGTAAACGCCTTCGCGAATACGTCGAGTTCCGCTTCCGACATCATGAGACGCCCGCGCGGATTCTGTTCCTCGACGAGGTTGACCATCGCCATTCCAGGCCGCGGTTCGGCGGTCGGCGGCGGGTCGTTCCACTGCCCCGTGCGATACAGATTGCGCAGTAGATTCTTCGGATCCTTTGCGAACGCCGCATCGGCCACACCAGGCTTCCGGTTGAAGTGCACGATGTAGAAATCGGGTCCGAGGAGCTTTTCCCAGATGCCGACCCATTCCGAAGTGCCGCGATCCAGAAACGGCACGCTCAGATTGATCACGCCGGCCACGCGGTTCGGATGCATCACGGCCATCGCCCACACGACGAGCGCACCCCAATCGTGGCCGACGAACAGCGCCTTTTCGTAGCCGTAGTGATCTAACAGGCCGACTAAGTCGCCGGTGAGCTGGACGATGTCGTAAGCCTCCACCGGTTTCGGTTTGTCCGTGCGCCCATAGCCACGCTGATCGGGTGCCAGCACGTGATAGCCGGCGTCGGCCAACGGCTGCATCTGATGACGCCACGAGAATGCGAGCTCCGGGAAGCCGTGGCACAGCACGATCGGTTTGCCGGCGCCTTGTTCGTAAACGGCCATGCGTATGCCGTTCGTCTCGATGAATTTGGGTTTGTCGAATGTGTTCATGAGTCGGCCGGTGTTTTTTGAACGGTTGCTACCGTACGCGACCCAGTTCGAGTGAAGCAAGGCTTGAGTGAAGCAAGGTTCGAGCGAAGCAAGAAGGACTGACGGGCGCGACATCCTTGCGTGACATCCGTGCCGGCGATAACAATGTCCGTCGAGAGAAGGGGCGAATAATCGAAGCGAACAGGAAACGACATGGCGAATGTGCAGGCGAACGGTATCCGGATCGAATACGACACGTTCGGCAAACGAACCGATCGACCGCTGCTGCTGGTAATGGGTCTCGGCGCGCAGATGATCCATTGGCGCGCGGAGTTCTGCGAACAACTCGCCTCCGCCGGTCACTTCGTCGTCCGCTACGACAACCGCGATGTCGGTCTATCGACCCGGTTCGACGCAGCCGGTTTGCCCGATCTCGCCGCGATCATGACGCAGATGGCTGCGGGCGAACCGATTTCGGCGCCGTACACGCTGAACGACATGGCAGACGACGGTATCGGTCTGCTGGACGCGCTCGATCTTCAGACCGCGCACATCTGCGGCGCCTCGATGGGGGGCATGATCGTGCAGCAGATGGCGATACGGCAGCCGCGGCGGATCAAGAGCGTCACTTCGATCATGTCGAGCACCGGTAATCGCGAACTGCCGCCTGCGAAGCCGGAGGCGATGGCAGCGTTGATGAGTCCCGCTGGAACGAATCGCGAGGAGGTTGCGGAACGTTCCATAGCGGTAGCGAAGGTGATCGGCAGTCCCGCCTATCCGGCCGATCCCGAGGAAACGCGCGCGCGCGCGCTCGAAGCGTATGAACGAGCGTTCTATCCGGTCGGTGTTGCGCGCCACATGGCCGCCGTGGCGTCCAACGGCAATCGCAAACCGGCGCTGCAGAAGCTCGATGTTCCTGCACTGGTGATTCACGGCAAGGCAGATCCGTTGGTGCCGGTCGAAGGCGGCATCGACACCCACGAAGGTTTGCGCGGCTCGAAGCTGATGTTGATCGACGGCATGGGGCACGATCTGCCGAAGCAGTTATGGCCGCAGATCATCTCCGGCATCGCGGCTTTGACGAAGGCCGCACACTGATGAGCGCTCGTATTCTCACGACACACGCCGGCAGTCTTCCGCGTCCGGCTGAACTGGTTGCGTTGCACGCCCGACGTTTCGCAGGGGAGAGCATCGACGCGGCGGAACTCGCACAGCGCTCGAAGGAGGCTGCCGAAAGTGTGGTACGTCGCCAGATCGACATCGGCGTAGACCAGGTCAACAACGGCGAGGTCGGGCGCGAGAGTTTTTTCACGTACGTGCAGCATCGGATGAGCGGGTTCTCCGGGCAGAGCCGTCGTCCGCCGATGCGCGACATCGTGAAATACCCGCATTTCCTCGGCTACCTGCAACGCACCGCGTTCTCGGGCGACAACGTCAGTCTGCTACAGCCCCCGCAGGCGACCGGGCCCATCGCGTACGGCGATACCAAAGCCATCGACGCAGAGTGCGAAGAGCTGACCACCATCCTGCGTTCAGTTGGCAAGACGAACGCCGATGCGTTCATCTCGTCGCCGTCGCCCGGCATCATCGTGGCCGCGATGGACAACAAGCACTACAAGGATCTCGACGCGTACATCGATGCGGTCGCTGCTGCGCTCGCGGTCGAATATCGCGCGATCATCAAACACGGCTTTCAGCTGCAGATCGATGCGCCCGATCTCGCGATGGAGCGGCACACCTATTTCGCGGACCAGCCCCTCTCTGCGTTCGTGAGATTCGTGGAACGCGTGGGCGATGCCATCAACGGCGCTTTGCGCGGCGTACCCAGAGAACAGATCCGCCTGCACGTCTGCTGGGGGAATTACGAGGGGCCGCACGACGAAGACGTGCCGCTCTCGGAAATCTGGGGTGCGCTGAAGCGCATCGATGCCGGTTCAATACTGCTATCGATGGCGAACCCGCGACACGAGCACGAGTACCACCTGTTCGAACGGCAAAAGCTGCCAGAGAACACCACGTTGGTGGCCGGTGTCATCGACACCACCACGAACTACATCGAGCACCCGGATACCGTAGCGGACCGGCTGGTTCGCATCGCCGAGTCGCTCGATGATCCGCGCCGCTTGATGGCGGGCACCGACTGTGGCTTCGAAACATCCGCCGGTTTTGTCTCGGTCATCGACGACATCGCATGGCAGAAGCTCGCTTCGATGGTGGAGGGCGCGCGCCGCGCCAGCCGCATGTTGTTTGGCGGCAGTTGAGCGTAGCGCACCACGCGGTGCATCGGCTGGACCGATTCGTTGGGCAACTCGCCGCGGCACTGCTGCTGTGTGCCTGTGCACACGCTCCGCCCATAGCGTTTCCGACGAATGCCGGCACCGGCGTCGAGTTGGACGACACGCCGTTTTTCGCGCAGGAAACGCATCAATGCGGCCCTGCTGCGCTGGCGGCGATGCTCGGTTCCGCCGGTGTTTCGGTAACGCCGGACGAACTCGTTTCACAGACGTATCTGCCGGGCCGCAAAGGTTCTCTGCAGCTCGAATTGATCGCGGCTGCGCGGCGCCATCAGCGGATTCCATATGTGCTTGCACCCTACGCAGAGGCGCTGTTCGCCGAACTCGAAGCCGGCCATCCCGTACTGGTCCTGCAGGATCTCGGTGTCGGGCCGCTGCACGTGTGGCACTACGCGGTGGTGATCGGCTACGAAGACGAGCCACAACAGGTGGTGTTGCGATCGGGTACTACGGAGCGGCTCGTGATGCCCTATGCCGATTTCGTCTACACATGGCGTAAATCGGGCGAGTGGGCCGCGGTCGTTCTCGCCGCGGATGTACTGCCGGCTACGGCGAACGCTCAAACGTATGTCGAATCGGTCGTTCCAGTGGAGGCCCTGGGGCATGTCGGAACTGCGCGCACGGCCTATGCGACCGCGCTCGGTCGTTGGCCGGGCAACCTGCTTGCATTGTTCGGCCTTGCGAACACCGAACACCGGCTTGGTGAGTTGGCCGCGGCAGAGAAGACATACGAGCGTCTGCTGATGCTCGCGCCGAACAACCCGGTCGTGTTGAACAATCTCGCTGAGGTGCAGCTCGCACGCGGTTGCGCGGCGCGGGCGGAAGGGAATGCGCAGAAGGCGATGGAACTGGTGCCGTCCGGCAGCGAACTCGACGGAGCGATTAGCGATACGAGGGAGAAAGCGTTCGCGGCCCGAGCGGCGGGCCGCGACGCACCCGATTGCGATCGCTGAGCGACCGCGTCAGGTCAGAACTTCTTGAAGATGTTGATCACGCCGGTCAGTTCGAGGATCAACAGCACGATGAACACGATGCCGATTACCGCGAGAACGTCGCCGCCGGCAGGCATCGAGTCGATACGCTGATCGAGCGCCTGCAGTTCGCTGTCGGTGAGTGCCGCAACTCGCGCTTGAGCATCGCCGGGGTTCACACCTAGGTCGATCATCTGTTTGCGCACCGAATCTTGCGCAAGGAATCCGTTGATTTTGTCGATGCGCGCTTCGCGCGTAAGCGTCTGGCTGAACGTCGGAGTGCCGATTACTTCGGCTTGCGCCGCGGGGATGCAACCGAGACTGACGAGATTCAGGCACAACGAGACAATCAGGGCATTTCGAAGCAGGAATGCGTTGGTTTTAATCATGAGTCCCTCGTTTGATTTCACCTCGGGCAGTTTAGTGTCCCACTTCCCCCAAATCCAGATTGCCCAAGATCATATTGACGAGCCGCACCTTGATGCACCGTGCGGTTGGCCACATAGTGAGTACGTTCAGCACGTGGAGATCACCATGCATACGAATCGAATGGCAGGCCGAGTGACTCAGCAGATCGTTCGACTGACTCTGTTCGCGACCGTGATCGGCTTGGTCAGCGGCTGTGGAATCAACACGATTCCCACGTACGACGAGGCCGTTAAGGCGGCGTGGGGACAAGTCCAGAATCAGTATCAGCGCCGCGCGGACCTCGTGCCGAACCTGGTGGCAACGGTGCAGGGTTATGCCGCGCACGAGAAGGAAACGCTGCAGGCCGTCATCGAGGCGCGCTCGAAGGTATCGCAGATGAACGTCAGCCCCGAGATTCTCTCCGATCCGGCGGCATTCAAGACCTTCGAACAGAATCAGGCGCAACTCACCGGCGCGCTGTCGCGCCTCATGGTGGTCGTCGAACAGTACCCGGACTTGAAGGCGAACCAGAATTTTCTGCAGCTTCAGTCGCAGCTGGAGGGTACGGAGAACCGCATCAGCGTCGCCCGGCGCGACTACATCGCCGCAGTACAGCAGTACAACACTGAACTGCGCACGTTCCCGGGCCGTATCTGGCACGGAATCATGTACCGAGACATGAAGGTGCGTGAGTCGTTCGAAGCGAACGACGGCGCTGCAACGGCTCCGACCGTCAAATTCTGATGCGTGCGGCTGCGATGTCGGTGGCGCTGCTGACGGCGCTGCTTGCCGCGGCGACCGCGCAAGCCATCGAATTTCCACCGCTGACCGGTCGGGTGGTCGACGCGGCCGGCATCCTCCGTGCGAG
>JBGSNQ010000184.1:0-82678 GCA_041739525.1 Pseudomonadales bacterium | reverse complement strand
ATCGTGATCGTCTGCTGGCTGACAGTGTTGTTCGGAAGCTTCGGGTTGTTTGCCCCGCGGAATGCGACGGTGATCGGTGCACTGCTGGTGTGTGGGCTATCGGTCTCCGCGTCGCTCTTCCTCATTCTCGAGATGGACGATCCCTTCAACGGCGCAATGCGCATATCGGATGAGCCTCTCCGATATGCGCTGTCGCAGTTGGGGCAGTAGCGTTACTCGAAGCCCCCTATTCGAAGCGAAGTAGAACGCGCGTGTACCAGGTGGTATCGAGCTTGTCTCTATCCGGCGCAGGATAGCTGTTGTAGTCGTTGTGCACGCCGAGCCGCACCGTCCATTGCGACGCTGCAATCGGCATGACGAACGCCGAATCGTGCGAGACGAGGTAGTTACCGAAATCTTCCAGCTGCGGCGAGTAGGTCAAAGAGTTCACGAGCGACAACCACGGCTTCATCGTCCAGCTGTGTGCAACGCCGCTGTCGAGCGTTGCCGCCGAATCGTCCTCGAGGTCGGTCGTATAGGACTCGTTCCGATAGCCTAAGCCGAGCCAGAACCGCAACGTGCGTTCCTCGGTGTTAATCGGCCGCCACGTGCCGCCTGCCGCCAGCGTTGTGCGCAGATCGATGTCTTCGAACTTGTCCTTTTCGAGTTCGCCGCGCACGTACCAGCCCCAGGGAACCGTAACGAACGCGGTATACGACGCGCCGCCGATCGATTCGTCCGACGTCTGGTCGTTGTCCTGCTCCGCGTTGTCGTACGAGCCGTAGAAACGCAGTTCGTCCTTCTTGCTGACCAGCGCCATCGCGCCGTTGATGTTCGTCGTGCGCTCGTCGGAGTTGCCGCTCTTGCCGGTCAGATCGGCACCGAGCTGATAGGTCCAATGGCGCGTATCGAACAGCGACTCCGGCGGCGGCGGGGTGCCCGCAACCCAGGAAGCTTGCAGTTGACCGAGCCGAGCAGTTGAGGACGACGTCGCGCCCACCACGCGCATGTTCTTCTGCTCGTCGAGTTCGGTGACGCCGGTGATGGTGGTCGAGTCCGTGAGTTGCGTCGTCATTTCCTTGTCGGTCGCGAACGAAGCGACCTGATCCATTGCTACGGTCAGCTTTCCGGCATAGACCGTTTTCAGCTCGATTTCCTTCGGTGTGACTTTTTCGATGGTGCCGGTCAGGCGCGCGCCATCTACGGTGGTAACCACGTCTGCATACGCGGCGCAGTACAGCCCCACGCTCGCCCAGATTGCGGCTCGAGCGAATGCGCGTACACGTGTGCTCGAAAGTTGCGATGCTTCCATTGGCCTCTCTCCTTGCTGATCATCTCAGCCTCGTTGATCTTCTTCGGGTGATCGTGCCCCTCGCACGACCGCGCAGGGTAGAAGAAGAGGCAGGTTGGCCGGTCAACGTCGCAGTACGCCGCAGGACGAGTGTTGTCGTACACTATTCGCATCGTGCGACTGAGTGGAGACGTTAGCAGTGGCTGCGGATTCGCCCACGGTCCGTCATCGTTTGATCATCGAGCAACCCGGTGCGAGCGGCAACATTCTGCTCGACGGTGATGCGTTGCCGTTGTTCGTCACCGACGATCGGCACACAGCGGACGTGGACTACATCAACGCACTCGTCGCGGAACGTTTCGGATTGCGCACGGTGGTGCTGCGCAGCCTCGAGCATTCCGAGGCGGATGCGAGCGATGGATCTTTCGATCGCGTGCATGCACTCGAAGTGGTCGGAGACGCTCGCACGCACGAGTTGAGGTGGTTGGCGGTCAACGCTGCCACGCCCGTCGATCGAGCCGATCGCGAAGCGCTCGCGCTGTGGCTTCGGGATCGCGATGCGCCGGTTTTAGACGGGCGCGAATGGACGAAACCGGGTTGGTTCAGCGAAGCGACCGCGTGGATCGAAAGAGAGGTGCAGTTCGCAGGAACGCAGACGCTCGAGATCGTGCAACTTAGGACATGGGCGACGTCGAGCGTGCTGCGGGTTCGAACGGGAGGCGCCGATCACTACTTCAAGGCGCTGCCTGCGAGCGGAGCGGTGGAAGCGAATCTCACCCGCTATCTGGGTCAACACTTTCCCGATGTGGTGCCGCAGATCACCGCGGCCGAGCCGGCTCGTCGATGGTTGCTGATGCAGGCTTGCCGAGGACAGAAGCTCGAAGAGATTGTCGACGTCGCGGTGTGGGAGCGGGCAGCGAATCGTTACGCGCGTTTGCAGGTGGCGTGTATCGAGCACGTGCCTGCGTTGAAGGCGCTCGGCTGTCCTGCGCGAGATCTGGAGCAACTCGCCCGCTCGATTGAATCGTTGGCTGCGGATGCGGCGCTATTGCCGCAGCCGGGCGGATTGACGCAGATGGAACACACGCGGTTCGTTGCACTGGCACCGGAGTTGCGGCGACGCTGTGATGAACTGGCGGCGCTCGGAGTTCCCTATTCGCTGGAGCACGGCGACTTCTGGCCCGGCAACGTCTTTTGCGACGAAAGTTCGTGTGCAGTCATCGATTGGGAAGATGCCGTCATTTCGCATCCGTTCTTCAGCCTGGCTCCGCTCACGGTGGGCCTGATGAACGCAGGACTCGGGTCGCCGGAAAACGTAGCGCGCGTCGAGCGCGCATATGCCGCTGCGTTCGCGCCCCTTGCGCCACCAAACCGGTTGAGGCGCGCGATCGAACTCGCGACGCCGCTGTGCTTCTTCGACATGGCGGCGCGTTACCGCCGGCAGCGTCCCTCGATCGTTCGGTTGCATCCGTGGATGCGCGACCTGGTGCCACAGACCGTGCGGCTCGCTCTGTCGAGGCTCACCTGAGATCCGTGATTCAGTGAATCTCGGCGGCGTCGCCCCACGCCTTGCGTAGTCGCTTTGCGTCGAACCCCGCTTCTAACGATGCGTCGATGATCACCTTCTCGCGCCGCGCGATCTGCTCTGCCGCGGCCTGCACCTTGCTCGCGACATCCCACGGGATCACCACCGCACCGTGTTGGTCGGCGTGGATCAGGTCGCCGTCGCGCACCCGCATGCCGGCGACGTTCACCGGCTTGCCGAAGTCGACGACATGCACGAATGCATGCGAAGGACCGACGCGGTTGGCAAGCAGCTGAAAACCCTCCGCGCATCCGGGCAGGTCGCGAACGCTGCCGTCGGTGATCACACCGCGGCAACCGAGCCCTCGATGCACGTGTGTATTGACCTCGCCCCAGAACGCGCCATAAGCGCCGTTAGGGGCATCGAGATCCTGAATGACGACCACGCTCGGCTTCGGACCGGCATCGATGTAGTCGTAGTACGCGTCGTTCAGCTCGCGCGCCGCGTTGCCGACGACATCCGACGGGTGCATCGAGCGAATCGACGCGGTGCGTGCCACGGCGACCACCGGCGGCAGACCCGGGTGTACACACACCAGGGGCTCGACGGTGAATCCCCAACCGCGTCGCTGCGGCGCAACCACTTCGAGTGCGTTGCATACGGTAGGCGTATCGAGTGCGCGCAGACTCTCGATCAACGATGAACTCAATTCGGGCACGGCGTTGGTCTCCCAGAGGGCACGAGGACGAGCATGGTCGCGGAAACGACCGTTGCCGGCAATTCGAAAACGCCGTCGCGCGACGTCGCCATCGAATTCTTGGATTACACTTGCGAACGGCTGTTCCCTCCACCGACAAGGATTCGACACACACGTGAGCGACCGCGCTCTGGTTCTGCGTTTCACGGGCGCGATGCTGGTGGCACTGTTGGTGCCGGCCGCGTTGTCGATCGTCTTTCTCAATCTCAATTTCTTTCCGGACGAATACGCGAACTTCGCGCTGATCCCGTGGTGGTCGATCGGCTACTTTCTGATCGCAGCAGCGCTGGTGACGTACGTGTTGCGTCGCAATCTGCTGCGGCAGATCTCGGCGCTCACTCAGGGACGACCGACGAACTTCACGGCGCTACAACGTCTCGCCATCGAAACCGTCATCGGTGTGGTGCTCTACGTCAGCGGCGGCGTGGCGATGATCGGATTGGAGGCGGGTGGCGGCAACGTTCCGCCTGCTGTAGTGATCCGCACCGTCGTGACCATGAGTATCTACATCCTCACGCCGACGTTTCTCTATCTGCAGGACGTCTTCGGCCGGCACTTCGGACGATTCGCGGAGGGGCGTTCGCTGGTTCCCACCCGCATGCGCATCCTCGCGGTTGGCGTCGGCAATTCGTTCGTCGCGTGCACGTCGTTCCTGATGGTTGAAGCCACCTTAATAGGCATGGTCACGGTGCATGCGTGGATTCTGTGGTTGTCGATTCTCGCGTACACCGCCGGGGTGACTTACATGGCGTACACGGGATTCGCCGCCAGCGTCGAACCGCTGGAGCAAGCTCTGGCAACGCGCACCAACGACGTGCGCCTGCTGCAACCACGCTCGCTCGACGATGTGGGCGCGATGATGTTCCGGCTGAAAGAACTGCTCGAAGGAAATGCGGCCGCGCAACGCGAACTTCGCGCAGGCGAAGCGCGGTTGCGGATGTTTGCCGAAGCGGCGTCGGACTATTTTTTCGAGATCGATGCCGACCTGAAGTTCAGTTATGTCTCCGACCGCTTTCGCGATATCACCGGCCTCGATCCATCGGTTCTCATCGGCCGGTCTGCGCTGGAAACGGGTGACGAGTATCGGTTCGAGTACGAGTTCGATCGCCCTGCAGACCTCAGAGAGCACCGGCCGTATCGCGACTTCCGATTCTCGGTGCGCGACCGCGAAGGACATCTGTTGCATATGCAGTCGAGCGCGGTGCCGTATTTCGACGAAGCGGGTCGTTTCTGCTGCTTTCGCGGCACGGGTACCAATATCACCGAGATGGTCGAGGCGCAGCGTGCGCTGCGCGCAAATCAGGCCGAACTCGCGCAGGCGCAGAAGATGGAGGCCGTCGGCCAGCTCACAGGCGGCATCGCGCACGATTTCAACAACCTTCTGACGGTGATTCTCGGCAACCTCGAACTGTTGGGTATTCACGCCGCCAACCAGCCGAAGCTGTTGCGCCACATCGAGTCCGCCACGGTGGCCGCGACGCGGGGTGGGGCACTCACGCAACGATTGCTCGCGTTCTCGCGACGGCAGGCGCTGCATCCGGTTCCGGTAGACGTTGCGGAGCGGTTGCGCGAGATGGAGGAGCTTCTGGGGCGCACGCTCGGCGAGAACATCCGCATCGAGGTCGTAGCGGCCGAGGGTTTGTGGAAATGTATGGTCGATCCGCACCAGTTGGAGAGTGCGATTCTCAATCTCGCGCTCAACGCGCGCGATGCAATGCCCAATCGCGGCAATCTGACGATGACGCTCGACAACTGTCGTGGGTTGAGCGGTGTGACGTCCGGCGTCGATGGCCCCAACGACTATGTCCGGCTGCGGATTACCGACACTGGTCGCGGTATCGCGCCCGAGGTGTTACCCCATGTATTCGAACCGTTCTTCACGACCAAGGGTCCCGGTGAAGGGTCCGGGCTCGGCTTGAGCATGGTGTACGGGTTCATCAACCAGAGCGGCGGGCGAGTGGTGCTGACGAGCGTACTCGGTCGTGGCACGACGGCAGAGATTCTGTTGCCGCGGGCCCTGGATGGAGCGACGGATTTCGAAGATCCCGCCCGACGCGAAGCGGCGGTGGGCCAGGGACAGACGATCATGGTGATCGAAGACGATCCGGGCGTAACCGCTGTGGTCACCGAAGGACTCACCCAGCTCGGGTATCAGGTAATCAACGTCCACAATGGCGAGCAGGCGCTCGATTCGCTCGAGCAGCACAAACCGATCGATCTCGTACTCTCCGACATCGTGTTGCCCGGCGGTTTGTCGGGGCTCGACGTGGAAGAAGCGATGCGCAAGGTGCAGCCAGGTGTGCGATTCATCTTCATGTCGGGCTATGCACAGGATGAAATTGCGCGTAAGGGCCTTCAACATGGCGACGGCCTTTCAGCAATTGAGATTCTTCGGAAGCCGTTTCAGCTGACCGATCTTGCCGACAGGGTAATTGAGGCGCTGGCCGCCGACGCCTGAAAGCCGTATTGTTCGGGTTCAACAGTTCGGTCTCAAAAGCAGGAGGACGCGGCATGCCTTACAAGAAGATTCTCGTTGCGATCGATCTCACCGACGAAGCCGGCCAAGTGCTCAAGCAGGCGAACGAGACGACGAAACAGAACGGCGCCGAGTTGTCGCTGATCGTCGTCGTTAAACCGATCAATCAGGTGTATTCGGGGTTCGACGTGGCCGCGTTGTCGGCCGACGCCGCAATGATCGAAGCAGACGCGGTGAAGCAGGCACAACTGCGCATCGCAGAACATGCCAAGGGTCTTGGTGTTCCCGGCAACCGCACGTACGTTGCGCGCGGCAATCCGGCGCACGAGATTCGCGAGACGGCGGCAGAACTCGGCGTGGATCTCATCATCCTCGGCACGCACGGCCGACATGGTCTGGGATTACTGCTCGGTTCGACGGCGACGGGCGTGTTGCATGGTTGCCCGTGCGACGTGCTTACGGTCCGCATCAAGTAGCGCCCAACCAATCCAATCCGATGACGTTTATGGGTTCAGGCTAAGGCCGCATG
This sequence comes from Pseudomonadales bacterium, assembly GCA_041739525.1. Lineage (GTDB taxonomy): Bacteria > Pseudomonadota > Gammaproteobacteria > Pseudomonadales > Azotimanducaceae > DATJGR01. The sequence goes on along the minus strand of JBGSNQ010000184.1, from coordinate 76,121 downwards.
AACTCATAGTCAGCGTCCTCGGCGAGATTGTTCATCTGGAATTCGAGCGCGCTTTTCGTGTCGGGGATGCCGCGCTCCTTCACCAGCGCCTGAGCAATCGTCACCAGCATTGCGTGCAGACAGTCGCCGCGGGAGATTCGCTCGCCCTCTGCAGCGTGTAATGCGGTGTCGATGTGATGGCGCGCAATCGAATATGCGGACATGTCGGGTTCCGGTGCGAAATTGCTTGCAGGTCATTTTCCACGTCCGCGCGTGTGTTGAACCTACGGACTTCCCCCGGGTAGCCCCGAAGCTTCGACACGGACTAAGCTCGATCCACTGCGTAGTGCTGAGGTCGATGATGGCTAACTACAAAGAAGTGCTCGTGGCGGTGGATCTTTCTGACGATCTGATCGACGTCCTGAAAGCTGCCGTTGAGAAGGCCGGCTCGGGTGCCAATGTTTCGGTCGTGCACGTGATGGAGCCCGCGTATTACTACTACGGCATGGAGCCTGCGCTCGGCACGTTGCCCCCCAGTTTCGAAGAAAACATCCTGAAGCGCGCGACCGAGCAACTCGAGGCGGTAGGGCGTGCGTATGGCGTTCCCAAAGAACGCCAATATCTCGAACGCGGACACGCGCCGACTCAGATTCTGCGGCTGGCTCAGGATAAAGGTGTCGACCTGATCATCGTGGGCAGCCATGGCCGGCATGGTTGGCGCCTGTTGCTCGGTTCGACGGCCAACGCCGTTCTGCACGGCGCCGCCTGCGATGTGTTGGCGGTGCGTGCGAGGGCGCCGGCCTGAGGGCAATCTGACAACACGATGGCTCGCCCACGATGGCTCGCCGCGCGGCGCGTCAGGTTGCCCCGACGCGCTGCCGGAAGAACTCGATCACGCGCTGTTCGGCGCGCTTCGTCGGTCCGGTGGGATCGTCATCGACGAGGTGCAGCGTAAGCACCGAGTGTGGCGCCATGCCGGTGTTCGGCGCCGCATCTTTCGGATCGATTTCGATGGCCTCGAACTTGTCGCCGAACGTTTTCTTCAAGGTATCGAAGCGCTCGTCGGGTACGAACGAGTCGCTGAAGAAGCGTAAGCCGATCATCGACAGGTTCTCGTCTTTGAAGCGGCGTTTAGCGCAGGAGATTTCTTCGTCGGAAACGCCGATGGCACCGCGCCGTTTGTCGCCGCCTGGACCCGCCGGCAGCGGCAGCGACGGTTGCGAGAGCACCGGGGCTACCACGGAAGGCTCGGTCATCATCGCGAGCGCGAAGTTGCCTGTAAAACACATGCCTACCGCGCCGACACCGTTGCCGCCGCACTCGGCGTGCATCTTGCGCGCGAGCGCGCGGCACCAGTCGACGATCGGACTCGAACGGTTCGTCGCCCACACGTTGAATTCGCGGCGCACGCAGATGGCTTTCAACATCACGCCCACCGCGTGTCCCATCGTGACTTCGCGTCCCGGAGATCCGAAGAGACTCGGCATCACCGCCGTCATGCCGGCCGCAGCAACGTGGTCGGCGAAACGGATGACCAACGGATGCATGCCGGGCATTTCGTGAATGATGATGACCGCAGGACCGGAACCACGACGGTAAACAGGGCGGGTCCATTGGCCGTCGTCGAACTCGAACTTCTCGTAGCTATGCAGTGCGTCGGTTGCCGCCATCCCGGGTCCCCTTAACGATGAGGGCAGGAGTGTAGGGAACGGCGCAGAACGAAGCGAGTTCACTGCCTCGGCTCGGGGCTCTTTTGATTGACACCCCTAGGTGGATCAGTAACATACGCCGCTCGCGCTTTTCCGGGTGTTTAGCTCAGTTGGTAGAGCGGCAGCCTTACAAGCTGTAGGTCGCAGGTTCGACCCCTGCAACACCCACCAGGCCCTTGCCGGGTTGCGGCAGGTGCATCAAGTTCGGAGCGGTAGTTCAGTTGGTTAGAATACCGGCCTGTCACGCCGGGGGTCGCGGGTTCGAGCCCCGTCCGCTCCGCCATCTAACCGTTTGATTTTTCTTGTTGGTCGCGTCCAGACCGGGCGAAGTGCTGTCCCGGTTCGCTGTCTCGCGCCTTACCTGTGTCGTTGGCATCACCCTGACGCAGTCGCGACTCGCACTGACGATGTAATCGCTAAGAAGGCATTAATCGCCCGCACGGAGTGGGCAGCAGGCAGCTGCTGGAGCACTCCGCTGGTAGACGAAAAATCTCATAGCTGGCTGGCCGTCAATGCTCGGTGCGCTCCTGATCGTCTACGCGCTCTTACGGCATCCATTGACGCGACGCTCGGAATGACACACGTGAAGTCTGCAAGCGAGGGTCGCTCATGATGCGCGGCGTCGTTTCCTAGCTGCACGGACATCGAGGTGTCCGCGACAGCAATCCTCCGTCAGGAAGTCGATCAGCGCTTTGACGCTGGTGTAGCTCGCGCTGTAGTAGATCTGTCGGCTTTCACGCCGCGAAGCAATGATCCCGGCGCGCTCCAGTTCCTTCAGATGGAAGGACAACGTCGGGCTGGGTACATCGAGTGAAGCAGCGATCGCCCCCGCGGTGGCGCCGGCCCCGCCGGCAGTCACCAAGTGCCGGAAGACTGCCAGTCGGGTCTCCTGCGCCAAGGCTCCGAGAACCGCAACAGCCTGTTTTGAATCCATGGACATTCTCAATATCGAGGTGATTCGAAGCTACGGGATCGCGGTCTGGGCTGCGACACCTTTCCTCAGCGCGTCATCGCCATCGCGGAACGATTTGGCCGTTAGCCATAGTCGCAACAGATGCCGCTTTTCGTCCGGCTCGGCGGCGTCCTCGTAGTCGGTACGCGCGTGCAGAATCACCGAATTCTTCAAAAACTGCATGTCCCCTTCGGAGAAGTGCATGTCGAGCGCCATGCCGGGCTCGTTGGGAATCCGTTCGAGCAGGTCGACGAGTTCCAGTTGTTGCGGCGTCAGGCGGGGTGTTTCCGGAAGCGATTGCGAATCGCGGATGTACCACCCGAGGAACAGCATCCGGAAGACGTCGGCGGCGAGCGTGACGATCGGATAGTTGAACACCGAGCCCTTCTTGGCAACACCTTCTGGGCCTGGCATGTAGTTTGGGAACCTCGAAAACAGCAGTGGCGCGAGATCGGGCCGACGGCGGACGATCTCGTTGTATACCGCCACTGAACTGGCGATGCGGCTGACCCCACCCTTCTTCGCCTTGCGCAGGCAGAACAGACCGATGATGTCGGCACCATCGGTATGAAACGTCAGCTCCGCGCGCGTCTTGTACAGGCGCGTCTCGAGGCTGTTCGGCGCAACGCCGGTATCGCGCACGTGGCCCAGCAGGTCGCCGTCCGAATTCTGCGACACGGGTTCACCGAGATGCGCTCCGATGATCCAGAACGCGAGCGCCGCCTGTTCCGTGGTGTATTTGCGCACGGGGAATCCGCGGACCAGGAAAAACCCTCGACCCGACTCGAGCGTCGTGCGCCATGTTTGAATCGCCGCGTCGAGTTCGAGTAATGGATAGTCCGCGGCCGTGATGCTGGCGATCGGTTTTCCGGATGCGCTGAGGCCCACAACCGCAGCGTCGAGCTCCTCGAGTTCCCTCGGCGACAGACGATGCAGCCAATCGGTACGCTGCCGCAGATCCCGCCCGATCCACGCGGCGGGATGATCGTGAACAGGCTTTGCCACCGAATTGGTCATGACCCACAGCAACTTGCGCTAGCTACAGCTACGACCGGCGCAGACTTCGATTCGATTCGGCTTTCCTCGGCCGAGTGGCCGTAGGTTGTGATGTCGCCGAACGTGAAGAAGGTTTCCCAACGGATCCCTGTCGGGTCCTCGACCCACGCTTTGTTCGACCGCGCGTAGCAGCACGACGCGCCGGTCTCGATCAGAACCGAATCGCCGGCGTTCTTCGCACGCGCCGCGACCTGGTCGAGTTCCTCCTGGTCTTCGGCCTGAATGCCGAGATGACTGAGACCCGCTGCACCGTCGCTGCGGTTCGAGATCGCGAAATTCACGCGCGGATCGTCGAGCATCCACTTCGCATAGTCCGATTCCCGTTTCGTCGGTTGCGCACCGAACAGCGTTGAATAGAAGCGGATGGATTGTTCGAGGTCGGCAACGCCGACATGGACATGGAGACGTTTCATCTAATGGCTCCTTACGCTTAGTTCTACATTTCCATAATAGTGGAAATATAGTTCATGTCAACGTCTTCAATGAACTGTCACACAATTGTGATATGAACATTCGAATCTGCGCGGTCATTCGATTGCGAGGCGTATTTTGTGACTGACAGGGTCTACAACGTTCTCTTTCTTTGTACGGGCAACTCGGCGCGCAGCATCATCGCTGAGTGCGTGCTGAATCGCTTAGGCAAAGGCCGCTTCAATGCGTACAGCATAGGGAGCTTTCCGAAGGGCAAGTTGCATCCGTACGCACTGAGTCTGCTCACGCGACAGGACTATTCCACTGCGGACCTGCGCTCCAAAAGCTGGGACGAATTCGCGCGCCCGGGTGCGCCGCAAATGGATTTCGTATTCACCCCGTTTGCGACAAGGCGGCAAATGAAGTCTGCCCGGTCAGCCGAAGACGGCACATTGGGGCATTCCTGATCCCGCGGAAGTCGTGGGCACCGAACGACAAAAGAACCTGGCATTCGTGGAGACATTGCGGATGCTGACGAATCGAATCGGCATTTTTGTCAGTCTTCCGTTGGTTAAGATTGATCGGTTGAGTCTGCGCAAGAGGCTCGGTGAGATCGGTGCCACCAACGACGCTGTGAGCGAGGCGACGTCGCCACCGTGATCAACTCGGACTGCTTTCGATGATCCGGTGCCGAACTCGACGACAGACATGATCACGCGGATCTCGGTCGCGGCTGAGCGAGATCGTTAGATCACAGTACTCTGCGCGCGATCTTTCGCAATTCGAGGTTGGTGCGGCGAGGGCGGAAGTGCCGAAATATCGCTGCACTGCGTTGATATTGCCCTTCAGCCTGTCTAACATCGCAAATCGACGAATGACGATATAGGTAACCCCAATGGCATCTCGCTCCGTGCTTCGGGCCAAGACTTCGCGCGCAACCGTCACGAGCACCGCAGACGCGGTGGATGCGGTTGCGAACGTGGCCAAAGCGTTGGGCCATCCTGTGAGAATACGGATCGTGCAGCTGCTTTTGAAACAGCGAGTCTGCATCGGTGGTCACATTGTCGAAGAAGTCGGACTGGCCCAGTCCACGGTCTCCGAGCATCTGCGAATTCTGAAGGCGGCCGGCATCATCGTCGGCGAGATCGAGCGTCCGCGCATCTGCTACTCCCTCAATCCACAGAGTCTCGAGCCGCTCAACGGTCTTCTGCGCGCGATCACTGTCGCGGCGGCGGCCGGCCGTATCGGCGGTTCGACCGATTGCCCGGACGGCACAACCTGCTGAGGCATCTGCACCCATGTCGACATTCGAACGCTATCTCACGCTCTGGGTTGCGCTGTGCATCGTCGCCGGCATCGCGCTCGGACACTTGCTGCCCGGCGTCTTTCACGCGATCGGCGCAGCCGAAATCGCACACGTCAATCTGCCGGTTGCCGCACTGATCTGGCTGATGATCACCCCGATGTTGATGAAGGTCGACTTCGCGGCAATGGGTCAGGTGCGCAGACACTGGCGCGGTATCGGCGTCACGCTGTTCATCAACTGGGCGGTGAAGCCGTTTTCGATGGCGGCGCTGGGCTGGCTTTTCATCGGCCACCTGTTCGCGCCCTATCTTCCCGCCGAACAGATCAACAGCTACATCGCCGGATTGATTCTGCTGGCCGCGGCGCCGTGTACCGCGATGGTGTTCGTCTGGAGCAACCTGTCGAACGGCGAGCCCGACTTCACGTTGAGCCAGGTCGCGCTCAACGACAGCATCATGGTGTTCGCATTCGCACCGATCGTCGGCCTGCTGCTCGGGCTATCGGCGATCATCGTTCCGTGGGATACGCTGCTGATCTCGGTCGGACTCTACATCGTCGTTCCGGTCGTTCTCGCGCAGCTTGTTCGTCAACGCATACTTAATAGCGGTGGCGCGAAAGCGTTGCAACGTCTGCTTGGTCGATTGCAGCCGGTCTCGTTGCTCGCGCTGCTGACGACGCTCGTGATGCTGTTCGGGTTTCAGGGTGAACAGATCATCGCGCAGCCGCTGATCATTGCATTGCTCGCGGTGCCGATCCTGATCCAGGTCTACTTCAACTCGGGCCTTGCCTACCTGCTGAACCGCGCGGCGGGCGAGGCGCATTGTGTTGCGGCACCATCGGCGCTGATCGGCGCAAGCAACTTCTTCGAACTCGCCGTGGCCGCGGCGATCAGCTTGTTCGGGTTCTCCTCCGGCGCCGCACTGGCCACCGTGGTCGGCGTGCTGGTCGAAGTCCCCGTCATGCTTTCGGTGGTCAAGATCGTGAACGCGAGCAAGGGTTGGTACGAGCGCGGCGCATCGGTGCGAGGCAACTCGACCTTGCGGGACTGCCCGGCGGAGGCGCCGCAACCATGACCCACATACTTTTCCTGTGCGTCGCCAACTCCGCACGCAGTCAGATGGCCGAAGGCCTCGCACGGCAGATCCTCGGCGACAAGGCTGAGGTATCGAGTGCGGGCTCGCGGCCCAAGCGTGTCGTCGCCTGCGCGGTCGATGCCATGGCCGAGATCGGCATCGACATTTCCAGACAGACATCTAAACCCATTGAAGACATCGATCTCTCCAAGATCGGTCTCGCCGTTACCCTCTGCACCGACGAGGTCTGCCCGATTCTGCCCAGCGGCACGCGACGGTTGCATTGGCCTATTGCTGATCCCGGCTTGCCAGATCCGTCGGCCATGGCCGAGGACCGGCGAGTGCGCTTCGCAGCCGCCCGCGATCAACTCAAGGCGCGCATCGAGATTCTCGAACGCCTGCTCGATGTTCCGGCGGGGCCCACGGCGCAGGAATTTCATACCAGCATCCGCGTCGCGAGTCTGCCGGAGAGTGTCCGCTTCTATGCCTGGTTGCTCGACGTCTGGCCCAAGGAGTGGACCCACCGATACGCGACGTTTATCCGCCCCGACCTCAAGCTGAACTTCGTGTTGTTGGTTTCGGACGGCAAGACGTTGCATCACGATACGCTGTACCACGAAGGCATCGAAGTTGCCGACAAGCACCGCGTCGTGGATGCGTATGAGCGCGCATGCCTCTTCGGCGCCCACGTCGAAAAACCACCACGAACGACGTGGAAGGGCACGCCACTGCATGAACTCTGGCTCAAAGACCCCGACGGCAATCTCATTGAGGTCTATGCGCGCCTTACGGCCGACGAGCTTTCGGGCAAGCCCGCCGACGAGGCCCCTGTACTGCTAGTTCGAGGGTCATCAAGCAACAGGTCTGATTGAGGTTTCAGGAGAAAATCATGACTAAGGATTTTGTGCAGATCGCCAACGATGTGATTGAGGGTGTTGGACTGATCCGGAAGGGATCGGCCGACACGATGAAGGCGTTCGGTTCGCTATCGATGGCAGCGACTGCGACCCACACCATCGACACGAAAACGAAGGAGCTGATGGCGCTCGCGATCGGTATCGCTGTGCACTGTGATGGGTGTGTCGCCTACCACACCAAGATGGCGCACCAGCACGGCGCGAGCCGGGACGAAGTCGCCGAAACGGTCGCGGTTGCCGTTTACATGGGCGGTGGGCCGGCTGCCGTGTATGGAGCGGATGCGTTGCGGGCATACGATCAGTTCAGCGTCGCGAAGTAGCGAGGCGCCGACTGTTTCGTCTTCGCAGCGAACGCGCATTACTCAGCAACGACTCGCGCAACCAGTCTGGCGTTCGAGAGCGCGATCACCTCGATTTCTTCGAAGGGTTGCCAACGACCTTGACTGAGGGGCGCTCGGATTGATCGTGATCCCCGAAGAGTCTGACGCAGATTGTGGTCGCGGATGAAGCTTATCCAATCGCTGTCGGCAGCGGCTCCAGCGTCCTTGATCAACCGAACATCTGTGCCCTCATAGTAGGCAATACCCCAACCGTCTCTGTGGGGCGCGGACAATCCGCCGTGCTCGGCGAGCTGCATCAGCGACAGGCTGATCGTCGCCTCGCGGTTGCTCGACATGCCGAAGAGTTCGCACATGGCCTTGCTAACGCTCGCCGCGTGCCAGCGTGCCCAGGCGTTCGATGCCTGTGGGTTCCTCGATTTGGAAAGCGATCAGCGCGGTCCGATGCGAGAGCTGCTCCTTCACCTTAATGATCTGCGCAACCTCCGCGGCCGCGCGCGCTCGCAGAACCGGATCGGTTGGATGAGCAGCTGCGAGGCTGCCGTTGATCACCCACGCGAAGGGCTCGATTTTGGCTCGGCGCAAGTCATCCTGAAGCGCGCTTGCTTCCAGTACTGGAGTGGTCTCGGGCAGCGCGACAATCAGAACCCTCGTGTAGTTCGAGTCCTGCAACAGCATGAGCGGTGTTCGGACATGTGCGCCGTCTGTTGCGTGCTCTGTGATCTGGCGATGGTAGGCGCCGGCCGTGTCGAGTAGCAGCAGTGTGTGGCCGGTCGGTGCGGTGTCGACGACAACGAATCCCTTCCGTGCTTCGACGACGACGATCCGGGAGAATGCGCGAAATACCGCGACTTCCTCGTAGCACGGTGACTTCAGTTCTTCCTCGAGTAGGTCGAGCTTGTCGCTCGTCAGGTTCCCCCGCGCCGCCTCCAACGTTTTCTCGCGGTACCGCCTCACTTCTTCCTTCGGATCAATGTAGCTCACGCGGAGGCCGGGCAACTCGGACTGGAGAGTTTCGTGAATATGCTGGGCAGGATCGGTCGTCGTCAGATGAACCGGGATTCCACGCCGAACTAAACCGATCGCGACAGCGGCAGCCACCGTCGTCTTGCCGACGCCACCCTTGCCCATGACCATGACGAGACCGTGATCGGACTGTCCGAGCTCCTCGATCAGATCGGCGAGGCTCGCGATGGCGGGCAGCTCAAGGTCGGAATCCGACGGCGCGGGCGCCGTCGATTCCGATGGCGCGAATAGCGATCGCAGTGCGTCGAGTCCCACTATGTTCCTCACGCGAAGGGGGACTTCCTTGCGCGGCAAGTCCCGCAATTCGGCCGGCATCTTCGAAAGCGCTTCCGCGCCTCGTCGTTCAAACGCCATCGCCAATGCATCATTGGCGTCGGTCGCGCGAAAAACCGCGTTCAGGGCGAGCAATTGATTCGTCATTCCAAGACCGCGCAACTCTGTACTCGTCCGCGCCGCTTCCAACAGTGCAACGCGGTCGAGTCGCGCCACAATCACAATTGCAGTGAGCTTTGGGTCGGCGAGCGCAGCGACTGTGCGCGCGTATCTGTCGCGTTGTGTTTTGAGACCCGAGAGCGGGCCCAAACAGGAAACGTCACCGGGCGCACTTTCGAGAAAGCCGGTCCAAGCTGCTGGCAGTTCCAGCAGTCGCAACGTGTGACCGGTCGGTGCTGTATCGAAAATCACATGGTCGTAGACTTGCATTCGGTCTGGGTCGCTCAACAACAACGCGAACTCATCGAACGCTGCAACTTCGATGGTGCATGCACCAGAGAGCCGCTCTTCGAGCAGATCAATCTCGTGTTGTGGCAATACGCCACGATGTGGCGCGACCGTGCGCTCACGATAGTCTTTTCCTGCCTGTTCAGGGTCGATGTTGAGTGCTTCCAGATTCGGTACACCCGCGATCCGAGTGGGCGCGCTGTCCAGCGGCGTATCCAGTACCGCATCTAGATTCGATGCGGGATCGGTGCTGACCAGGAGCACGCGTAGACCCCGATCCGCCAACAGAACCGCACTGGCGCATGCGAGCGAAGTCTTGCCCACACCTCCTTTCCCGGTGAAAAACAGGTGATGCGCTGGCGCCCTTAAATAGTCGGCAAACACGGCGTTCTGTTCGTGACTCATACCCGCTGATTTCCGTCTCTTCTTCGGTTCAATTGGAGCGCATTTGATTCGGTACCGTGCCACCCGAGGCAATCAATGCTTCGAGGTCGATGATGCGCAGTGTCGTTGCCAGCAGGCTGTCGGGATTGAGGCTCAATGAATCGATACCGAGCCGTACCAGGAATTCGGCGACTTCCGGAAAGTCGGACGGTGCCTGGCCGCAGATGCCACTATGCCGCTCGTTGCGCCTCGCTCCCTCGACCGCCATCTCGAGCATCTTCATGACACCGGGATCGCGTTCATCGAAGTCGAACGCGACGATCTCGGAGTCTCGGTCGACGCCGAGCGTGAGTTGCGTCAGGTCGTTGGACCCGATCGAAAAGCCATCGAAATGCTCGGCGAATGCGTCGATCGAGATAACGTTGTTCGGAATCTCGCACATGACGTATACCTCAAGTCCGTTGCGACCGCGTTCGAGACCGTTTTTCGCCATGCATGCAAGCACGCTTTTCGCCTCTTCGACGCGACGGCAAAACGGAATCATCAGTTTCACGTTGGTCAGGCCCATCGACTCGCGCACGTGTTTCAACGCTGCGCACTCCAGCGCAAAACCGTCCTCATACGCCGGGTGCGCGTACCGGGACGCACCTCTAAAGCCGATCATCGGATTCGGTTCGGTTGGTTCGAAGTCGGCGCCACCGAGCAGCTGCGCGTATTCGTTCGTCTTGAAATCGGACGGGCGCACGATGACCGGCTTCGGATAGAACGCGGCAGCGATCGTCCCAACGCCTTCACTGAGACGCGAGATGAAGAAATCAGCCAGTGTGGGATAACCTCGCGCTAGTCGCTCAACTGCTACTCGCACGCTCGAATCGCGGATTCGTTCGGGGTGTGCGAGCGCCATCGGATGGGCTTTCACGTACTCGGTGATGATGAACTCGAGCCGCGCCAGACCAACACCGTCGTTGGGAATCCCTGCGGTCCGGAACGCCAGATCCGGGTTGCCGAGATTCACCATCATCTTTGTGCGCGGTCGAATCAGATTCGCAAGATCCGTTTCTTCGCGCTTGTATGAGACGGCGCCACGGTAGACACGTCCTACCTCGCCTTCGCAGCAGGCGACCGTGACGGTCTCGCCGTCGGTGAGTAGCTGCGTCGCATCGCCGCAACCGACGACCGCCGGAATGTCGAGTTCACGCGCGACGATGGCGGCGTGGCAGGTTCGACCACCGCGATTGGTGACCAACGCGGCTGCTTCACGCATGACCGTTCCCCAATCGGGTGTCGTCGTATCGGCGACCAATACTGCGCCGTGTTCGAACGTGTTGAGGTCGGCGGCGCTGCGAACGATTCGAACCGGTCCGGTCGCGACCGATGCTCCAACGGCGCGACCACGGACGAGCGTTTCACTGGTTCCCGTCAACCGATATTCGATCATCGTCGAGCCACGACGTTGCGATGCCACGGTCTCGGGCCGTGCCTGCACGATGTAGAGGCGACCGTCGCCACCGTCCTTCGCAAATTCGATGTCCATCGGCGTGGGGCGTCCGGCCAACCTCGAGTAGTGCGTCTCGATCGCCATGGCGAGTTCGGCCAGTCGAATGACGTCGGCGTCGTCGATCGAATAGCGGTCGCGCTCGTCCTGCGAAGTGACGACGTTGCGTGTCGCGTCACCGCCGTGGGCGTAGACCATCTTGACCTTCTTCTCGCCGAGCTTGCGCCGCAACACGTAGCGGTAGCCTTGCGCCAGCGTCGGCTTGTGCACGTAGAATTCGTCGGGTTCGACCGCGCCCTGGACGATGTTTTCGCCAAGACCCCATGAAGACGTCACGAACACCACGTCGCGAAATCCCGTTTCGGTGTCGAGCGTGAAGAGGACACCGCTCGACCCGAGATCCGCGCGGATCATGCGCTGGATACCAATCGACAACGCGACGTCGAAGTGATCGAAGCCGTTGTTGATCCGGTACTGCACGGCGCGATCAGTGAAGAGGCTCGCGAGGCAGCGGCGACACGCATCGATCAGCGCCGTCTGACCACGGACATTCAGAAAACTCTCGTGCTGACCGGCAAAGCTCGCTTGCGGCAGATCTTCAGCGGTCGCGGAGCTGCGCACCGCAACGGAAATGTCATGGCCGTGTTCAGCGAGGAGCTGCTCGTAAGCCGAATTGATTTCCGCGCGCAGACCGTCGGGCAGCTCGGCTTCGCGGACCAGCTCGCGACAGCGCCGCGCCCGATTTATCAGGCCTTCAGTGTCGTGCGGCTGAATACCGTCGAGCAACTGGTGCAGGCGTGCTGCAAGTCCGCCTCGTGTGAGGAGGTCCCGGTATGCCGCCGCCGTCACCGCAAAACCTTCCGGCACTGGCGCATTCGCGCCACCCAACGCATGAAACAGTTCGCCGAGCGAAGCGTTCTTGCCGCCGACGATGCCAACGTCGGTATTCGATAACTCCCGGAACCACCGAATATATTTCATCCCGTTGTCCTGCGTTACGGTCATTTGCGCGCATACCACAGCAGAGTAATCTGAAATCGTGCGCCCGTTGACCTCACGGTCAGGCTAAGCAGCTACTAAGCAGCCCAGCCGAACGACTAACGGCTTAGTATCTGCGCAAATGAGGGGGAGGCTGGTATCAATGCGACACCAGACGACAGAAACCGAAGATGGTTCATTGGCGGGTGCCTGGTGGGATGACGGCGCTGATGGACCATTTTGCCAGTGGATGTACAACCGCGACACGCGGGAATTGCATGTACATCGCGGTGCGTACGGACATGTCAAATACTTACTGCACGAAGGCCCGCCGATTACCGATGATCAGAAATTGGTCGTCAAATTGAGCGAGATTGCGTTGAGCGACGCCAAAGCGCTCGCCGGCTGAGCGTGCGTCGTCGAGAACCTTCCCTCCTCCAGGGTAGCCAGGACCATTGAGAGACGATTGGGGTAGGCGCGGACCCAAAACGGACCCAATTCTTTGAGCGGCGTAGCGCGCTTCGACCTCAGGCCAATTGATCATCACGCGGCCGTCGACGACCGCCCAATGACATCCGCGCCGCCAATGTCGCGCGATCTTCGATCGAATCTGGCCCTTTGTCCATCCGAAGGCGCGGCATGCTGCCGGGAGAGTCAGCCAACTATTTCCTATCGATGTTTTTTCTGCTTGGTTCACATTAATCGCAGTAGCAAGTGCACCGTGGGCGTATTTCTGATCATGCGTGGATTCTGTTTGTTCCCTTCGATCCACAGAAGTGCAAATCACAACTTGTCCGCGCGTGATTTTTTGGCTGCACAGAGTAATGCTGGTGCATGCCTCGTCACCGTTTGCCGAGTTCGATCGCACGTGCTGGACGATGACGCAGAGATCCCTGTCTGGGCAGAGTTGGCAGACAGGTACGCTATGGCGCGATAGATGCGCTTCGATGCCGCAGGGTTGCTCAGTGTCGCGGCATGTGCTCCGCAATAAATTGCAGCAAACCGTGAAGAGGTTTGTTGCAGCCCGATGGGCCAGGAAGAGCTAATGTTGATTTGGGCTGGTTCTGTCGAGGACAGCGTTTGACGCGATCGCGCCATTGATGATCGGTTGGCGTGCATCGTTAGACGCTCATGAGGCATGCGCGATCTCAATCATCAACTGAAGCAGCTATGCCAGCGGAACCGCGATGGCAGCTTTGCGACGCAGCACGATCGCGAGCGGGTATTGACGCTCATCGCAGATCAGCTCCATGCGCTCGGTTTCCGCGGAATGGGTGTTGGATCGTTGAAACCCAAACACGTCGATGCGCTCGTCAGTCACTGGCAACGCGCCGAGCTGTCCGTCGGAACCGTCAAGAATCGACTCGCGACATTGCGCTGGTTGGCCGAGAAGGTCGATCGGCAGAACGTCGTTGCTCGGTCGAATGCGCACTACGGTGTGCCTGATCGGGTGTTCAGCAATGGAATCTCGAAGGCGAGAGTCGTGGATCCTGCTGACCTGGCTCAGATCAACGATCCCTACGTCCGAATGAATCTCGAACTCCAACAAGTGTTCGGGCTGCGTCGCGAGGAGGCGATCAAGTTCAGCCCCAGCTTCGCCGACGGCGGCGATCGCGTGACGTTGAAGGACAGCTGGACGAAGGGCGGTAAGGCACGGGTGATTCCGCTTCGTACCGATGCGCAACGCGCGGTACTCGACCGTGCGCACCAGGTCGCCGGTCGCGGCTCATTGATCCCACCGCAACGCAACTACCGACAACAGCTGCGTATCTACGAACGTCAAACAAGTGCGGCAGGTCTGTCGAAGCTACACGGCCTCCGGCATGCCTACGCCCAAGCGCGATTCGAGGAGTTGACCGGTTTCAAAGCGCCCGCGGCCGGCGGACCTGCGCATGCGGATCTGACACTGACTCAGCGCGCTGTGGATCGGGAGGCACGCATGATGATCAGCCGAGAGCTTGGTCATGAGCGCGAGCAGATCACCACCGTTTATTGTGGGAGGTAAGTTGTTATGTGCAGCGACGCCTCCAGCGGTTTGATAGTGGGGCATTTGAGCCAAGGGCACTCAACATAAGATTCCGGCTGGATGTGGAAAGGCTCGGTTGACGAAGCGGCAATACGTGACCGCGTCGCATTACAGCGAGTGCAGCCATTCGAGCAATGTCTTGTTCTGCTGCCACGACGGGATCTTGGGGAGCGGCGAATCGGCAGCGACTATTTCGAGTGCCTTGCGTTTCATCTCAAGGTTCGCCCGTGCATAGATCTGTGTCGTTTTCACATCCACGTGGCCGAGGAAGTCGCGGATGATGTCCAACGAAACACCGCTCTGCAGCAGGTGCATGCCCTTCGTGTGGCGCAGGCTATGCGGGCTGACCGGCTGCGTGAAGCCGGGATGATCGCTGCGTACTTTCTCGACATGCCGTTGCAGGACGTAACGCACACCCGTGCGCGTGAGTCGTGAGCCCTGCCGGTTTTTGAAGAGCGGCTGATCAGCGTGTTCGGGGCGATCCAGACAGTTCTCGCGGAGATGGTCGCGCAGGAGCTGCGTCGTCGCGTCCATCAACGGTACGGCGCGCATCTTGCGTCCCTTGCCCATGAGCCGCACCTGTGCCGGCGGATCCAGGCGAACGTCGCCGGCATTGAGGTCGATCAACTCTTGCACGCGCGCGCCGGTGTCGTAGAGCACGCTGAGCAGGACCGCATCTCGGCGACCCGAGCGCATGCGTAGATCGGGTTGCGCGAGGATCTGTGCGAGGTACTCTTTGGAGAGGTAGCCGACGCTCGGCCGCGGGTGACGCCGCAAAGGAATAGCCAGGATTTGCTGGCTCTGCAGTAATCGCTCCGGCACCTCCGACTGCACATAGCGGAAGAACGCGTGCAAAGTCGCCAGCCGATGGTTCTGTGTACGGATCGAGCAATGCCTGTCCTGGCTCAGGTGATCCAGAAACGCCTCGACCAGAGTTGCGTCGATCTGGGCAAGCGACAATCGTTCCAAGGCGATGCCGCGGACATCGCGACAGAACCGGAGCAGGAGCGTGAACACGTCGCGGTAAGCCTTGATGGTGTTGGGGCTCAGATTGCGTTGCGCGGTGAGGTAATGCGTTAAGAAGCGGGTCACGTGCACGGAGAAGTCGGTCGGCTTCATGATGCGATGCTCCGCGGGATCACATCACCAAACGCGGCATTGGCGCGCACGGCAATCTGCGGAAACAGTTCCGCCGTCAGATGCAGATAACGCTGTGTTCCGATCAGCGACTGATGGCCCAGATAGGTCGCCAACACCGGCAGCTTGGCGTCGAGGTCGGCACCTTCTTGGTACCAGCGCAACAGGCTATGGACGGCGAACGTGTGGCGCAAATCATGGGCTCGCGGTCCCTTGCCTCGGCCGGCGTGTGGGATCCCACACTCCAGCAGTAGCCGTCGGTATTGACGATAAACCGCACCGATACTCCACGCACCGCCGTGGCGCGACGGGAAGAAGAACGCATCCGAGGGACGAGATCCGAAGCCCGCGGCGTACTGCCGCAGGCGCTGCACTAACGGCACCGCTGGAGGAACCAGGCGATCCTTGCCGAACTTGGCTTCGCGCACTGTCAGGATGCCGCGGTCAAGGTCGACATCGGCGACGCGCAAATGCAGCACCTCGCCGAGCCGGAAGCCGCAGCCGTACAGCAGGCGGAAAACCTCCGGCATGATGAGATGGCGCAGCGGTGCGTGCGCAGTCGGTGTCAGCTGATCGACCGCGTCAAACAGCTGGCGAATCTCGGCGTGCGTCAGGATGCGCGGTACAAATCCGCCACCACACTTTGCCGTCAGCGTTCCGTCCGGTACCTCGGCGGAATACCCCAGCCGGCGCATGTACATCGCGAACTGACGCACGATGGAGATGCGATGCTGGTGGGTTGCCGCGCCCTCGTGAGGTTGTTTAGCGAGCCACTGGCGGGTCAGATCGCGGGGTAGCTCGTGCTGCGATAACGCCTCGCCGGATAAAAAGCGATCGAACCGCGCCAACAACCGAACGGGCTCATGATAGCGGTAGCCACAGGCCCGCTTCTCCTGGACGAACTGTTCCATGAGCGACGCAAGCGGGCTGCCGAACCGAATGTCAGGTGTTCTATTCGACATGGCGCACCTCCTCGGTGTTCAGCGCGGCCCCGCGCAGAGCTTCCACATCCGCCTTGGCGTAGATCAACGTCGCTGTTGTTGTCGCGTGACCGAGGATCGCGGAGATGATGTGAACCGGCGTCTCCTGACGGAGTAGTTGCGTCGCGAGGGTGTGGCGTAGCGAGTGCAGTCCGTGGCGTTGTTCGGTCCGGAAATGGATGCCCGCGAGTTCCTTCCAATAGCTGACGATGTGATGCAGGCGGGCGTTCTCCGCGAATGGCGCGCACGGCGGCCGCAGACTGAGGAATACCTCGCGACGGTCAGTCCGTGGCCGGCCGCTCTGCAGATAATCGATCAATGCCGTGCCGACTTCTTCGGTCAGTGGCAAGCAGAGCGGCGCGCCGGTCTTGGCCTGCGTAATCGCGATGTGGGCCGCTTCCCAGTTGAGATCATCGAGCCGCAACGTTCGGATATCCCCCACGCGCAAGCCCAAGCGACAGGCGAGCAAAAGGATCGCGTAGTCGCGTTTGCCTCTGGGCGAGCTGCGATCAACGACCTCGAGGAGCCTGCCAACGAGTTCCGGTGGCCAGACCGATGGGATGGTGGCATCCCGGGTGACTCGGATCTTCGGCAGCGCATGACTGAGATCCCGCTGCAAGATCCCGCGCAGGAGCAAGAACTGCAGAAACACCCGCACATCGGAGACGATCCGGGCGACGGTCTTGGGTCGCAGACGATGCTGGGAGCTGACGAATGCGGTGAGATCGGCCGGCTGCAACTGAACCAGCCTCTTGACGTTCCTTGCGCCGAGGAAATCCAGGAATATCGCGATCTCGCGAAGCCGCTCGCGAAGCGTCGACACTCGAAGATGACGTCGATCCCGGCAGTACTGTTCGTAGTCGCGCAGGGACTTCTTCATGGCCGGCGGGACGTGGATCGTTTGCATGTCGGTGATGCAACGCTCGATGCGCCCATCGTGCGCGAAAACGTCGAGCACCTTGACGCCGAACTCAACGTGCCGCCGCCATCCGCCTTGTTGCGCAACGAACTCGCCGTCGTGCATCCGATACGTGTCCACGAAGCGGGCCGCCAGATCGTCCGAGTACGCCTCTCCCAGATTTTGCTGTCGCGAAAAGGCGATGAGATGGTGCCAGATCGTTCGGTACCGTCGCAGCGATCTGCTGCTATAGCGAAGCTTCTCCAGCTGGCTCAAGGCGCGTGCGACAAGCCGTGCCAACGGCTCGTTGTCTGCAACTGAATCGTTGTTGGACTGATCCATGATCGACCTCCTCGTGAAAGACGACCTCGACGGCCGCCGGGAGGCTGATCATGAAATGTTATGTGCAGTGATCTAAAGCGAACGCCTTACTCGCAGGGCACTTGGCCACGGCACTTTGCATAACGTTCTACCTCCCACAATAGACAAAATGTGCAGCTGCACATTTGGTCTATCTGGGACGTTGATCCTGGCTGAATCCGAGCAGCATGGGTCAGCGGAGACGGATGATTCATCCGTGCGTCCGGAGACCCTCGCGCTCGATGCGTTGATGGAAGCGACGGTCACGCGGGTTCACGGTGAACCGGTCGCTCATGACGCGATGCTGTTTGTCGGCAATCGGCATGAGGCCATTCCCGACAGCGTGATTCAGGATCCGACCCTCGAGCCGGTCGACAAGCTCGTTTGGATGGTAGTTAAACGACACGCAAGAGGGGCGGGTAGCTCAAACTTCCCGAGTTACGCGGAGATCTGTCGGAAGGCGAACATCGCCTCAAAGACGACCGTCGTACGCTGTATCGCAATACTGCGGATCGCCCGGTGGCTGACACTGTGTGCGCGACTACGCGAACCGTGTGGCCGGTTTCGGCGCAACATCTATGCGTTGCACGATGAACCCTTACCGCTGACGGACACGCTGCATCTCGATCCGCAGTATCTGCAATTCCTCGAGGCGTCGCTGACGCACCCACACGCCCGGGTGTGTGCCGTTGCGCAGGACACGCGCGCGGCGGTCAACCTCCACAACGCAAGGCAAGCCGAAGGCGGGGAACGCTTCCGCCAAAACTCGAAAACGTCGAAATTTGTGACGTTACAGAATCTGCAACACCGTAGTAGTAGTTCTTTATGTATACGAGAGAAGACAACTACTACTACAGGTATTCCAGATTCTGTAACGCTGACGACGAACGAGCGCGGTGAACCCCTGACGTATCCCGGTCGTTTTTCGGCGAACCAATGTGATCTGGCTGGTCGCCATCTGGCCGCCGTGCCTGCGGAGCTTCGCCAACGCATCTTGGATGAGACCGAAGGACGCATTCGCGCCGAGCGGCGCGGCATGCCTACGGTGTACGACGATCTGAGCTTCCTGGCGTCGCTGTGTCGCGCGGCATTGAAAGGCGAGTTTCAGGCCAATCTGGCGCTCAATGTCGAGGCGGAGCGTGAGGCGAGGGCGCGCGAGCGCGCACGCCCGATCGCGGCTCCGGCGGACACGTCGCCAGATCGCGCAGCTGCGATTGCTACCGCGCAGTCCTCCCTCGCCGAGCTGCGCGCGGTGCTCGGCATGCCCAATCTTCAGAGTGGGCTCAGTGAGCCCACTCGCAAGCCGTAACAGAATCTGTAACGACCGAGTCAAGGCGCGCGTCTTTTCTTACACGTCAGAACAAATTCTGTAACGGTCGACGAGTGGGCTCATTGAGCCCACTCGCTCCTGAGACCCGCTGTCGGTGACGTGGAATCGCACGATGCGCGGACACGCCTACGCTCGCGCTGGACCTCGGACGCGACCGACACGCTGCGACCTCGCAAGAACGGGCGAGCCGAGAACCGATGGTGGCGGAGCGCACCACACATGCGCGCAGCCGCGACAGCGGAAATCAGGCGACGCGCGTTGTACGCGAGAACGCGAACCGAAGGCGCGGTAACAACTTGAGCAGGGATCGTGGCGGGCGCATGCCCGCCGCGATCCGCGCGACGCCCCGAAGGTGCCGTCGTCACTACAAAGCGAAGCGGGGTAGTGACGACGGCTACACGCCAATAACTACGCGGATCCGCGGTCGGATTTCGAAGTGACGGCCGCAGTTTCGGCGCTCAAGCTGCACCCACGAACGATTTATACGCGGCCACTGCGTTTAAAGTGGCAGGTCGTTCCAGCCTGGCGCAAGCCAACCGGACAGCGAAGCAGACGCTCAATCACTGCAACAGCGACACCGAGAACTGTGCAATGTCGCAATGACCGTCAAGGTCATCGGTTCATCGTCGAGACTCAGGATCTTCGATCCGTTCGTTCAAGTCGGGCATCGGCCCAGCTTCCATCGACGTCGAGCGATTCGCCTTAGGCGACGCGAGACAATTCATCAACCCCGCGGCTCCGCAGCATTATCCAGAGGAGGTGACTTCAGAAAACCACGTTCGAAGTAAGACCTGACTGTGTAGGTCCGTTGGTACTGGCGCAGATGTTCTCTTCAACCGAAGAGGCTCTGTGTCGCCGGATATCGGCACTGTCAGGTCAGGGAGTGGTGTCCCACGATCCTTCCCGTGTTCACGCGGAACTCGTTCAGCTACGGCTGCCGAGTCGATCAGAAACACTAACCAAACCGTTCGAACACCGTAGGACCTGAACCACCAACTTTCTCGATATGACTGCGTCTTCGTGGGTCGGTTTCTTGAGGCAGCCGTCCTACTATCGATTCCTTTTGCGCGAAGTCGCGGTCGAGCGCGGCGACGCCTTCAATGGAATGATCTTCACGGTGGCATCGGGCTCCATTAGTCGCGCGGTTCATGGTGGCCCTGATACGCTGCGAAGTTCGGTTTATCCATCGACAGTTCGGCCAACCGAAGGAACTCCCAGTGCTACGAAAAACTGCATTTGTGATGGTATCTCTGTGTCTGTTAGCCCCGTTGCTACAGGCTGCAGAGGTCTATGAGTGGCGGGACGCCGAAGGTGAGGTGCACATGTCGGACACGCCGCCCCCGCCTGACCAGCCGGGTACTCGGTTATTGCGCGTCAACGGCAATGACGTCAATACGTTCAGTCTCCCGCAAGGCGCCGACTCAACCGGGTCGCGCATGAGTGACGCCGCGACGAACGAGCCTGCTGCTGCATCTCCAGCGTCCATTCCACTCACAGAAGAGGACTGCGCCGAGATCCACGGTAGA
The DNA here is from genome assembly GCA_041739525.1 of Pseudomonadales bacterium. Lineage (GTDB taxonomy): Bacteria > Pseudomonadota > Gammaproteobacteria > Pseudomonadales > Azotimanducaceae > DATJGR01. The sequence continues at coordinate 55,521 of JBGSNQ010000184.1, read as the reverse complement.
GCGTGCACTTGGGACGAGGATTGGAGCGGCTACGCTCAGGCGAATTGTGCACGTGTGGGCGACCCCAATTGTGACGACGCCCGCCATGTTCGCGCCTTCTATGATCCGCGGACGCAGAGCGCGCCCGGAGCGACCCACACCGCAGCGCAACACCGATAGGAAATCCCAACAAAGGGACACCCGCAAGTAACACCGAGTACGCAGTCGAAATGGTATCGCTACTGGCACGTCTCGGCCTTCAAGGCGCCGGAGTCTAACGACAGATTTCCGAGAAGAGGCGTGTTAATCCGAGGCTGCGCTGCGGCATATCCGACGATTCCCATACGACCTACGAGATGATGCTGTCGGTCCAATCCGACTCCCCGAAATCCTACGCGCTGTGCGTCGGCTCGTGGTGGACGTTTGGCTCTGTCCGGAAAACCTGACTATTCCTTTGGACGCTCGCGAGGTTCAGGTTTGTCCGGTGGAGGCCATGGAAAATCTTCCGGGACGTTAAGCGAGCTGTGTGTATGCCGATCGGTCGAACAAAATGGACGCGGACACGTGCTATGTCTGCCACCGAACGGCGTGGTTTCTCGGTGACCGATGCCGTGAGTAACTATGCAACCTGCAAGCGCCCGTACTGGTCACCTGTTACCCACCAGCATCATCAGAATCGGAATCGCTACATGCGCGCCACTTTATTCCTGTTCGGAACACTTGTGTTGCCGTCCGCTTTGGCTGCGCCGACGCTGGCATCGGTCAACGCGGAAATCACGGCCTTGATGACGCGCTTGGATACGGGGCGGTGTGAATTCAATCGCAACGGTAGTTGGTACAGCAGCAGTGAAGCAAAAGCGCATTTGCTTTTGAAACTCGGAGGCGCCGGTGACTTTCAGAGTGCTGAACAGTTTATCGAGCGGGTCGGGTCCAGAAGCAGTATGTCGGGTCGGCTGTACCTGGTTAGGTGCGGGGTTTCCACTCCGATTGCGAGCGGTGAGTGGTTGACCGCGCAGTTGAAGGAGATCCGTTCGTCGCCGACGGAAGCCGCTACGGTCGACGCTCCGCCGTCCTGTAGTGATCCGGCGCCGCCCGCATCTATCGTGCCCGACGATCCGTCCGCGTCACCTAGCCCTTCATAGGTTTCCTGCGGTCGTGATCGGTGGGTTCATAGTCGATATCGCGAAACTGACCCTGCTTGTTGGCAGCCTCTACTTCGCGATTGGGGCGTACGTGCGCCACTCGCGGCCGATATCGTCGAGACCGTTTGAGAGACGCCGATCGATCATTCTCTCGCTGCTTGTCCTGGGTGTTCTGATTCTCGACGTCACGGAGGACACGATTGGTGGAGACTCCGGACCAATCGACCAAGCGATCTTGCTGCTTGTACATCATCATGCGCCGAGCACGCTGAACGAATTCTTCGATGGAATAACGTGGACCGGATCCTCAACCGTTCTGTTTCCATTGACGATCATCGCATCGCTCGCGCTTGCTCTTACGAAGCACCGTTACGAAGCGCTTTTCTTGATTGCGTCTGTGACGACCGGTGCGATGGTGACGTATGCCGTCAAATCCATCGTCGGTCGCGCTCGACCGGCGCTCTGGGCGACGGATTGGTATTGGGGCTCGAGCTTCCCCAGCGGACATACATTGGTCGTCGCGAGTTTCGCTACCGCGGCGTCTATCTGTGTTGCCCGTCTCTGGCCCGCGATGCATCGGTACGTGTTGTCGGTTGCGCTCGTGTGGATCTTCCTTGTCGCCCTCTCGCGGCTGATTGTCGGTGTGCACTGGCCGACTGACGTAATTGCAGCTGCGTGCATCGGCGCATTCGTTCCCTTGGCGATGAGTTTCGCTTTTGAACCGTCGTACCCTGACGTGGGCGAACCGCGTGACAGACGGTGAGTCCGATGCAGGCGTGTATGGCCACGTTGTCCATCCGCGATGGTGCCCGCCGGGAGTGGTGATGCCCCCGTGACCGGAACAACTGTGCCCGACCGCGTGACCTAGGTTAGCCGCACTTCATGAAACGTCCGTATCGGAGAGTCGTGACCAAACGTGAAGCGGCGTTTTCCAGTCCTTGAGACTACTGCGGTCTTCGGCGTTGTCGGCGCGTGGGTCGGCCGCATCGTTCGCGTGTGATGAGTCTCGGACCGCGCGGACAACATTCCAGAGCACGTGATGCCACCGCGAGACTTCACTACGCTCATGGGGAGCCGAGAGGTTTCGATTTTCTCGGCACCCGACAGTCGCAACAACCGGGTTCAACTGTTTGAGTCCGGTATAGACGCGACCGAGGGCGTTGGGGTGCTGCTGGAAGCTAGAGATCGTACCCGACCAAAAAGAAAAAGGCCGGGGCGATGAACCCCGGCCTCTATTGCACTTCGAAAGGGTTTGGCTCGAAGTACATTGGCGTCATGCTGCGGCGCCCATCGGAAATCTATCGCCATTCGTCCATTCCACGCTGTTCGGAAGCGAACACTGTGCCGTGCGTTCCTGCGTATTTTGTGCCAGTTGCACAACTACTGATAACCAGCGCCCACCCAACCTAGGTGGAATAACAACTTCGCAATGGCGCGCCGATTTGGCGAATCGGGCGCGTGGTCTGGTCCTACCGACTCAGGCGCCTAACCAGCACTTCTGCTAGCGCGACTAAATCACGGTCGAGGTTTCTGCCCAGCGCGACACCGTCTGCAAGTGTCAGATCATCGATGCGATGGCTGATGATGCGGCAAGCGTCGCGCAGCCGTTGAACATCGCACAATGCGAGCGCATCGTCCGACGAGAAGGCTTGAATGCGTTCTGGTTCGAAACTGACGACAGTGCCCATCTGAAACTCTCCTGCCCGTGTCGCACGGCTACCGCGCCTCACTCGATTAGCCTCACGGATAGGCTCTGGATCCTGAGAAATTCTGCCCAACTTTCCGGCCGCTCATGATCAGACGGCAACCCATATGTACTACAGCGCACGTAGGTGTAGACTCCGCCGACAGAGATCGTTCACGTTCCGATAGACGGGCGTCGCGGAGTTTCGTATGGCCGCACAAGGCCCTCACACCCCTCACCAGAACCACCTGCTCGATGCGCTACCGACCGCCGACCACGAACGCCTCACGTCGCAGGCAGAACTTGTCCAGTTGAAGCTCGGCGACGTGCTGTATGAATCGGGCGTCAAGCTGCGGCACGTCTACTTCCCGACAACCGCCATCATCTCCTTGCTGTACGTGATGGAGGATGGCTCGTCAGCCGAAATTGCAGTCGTCGGCAACGAAGGGATGCTTGGCATTTCCCTGTTCATGGGCGGCGACACTACACCGAGTCGTGCGATTGTGCAGAGCGCCGGACATGGCTATCGAATCAAGGCGGAGCTTCTCAAATTCGAGTTCGGTCAATTCGGCGAGACGATGCACCTACTGCTACGCTACACGCAGGCTCTGATCACCCAGATGGCCCAGACAGCGGTCTGCAATCGGCACCATTCGATTGATCAGCAACTATGTCGATGGCTGTTGCTAAGCTTGGATCGACTGCCGTCGAACGAATTGACGATGACACAAGAACTCATCGCCAACATGTTAGGTGTGCGCCGCGAAGGAGTGACGGAAGCCGCCCGCAAGCTTCAGAAGGACAATGTGATCGACTACCATCGCGGTCGCATCACAGTTCTTGATCGACCGGCTCTCGAAGCACGTTGCTGCGAGTGCTATCGGGTGGTTAAGACCGAGACAGATCGTCTGCTCTCCTACGTCGAGAAGTAGTCGCTATGAACGAAGCGCGCCGACCGATGCCGAACGAGTTGCGCAAGACTTGCGCTAAGCGAGGTTGGCAGTTGGCTCCAATTGATTCGAAGACGTGGCGAATCGGCGAGGATAGTCGCGATATTCGGATTGGCTCGCTCGAAGAAATTGCCGAGTTCCTCGCTGACCCTATCGGCGTGAGCGGTCCGACCTTTCGATATGTGCCTCCGTCATCGAGATTGTAGCGAAGTAGACCGTCGCTGCTCGGACAATTCCCGTGCACGGGAACAATGATCCGGATGAGAGGCTGCGAATCAGCAACTTCGTTGGTCTCCCCCGCGAACCCGCGCTCGGATTCCTAATTCAACCGCATCAGAAAACCAAATATCTTCCAGCAACGGACTCAGTTCGCTTCCGAACTAAGCGGGCGTCTCGATGGCTGCGGTATGGGTATAAATGTGTGCGGTAACGAGCGGACGACGGGTTTCAGCACGATCAATGTGCCACGGACGCGTCTCAGTTGAGCGCGCATAGGGAGATCGCAATGAGTAAGTCACCCGAAAAGGGCGAAGCCGAGTTGCTACTCGAGACAATGCGAGCGCAAATGCAATCCAGACGGCGGCTTCGCGAACTGCAGGGATTATCTCGCCCAATGACGACGAGCGTGAAGAGGCCTGGTTCCTGCTGCGCTCTATCCGCACGCTTGCGACCAAGGCTCGACAGCTTCGACTTGAAGAGGCGAAAGTTCGCCTAGGTGCACTCGAAATAGCAGCCCCATCGTCGAGACCGGACCATCAAATGAAAAGGCCGGGGATTTGAAGCCCGGCCTTGCATCCAGGCGGTGATGAGTCGCCGCAGATGCGGCGCGTTTAGGGGAACGCGCCTGACGATTTACGGCGATTCGCTTGGTACCTGTCTGTTCGGAAGCGAACGTTGCACGTCGTCAAGACCGGGCGAGGCAACAAAAGAAGGAACAGTCTGCTGCCGTCTTCAATCGTCCTTCAGCTTCTTCAAACGCGTCTGCAACTCCGCGCGTATGACGTCGTCTCTTCGCCGCACGAACTCCTTGATCAAGCGCCCGGTCATTTACGGCGCCGCGATAGGCTCTCGCCAATCGCATTGGAAGCGACTGTCGTCGCGCGGCGCTTGCGAAACGTCGACCCGGCTGGGAATTGCCGATCGCCAGGACCGATCGCACAGTCGAGGATCCAGCGCTCTAAATCGGTGGGGCCACGATGATCGTGAACTCGTCATGCGGCCAGCTTCCCTGACCGCATGGGAGGATACGCGCACTCGCTCGATACTGACCGCGAATTTCAATGAAATGACTTAGTGATCCAGCGTAAGGTAGCGCGATCCAAGCAAGTTCGACGCGATTCATACCACGGTAGATCACGTTGGCTTAGATGCATAAGGCTTCGCGTTAGTTGGTGTGCAACGAAGTTGCGCGCCCGAGAGTTCGGCCAGCGTCATCGTCAACGAGCTTCGATTGAGGAGGTTGGATCATGCAACGGTGGCGACTCGCTGCGATTTCTCTGGTACTGGTCGTATCGTTCTTTTTACTGCGCGAGCATTGGGGCCACATGCTCGGTTTCGCGCCGTATCTGATTCTACTGGCGTGCCCCTTGTTGCATTTACTGCATCATCATGGGGCACATCACCATGATGAGCACCGTCACGGTGGGACCAACGGTTTGTCAGGTGGTGCGAAGGGTTAACGCCAGCGTCGTGGCTAACCGATTTGCAAATCGACTCGGTTTGGTCGCGCGCTATGTCGGCGTCGCTCTACCGATGTTTGCGGCATGGGAGGTCGCCCAACTACCGCTCTACGCGATCTGGAGTGAGCAGGGATCGCACGCGAGCCTCCTGGCAGCGTTGCATTGCACCGCCGGCGACGCCGCGTACGCACTCCTGACCTTTGGATGCGCGTTGATCGCGGGAGCTTACGCACCGGCCCTGAGATCCGGTGTCGCCATCGCAACGATAACGTTGTTGCTCGGCCTTGCGCTTACAACGGCGGTTGAAGTGGCGAGCACGAGATGGCTCGGGAGATGGAGTTGCGGGCCTCTGATGCCGGTTGATCCAATTTTCGGCGTTGGTCTAAGCCCGCTTGCTCAGTGGACGGTTGTTCCGGTGGCGGCGTTGTTTCTAGTGCGTCGACGATCGGTCGCCGAATGCGTGGTTGACCTAAACGAACTCTAATGCCACCGCCGCGTCTGCTTGCGGGCGGGCGAGTCGCACGGATCATATCGTTGCGCTCCTAAGCCGTAGCGCGTTCGCGATGACGCTGACAGAGCTTGCAGCCATCGCTGCAGCAGCCACTACTGGCGACAACAACAAACCAAAGATCGGATAGAACAAGCCGGCCGCGATGGGGATACCCGCTGCGTTGTAGACGAAGGCAAAGAACAGGTTCTGGCGGATGTTACCCATGGTGAGTTGGCTGAGACGATGCGCTCTAACGATTCCGTTGAGGTCACCTCTGAGTAGCGTGATTCCTGAGCTCTCGATCGCAACATCGGTGCCGGTACCCATCGCAATGCCGACATCGGCCGCAGCCAACGCAGGCGCATCATTGACCCCATCGCCCGCCATTGCGACGACGTGACCCTCGGACTGCAATTTAGTAATCACGGCGCTCTTTTGATCGGGCAGAACATCCGCTTCCACGTCGGTGATACCGAGCTTTCGGGCGACCGCTTCGGCTGTCACCCGATTGTCGCCGGTGAGCATGATCACGCGGATGCCCGCTGCCTTCAGCGACGCGAGGGCTTCGGGGGTTGAGGCTTTGATGGGATCAGCGATGCCAATCACGCCGGCCGCGCGTCCATCGATCGAAACGTAGATTGCAGTGGTGCCATCGCGCCTGAGCGACGCTGCGACTGACTCGAGCTTGCCGACACTCACGTCGTTTTCGGCAAGGAATCGGTCACTCCCAATCAGCACCGATCGGCCGTCGACGCGCCCGAGGACGCCCTTGCCTACCGGAGAGTCGACAGCCTCAGGTTCCGACAAGACGAGGCCGCGGGCGCTGGCTTCCGCAACGATTGCTTGGGCTAAAGGATGCTCGCTCGCACGTTCGATGCTCGCCGCTATTCGAAGGAATTCGGTCTCGGTCGTTCCGGATGCCGGGTGGAGCGCGACCACTTTGGGTTTGCCCTCGGTCAGTGTGCCCGTCTTGTCGACCACCAGCGTGTCGATCTTTTCCATACGTTCCAGCGCCTCAGCGTTCTTGATAAGCACGCCGCTCTGTGCGCCGCGACCGACTCCAACCATGATCGACATCGGCGTCGCCAGCCCCAGCGCGCACGGGCAGGCGATGATCAGCACTGCGACTGCGGCGACCAAACCGAAGCCCATAGCCGGTGGTGGTCCCCAGATGGACCAGACAGTGAAGGCCACCAGAGCGACCAGAATGACGACCGGCACGAAATAGCCTGCGACTTGATCGGCCAATCGCTGAATCGGCGCGCGGCTGCGTTGCGCTTCCGCCACCATTTGCACGATGCGCGCGAGCATCGTGTCGCGGCCAACCTTCTCCGCGCGCATCAGCAGCCCGCCGCTCTGGTTGACGGTGCCCCCAATCAACTTATCGCCTGGTCCCTTGGTGACGGGCATCGATTCACCGGTCACCAATGACTCATCGACGGTGCCGCGTCCTTCCAGAATCACACCGTCCACGGGCACCTTCTCTCCAGGACGAATACGAAGCGCATCGCCGACCGCAACGAGCTCCAGCGAGATCTCCTCATCGGTGCCGTCGGCGCGGACGCGACGCGCCAATTTCGGCGTCAGATCTAACAGTGCTCTTATGGCGCCACCTGTCGTCTCTCGCGCTCTCAGTTCCAGCACTTGACCGAGTAGAACAAGCACCGTGATGACCGCAGCTGCTTCGAAGTACACGGAAACGGCGCCTCCGGGCGCTCGAAAGGCGGCAGGGAACGCGTGCGGTGCAAATGTCGCCACCACGCTATAGAGCCAGGCGATACCGGTTCCCATCGCGATCAGCGTGAACATATTGAGGTTGCGCGTGAGGAGCGATGCCCAAGCGCGTTCGAAGAAGGGCCAGCCAGCCCATAGCACGACGGGCGTGGAGAGGACCAGTTGGACCCAACTGGACGATTGTTGACTCAACCATTGGTGCAGACCGAACAGGTGACCGCCCATCTCGAGTCCGAAGACAGGAACGCTCAGCACCAACGCGATCCAGAATCGGCGCGTCATGTCCGCAAGCTCGGGATTGGGACCTGATGTCAGCGTGGGCATGATCGGTTCGAGGGCCATGCCGCAGATCGGGCAGGCGCCCGGACCGTCGCGGACAATCTCTGGATGCATTGGACAAGTCCAACGGGCTCCCTCAGGCGCGTTCACCTCCGCAGAGCCTTTCGGAGTCAGGTATCGAATCGGATCGCCGATGAACTTCTCGCGGCACTTGGCACTGCAGAAGTAATACCTGTGCCCATCATGCTCAGCGAGGTGACTTTCGGGCTTGATGACTACTGTCATCCCGCACACCGGATCAATTGCGGTGAGGCCAGCGCTCGGTTGCCCCTTCTCTAGATCGCTAGCGCGCCGATTCTTCGAAGTGTCGTCGTGTTCGCTCATGGTGAATCTCCCTTGATTGCTTGCGACGCGGTGGCTGTGGTTTAGTCCGAATCACCAGTGGCGTGGACATGCCCATGTCCCGATTCCTCATGCGCCGATTCGGCGTTTTGCGTCATCTCGGCGTACTGCGCCGGCGTTAGCGTATTCAGCTTGCGCACGAACGCGACCATGCTCCAGATAGTCGCGTCGTCGTGCGTGACGCCCCAAGCCGGCATCGCGGACATCTTGATACCGTGCTTGACGACCCAGAACTGTCGCGCGGCGTCCGCGGTCGACTCACCGCTGCTGCGTTGCTGCGTGGCGAGTTCGGGTGCGGGCGGATAGAGGCCTGGCCGCATCTCGTTGTCCGCGACGCCGGGGGCGAGATGGCAACCGACGCACATCTCCGAATACTCGCTCGCCCCTTCTGCAACGAGCTTCGGATTGTCGAGATCCGGTACTTCTATGCCTTTGCTACGCGCTGCGATCGAGCGCTCACGCGCGGTCTCTGCGAGCCAATGCACCGGCGTGCTGTGCGGCTGATCCGCCGCAGCGTCGAATGCGCCGGTGTAGACGAAAGTCAGCCCTGCAACAACGCATGCGAGGAGGGTGAATAGGATCGTGAGCAGGATCTTCATCGTTGTTTCCTTTAACCGCCGTGATTCATGCCGGACATGTCCATATCCTTCATGTCCATTCCGGGCATGTCGCCCATCGAGTGTCCGTCGTGGTGCATACCGCTCATCGAGTCTGGCACCGCGTACGCGGGATCGAACGCGACCTTGCGGGCGACCGTCCCTGGCGGGTGCCGATACCAGCCCGGATCCTTGTAGTCATCCGCGGCAAGACCGTCGCGGACCTTGAGCACCGTGAACATGCCGCCCATTTCGATCGAACCGAACGGACCCTTGCCGGTCATCATCGGTAACGTGTTCTCAGGACCCTGCAGTCCCATTGCGAGGTGTTCGCCGTGTTCCGCCATGCCGTCCTTACCCATCGCGATGTAACCCGGCAGCATTGAACGGATGTCCTTTTCAACACCGCTTTGATCAACACCGGTCGGATTGGCTACGGCATGGCCCATCGCGTTCATCGTGTGATGCGCCATATGGCAGTGGAACGCCCAATCACCGGGGTTATCAGCGACGAACTCGAAATCGCGCATCTGGCCGACGCCGACAGTCTCGGTCACCTCGCTACGCCACGCCGACTTCGGCCACCGGTCTCCGTCGCTGCCGGTGACCCAGAACTTATGGCCGTGAATGTGGATCGGGTGGTTCCACATCGACAAGTTGCCGATGCGGATCCTGACGCGCTGGTTGAGGCGCACGACGATCGGGGCCGTCGCGGGAAACACCTTGCTGTTGAAGGTCCACAGATCGAACTCCTGCATCACTGCAGGATCAGGACGATACGTCCCCGGGTGTAGCGCCCAGTTGTGCAGCATGATCGCGAAGTCGCGATCGACAGGTTCTGGTTCAGCTTCCTTCGGGTGGATGATGAAGAACCCCATCATGCCGAACGCCATCTGCACCATTTCATCTGCGTGCGGGTGGTACATATGCGTTCCGGCTTGCTTCAACGTGAACTCGTAGGCGTAGGTCTCCCCCGGTTTGATGTCCGGCTGATTCAGGCCTCCGACGCCGTCCATTCCGTTGGGCAGGATCAAGCCGTGCCAATGCACCGTGGTCCATTCCTTGAGGTGATTGGTGACGAGGATGCGTACCCGATCGCCTTCGACGGCTTCGATCGTTGGACCTGGCGTGGATCCGTTGTAGCCCCAACACTTGGCGACACATCCCGGCGCAAATTCATGGTCGACCTCCTCTGCAACGAGGTGGAATTCCTTTGCGCCATCCACCCACTTCCACGGCAGCGTGCGCCCGTTAGGCGTGACGACCGGAACGCGAGCGGCTTCTCCGCGCCGCTGCGGTCCGCCTTCACTCATCTCCTTGTCACTCGGTCCAGCCGCGCGGACAGAACTGAACAGTGGAAGGGTTGTCAGCGCGGAAAACGCGCTGAGCAACGAGCGTCTCGCGACCATCAGGAGCCTCCCTTTGGCGCGCTGGGTGCAACAGCAGGGGCAGCTGGCGCGTCGTGCTTTGGGCACTGCGCCATCATTTTCTGTTGGTCTGCGGCCGACATCTTCGACATGTCCGTGCCACTCATGTCGCAGGCGTCCTGACCGTGCTTCTGAGCCTCGCACTGGTCTTTGAACGCCTTTTGTTCTTCAGCGGACATCTTCGACATGTCCATGCCATGCGTTTCGCAGTCCACGTTGTGACCGTGGGCATGCGCTACGAGTGGCAGGGCCAACGACAGCACGAGGACGAGCGCGTTCGTGTGGGTCTTCATCATCATTCTCCGTGGTAGTTGTGGTCCGGCGGGATCGAGGGGGAATCCAACGCATCCGCCGGCGTTGCGTTGGGACTTGTTGAAGGTTGCGTTTGCAGATCGGGAGCTACGATGGCTGCGCCGATCAGGTCGTCGCTCGGCAGACGGCTGCCCACCGCGTGCGCAAGGTCGACGCGCGCCAGCCAATAGGCGCTCACCGATTCCACGTACTGCTGATAGGTGTTGTATTCGTCTTGCTTCGTACGCAGCAGATCGAATATGTCGACGAGCATGTAGTTCTGCTGTTCCTGCATCCGCGCGACGATCTGCTCGCGCAGCGGAATCGTCTCGTTCCTGAGACGATCGATTCGTCGACGCATCGCCAGCACGCGTTCGTTGGCGGCGCCAACTGCATTGGAGATCTCGATCTCTTTTGCACGAACTTCGGCGCGCGCAGCATCGAGCAGCGACTCGGCGCGCAACATTGCGGCCTGACCCTGGTTGAAGAGGGGTAGCTGCAGCGACAGGGAAGGACCGATGAGACGATTGCGGTCTGTATCGCGTTCGTACTGTGCGCCAACCTCAACATCGCCGATGAAGCGATAGCTGCGCGTCAAGCCCAGTGCGTCTTCGAGCAGTACGACCGCGCGTCGGTCGGAGTCCAGATCGGCGCGCGCCAGCGCGAGCGTTTGCAGCGCGTCAAGAGAGTCCTCTTCTCTCACGGGCATCGGTAGCGAATCGGCGATGTTCCATTGCGCCGCTGCGTCGAGTCCCATCAGTTCATTCAGCATGCTTTCTGTGCGGCTGACCTCGAGATCGGCCCGCTCCTGCTCGAGCATTGCTTCGCTCGCGGCGGCTTCCTGCATCGCGAGTTCCAACGCCGTGGTGTTACCGGCATCTTTGAATCGTTGAGAAAGCGCGGCGGTCGCGGTCGCTGCGGCAGCGACACGTTCGCGCATCGCTGCCACCTGATGAGCCCCAACCGCTGCGTAGTAGGCGGACTGCACGCTGGCCGCGAGATCCAGCAACGCTTGCGTGACGTCGAGCTTTGCGCGCTCGAACTCACCTTTTGAAAAGCACGTGCGCGCCGAGAGAAGCAGCAGCTCGGCAAAATTCTGGGTCAGACCGAAGGTGTAGCGATCAGCGTCCCCCGACGCACTCGATGATTGCCAGCTCGCGGCCAACGTTGGGTTGCTGAGCCGCCCAGCCCGAACGACCTCCGCAGCACTGAGCCCCAGTCGTGCGTACTCGATCTGAACGTGCGGGTTATTGGCAAACGCCATGCGAAGCGCATCGTCTGCAGTTAGAGGGTGCGCGAGAATCTCGCTGACGAACGTCGATCGATCCGCGTTGACGTCATCCGGCAGAGGTAGCCCGCGGTCCGTGGATTGTTGGCGGACATCTGAATATCCGCGATCCGCCGGAACAGTCGTACAGCCGGCGACCGCAATCGCAGCCAGCGCGACCAGCGCGCGTTGTAGGGGAAAGGCCACATCGATCTCCGTCGAAATGAAATCTGTCTTCGACGAAACCAAGCGCCGCCGCCCACTAGTAGGTCGACAGTTGGATACCGGAGGATGTCTTTGGCCGTCTCAACGACGGCGGAAGAAACTCAGGCGGCGCTTTGCAACGCCGCGATGGGAGGTCGGAAAAGCGGGATTCGTAGTGGATCCGAAAGGAAGCGTTGGTACGAGCCGTCAGTTTGATCGACGTTGTCGATTTGGGCGATTACAACGAGGTTCAACGCCAACCCCGCGGTGCCACCGCCGCTGGCGCAGTGACCGGCGCAACCACATTTGATGTGGCAGTCACCCTTGCTCGACGCCTGCGCTCCCGCGTGGTCTACATGCATCATCGCGGCGTGGTCGTGATGCATCATTACAGCAGGTCCGCTCAAAGCACCGAGGCCTTCGTGATGACATCGCAACCCTTCGGCCATCGCCGCAGCCGTTGAATACGGCACCGCGAGGATGAGCAAGAAGGCGACGATGGAGCGGTGCTGTTTCACTCGCGTAGTGTGGTCCGATCGAGATGTAGATGCAAAGCGACTGGACATCACTTGAGCGCTTTACTAACGCCTGCAGCTGCGTGCATGGATTGGTCATGTGGCGGATTCCTCGCTCGATCTCAAGCAACTCCAAGACGGCATATGAGCTGCCTCGCAGCGGTCGATCGCTACATGCGCGCGGCGTGAACATGCCGGCAATCGAGGGCATCTTGCGAAGAAAGCGGTTCGACGAGGCGACGGTCTCGGAGTCGAAACGTAGGTAGCCGCACGGCTCCTGGACATCGGTCTTAGGGTTTGCTCTCGAGGTCCCGAACTAACGCCTTCATTTCTCCAATTTCTTCGCGCTGCGCCTCGATGATGCCGTCGGCGAGTTTTCTCACGCGCGGATCGGAAATGTGCGCGCGTTCGCTGGTCAGAATTGCAATCGAGTGATGCGGAATCATTGCTTTCATATAGGAAATGTCGTCAACGGTCTGCTGACTCCGTACGAGATAAAGCGCGACTGCAAATATCGCGATGCTGGCAACGATAATACCGGCATTAAGCGCCTTATCCGTGTACATGTTCAGCATGAACGCCAACATCACGATCGCCATCGTGGCGCCCATGACAAGCGCCATGTAGGCGCGCGTTTCGCTCCAGAAGACATGGTCCATCTGGTACGTGTTCAGATACATCAAACCCAGCATGATGACCGTTGCTGTAGCGATCATCGCACCAAATTTAGAATACTTGGACACCGGTAGTGCTCCTTCAATGCGTCCACACAGCAATCAGCGTCACGCCAATACTCGAGCGTGCCTAGGTCATTTGCGGTCGGACGGTCGCCAGACATTTCCTACGGCTGGGTGCAAACGATCCCAATCAGCCCGTAACGCAGACGCTTCGGCAGTGGGGGGGACGGTCAACAAAATTGCGAAGCTCAAGAAGGCTTGACCTGTGTGCGAGGCACAGGTTCTACATCGGGTTCTGGAAAGAGTGACGCCGCAACGTGTAGATGGATCGATCGCGTCGAATGCGCCACTACAGCCGACCGTCTTACCTGAAGGAGGCTAGAATGCCATTAAAAGTCGAACTCGATTTGGGCGACGATGACTTGCGCTATTTTCGCGAAGTCATGGATGCCACCTGGCGACGAAACGAGAAGCGGGAAGAAAAGGACCTCGTCGAATGCGTTCGGCGACTGTTGGTAGAGAGCAAGAAGGCAAGGGTACCCGAGTACGTCCGGATGCGCCTGGACGACCTCGGAACTCTAGTCGCGATGCTCGAAGACGCAGAGTGGCCACTCGAGGAGAAAGATCGACGACGCATCAGGGCGGCGATCAGCTACTTTGCTGAACCCGCCGACATGATCCCAGACACGATCCCCGGTCTGGGGTTCCTGGATGATGCGCTGATGGCAGAACTGGTGATTCAAGACGTCAAACACGAACTGGACGGTTACCGGGAGTTTCGCGAATACCGCGAGCAACAGGAACAACTTCGCGGGAAGGATGCTCATCTGAGCCGTGAGGACTGGATCGGCGAAAAGCATCGACAAATGATTTTCCGCATTCATCGTCGACAGCAGGAGCACCGGGATCACACCTCCAAGGCGGGCCTAACGGACCCGATACTGCGCTACGAATACTAGCAATTGCGGATGCCTTAGGTGTGCTTGAAATGGTTCGACGTCGACGCAATGGGTGCATTGGGCTTTGAGTTTGACGAGTTGACGGATTTGGAATCCGTGTCCATCACGGACCTCGCTGACGGATCAGCTCAGTCTCTTCAACTCCGTTCGACTTTCCGATGGCGGAGTCTCCGGCACGTTGTCATTTCACTAAGGTCCGCGAGCGACAAGGTTCAATCACGCGGACAGTCGAGATGACTCACGGTACCCATCTATGATGCCTGGGTCGGGTGTCGCGGCGTGTTCGTCCTTGTCCGGACACTCGACGCGCGACATGAGGTGCCGAATGATGTTCAACCGCGCTTGTCGCTTATCGTCGGCCTGCACGATGATCCACGGCGCCACCTCACTATGCGTCGCGGACAACATGCGATCGCGCGCCTTGCTGTAGTCATCCCAGTGCTTCACCGCGACGTCATCGATAGGACTGGATTTCCATTGCGTCAATGGGTCTTCCCGACGTGCTGTGAGACGGCGCACTTGTTCGTCCTTTGAGATGTCGAGGTAGTACTTAAAAAGCTGGATGCCGGAAGCGACCAATAGCTGCTCGAACGGAACCACCTGGCTCAGGAACATTCGATATTCCGAGTCTGTGCAGAATCCCATGACGATCTCGACTCCGGCGCGGTTGTACCAGCTACGGTTGAACAGCGCTAACTCCGGCGCCACCGGCAGATGCGACACGTAGCGCTGAAAATACCAAGCGGCTTGGTCGCGATCGGATGGCTTCCCCAGAGCGACGATGCGGGTTTCGCGAGGACTCAGATGTTGAGTGATGCGTTTGATGACGCCGTCCTTACCTGCGGCGTCTCGTCCCTCGAACAGAAGTAGTATTTTTTGATCGAACTTGATCAAGTGGCGCTGCAACTTGACCAGTTCGACCTGTAGCGTCCTGAGTGATTTCTTGTATCCCTTGCGGCCAAGACCGTGCGTCGACTTCTTGCGACTCACGGAGCCGATTCCTGCAAAGTGAGTACACCTGCGAAGCTACGCGTCTGATTTGCGGGACGAACTGACGGTGGTATCCGGTTCTGCTTGAATTCACGGTTTCGCTTGGTGACTTGCGGAGCATCGTCGATCGTTTCTAGTTGCTCGATCAAACGGCAAAACAAAGCTCCGTCTAGTGGTCTATCTGCGGACGAGCCCGATAAGGCGCGCTCGATTCGATTTTGTGTCGCGAGAAGTTTGGCGATGGTCCGTTGGATACCGGCCAGTCGCTGCGCGATCAAGGATCTCACCTGGTGACGGGGCGACGCACCGGTCTCAATCGTTTCGAGCACTGCTTTGACGTCGCCAATCGTCAGCCCAAGCGCCTGGGCTTGACGAATAAGACTGAGCCGTTGCAAATCAGACGCGGAGAAGCAGCGATATCCGTTGTGCGCTTCTCGGCCAGGGTCCAGCAAGCCCACTCGTGCGTAGTATCGAACAGTGGCCGGCGTGACCCCAGCTCGACGTGCGAGTTCAGCAACGTGGAATCTGTTCTGGCCTTTGCGCTCTATGGCTTGCAACACGGCGAGTCCTCCTCGAGCGCCGGCACTGCAGCGCGTTCCGCTGCGACCGACGCATGGCCAGTTCCGTGTGCGGCAGCGTTGCCGTGCTGCCGAATGCCGACCAGCTTGGTGCGTTTTAACATCAGTGCGTTGATCGCCACCACGAGGGTGCTGCCCGACATCGACAGTGCGGCGACCTCGGGACTTAGCACAAATGGATAGAACACGCCCGCCGCGAGTGGAAACGCGATCGCGTTGTAGCCGACTGCCCACCAAAGGTTCTGGTGCATCTTTCGCAACGTCGCGCGCGACAGTTCGATCGCCGCGACGATGTCATAGGGATCGCTTTTCATCAGCACTACATCGGCGCTTTCCATTGCGACATCGGTGCCGGCGCCAATGGCAAAGCCCACGTTCGCCTGGGTGAGCGCGGGTGCATCGTTGACGCCGTCGCCCACCATGCCGACCCGCTTGCCCGTGGACTGCAACTGCTTCACCTTCTCCGCTTTCTGTGCCGGTAGTACGTCGGCCAACACGTTGTCGATGCCGAGATCCGCGGCGATGCGTTTGGCCGTGACCGCGTTGTCACCGGTGAGCATCACCACTTCGATCTTTTGTTCACGCAACTTTGCGACCGCCGCCTTGGCGGTGGGCCTGACCGCATCCGCGATGGCGATGAGGCCAATTACCCGCGCCGCCTGCGACACGTGCACTACGGTACGGCCGTCTCCCTGCATTCGGTTGGCTTCCGCTTCGAGAGGGCCGAGCGCGAGCTTTTGCTTATCCATCAACAGACGGTTGCCGAGGAACACGGTTCCGTCGGCGGTCTCCGCGCGTGCGCCCATGCCGTCGAGGCTTTCGAATCCTGTGGGGGCGACGACAGTGAGGTCGGCCGCGCGGCGCACGATCGCCTGCGCCAGCGGGTGAGCGGAACCCTGCTCCACGGCCGCCGCGGCAGTCAGCACGACGTCCTCGGTGACGCCGTCTGCCGTCACGATCTCGACCACTTCCGGCTGGCCGACGGTCAGCGTGCCGGTCTTGTCGAAGATGATGACGTTGAGTTTGGTGGCGTCTTCGAGGGCCGAGGCGTTCTTGAACAGAATGCCGTTGGTCGCACCTAGGCCGGTGCTCACCATGACGGCCATCGGCGTCGCGAGTCCCAATGCATCCGGGCACGCGATCACGAACACGGTGATGGTCAATGTCACCGCGAACAGCAGCGGTTGTCCGATCCACCAGAACCACACGCCAAAGGTCGCGAGCCCAATGACGATCGCGGCAATCACCAGCCATTGCGCCGCCTTGTCCGCCAGTAGTTGCGCCGGCGCTTTAGAGTTCTGCGCCTCCTGCACCAACTTCACGATCTGCGCGAGCGCCGTGTCGGCGCCTACTTTCGTTGCCTTGTAGCTGAAGCTGCCGCTCTTGTTGATGGTCGCGCCGATCACCGTGGCGCCTGGTCCCTTCTGCACCGGCATCGATTCGCCGGTGAGCATGGACTCATCGACCAGTGATTCGCCGGTTTCCACCATACCGTCGACCGGAATTTTGTTGCCGGGCCGGATCACGACGATCTCGCCTGCCAACACCTCTGCCGTCGGCACTTCGAGCTCTGCGCCGTTGCGCATCACGTTGGCCTTCGCAGGCGTGAGGTCCATCAACGCCTTAATGGCAGACGATGCTCCCGCACGGGCGCGCATCTCCAGCCAGTGCCCCAGTAGGATGAAAACCAGCAGAACGGAGACGGCTTCGAAGAACTGACCGGTTCCCTTGAAGAAAAAGGTGGTGCCGACGCTGAAGAGATAGCCGGTCCCGACGCTCAACACGATCAGCGCCGCCATCCCGAGGGTGCCCTTCCTGACGGCGCGCCACGCAGAGACGAAGAACGGCCAGCTCGGATACAGAATCGCGGCGCTCGCGAAAAAGAACAGCCACAGATTGAGGTCCATTCCAAACGGCGGCGCTGGCGCGCGCCACATCCCGCCCATCGGTGCATACACGAAGATCGGTACAGTAAACGCCAGGCAGATCCAGAAACGGTTGCGCATGTCGCGCACCATCGCCGGCAAGTCTTTTCCGCTGTGACCCATCTCATGCGCCATCGTGGCCGGCATCGCGGCAGGCGCGGAGTGGGCTGCATGGCCGTCTGGAGCCGGCGGTGTTTCGGCAACATCGGTCGGACCGGTCGAATCAACTTTCGAGTCCGCTGTTTTAGGTGTTGCTGGCGGCGCGCCCTGCGGCGCCTCAGGCAGACCGTTAGCGGGAGCAATAGGTGCCGTGGCCGGGTCATCGGCTAGGGTCAGCGCGCTGCCATCGGGGGGTGTAAGTGGCGGCGTGAGATCCTGGCGCGCAGCGGCCGGCGCGGATGCAGATGTTTGCCCAGCGGCGGGTCTTGGTTCGACCAGATTTTGGTTGGCTAGCTTTTCACCCGATTCATAGCCGCGTCGGCGCACGTCCGACTTGATGTCGGCGATCTTGAGTCGCGTCTCGTCGTAACGCACGGTGGCGCTTGCCGCCGCGAAGTTCACCGTCACGCTCTCAACGCCCGGGACCAGCCCAATACGCTTTTCAACGCCCAGCACACTCAGTACCGAGAGAAGATCGCGGACTTCGATAGTGCTCGTTTTCATCGCGTGTCTCGAACGTTTCGTATGGCTAGCTTCGTCATGAGTGAGCCGCCATCACACGATCAGTGAACACGGGCCGGCTTAACTCTTGCCTTGTTTCGTTTTGGCAGGCGCTGCGTCGCCTTTTGGTGGACTCGGCGGCGCCGCCGCAGAACCGACATTCGAAGTTACTTTGGCGCGTGCCACTGGGGCAACCTTCGATGTTTGCGCCGGCGCCCCTTTGTGGTGTTGTGCTGCGTCGGCGGGATCCGATGCGGGCGGGGACGTTTGTGGCGGCGCGGGTAAAGGGATCTCCGCCGGCGCGGCCAGCGGTAGATGGCCTTCGTGACTATCGCCGGACGCAGTGGGTGGCGCGGACTCATACGCGCTTTGACGCACCGCCGACTTGATGTCGGCGACATCGAGGCGGGTTTCGTCGTACCGCACGGTGGCGTTACCTGCCGCATAGTTTACGGTCACGCTATCGACACCCGGTACGTCGCCCACACGACGTTCTACACCGAGGACGCTCAATACCGACAGCATATCCCGTACTTCGATGACGCTCGTTTTCATGACGTCGGCATCTTATGTTCTACATCGCGCTCAATCGCGCTCGGTGTTGCACGCCAGATCCAGGCCACCGGGAGGAAGCGGTAGGTTTTGTCTGCGACGTCTTGCGTCGATTGGAATGACATCTCCAAACCGGATTCCTCCTGCATCATTGCATCGGGAAGCCGTTGGAAATCGCCCGTTTGCTCGTCGTGCATGTGCGGCATGCAGATGCCGGGGTTGTGGTCGGTCAATCGGTGCAGCATCGCTTGGACTTCCGTCAGCTGTATTGCAGCCTGCACGGTTCTCAAAGCGTCGGGCATACTCGCGAGGCTCGATTGTGGATCGGTTGTCACTGTCATTTGCATCTCCTACAGCTTGTAATTTGGCGACTCGGAGTCATTGCCTCGGATTCGCCAAATGGATCTGCGCTTAGCGACGCTCCATCCAGTCACTGGCGCTAAGCTTGCGGACTATAGGAAAGGTATACGCGCCGAACTCATGACGTTCCGTTCGCGAGCGCACGTAACGCGAAGCGACCGTCATCCTGGTAAACGGCTGGGTGCCGCCCGATTCGTCGGACAGTCTGGTCGCTGCAGAAGTGACCGCGCTCGAACTACGCGAACTGCTTGTTGCTCGAATGAAGCGAGCCGTCTAGCTTGCGAACCGCGACGTAGTTGCGCAGGGTGGCTGCATGCGCTCGAAGCTGCGCTCACTGGAGGTTTCTTGAATGGCGAAGATTCCCGTGGCACAGGAGCCAGAAGGTTGCGGCAGAAGTTGCGAGGCGACGCCGCCGATCGGGGCGCTGAACCGATCGTGCTACTGCCTCAGCCTGGACGAGGCTGCGTTGCGCCGCGGCCTCGAAGCAGATCTTGGCGAGCGCGGCTTATCGCACGCCATGATCGAGACGCACCCGCATCTTTTTGCTTCGGTGCCGATGTTCATCTCACGCGATCATCTCGAACAGATGCGGCGTGTGATTGTCGCGGTGGAGAGCATCGTGGCGTCGCCACACTTTTGTAACGCGGTGCTGGCATGGGCGCCCGACATCGCGCGTTATGACCCGCGTTCGCCGGGCGGACTGCTGGGCTATGACTTCCACCTGGGCGTCGACGGGCCGCAACTGATAGAGATCAATACCAATCCGGGTGGTGCACTCCTGAATGTGGTCCTAGGGCGTGCACACCGGTCGTGTTGCGCAGACGTGGTCGGTCTCGCGCGGGCACCGATGGAAGCTGATGCCCTCGAGGACGCGCTGTTCGAAGTATTCATGGACGAGTGGCGTCTGCAGCGCGGCGCTGCACCCTTGACGTCGGTGGCGATCGTCGACCACGCGCCGGAACAACAGTACCTTCACCCCGAATTCTTGCTCTACCGGCAATTGTTCATCCGACACAAGATCGAGGCAACGATCTGCGATCCTCGCGACCTCTTGCGAAAGGACGCACGGTTGTGGCGTGGCAGTCAGCCCATCGACTTCGTCTACAACCGGCTAACGGATTTCGCGTTGGAGGAGCCTGCACAAACGCCATTGAAGCTTGCGTATCTTGCTGGGGAAGTCGTTGTGAGCCCGCATCCGCGCGCACACGCAATTTATGCAGATAAGCGCAATCTCACGTTGCTCAGCGACGCGACATTCCTACGCGAGACAGGCGTCGCCGAAGAGGCCATCTCGACGCTGCTGGCCGCGGTGCCACGAACCGAGATCCTGACGGATGAGAACAGGGGCGCGTTGTGGGCGAAGCGGCGCGAGTTGTTCTTCAAACCCGCGGCCGGCTACGGAAGCAAGGCGGCGTATCGGGGCGACAAACTCACCAAGAAGGTGTGGGGTGAAATGGCAGGGCGTACCTACGTTGCCCAGGCCCTAGTCGTACCCAGCGAACGGAACGTCGCCGACGACGAAACGACCACGACATTGAAAGCCGATGTTCGCAACTATGCCTATGCGGGGGAGGTGAAGCTTGTTGCGGCGCGCCTGTATCAAGGACAGACGACTAATTTCCGCACACCCGCGGGGGGCTTCGCACCGGTGTTTACGGAAGCCGTCGCAGCCAACCTCCCGTGAAACCCGCGCGCTGCAATCCCGCGGCAATGTACCGGCAGCCGCGCATCAATCGCCAAATCAAGTCGCTGCGATAGTTCTCGATCATCAAGATGATCGGTCCTTGGTTGATTCCGAAATGCCACGGTGACACCCACCATCCATACGGATTGCCGGACTCGCCCGGGTGAGAGGGGTTGAAGGATGCTTTGAACCCATACCGATTGAACTCGGTCAACTTACGTTGATGAATGCAGTGGTGGATCGCAGGCAACACGATTTCCGGTGCGAACGGCAAGGAAGCAACCACCGCCCACGGTGCCAGCGTGCCATCGTCGGGTCCATAGGGCACGCCGCGAGCGAGGTAGTCGAAGAATGGACGCTCGATACCGTTAACCGCGCGGGTGTCGGGGCCGGGACCTTCGCTTGCGGTAATTCCCCAGCAATAAGTCCCATAGCCTTTGAAGTCGAGTGGGTTGTCGATTGCGTACTGTTGCTGCACCTGAGTCGCACGGCGGCTGTTCTCGAAATAGTCGATGCCTTTGTCACGCATGAAGGCATCCTGGATACCTCGAAAGTCGATCCACACATGCGAAAGCTGGTGGATAAACAGGGATCCGGCGTATAGATAGTCTTGTCCGTAACTTCGCTGCCACCGATAAGTGGAGGCCCACGCCGCGTAACTTTCCTCGGGCAGGGGATGCGTCGGCGAACCGAGCCCCAACACATACAACAATAGCGCTTCGTCGTAGCCCTCCCAGCGATAGTTGAGGAAGCCACTTTCGGGTTTCCAGCCGTGCGTCAGCGTCGCGCCGTCATTTTGCGCCCATTGCCAGTCGGCGCGCTGATAGAGCGCGTCGGCAAGTGAGCGCACCTCAGTTTCGTCGGCGGTAACGGCATCGAAATAGCACGCAGCGCTCAACGCACCGGCGAGCAAGAAAGCGCTATCCACCGTCGACAGCTCGCATTGCCAAGCGCGACGGCCGGTCTGCATGTCGAGAAAGTGATAATACAACCCGCGGTAGCCGGTGGCGTCGGGCTCGGGACCTTGGGGGCTGTTCCAAAAAAAACGTAGCGTCGCGAGTGTCCGCTCTACGGCGGCTGGCCGTGACATGAAGCCGCGTTCGACACTGACGGGGTAGCACGCCAGGGCAAGGCCCGTTGCGGCAATGCTCGCAGGCCAGTTGGCCGCGGTCTTGTCGATCACGAGACCGTTGATGGGGTTGGTTTCATGCAAAAAGTACCCGAACGTGTCGCGTTGCAGCCTTTCCAATTCGGCGTCAATCCTTGGCGTTGTCACGTTCCATTCCCTGTGGTGGCTCCCGGTAGAACTCGAACACAACGCCATCCCACGCAGTGTCGAGACGCATGTTCACTTTGCGCAGGATCTCCTCCTGTGGCGCCTCTAGCCACGCTACGACGACACGCCGCCAACGTCTCGAACGGCGTCTCGCGACACAAGCGATCCGTTAGCTCAGTTATACGCCCGGACCGAATCTTGCGCCTCCATATGTCGATGGCATGCTGAGTACGATAACGAACGGACGCGCGTCTGGCTCGCGCCCATGCTTAAACAGGCGTTTGTACGAATGCCTTGTTGCAAATGTCATTCTCACCGACACCCGGCATCGAGAGGACTGCGGATGGGACCATTACACGCGGTCGCATTCTTGCTAGATGTGGACAACACACTGCTCGACAACGATCGGGTCTGTGCCGACCTGCGAGTTCATCTGGAGCACGCATTCGGCACGTCCAGCGCCGCGCGCTATTGGTCGATCTTCGAGTCGCTCCGCAGCGAACTCGGCTACGCCGACTACCTCGGCGCTCTGCAGCGCTATCGGTCCGACGCCGAGTTCGAGGGGCGTGACGGCCTGCGTCTGCTGGAGATGTCGAGCTTCCTTATCGACTATCCGTTCGCCGAACGACTCTATCCACGTGCCCTCGATGTCATCAACCGATTGAATGGCTTCGGACCGACGGTGATCCTCTCCGATGGTGACGTCGTGTTTCAGCCGCGCAAAGTGCAACGCTCTGGTCTCTGGGACGCGGTTGGTGGGCGGGTGCACATCTATATCCACAAGGAGCAGATGCTCGAATCTGTGCAGCGCTTCTACCCGGCGCAACATTACGTCATGGTCGACGACAAGCTGCGCATTCTTGCCGCCATGAAGAAGGTGATGCGAGATCGGTTGACAACGGTGTTCCCGCGCCAGGGACACTACGCACTCGACGCGACCAACATCAGCGCCTATCCAGCCGCCGAACTTTCTATCGAACGCATTGGCGATCTGGTCGATGTGGACATCGCTGAGTTGCTTGGCCCGCAATACTCCGCGGCGTCGAACGACGCGGTCCACGGTCGCGCGGCGTCCGATCGGACGTCGGCGTGAACGCAGAAGCATCGTGGCCATTCACGCAACGCGAACTCGCAGACGCGTCATGACCCTCGGCTACGACAAGCCCCTCTATCTGCTGCCGTTCGATCATCGACGTTCGTACGTCATCGATATGTTCGACTTCAAGTTGCCCCTGTCCAAGCAGCAACACGACCAGGTCAGCGCGAGCAAGTGGGTCATCTACGAGGGCTTCCAACAGGCGTTGCAGAGTGGCGTACCGAATGACGTCGCCGGAGTTTTGGTCGATGAGGAATACGGCGCCGAAGTACTGCGCGATGCACGCCAGCGCGGCTTCGTCACTGCGCTGTCGACGGAACGTAGCGGTTCGAACGAGTTCGAGCTCGAATACGGCGCCAGCTTCGCGACCCACATCGAGGCCTTCGATCCGACGTTTGCAAAGGTACTGGTGCGTTATAACCCGGAAGCTGACCGTGCTTCGAACCGGCGCCAGGCTGGTCGGCTGAGACAGCTGTCCGATTACTGCCGACGCAGCCGGCGGCGCTTCATGTTCGAACTGCTGGTGCCGGCCACAGTGGCGCAGCTCGCGCGGGTGACCGGCGACAAGACTACCTATGACCAGCACGTGCGTCCGGCGTTGATGGACGCAGCGATTCGTGAATTGCAGGACGCGGGTATCGAACCTGACGTGTGGAAGATCGAAGGGTTAGCCCAGCGCGTCGACTGTGAGCGCATCATCGCGACCGTTCGCCGCGACGGACGCGACGCCGTCGGCTGCATCGTGCTCGGTCGTGGTGCCGACGCAATGATGGTACGGCAATGGCTCGCCACTGCGGCGAGCGTAACCGGATTCATCGGCTTCGCGGTCGGCCGCACGACATTCTGGGATGCGGTAGCGGGCTTTCGCGCGCAGACGTTGACACGCACCGCGGCGGTGGCGCAGATCGCGAGGCGCCTGAACGAGTGGATGGACATCTTCGATACCGGCCGTACGTCGCGCCTCGTGGGCTCTGAAGACGTAGCGGCAGGGAAGCTGTGAGCGTTGCGAGCCGACCCGATCCACGCAGCGTCCTTGCGCACCCGGTCGCCGCTGTAGGAGGCAGTGGATCGCCACGCGCGAACGATGTCCCGCATCGCGCCGCCCCGATGATACCTATGGCAATAGGGCCGCATAGTCGCGCCCTCGCAATTTCGCCCCGACTACCGCTGATGCAACTGACGTGGCCGGCGGCGGCCGTGTTCGCGTCTCGGCATGGCAGCGGAGTAATTCTGCTTCCCGGGCAGATTGCTCGAACTCGATGATCTCGCGCACGACTGCGTGGTGCGCACATCGGAGCCTCGTGAACGCGCTTGTCCGTTAGTTCTCCGCTTGCGCTGGGTCTGGTACCGAACATTCAGCGGGCCCGAATGCGCATAACCTCTTTCGAGGATGTGCGCATGTAGCCCCCGTCACTCTCGCAAGGAAAATTTGATGAACGTCGACACGCTAAAACACCTTCGCAGTCTGTGCATCGCTCCGATCGCCGCACTCTGCCTCATGCCGCTTACAGCACTAGCGGAAACAGCGCCGCCACCTGCTCCCCCCTCCAGCATGCCGCATTCACATTCGGCGCAAGATGCCTCTGGTTCCGTTTATTCGAACGGATCGACGATGGGTCATATGGACGCCATGCACGACATGAAGATGTCAGGTGATCCAGACAAGGACTTTGCGATGATGATGAAGATGCATCACCAAAAGGCCATACAAATGGCGCAGACCGAGATCGATCACGGCAAATCGCCCGAACTAAAGGCCATGGCGCAACAGATCATCAAGGACCAGACCAAGGAGATGGGTCAACTCGATGCGTGGATGAAGATGCATCCGTAGGCTTTGTTGAACGCGCCTTCGCTCACGGAGGCGCGGATGATTGAAAGCCTTCGCCAATTTGCAGGGCAGCTTGAACAAACCTCATCATCAGCGACATGACCAGTAACGCACGCAATACGCGTACTGCCTCGATCGGCCTGCTGCTTGCAGCTGTTATGTGCGCTTGGGTGCTGGCTGCACGAGCTGCCCAAGTCGTCGTGTATCGATGGGTCGATCCGGAGAGTCACCAGGTCCATTACAGCGACACGATCCCTCGAGCGACTGGCTATGAGACGGTGGCCATCGAAGACGCACCACTGCGCGACGCCGAAGCAGAGCGACGTCTAGCGGCGCTTCAGGCTGAGACGACTCGTTGGGCATCCTCGCAGCTGCGGGAGTCGCGAATACAGCAACAGGAGGAAGCCGACTCAGCCACGCGAGTGCTAGATTGCGCGAAGGCAAGGAGTTCGCTTGAAAGACTCAATTTACGTCCGGGACGTCGGCTGCGGCTGGTGGAGTCGGACGGGACCGCGCGCCGGATGACGGAAGCGGAGCGCCAGGAGCGACTGGCGGATTCCGAACAGAGCGTGAGCGTCCTCTGCGAAGGATCGCCGTGATGTTCGCCGTACTCCAGCTGAGAGATCGCCCGTGTGCCGACACAGTTTGACGTTGCGTGCTGCTCACCGATCGATTGGTCGTGTCGAGTCGAAATGCTGCGCTGAAGGTGCCGGGCGGAAGGCGAACACGAGGAGGTGGCGATGTGCATGATTCCGAAACCTAACTGGTGGAATGCGACGCGTTGGTTAGCCTTTCTGGCGATGGTCGGCACAAGTCAGCTCGCTTTCGGGCAAGCCGACGACTCCGAGAGGGTATTCGGCGAAAACCGCGCTGATGTTGCGAGGACGCCCAGCGACCCGCGTGCGATCGCGGAGGCCTTGAACCATGCCCTCGCCGCCGGTGAGGTCGACGTGGTGCGCGCGCTGCTGCAAGAGGACGTACTGATCTACGAGTCGGGCGGGGCTGAAACTTCGGCTGCGCAGTATTTCGAGCATCACCTGTCGGCAGACGTGGCGTTTCTTTCGACGCTGAACCGTGAGCAACTTTCGCAAACGAGCGGCGGCGATGGCACCACTGCATGGGTCGCCACTCGCAGCAGGCTCACCGGTCAATTCGACGGCAAGCCGGTGGACCTCGACAGTACCGAAACTCTGGTGCTCAACAAGAAGCAAGACCGGTGGCGAATCGTCCACATTCATTGGTCTTCGGCGACACACTAGGGCTCCATACATGAGGGCTTGGAGCTCGCAAACGCCTCTACCATAACTCCGACTGACAAGTACGCTCCGACATCGATCGAGTAGCGGAGTTTCTTGCAGAAACGGCTGCCTTCGATCGTAGATGGGTCCTTCGCACGGTTCGCAGCGGAATCGACTCGACGCCGTTTGGCGGCCAACGTCAAAGAAGATGGATGCAGATGCCAATGAGTGATTCGCTCGCCTTGGAACCGTGGCTTCGGGCAGGCACATTTGTTGCTGCTGTCGCGGTCCTAGCGTCTGCTGAACGCCTGTGGCCACACCGAACACATCGTCCGCTCAACCGTATGGGTCCCAATGTCGCACTGATGTTGACCAATACGCTTGTTGTGCGACTACTGAGCGCTACTTCGCTTGTCGGTGTCGCGCTCGCAGTGAACGCGAGTGGTTGGGGATTGTTCCATTACGTTGACGCACCGTGTTGGATCGAGATTTCAATTGCAATCGTCCTGATGGACGCCAGTGTGTATCTGCAGCATCGACTATTTCATTGGTCACCGTGGCTCTGGAAGGTGCACGCCGTGCATCACTCCGACACATCGTTTGATTGGACGACGGGTGTCCGTTTTCACCCTGGCGAAGCGGTGGCGTCATTCGCAATGAAGGCGTTAACGGTTGGTATCCTCGGCGCCTCCGTGTTGGCCGTGTTGCTGTTTGAGATGCTGCTCAGCACTGCATCGCTGTTTACGCACAGCAACGTTCGAATGCCCGGTCGCACGGACGCCGCTTTGCGACGCTTCCTGGTCACGCCGGAGATGCATCGGGTCCACCATTCGGTCGAGCGCGACGAACAGAACATGAACTTTGGATTCCTGCTGGTCTGGTGGGACCGGAGTTTCGGTACGTATCGCGTCGCTAGTCGGAGTGATTCAGCATCGATGGACATCGGTCTCGGCGGCCTTCGCGGCACCGCAGCTCAACGATTCGTAGCTCTGCTGCGCCAGCCGCTCGTTAGAAGGCCGCAGTAGCAGTAGCAGTAGATGTATGGGCCGCTATCGAGTTCGGCCGGCATTTGCCGCATAGAACGTTTCGCGCGTCCTGCTTTTGCTGATTGAACGCGGATTCTGGAGCGTCGCCGTTGCCACTCATTGAAGGGCCGTGGGCCGAGCAATGCACGTCCGGCGATGGTACCGTCGGCACGTGACGGTGTTCGGTGAGCGGCGCGTAGCGGCACCTTTTACCGGCCGATGCAATGAAGGAGACGACCTGTGAAGAGAGTTCTAATCGGTATCGCGGTGTTTCTGGTCGTCGCGGGAAGCGGCATGTTCGCGTTTCGCGGGCAGCTCGTTGAGGCCGCAACGAATCAGATTACGAAGAAGATGTTTATCGAGCGAGACACTGACTCCTACGACCCAGGTATTGCGGTGGGTCAGGTGTTTCCTGCGATTCGCGCGCATTATCAGGATCGTGAAGTAGCCAGCATCGGCGAATTCATGGGTGCGCGCGGGATGGTGATCTACGTCAATCGCTCGGTCGATTGGTGACCCTACTGCATCAAGCAACTCGTGCAGTTGCAAAGTCATCTGGAAGAGTTTCGTTCAGCGGGAATCGGTGTCGTGGCACTGACGTACGATACGCCGGCGCTGCAGCGTAAATTCGTCGAGAAGTTCTCGATCACGTATCCGATGCTCTCGGACATCGATGCGACTTCGATCGGAAATCTCGGCATCCTCAACACGGACTACAAACCGGGCGACTCAAACTTTGGCATCCCGTACCCGGGTGTGTTCGTGCTGGATACCGAGCAGAAGATCGTGGGTAAGGTTTTTATTGAAGGCTACTCGACTCGTGTGGATGCCAAGGGCGTGCTGTCGTACGCCGAGGGGGTCCTGCACTGAGTGTTATGTCCGAACCCGGAAACGCAAACTTGATAAGGACGTTATCCATGGCTGATAAGCTTGATTTGGGAAGCACGCTACCGGCCCTTGCGCTGAAGCTGGCCGGTGGCAGTGCGCTCACCGTTCCGACGGACCTCGCGACGCCTTACGCGATTCTGTTGTTCTATCGCGGTCACTGGTGACCGTTCTGTCGCCGGCTGCTGGCCGGCTTCAACGAACGCCGTGCCGCGTTCGAAGCGATGGGAGCGAGCATCGTGGCGGGAACCGTCGATACCGAAGAACAAACGCTGGAAGTGGCCAAGGAACTCGGCTTTCCGGTGGCCTTCGGCATGACGCGTGCGGATGCGGACGCGATTGGTGCGTGGTGGGAGCCGCGCCGAAACCACATTCAACCGAGTGAATTCATCGTCACGCAAAAGGGACGGGTATTGTCGTCGACCTACTCGAGCTCGCCGCTCGGTCGCATGGACCCGGAGGAGACATTGTCGCTGATGAAGATCCTCGCGCGACCCCGAACCTGACGGTGACATCACCTCGATCGCCAACAAGGGCTCAAAGGGACCTCGTCAGACTCGCATGCGGAGCACTCTCGTTAAGGGGCGAGCGTTGCATCCGTCGGCGTCACGCGCACAATCATCAACTCCCTGTCCCGCAGTCGCCCCAACATCGAATAGTAGACGTCGGTAGCGACGTTTCTGCGCCCGTACTTCTCGTCCATCAGCTTGTAGATCGTGCTCAGATCTTCCTGCGGCATCTTCTCAGCGGGTACGGCTTCCGGGCGTCTGACGCTTACAGCACCGTGGCGCGTGAACTTCACGGGCTTTCCAGACATCAGCGCTGCCGCGATTTCAGGCTCTGCGTCATAAATGACGACTGGGGACGTGTCGGTATCAAGCACCCACACCCGCGCCGTGTGCGTTCCGTTCGGCGTGTCGATCGCAAGTTCGACCACTTCGCCGGACTCCCAAGTAGACAGGACGTAGTAAATTGTTGCCCCCCACGTCAGCGCCCAAATTACCGCGATTCCGATGCTGAGCGCGACATCCTTCGGGGAGGGGCGAAGGTAGATTTTCAAGAACAACATCAGACCCGCGGCAAGCCCGGCCCATGCAAGGATGCCGCCGCGTGCCGCGACTAACACGATTCCAGCGATAGCCACTAGGGCCGCGATAATCAGCGCCGGTAAACTGCGACTTGGCATCGTCCTCCCCTGAATTCCTGCGAAACTGCTCTTCGAACGTAAACTCTGCTCGGTGGCGGCTGAAGCTGAATGTCCATGCGGCAACCCATAGATCTGTTCGCGCGACGGCCTGCAGCTACCTGCGTTCTGGCGCTAATCGTCGGCTTTCTCGGATTTCTTGCGCTTACCGAATGGATCCCAACGTCTCCAAACCACCAATACTTCCCAGGCCACCGCTGGGTCCTTGCGGGCCTATGTTGGCTTCTCGCGGTTTTGCTTGGCTACTGCGCGGGGCGCGGGTTTCGGATGGCGCGTGATCATCGGGCGGGTAGCTGATTCAGATTTCAGGAGCCCGCATCAAGGGTGGACCAATGGGATCGATGTCAGCGCATTGCGCGACCTCAAGGGTTCGCGGATACGCGACGCCGCCGCGGGCCTGCCTCATCCATGGTCGCTATCGGCCCGTGCGCGTTGGGCTCGATCCCGAACGATCTAGTTGGCGAAGGAGTTCTCGCTGTCGCTTAGATTTTCCCAAGGCAATTATGCACCGAAGGATCATGTTTTCGAATGCACCCCCAACGCACCCCGGGGTAACTTTAAGATTTGATGAATATCTTATAAACTATTGATTTTATTGGTGCCCCGGACAGGATTTGAACCTGTGACCTGCCCCTTAGGAGAAGTACCTGCCTGTCGCGGATCCCTCCTTACCTGAGGCGAGCAGCTGCCCGGATGTCGCCGGGCTATTGATGTTGCTGATGACCACTGAGAGGGCAGGCAGGACGTATTTAGAGATAAAGCCGAAGTGGCGCTGAATACGTCCGCGCCAAGCCAGTAGCGGGCATGAGGCCCGGATCGAGAGCATTGACTCGCAGCTTAGCCCCCAACGTGTGCGTTAGGCTACAGTCGCGCTGGCTTGAACGGTCGCACGCGGGCGCATCTCAGGGCTCATAGAACGAGACGCTCCTGACCTTCGCAAAGCAACCGTATGTCCGCGTATGTGCAGTTGCCAGTCTGCCGCTTGAAGATGCTGACCGCGATCAGCCAAATGCGCACGATATCGCCGGGGTGCTCACCGAAATAGCGTAAGGCATCAGCGTGGAGATCGCGGCGCTCTGAGTGCCACTCACCAAGTCCGTTTGCGCCCGATCGAACCACAACGTGGAACTCTCGATGCTTCCAGTTGGGTAATGGACACCAGTACCCGGTTCCAACGGGAAGCTCCTTGCTCCAGTAATAGGTGAGATCGAGACCATTCGCAAACTCTACGGCGATGCTCAAATAGTCGTGACTCGGCACGCTGTCCTCACGCAACAGGCCGGGAAGTGCATCCACGCGCCAGCGCCAAGTGAGCTCGGTGCTGGCGAGCAGCGGGAACGGTGCATCGCGCTGCAGGATGCCCACGTCGTTGTCGACCTCGCAGCACAGTGCTGCAGCGCCCGACGGACCCGCGCAGGCGCGAAAGATCTCGGCGTCCCCTACATGCCAGAGGTAATTCCAGCCGATGGGTGCTACCGGCTCACGCTCGCGCCTCTCGAGCTCGCTTGACGCGAGCTCGAACGGATCGCCGAGGCGGACGAGCGCGTCGAGCCCGTCGCGCGCAATACCTTTCCAGCGCACGATGAGTACTCGTGTCTCGCCGGTGACCTGGCGATGCACCGCATCGTCCTGCACGCGTGCGCCGGTGGTGTCCTTCCAGTCGTTGGGGAAATAGTTGCCGAGATAGAGGTCAGCGGGGGCATCGGCGCGGAGCGTGTTCGTGTTGCGACTCGATGAGCGGATCGGACCGCGCTGACCGAGCCGTGCCCACAGTTGGGTCTTCGGCGTCACCCAGACGTCGAGAGGGCGCGACGCGTAGGTGCGACCGGCGGCGAAGATGGTCACTTCCTCTCCGGGTCGCAATCGGATTCCCGTGTCGTGCCAGGGCGGCTCGTTCGACGGCAGTCGTATCGAAACGTGCTCGGCGACTACGTCGCTGGGCAGCGATGCGAGTGCGTTTGACATCGTATGCTCGAACACGTCGAGATCAGGCCCCAACTCGCGTTGTCCGCGCAGCCAACGAACGACTTCGCGAACGCCGAGGCGCCCGGCCACACTAAGGTCTGTCAGTACGCCCGTCATCGTTCCCCTCCAGCGAGTAACACCGGGCGAGCTGCGCAACCACCGAACATCACAGCCTCAAAAAAACGAACCGCTGCGATCCCGAGGCGCGCTGGACTGGACAGATTAAACGCTGGCGCCGCGCCACCCACCGGCTCAGAACCGTTCGGCTCGGGTGATGCACATTGCAGCGACGGTCTTAGTCGCGCGATTTCAAACGGCAATGTTCATCATCGATGCGAAGTTGCGGTAGTAGAAACGATCCCGAGCGGCGGTCGGCGTAGCCGCGGCATCCAAAGTCGCATCGAACCGGCCAATCGGGTCGCGACCGCCTTCAGGGTGGGGATAGTCCGAAGCGAACATGAACATCTCCGTCCCCGATTGCTCGATGAGCCAACCGGCATCTTCGTAGGGGAACAGGCTGACACGTACTTGGCGCTTGCAGAACTCCGACGGCGTGAGCTCCAGCCCGGCCAATAACGGTTCGGATTTGCGGAATGCCATGTGCCCTTGATCCAGGGTTCGCAGAAAGCCCGGCACCCAGGTGGCGCCGATTTCGATCACGCCGCACATGAGGCGGGGAAATCGCTGGAAGACCTGGTCATAGACCATCGCGGTGAGAAAATTCTGCGGCGAATGCGAGATGGCATGAAAATCCTTGCCGCGCAGATTTTCGCCGCCGCCTAGCCAATCCTTGACCTTCGGATGCCCCGCTTCGTGATAAGTGGGATCGAGTCCGCGGCCTCCGCCGATGTGCAGCACCATCGGGATGTCGTTGGCCTGTAGCAGCTCCCAGATGGGGTCGTGAACGATGTGGGACGGCGAACGACCATCGACGGGATCCGAACTCACCCAGAACGCTGCGATGCCCGCGGCGATGCCGTCGCGGACGGCTTGTACCGCCAACGTCGGGTCGCGCAGCGGCACATAACCCACACCGAGTAGCCGTGGATCGTGGCGGGTGAAGTCGGCCATGCGTCGATTGAGCATGTCGGTGCCGCCATAGAGTTTGTCCAGCTTGGAGGAGCGAGCGAATTGGCCTATCGAAAAGGTCGGAAACACCAACTGTTTTTCAAACCCCAGCAGATCCAATGCGTGGCTGCGCTCCTGCGGATCGAACGCGCCATAGGCATGCCATCCCTTTGGGCCGGAGATCAGCGGCTGCTCCAACAGCGCGGTCGTCGCTGTGGTATCAGCGTGGCGCGCCTCGGCGGCAGCGATGGTCTTCACCACTTCTGCACCGCCGCTCTCCGTAGCGAGCGGACCGATAAGCCCCGCCTGTTCCGGTTTGGCATAACTCGACAACCAGTTCAGCGTTTCCATCACGTGGCTGTCGGCATCGAACATGCGTCGACCACTGCTGTAGCTTTGTGTTGGGGCGACCATGCTGTGTCTCCTTCAGTAACTGTGACGAATCATGGCACAACGCCGGCCATTGACGCCGGCTATTGTAGTTGCGCTTGCGGCACGTGCACACGCGCGAGCTTCAGGCGTTGAGCAGAAGATGAACATAGCGACGGACTGCGTCGGGAGGATTCCCAACGGCCTTCGCCCAACGATGCCGTTGAGGTGCCGTCTCATTCGAATAGCTGAGCGTGCAAGCTTCGATCGATCGTGGGCTCCGCGTGACTCGAACCGTCGAAATAACGCGGTGGTGCTCACGCCGCTGCTCGGATTCCTTCGCCGAGCAGCGGTTCGCCTTCCAGTCCAAGACGGTTTCGCATCTCCGCGAGCGGCATCGCCCAGTACTGCGACCAATCGACACCGAACAGCGGCTCGGCGCGTTTGCCGAGTTTGTATCCTGCAACGACAGCGGCCATGAACTCGTCGAACGATCGGCGCCTGAAGACTGTGCTCAGGGCAGCGATCGCAAGCAGAAACCCGAAGAAGCTCGCGCCGAACTGGGCGACGTAGAAACCGCCAAGACCGTACTCGCCGATCTCGTCGTTGCCCCAACCGGTCGCCACGTGCCAGATGTCGTGTGTGCGGGCCAGTTCGTTGATTAACCAGTCCACTTCGGTGTCCGGCGCAATATAGCCGAGGTTGGGGTTGAGTCCGCGTATCCGGCAGTGATCGGCAAACACGCACCCAAGCGTTCCTTTGGGCATTCGAGCAAGCGATGCGAGATCGATCGGTGCGCCTATTTTTTTCTCGCGCATTGCGCGTTCCGTCTTCGGATCGCTTCGCAGCGAGGCAATGACTTCCTCCCATCGCGCGAAGCGTCGTCCAAAGCGCGAGCGGGCATAACCCATTTCGACGATCGCGACCTCATGTGTGTCAGAGGGATCGCGGATGGTCCGCCACAACGCCAATAGGAACCGGAACGGGTTGCGCGTCGGCGTGGTTGAATATGCGTAGCTGATCTCGGACATGGGTGACCTCGAAGCTCGTGGCGCGTTTCAATCGGTTGCGGGTATTATGAGCTTTTGCTCAGGTTGAGCTACTCGCGTTTCCAGGGGAACAGATCGCATGGCCGAAACGCGGCGTACGCCCACGAGAAGACGGGCCAAGCAATCTCGCGCTCGCGAGACGATCAGCGTGATCCGCGAAGCCGCGGCTCAGGTTTTACTGCGGCACGGCTATGCGCGCGCCACCACCAACCGGATCGCAGATGCGGCCGGCGTCAGCGTCGGAACGATCTACCAGTACTTCCCCGGAAAGGATGCGATTTTCGACGCGTTGATCCGCGGCGAGATCGCGGGTTTGAAGCAGCGTCTCGCAGATGCGGCGCCGGATCCTACGATGCCGCTCGGCGACTCGCTTCGCAACCTGTTGGCGTCGATCATTCGCGCGCGACCCGAAGCCCCCGCGCTATATCGCGCTCTCGAACACGTGCCCAATGCGTTGTTCCGGCGCCGGGTATCTGATGCACGAGAGGCTGTCATCCACTGGACTCGCGAATTTCTTGCAGCACATCGTAAGGAACTACGATTGTGTGACCTGGACACGGCTGCTTTCGTCCTCGTGGCAGCCGCCGAGGGTATCGCGATGAATGCGAGTGCTGAGTTCTACCTGCGGCGAGGTGCTGACGAGGTTGCGACACTGTTCACTCGTTACCTGACGGATCACTAGCTCCGTGTCACGATTGATCGAATGAGCGCTGCGCGCCAATCGTCGCGAATCCATCTTGGATCTTCTGCGGCCGTGGTTTGCGCAAGGGCGGATTTCGCAAAGTCGATCGTCAAGTCGAAGGACGCAGGAGCCGCGGCAGACGAACTAGCGCGTAGTGACAATGGGGCGCCATGTCAAAGTGTCTTTTCCGAAACCAGATGGGCAGAATCGCACAGGTCTCACGAGGCCGTCCGACCAACGAGAAGAATAGGGCACAGCATGGCAAACCGATCAATCCAAACGCGTTGCATCAAGGTTCTGTGGATCACGATGCTGCTCCCGCTCACCGCGTTCGCGGCCGAGCAAACGACGGGCGCGTCGGGCTCACCGAGCGCGACAACCACGATTGACGGAATCTCGCTTCCCGCAGAGCCGCCACCGTTCGGGGGCCAGATCAATCTGAGCGCGAAGAATTCGAAACCATACTGGCCACCGACGGTGGTGCCCCCGAAAGGTGCGCCCAACGTGTTGCTGATCATGACCGACGACGCCGGCTATGGCGTGTCGGGCACGTTTGGTGGTGTGATCCCAACACCTGCCATGGACCGGATCGCCAAGGCAGGTTTGCGATACACCCAATTTCACTCAACCGCGCTCTGCTCGCCTACGCGCGCTGCGTTGATCACCGGTCGCAACCATCACTCGGTCGGGTTTGGCGTGATCACTGAGCAATCGACCGGCTACCCCGGCTACGACTCCATCATCGGACTCAACAACGCGACGGTCGGCGAGATCCTCAAGGAGCACGGCTACGCCACTTCGTGGTTCGGCAAGAATCACAACACCCCGAGCTATCAATACAGCATGGCGGGCCCATTCGATCAGTGGCCGCTCGGAATGGGGTTCGAGTATTTCTACGGCTTCATGGGCGGCGAGACCAACCAATGGACGCCGTACCTGTTCCGCAACGAAACGCAGATTTTTCCGTGGGTCGGTAAACCCGGCTACAACCTGACGACCGACATGGCGGACGAGGCCATCAAGTATCTGAACGAGTTGGAAGCGTCGGCGCCCGACAAGCCGTTCTTCCTCTATTACGTGCCGGGTGGCACCCACGCGCCGCATCACCCGACGCCGGAGTGGATCGCGAAGTTCAAAGGCAAGTTCGACATGGGTTGGAACGCCATGCGCGAACAGATCTTCGCCAACCAGAAAAAGCTCGGCGTGATTCCGCCGAAGACGCAACTGACGCCGTGGCCTGACAGTCTGCCGAAATGGGATACGCTGTCCGCTGACGACAAAAAGATGTTTGCCCGACAGGCGGAGATCTACGCGGCGTATGTCGCCTATACCGATCATGAGATCGGCCGCGTCATCCAAGCCGTGGACGACCTCGGCAAGCTCGACAACACGCTGATCATCTACATCGAAGGCGACAACGGTACGAGCGCCGAAGGCTCGACGATCGGCACGCCGTTCGACCTGGCAGCCATTCAGGCGATCGACATTCCCGTTCCCGAGCAACTCAAGTTCTACGACGTGTGGGGTTCCGACAAGACGACGCCGCACATGTCGGTGGCATGGTCGTGGGCGTTCGATACGCCGTTCAAATGGACCAAGCAAGTCGCGTCGCACTTCGGTGGAACGCGGCAGGGCATGGTGATGTCGTGGCCCGGCCACATCAAAGACCCCGGCGGCATCCGAACGCAGTTCCACCATGTAATCGATATTGTCCCGACGATGCTCGAAGCCATCGGCGTGCAGCAGCCGCAAACCGTCGACGGCATTGCGCAGAAACCGATCGAAGGCGTGAGCATGGCGTACACGTGGGACAAGGCCGCCGCCAACGTTCCGTCGAAGCGCACGACGCAATACTTCGAAATGTTCGGCAACCGCGCGATTTATCAGGACGGCTGGATCGCGGTGACCACACCGCCGCATCCGCCGTGGTTGCTCGGCACCGTCGCGATGCCGGAGGTGGTCGATGGCTACAAATGGGAGCTGTACAACATTGCTGAGGACTACTCCGAGAACAACGACCTCGCGGCCAAGCAGCCCGACAAGCTGAAGCAGCTGCAGCAGTTATTCCTGGTCGAGGCTGAAAAGTACGGCGTGCTGCCGCTCGACAACTCGATCCTCGAACGCTTGCTGGAACCGCGCCCGAGCGCAACCGCCGGCAGAACCGAATTCGTCTACAACAAAGCCGTGTCCGGCCTGCCCGATGGCAGTGCGCCGAACATTCTGGGTAAGTCGTTTTCGATTGCGGCGGATGTCGACGTTCCGCAGAACGGCGCAGAAGGCATGCTCGTGACGCTAGGCGGCCACTTTGGCGGCTATGGTCTGTATCTGCTCAAAGGCAAGCCGGTGTTCAGCTACAACCTGCTCGCGGTCGAACACTTCCGTTGGGAGGGTCCAAGCGCGCTCAGCCCCGGCAAGCACAAGGTCCTATTTGATTTCAAATACGATGGGCCTGGCTTTGGTAAGGGTGGCACCGGGGTGCTGTCAGTCGATGGCAACCAGGTCGCGACACAGACCATCCCGCACACGACACCGTTCCTCGTCACGATCGATGAGACGTTCGACATTGGTATCGATACGCGTACGCCGGTGGATGATAGTTACCAGGTACCGTTTGCGTTCACCGGAACGTTGAACAAACTCGCCGTCAATCTGGCGCCACCGGAAGATCCCAAGGCGTTGGCGGAAGCACAGCAGAGAGCGAGAAACGCAACGCAGTAATTGGCGCAACTATCACGATCGGAATGGATCCGGTAGGCAGATCGCCAAGCAGTTCGAATGATGCGTCGATGGTGTCGGCTCTGGTCGTTGTGGTGTGTTTCGATGCAATGCATACCGGCGTTGTAGCTGGTGGCGCATGACGCAGGTGGGGTTCTGCTTGGATGGTTGCGCCGAGTCGCGCAATCACCAGGCGTAACCCGCGGTCGGCTCGGTGGGCGTAAGCGCCGGCGTAGGTATCGCGCCCCGCAAGATGCGGATGCGAAAGGTCCATCAATCCGCTTTCCATGGTTTGCGCGGCAATCGCATGGATAGTCGTCGCCGCCGTCGCGGGCATCGGCGGAGCAGGCTACGTTCCAGTGTTGCAAGAAGAGTGGATCAGGACCGGTTACGCGAAGGGCGGCAAGAGGTCCATATGCGCCATGCTCGACGCCGTCCGTCTTCCGCGCGGTGTGTTGCGAGAACGGACGTCGCCTTCGGGCAGTGGCTTCGCTCTGCCGTACAACTCCGCCAGCATCTCGGCGGTGTTGGTATCGTGTGCCCCTTCATCGACGCGTTGGTTTCGGTTGTCGCGGCGCGATACCGGCCGAGCACTTCTGGAATAGCTCAAATGCGTCGTGTAGCCTGGCGCGCCGCCGCTGCCCCGCGTCGTTACAGGTGCCGCTTGAACGAATTCCTTTACGCCTACAACAGCCTCGCTATCGTATTGACCCTCTTTGTCCTGACGATGATCGCCAACGAAGCGGGCTACCGCGTTGGCCTGCGCCATCAGCCCAAGGTCGACGAAGGCACGCGCTCGCAAACCAATTCGATTCAAGCGGCAATGCTCGGTCTGCTGGCCCTTTTGCTGGGCTTCACATTTACTATGGCGCTGCAACGATTCGACACGCGCAGCCAGGCCGTCATCGACGAAGCGAACGCCATTGGAACGGCCTATCTGCGCACCGAGCTGTTGCCGGACCAGCTGCGGACCGAGGCGCGCGATCTGTTCGACGAGTACCTGCAATTGCGCGTCCAGATGCAGGCACTGGACCTTACTCGAATGGATCGGCGCAGCGCCAAGGCCGCCATAAGCCGGCTTCAGCACCGTTTATGGGACGTTTCACTACGCGCCGCGGAGATCGATCCGCGTCCGAGTACCACGGGATTGCTCATCCAATCGCTGAACTCGATGTTCGACGCATACGCCAGCCGTGATGCCGCACTCCAGAAACACGTGCCCGAAGTGGTGCTGCTCGTATTGTTCGCGGTCTTCATGATTGCGGGCTCGGTTCTCGGCTACGCCGGGGGACTGCACGGCGCGCGCCCTATGCTCGCCACCGTCGCCATGACCGTGCTCATCATTCTGGTGATATTCCTGATCCTCGATCTCGACCGGCCGAGACGCGGTCTCATTCGCGTCAACCAGGACAGCATGTCTGAACTTAGCGGTGAGTTCGCGACAGAACGCAGCATAACCGACGCCATTCGTCAGTCAGCGCGGCACGCGACGTCGAATTCCTCCACGGGTTCGTCCTCCCCTCCAGAATGAAACGGGTGATGGATTGCCCGGTGACATCAAAGACGCGGGCGGCATCCGAACACAGTTCCGGCCAGGAGTGCGTCAGCCGCCAACGACCTGTTTCAACCGTGCGGTTGCCATCGCGATGAATTCGTCGATCAGCGCCGACTGCGCCCTGCGCGGTTGACGCGCAGCAAGAGCGAATGTCGGCGTGCCCAGCCCGACCAACAAGGTCAGCAGACGATGGACCGCGGTGGCGTCGGCGTTCGGCACCAGATCGCCGAATCGCCGGCACATCAGACTGACGATGCGCTGATTGAGCGACTCGTCGATGGTGCGCAACTGAGGGAGATATTTCGAAGCTGCCGACAGCCCCTGCGCCACGGAGTTTCTGGAGAACGCCTTCCACGACTCGCGGATACCGTTTCCGAACGCCTCAATCAGCTCGTCAGCGGAATGGGACGATTCGGCCAGTTGCGCGATCTGCGCCTCGAGATCCGCGAAGATCAGCGACGTGACGGCGATCAGGATCTGCTCGACCGACTCGAAGTATCGATAGATCGATGTCGGCGTGATGCCCGCGCGGCGTGCAACGCTGTACATCGTTAAAGCATCGAGCCCCTTCTCGCCGATCTCCGCCTGTGCCGCGGTGAGAATGGCGTCGTAGCGCTCGCGAGCGCGCGCCTGCAGCGGTGCGACGCGCGGCTCGGGGAGAGGCGGGCTTGTGACTCCGCGTGGCATGACGAAGCCGGTGATGCGTGTGTCGACGAACGATAGCATCGTTGAACGTGACGGACCATCACTAAATATTGACGCACCATCACATTTAATCTAGTGTCACGTTCTTAACGCGACGCTGGCGTCCGTCGCACTCGAATCGGGAGAGAAGATTCATGTCCCACGAGACTGGTCGTCGTGTTCCGCAAACCCATGGCCGACGCGGCTTTCTCAAACTGAGCGCGGGTGCGTCAGTTGCAATGGGGAGCCTGGGATTGGCCAACGCGCAGACGTTTGGCAGTGATGTGGCGCGCGGTCCTGAGAAGGCCGCCGATGTCTTGGACGTTGCCATCGTCGGTGCCGGCCTCGCGGGGCTTACCGCCGCGCGCGATCTGCACCGGGCCGGCTGCAACTCATTCGTCGTTCTGGAGGCGCGCGATCGAGTCGGTGGTCGCACGTTGAATCACGATCTCGGCGACGGCCGAATCTCCGAGGCAGGCGGTCAATGGATCGGCCCGGGCCAGACGGCGATTGCCGATCTTGCGCGCGAACTGCAGATCGATACGTTTTCGACCTACTACGCCGGCAAGACCGTGTACCTGGCCGGCGACGGGCGCCAGGCGGTCGACCTCCAGGGCACATTCGGCACAGACCCGAAGATTGCCGCGAAGCTGAGCGCGCTCGCGCGCGACGTGCCATCAGGCGCGCCGTGGAAGGCGCCCAATGCAGCGGAACTAGACAAGCTGAGCGTCGGTGACTGGCTCGCGAAGCAGGCGCTCAAGCCGGAGGATCGGGTCGGTTGGGACATCACGACGTTCCTGTCGGCCGGGACCGCGCCGGCGCAGATGGGTCTGTTGCACTTTCTGTCGATGATCAACTCGGCGAACAGCGAGTACGAGCAACTCGACTCCATCAAGAACAGCGCGCAGGAAACCCGCATCGTCGGCGGATCGCAGATTCTCAGCATCCGCATGGCGCAGGCGCTGCAAGCGCACGTGAGGATGGCTTGCCCGGTACGCAAGATCACGGATTGGGATCGCGACGTCGTCAGCTTGCACACCGACGGTGGCATCGTGCGGGCACGGCGCGTGGTCATGGCGATCCATCCGGCGTTGTGCAACCAGATCGATTTCTCGCCCCGGCTTCCCGACAAACGTGCGGCACTGCAGCGTCACTGGCCGGCGTACACGCCCGCGCGAAAAACGGCGATGGTCTACGCACGACCGTTCTGGCGTGACGAGGGTTTGAACGGACAAGTTCTGCAAGCGGATGGTCCGGTGATGTGGGCGTACGACAACTCGCCGCCCGATGGAGAAATCGGCGTGATCAATTCGTTCATTCAGCAAGCCGTTGTACCTGCGGACCTCGACGCTGCAAAAAACACGCTTGCGGCCATCTACGCTCGCGGCATCGGCGATGAGGCGCTGAAACCGCTGCAGTATTACGAACACGATTGGGGCACGTGCGACCCGTGGACATTGAGTTGCGTATCGGCGATTCCGCGCGGGTTCTGGACGACCTACGGTGACGCGCTGCACCCGCCATGCGGAAACCTTGTCTGGTCGGGTACGGAGACGGCCGATATCTGGGCGGGCTACATGGACGGCGCGGTTCGGTCAGGGCACCGCGCCGCGCTTCAGGTATTGAACGCTTTGCGGAACACGGTCGCATGAAAAATCGCATCTGGATCGTCGCGGGTGGTGTCATCGTATTGATCGGCGCAGCCGCCGTGGGGCCGGAAATGCGCTTCCAGCGCGCCATCATTGACGAGGCCAAGGCGTACGAGGCCAACGGCGGGACCTGGCCGCAGCTTTCCGACGCCTGCATAGTCTGCCACGGGCGCAATGGTGATTCGGTGAATCAGAAATATGCCGACCTCGCGGGGCAGCCTGCCGCCTACATCGCCGGCCAATTGCATGCGTTTGCAGACGGGCGCCGCGCGAGCCCCTTTATGGTGCCGTTGGCGCTGTCGCTTGCCGATGCCGACATCCGGCGTCTGTCCGAGCACTTCGCGCGGCAGGCGGTCAGCAACAACGCGTTCCAACCCGACGCAATGCTGCGTGCGCGAGGCGAGTCTCTGTCGAAAACTTGCACCGCATGCCACGGCAACCGACTCATGGGCGACAAGACGAATCCGCGCCTCGCAGGCCAGGGATACGACTATCTGTTGGCGCAGATGAATGCATACGCTGCGAACACGAGGACCGATGCGACGGGTGCGATGAATGCGCTTTCGGATGCACTTTCGGAAGACGACAGGCGCGCGGTCTCGACCTACATGGCCAGCTACCCGGTTACCGCAAGGAGCGTACTCGATGACAAAGTTCAGTCCGACTGACGAGCCCCCAACTGACGAGCCCCATGTCGGCGGCTCACGCCGTCATTTCTTAAAGCTGGCGAGCGCCGCCAGTCTCGCCTCGGCGTGGGGTCTCGGTGCGGTTGCGGAGGCGGCGGCAGGTGACGCGGCGAGCGGTGCGAAGATGGCCACCACGCGTCCGCCGAGTTCGCCCAACGTTGCGCCGCAAGGAAGCGTGCCCGGCCGCAACATCGCGATCAACGGCGTGAACTATCACGTCGGCGAGCAGGGCGCTGGCGACAAGGTGGTGGTGCTGCTGCATGGCATGCCGGACACGTCGAGCGTCTGGCGGTTTCAGATTCCCGCGCTCGCCAAAGCCGGCTACCGGGTCATCGTTCCCGACTTGCTCGGTTACGGCGAGACGGACAAACCCGCGGACGTCTCGCGGTATCAAGGCGAGAAGCTGATCGCGGACGCGTTGACGATGCTCGACACGCTGCAGTTGTCGAAGGTGGATCTGGTGGGTCACGACTGGGGCGGATTCCTGAGTTGGGAATTGGCATTGGCGGTTCCGGATCGGGTGCGCCGCCACGTGGTCATCAGCACGGGCCATCCGGACGGATTCAGTGACTGGATTGCGAATCCGAATACGGTGAAGGAAAACTGGTACATGTACCTCAACACTCAGGACAAGGCCGCGGAACTGTACGCTGCGGACGATGGCGCGGCCCTGAAAAACGTGCTGTTGCCGACGCATCCGGAAGTGGACGAAGTCTGGTCGCGAATGAAAGAACCGGCGGCGATGACGGGCATGCTCAATTGGGACAAGGCGAATCAGGTGGCCGCGCTTTATCTCGCCGAAGCCACCCGGCAAGGGTCGCCGCGTATGTGTCATGTGCCTACGCTGGGCCTCTGGAGCAGCGGCGACACTTACATGTGGGAAGGGCAGATGACCGAAAGCGCGAACCGCATGTCGGCGCCATGGCGCTATCACCGGATCGAGAACGCCTCGCATTGGGCAATGCTCGACCAACCTGAACGCGTCACCGAACATATGCTCGACTGGTTGAGCGAGGCCTGAATCGCGCGCGGTCGGCGGGCCTTTCGGGTCCGGCGTGCCCCAACGTTTGATGACGGTAGCGGACCCAAAACGGACCCAATTTTGTGAACGGTGTAGCGAGCTGTAGCATCGAGAATGAGTCGAATCAAAAGGGTCACGCGCTACAGCACGCACACTTCCCGAGTTCGAGCCCCGTCCGCTCCGCCAGATCTCATGCGGGTTGCAGCCCAGTCGCCTCGTCAGCGGGCCAGTTTGGGGTCTGCGAACGCCCGTTCGACGGTCTTGCGATCCGTTTCCGTTTCAATCCACGAAGCGCACGTCGAATAGAAAACCGACATGGTCATCGCGCGTACGTCGACTCATGCGTGAATATCCTGATGCGCCTCAAGTGTTCGTTTCCGAGCGCGGCATGACCTCGTCCAACGTTCGCAAGATGCTCACCAGGGCAGGAGAGGGGCTTGGTATTCCTATTCACCCGCACATGCTTCTCCATGGCTGCGGCTTCAACTCGCCAACCAGGGCATCGACACTCGATCGATCCAGGCATTCATGGGTCACTCGAGCATCGCCAGTACGGTGATCTACACCGAGATCGCGCCGCAGCGGTTCAAGGGCTTCTGGAAGGACTCGCTGCGTGTTTTCGAGACGGCTTTACTCGTGGCCGGGTGCTCGTGGTTGTGGTCTGGGTTTCCCTCGGAGTGCCGCTGTCGTTGCCCGCATGGAATCCCTAGGCGCCCAGCCGTTCGACACTTCTGGAAGGATTGGTTGGTGACCAAAAGAAAAAGGGGGAGCGGGGTAGGGGGTATACCGTGAAATCGCACCCCCGGTGGGTGTGGATGTTAACCGTCCCCAACTGAGAGGCGAAAATAGGGTGTGATTCGACCCAGCATTTCACAACGTAGTGGCGCCTCCTCTTGCCAACGGCGCAC
Organism: Pseudomonadales bacterium; assembly: GCA_041739525.1. Taxonomy (GTDB): domain Bacteria; phylum Pseudomonadota; class Gammaproteobacteria; order Pseudomonadales; family Azotimanducaceae; genus DATJGR01. Next base: position 11,591 of record JBGSNQ010000184.1, on the reverse strand, counting down.
AACCGCCTGTTCTCCTTCGCGTATAGCGTCATCAAGCAAGATCACACACTGGTCACTGAACGTCGACTGCGCTACGGGAAGGAGCCCATAGCGTCCACCATAGGTTTGGCCCGGCGGCCCGTCACAGATCACCAACGAAAAGCGTTGATGAGAGAACTCATCGAACTCATACCAGCAATAGCTCTCGTGATCTCGCAACGGAGAGTACTTCACACAAACGCCCTGTATGTTCAACGCGGCTGCGACCGAGTTCGTTCGTTTGCACCAGTCTGGGGATTGCTCGAGTGAAACGAATGCCAACCCGCGCTGTTCGGCAATGAGTCCGACTACCAGCGTGGTGAGTCCGCTGCCGCACTCGAGGATCGCGCCGTCACAATGCAGTGCGCCCTCAATGCATGCGCGTAGAAAGTCTTCGGACGCGCTCCAACCTTCATTGCCCCAGCCAAACCGTAGCCGTGAGAGAAGCCCATCGCTGACCGGAGTGTGTCGCTGCAGACTATGCTTTAACTCGCGGATGGTTCGTTTCAGTACGAAATCGCGATGCCGCTGATGCAGAGTTGCCTTCAATCGGTGCGCTGCGAGTAGAGCGGTGTCCAAGCCCAGTGGTCGCGTCGAACGTGCGACGTGGGAACGGATTCCATGTCCGGCCGGACACCGCTCCCGAATTAACTTCTCCACAATCTCGCGCGATTTCCATGGCTGCTGCGCGAGGCGACCGCTGAGGTCATCCGCAGCCGTGAGCGCGACCAGGTAGTTTGGAAACGGGCCTACGGAGATCCGCTCTCGGGTTTCAAAGTACCAGCCATTACTGCGCTGACCGATCCGCTGATACCGCCTTGGAGTTTCTTTTGGGTGAGCCATTTCTTAAAGCTTGCCTTCATGTGCGGTATTTCCTGCGAGCCAGCCGTTGTTCACGTTGGCGCAGGCGACGGAGTTTGATCTAGCACTGGTAGCAGTTTGCGACCGTCCGCGAGGTTGTGTCTGTAGGACATCATTTTGCGGATGAAAGGCTGATGCTCCCGCGGCGACTTCAAGCCATGCAAGGCATCGACCCACGACCGATCAGGTTGGGTGGCATTCGCGCATTGCCATCAGAGTGATCTACACAGAGATCGCGACGCAGCGCTTCACAGGTCTCTGGAAGGACTAGCCTGCTCGAAAAGTGGTGTGGATGTTAAGTGGCCCCATCCGCACAAACACAAACTGCTGAAATAGGGTCCCATATTCCCGCTCTGACACCCCTTTGCGATTTTGTTTGCGGCAGGAAACCTCGGTTCAGTCACCGGACTCTCTCCGAAGTCGGAGAGGCGAGAATTTCAGCACAAGTACAACATGAATGGCGACCGAGTGAGAGGGTCAGTGAGGAACTCTGATCGAACCAACGATTTGCCTATGCCCTGCTACTAACTCAGAGGACCTTGCACGTTGTTCGGTCGAGCCGCGGCACGGCGACGTTGGCGGGAATGGCGCCATCCAGTTCTACAACAGATGAAGAAGACGCGAAGGTCTTGGGGAAGATCGCAAGACATCTACCCTCGGAATTCGTCGATCTGTAGAGAATTGCCTCAATTCCCGGGCATCGAACCAGGTCGCCGAATGCTTGGGAATTCGAAGGACGATTGAACTGCGATGGTTCGATACGCCAGTCGGACTTCATGAACGCTTTTAGCAGGTCTCCCGGATTCCGTATCAAGCATGGTTTAGGCAGACCAGCATTGTCGGCTGATTTGTCCTACACGACTACCGCACGGAAATGCATTCACGCGATGCGGACAATCGTCGACGTGCCTGAGAAAGGACACTGCGCGTTGGGCGAGGCGTGCACAGCAGCTCGGGACAATGATGTGAGCTGCAGGGGGCGGTTTTGTGTGGATCGTGGCGTTGGTGCTGATCGCGGCAGTCGTGCTCGCGAGGTGGACTGCTACGCGACCGCGCTTCCCCGGTCGGCCGTACTCCGCTAGCGCTGCCACCCCTGACGACATCACGATTCGCCGCGAGTACCGGGTCCCCGAAAGCCATAGCAGGACCATTGAGGTCGAGTTCCACGCGCCGGTCGATGCGCCAACGCTCCGCGCGCCAATGCGAAAGCGCCTTTAGTCCTACTCGTTTCGACTGACGAGCCGTTCTCGATGTAGGCGAGGGGATGAGTCTTTTGGTCGTTTTGCCAATCAATGACGGTATGTTTGTGGGGGTGCTACCTAAATCACACCCATTCCTCGACGTATCCACAGATGTGTATTGGTCGGTGTCGAAGGAAAGCTGTTGCGGAATCAACCGGGGCGCTGAGTAGTCTTACCGAATCAACCCCAGGGCTCACCAACGGCCAGTATTGAATTGGATCTCTCGCTGGAGACGTTAGCGCGCTGCCGTAGTCTGGCTTCGAGACCGAGCACAATTAGCCCCGTCCGCTCCGCCATTTCCCATGCGGGTTGCAGCCCAGTCGAGTCGTTAGCGCGCCGCTGTTGCGCCGCTTCTAAGGCACTTTCGGCTCTCTCGCGATCCGAATTCTTCGTTTTTCCGTGCTGTAGAACACGGCCAAGGTGTGGTCGAGTTGATTCGCGAGAGGCGCCGCTGACTACCGCGTGTGATCGAAGATCGTGTGTTCCTTCGTCAGGAAACAACGCGAGGTGCCCATCTCGACGAACCTGCGCTCGTCCTCGACCAGCGCCATCGCTGCCTTGTTAGTGGCGTCGTCGGAAGCGGGATCCTGTGGGCCGCCGGTCCATACTTCGGTGATGCCGTCGAGTGGTAGCGCGAAACCTGACGCCACAACGCTCGCATTCCATTCGGGCGCAATGGTGTGGCTCTGGATGTATTTCGCCATGCCCAGGATCCCGGCGAAGCTCGTCACCAGCGGGCCGTGATCGGTGAGCCAGGTGCGATGGCAGGCCTCTTGGGTCAGATCATGCCGTTTCGTTAAAAGGTACGTCACCTTTGACGCGTCTTGTGAGAGCCCTTTGCCACCGGTGCGATCGAAGATGAGATGCTCCTCGGTGAGGAATACCTGCGATTTCGTGAAATCGATGAACTTCGCCTCGTCCTCGGAGAGGATGCGTCCCGACGCCGCGCCTTCCGGCGTGGCATAGGCCGCCTGCATGTCGGCAAGCGAGTCCCACCAAACCTCCGTGATGCCGTCGACCGGCGGGAGCATGCCGCGCACACTGCGCATCGCCTCGTTGGCGGGATCGTCGAACGTGTGGCTCTGCACATATTTGCGCAAGTGCAATGCCCCGGCCTGCTTCGCAACGAGCGACCCGTGCCGGTTCAGCCAGTAGTCGTAGAACGCCTCACTGGAACAGTCGGCGCGCCGGGTGATGACATAGACGAGCTTGATCATTCGACTTCTCCCTGCGGTGTAGAGGCACTTGTCAGACGATTGCCTTACGCGGCGGACGCCCGGTTGAGTTCGAGTGGATCGTCGCACGAAGGAATCGTCAATGTCCGGTTGGGGACGCGGAGCTAAAAGGCACCGAGCGGAGATTCCCGGGTTTCTGAAACGAAGACGTCTACCCGATCCATCGCGGTAGGTGTGACACGCGGGAATTCCGTCCGCAGTGACGCGATGCACCTGCGCCGATCTCGAAAATTGACCTGGCGTTTCGTCGATGACAGATCTGTGGCCTGCCAAAAATCAAGGGCTACTCCTTTCTGGCGGAGTGCGGTTGAATGCGGGACGAAGTGTTTGGAGCTGGTCACGCCTCCGACGGCGCCGTACTCCGGACGACCTTTTTATTCTCAAGGTGCAAATATGGATTCGAGATTCCCAATGCGTATGAAATGCCTCGCCATCTTCGCTTCGGCGCTTGTGAATGCGAACCTCGCACAGGCCACAACGGGCACCGTCACGCCGCCGAGCGTGGCCGAAACCAAAGCGATCGCGGAAGAGGGGTTCATCTACGGCCTGCCGCTCGTGATGAACTATGCGGTGATGCAGGAATTCGCAGTGGACAAGAACTCCGGGCAGTTCAAGGCGCCTTTCAATCAGATTCAAAATGAGCATCGCGTTGCTACGCCGGAAGACACGGCCGTCATCACGCCCAACAGCGACACGCCTTACTCATTCGTTTGGCTGGATTTGCGCGCAGAGCCGATGGTCATTTCAGTACCGGCGGTCGAGAAAGATCGCTATTACGCAGTCCAGTTCATCGACGGCAACACCTACAACTATGGCTACATCGGCAGCCGCGCCACTGGGAACGAGGCTGGCCACTATCTTGTGGTCGGTCCCGATTGGAAGGGTGAGAAGCCCACGGGGATCAAACAGGTATTTCAGTCGACGACACCCTTCTCACTCGCACTTTTCCGCACACAGCTCTTCAATCCCGGCGACATGCCGAAGGTCGAAAAGATTCAGTCCGGCTACAAGGCGCAGGCGCTGTCCGCCTTCCTGAAGAAACCGGCACCACCGGCCGCACCGAAGATCGATTTCCTCCCCGCGACGACCGCGGGCATCAAGGAGAATTTCTTCCAGTATCTCGACGCTGCCCTGCAATACGTTCCGGTCACGTCGAGGGACAAGGCGATCCGCGCCAGACTTGCGAGCATCGGCATCGGTCCCGGCAAGACCTTCGAGTTCAAGGATCTGTCGCTCGAACACAAAGCCGCTTTCCTGCTGGCAATGAAAGAAGGGGACGACAAGGTAGATGAGTGGCTGTCGAGTGGAATGAAGCAAATCAATGGCTGGAACGTTGGCGCGTTCTTCGGTGACGAGTCGTTCTTCAACGGCAACTGGTTGATGCGTGCGGGGGCTGCGAAGGGTGGCCTCTATGGTAACGACGCCGTGGAGGCCATGTATCCCTACACGCGAACGGACGCCAAAGGCGAAACGCTCGACGGCAGCAAGCACAAGTACACGATCACGTTCGCACCCGGCCAGTTGCCACCCGTGAACGCGTTCTGGTCGGTCACGATGTACGACGGCAAAAGCCAGTTGCTCATCAATAACCCGATCAATCGCTACTTGATCAACTCGCCCATGTTGTCTTCGATGCAGAAGAACCCCGACGGCTCACTGACCCTGTACATACAGAAGGACTCACCGGGCAAAGCGCTGGAAGCCAACTGGTTGCCGGCCCCGAACGACACCATCTATCTGGTGATGCGTCTGTACTGGCCTAAGGACACGCCGCCTTCGATCCTTCCGGCCGGCGCGGGCACATGGAAGCCACCGGGCCTGGTGGTAGCGAAGTAGCAACGAGAGCTACGTTTCAGGTTGTAGACGTCGCTCTTGCTGACAGTTTGGATGAGGGGCGGAGTCCGGCCTCTGCTGTCTGAGGATGCTCGTCGCCGGTGGTGGCGTTGAATGACGGCGGCAGAGATGGAAAACAATCACGCAGTGTGGTGATTGCTTCGGAAGCTGCTTCTTCGCTACGTGCGCTCGTGCGGTAGAACTGTCCGACCTTTCTAACGTCGAGTGATGAGCTTGGCTTCACCAGTGCTCGCGAGTATGTGTCCCACCGAACAGAAACTCACTTCACGCAAGGCCACTGTTTCATTGATCCAGGCGCATTGATCGAACCCTGGTGAGATTCCATTCAGAGGGGTCAGATGCAAGTGACGGTACCCGCACAACTCCACGACAGCGCAAACCCGATTGCCGAAATCGGCGCGGTAATGTGCAGGGCGCTGGACGAGGGGAATGCGGTGGTGTTCGTCGCCAGCGGTCCGAATCGGCGGTTGCTGGAAACGCAGTTGCAGGTTCGCGGCATCAATGTCGTCGAGGCATTGCGTACAGGACGGTATGTATCTCTCGATGCACTCGAAGCACTTTCAATGATCATGATCGACGGCCATGTCGATGTGATTCGTTTCGCTGAAGTGATCGGTGCACCAATCGATCGAGCTGCTGAGCAGTATGGTTGTGTCCTGATCTTCGGAGATCTGGTCCCGCCGATGCACGCCGCCGGCAAACACACCGGCGCGGTCGAACTAAAGAACCTTTGGCAGTCCTTCATAGCCTCGCGCACGATATTTCGCGAATGCCGCTAACGTGCGGCCTGTGTACGCTGCCGAACAGATCCGGGATGGCGTGTGCGCGCAGTGTGTGAATATCGTTCATCACATCAAGAGTTTGGAGAACACCGATGTTGGAAACCGTTGCCGTCTTGCTGGTCATCCTGTGGGCGCTTGGGCTGGTGTCCTCTTTCACCATGGGCGGACTCATTCACATTCTGCTGGTGCTGGCGGTCGTCGTGATCGCAATCCGACTGATTCAGGGTCGGCGGATCTAGGTCTTCACGTCGCGGGAAGTTCGTCGGCCGACTCTTTGAAGCCGACCGGCGTGTTCACCGCAAATTCGCCGCTGATCGCTACGCGCGAAAGACCGATCGAGGTTCACCTTTCGAAAACTGTTCGTGCGCTATGGCACATAGCGCGTATGCTGCGGGCAATGTAGGCGTCGCTCTCCTGGAGGCAGCGTGGCGGGCGGCAATCCCAAAAATCCGAGAGTCGGATCGAAAAAAGCAAGGGTGGCTCACGGGGCAGAAACTGATGCCAGCCACACTCCACATCAGAATCACCTGCTCGACGCGCTTCCATCTGATGACTTTGCCCGGCTGTCGTTGCACCTCGAACTCATCCCCCCTGAAGCTCGGCGACGTTCTCTACGAGCCAGGCGTCAAGTTGCGGCACGTCTACTTTCCGACGACGTCGATCGTTTCTCTGTTGTACGTCATGGAGGACGGCGCATCCGCCGAGATCGCAATCGTGGGCAACGAAGGCATTCTCGGGATATCGCTCTTCATGGGTGGAGACACCACCCCGAGCCGCGCCGTCGTGCAGAGCGCTGGACATGCTTATCGATTGAAATCCGAACTAATGAAGAGCGAGTTCGAACGATTCGGTTCGACGATGCATTTGTTGCTGCGCTATACCCAGGCGCTGATCACGCAGATGGCGCAGACGGCGGTGTGCAATCGACACCATTCCATCGATCAGCAGCTATGTCGCTGGCTGTTGTTGAGCCTCGATCGGCTGGCATCTAACGAACTCACTATGACGCAAGAGCTGATCGCCAACATGCTGGGAGTACGTCGCGAGGGCGTAACCGAAGCGGCCGGCAAGCTGCAGAACGCGGGATTGATCCGGTACACCCGGGGCCGCATCGAGGTGCTCGACCGTGGAGGCATCGAGGCCAGGTCGTGTGAGTGCTACCAGGTTGTGAAGACCGAGTTCGACCGTCTACTTCCCTACGTAATCCCGTAGTACACCCCTCGCCATATTCGGTAACGCTCCGCGCACTGGCACCGCCGTCTCGTCCCGCGAGTGACTCGCGCTGCGGCTCGCTGCAGAAATAAAACCCGCGTGCGGCGCACGCTATGTGCGCCAACGAACAAACGCGGGCCTCGAAGATCAACACACTCCGGCATTGCCAGGCGCAGGTGTTGCCGTGCTCGACGAGACGATGGAGACAGTGGTTCGCGACGACGTCGAACCGGAGGGCGTGGAGAAACGCCGCCAGGAAGTACTGCTGAAAACGGGCGCATTGCAGAATGCGATCCTGACCAGCGCCAACTTCTCGATCATCGCCACCGACGAACGCGGCATCATCCAGGTGTTCAACGTCGGCGCCGAGCGGATGCTCGGCTATCTGGCGGCCGACGTAGTCAACCGTTTCAGCCCCAGCGACCTTCACGATCCTCAGGAAGTACTGGCGCGCGCGCAATCGTTGAGCGAAGAACTGGGCACCAGCATCACACCTGGTTTCGCGGCACTCGCGTTCAAGGCGTCGCGCGGAATCGAAGACATCTATGAGCTGACTTATATCTGCAAGGACGGCAGCCGGTTTCCGGCGATCGTGTCGATCACGGCGCTGCGCAACGACTACGACGAAGTCATCGGCTATCTGCTGATCGGCACGGACAATTCCGTTCGCAAAGAAGTCGAACTGAAGTTGCACAAGGCGATGGCGGTGGCCGAAAGGGCGAACCTCGCAAAGTCGGATTTTCTGTCGAGCATGAGCCATGAGCTGCGCACGCCACTCAGCGCGATTCTCGGTTTTGCGCAGCTGCTGGAGTCCGGATCTCCCGGCCCAACGGTTTCGCAGCGGCGCAGCATCGATCAGATTCTGCAAGCCGGCTGGTATCTGCTGGAGCTGATCAACGAGATTCTCGATCTCGCGCGATCGAGTCCGGCAAATTGTCACTGTCGCTCGAGCCGAGTTCTCTCGTCGAAGTGATGGAAGAGTGCCGCGCGATGATCGAACCGCAGGCGCACAAGCGCGGCATCAGCGTGAAATTCCCGCGCTTCGAAACGCGGCATTTCGTGAGAGCGGACCGGACGCGCGTTAAGCAGGTGCTGATCAACCTTCTTTCCAACGCCGTGAAATACAACCGGATCGACGGCTCGGTGGCGGTCGACTGCGTGGTGCGCGAGGCGGGCCGCGTGCGCATATCCGTCACCGACACCGGGGCGGGATTGACACGGGATCAGGTGTTGCAGCTGTTTCAGCCGTTCAATCGTCTCGGCCAGGAAGCGAAGGGCGAAGAGGGCACCGGCATCGGCCTGGTCGTCTGCAAACGTCTTGTCGAAATCATGGGCGGTGCGATCGGTGTGGAGAGCACCGTTGGTAAAGGCAGTGTGTTCTGGATCGAGCTCGATCTTACCGAGGAGCCGGCGCGCCTCGGCGATGTGGTCGGTGCCGCCCAGGTTCCGAATCCGGTTCCGACCGATGCGTTGCACACTCTGCTCTATGTCGAAGACAACCCGGCCAATCTGATGCTGGTCGAGGACCTGATCGCACGTCGGCCCGACATTGCGTTGCTGAGCGCAAGGGACGGTGTGCGCGGCGTCGAGATGGCGCGCGCGACGCGGCCCGACATCATTCTGATGGATATCAATCTGCCCGGCATGAGTGGGCTGCAGGCGCTGCGGATTCTCGCGGAGCATGCGAGCACAGCGCACATTCCAGTGATCGCGCTCAGCGCCAACGCGATGCCGCGCGACATCGAAAAGGGATTGAAAGCAGGCTTCTTCCGCTATCTCACCAAGCCAATCAAGGTGCACGAGTTCATGGACACGCTCGATGTGGCGCTCGATCACGCGAAGGCGAACTCAACACCCTCTGCAGCAGTCAGACATGACTGAAACCGCGCTTCAGATACTCGACGCGGGCATCCTGATCGTCGACGACCAGGCATCGAACGTGACGTTGCTGGAACAACTGCTGAGCGAGGCGGGCTACACCCACGTCACATCGACGATGCGCCCACAGGATGTCTGCGCGTTGCATCGCAGGCATCGCTTCGACGTGATCCTGCTGGACCTGCAGATGCCGGGCATGGATGGCTTTCAGGTCATGGAGGGCCTGAAGACGAATGCGGACGACGGCTACCTGCCGGTGATCGTGCTTACCGCGCAACCCGGTCACAAGCTGCGCGCACTGAAGGCCGGGGCGAAGGATTTCATCAGCAAGCCCTTCGATCTCACCGAAGTGAAGATGCGCATTCACAACATGTTGGAGGTTCGCCTCTTGTACAAACGGCTCGAGCGCTTCAACGAGTTGCTGGAGCAAACAGTAGCGGAGCGCACGACGGAGTTGCGCGAGAGCGAAGCGCGCTACCGCAGCCTCACTGAACTCGCGGCCGACTGGTACTGGGAACAGGACGAGGATGGCGCCTTCACGAAGGTGTCGGGTCCGGCCCTGGAAATGCTCGGCATCCGGGTCGGTCCGTTCGTCGGTGAAGCGGGCGATGATGCCGCGAGCGGATGGAACGAGGCGCAACGGGTTGCGTTGCGCGCGAAGATCGCCGATCGGCAGCCGTTTCTCGATTTCATGTTAAGCCGCATCAACGAAGACGGTTCACGGCAGCAGTTTCAAGTCAGCGGTGAACCGATGTTCAACCAGTCCTGCCGATTCATCGGCTACCGCGGTATTGGTATCGAGCTCAATGCCGGTCATTAGCACAACTCAGTCGAAATCGATCGCGATGCCGCCGCACCAACCCAGTCAGAACCATCTCCTCGCGGCGCTGCCGACAGCCGAGTACGAAAGGCTGTTCCCGCATCTGGAACTGGTTGCGATGCGATTGGGCGAATCGGTCTACGAGCCCGGCGGTCAGCTGAAGCACGTCTACTTCCCGACGACCGCGATCGTGTCGCTGCTGTATGTGCTCGAATCGGGTGCCTCCGCGGAGATCGCCGGCGTGGGCAATGAAGGTGTCATCGGCATTTCGCTATTCATGGGCGGCAATACCACGCCGAGTTCCGCCGTTGTGCAAACCGCGGGGCACGGTTACCGACTGTCAGGGAACCTGCTGCGCGAGGAGTTCAGCCGTGCCGGACTGATGCGGCGGCTGCTGCTTCGATACACGCAAGCTCTGTTGACACAGATGTGCCAGACAGCGGCGTGCAATCGCCACCACTCGATCGACCAGCAGCTGTGTCGCTGGCTGCTGCTGACGCTCGACCGGTTGCCGTCTAACGAGTTGGTAATGACGCAGGAGCTGGTTGCCAGCGCGCTCGGCGTGCGCCGCGAAAGCGTGACCGAAGCCGCCGGCAAGCTGCAACGCGCGGGTTTCGTCAGATATCGACGCGGCCACATCTCGGTGCTCGATCGGGCCGGTCTGGAGACCGGCGCGTGTGAGTGTTATGCCGTCGTGAAGAAGGAAATTGGGCGTCTGCTGTCGGATGTGCGTTATAGGCAGAACGAAGCGGCCGCAGCAATGGATACACCGCGCGCGCGTGCGCGGATCGAAAGCAGGAACTAACAGACCGCCTTCGTTGCTCGTATCGCCGATTGGTGGTCGCGGAGCGCCAGCTTTTTTGAAGCGCGGTGCTCTTCTGCACGTCGTCGCGTGGTCGACGCGTCCCATCGTCGCGCTGCGAGTATCAATGGTGCCCAATGACTTAGTTATCGAGGAGCTCCCGTGAAGTTGGCGTTCTTCCAACGATTCGCCGATGCGTCGCACGTTGCGCCGTGGGACAGCGAAGAGACGATCCGTAGCGAGCTCTTCAGCCTCGAACGGCTCGAGCAACATGCCGCGAGCCTCGCGGCAGCTCAACCTATTGCCGATCGAACGATCACCGTGCACCCGCTCGACGCGCGATTGAAGGAGAACGCACGGATCCTGCTCGAAGCCCACCGGGTGATCGCAACGGCGGTCGCGAGCGGCGGCGCAATCACGCCTTCCGCCGAGTGGCTGCTCGACAATCACCACATCGTCGAGGAGCAGGTCCGCGAGATCTTCGTCGATCTCCCGCCAACCTATTACCGTCAGCTACCGAAGCTCGCGGCAGGTCCGTTTGCCGGCTACCCCCGCATCTTCGGCATCGCGTGGGCATTCGTCGCGCACACGGATAGCCGTTTCGACACAGAGGCGCTGCGGCGTTTCCTGCGCGCATATCAGAGCGTGCAGCCGTTGACGATCGGTGAACTGTGGGCTGCTGCGATCACATTGCGCATCGTGCTTGTCGAAAACCTGCGCCGTGCTGCGCGACGCATAGAAATCAGCCGGACGGGTCGGCTCGAGGCCGATGCGCTTGCCGATCTGGTGCTCGCGTCGTCGCGCGCATCCGGCGCGGCCGAGACTCGCGTCGTGCTTGCTCGGCTGGAGCATGCGCCGCTCGCACCGGCGTTCGCCGTCGAACTCGTG
>JBGSNQ010000152.1:0-65282 GCA_041739525.1 Pseudomonadales bacterium | reverse complement strand
ATCTCGCGCGCGAATGCGGCGCACGCGTCGGCTACTCCGCGCCCGTCCGCATCGCGTCGTTCACGCGCTTCGTTGGCGCCGGTCGAAGCGCCTGCAGGTGCTACACCACGTCCAACGGCGTCACCCGCGTGCAACTCGACTTCGACGGTCGGCCGTCCGCGGGAATCGTAGATGGCACGCGCCGTCGCACTTGAAATGATCGTCACGGGATCGCTACGGAAAAAACGTCAGCCGCCAGTCTTCGATGAAGTCGGTGATCGACGACGGCGGATCGAGCAACAGGCGCACTGCAGTCGCGCGGACCTTCGTGCGCACCTTTTCATTCAGATAATCGGCCGGCGACTTGCCGTCGACTCGTGCGATCAGTAGCGCAGGCACCAACAGCAGCAGGCGATCGTTGACCGGCTCCGGCCCCGCAATCTCGTATGCCTCTATCAGCCGCCGCGTCGTCTCGTAGAACCACGCGCGATACCCCGTTACGTGCGCCGACTTCAGCAACAGATGCGCGCAGAGAAACGCCACGTCGAATGCCGGGTCGGCCCAACAGGCGCACTCGGCGTCGAGCAGCACCGGCGGACGCGAGATGTGGATCAGGATGTTCTTCGGGCTCACGTCGCCGTGAACGAGTGCGGTGCGGTAAGTCGTCAGATGGTCCACCGCCTCGCGCAGTCGATGTGCCACTTCGGGATTTGCCGTCATTGCCGCGACGAAGAACGGCTCGAGGCGCAGCGCCGAGAGCAGGTCCATATTGTCGAACGACTGCGCGAGCGCCGGTTGTTGCGCGCTGCGCGTGTGCAGTGCTCCAAGCAACTCGCCCATTTCGGTGCCGACGGCCGGACGCACCAGACCTTTCATCAATTGTACTTTCCAGTTCGTCCACCGCGCCGGGTCGAACCAGCCGAGTATCGCGATGCCGGCCTGTGCATCGTCGGCGACGACTGCGGGCACCTGGCGCGGAGCCACGCTGGCGGCGAAGCGCAACCAACGCACTTCTTCCGCATTGCGGCGCACCGGCGCAAGCCATTCCTGCGCGACGTTCAGGCGCGGCAACGCGCGCTTCAGACAATACGTCTTGTCGAGCGCATCGATGCGCCACAGTTCGGACGACACGCCGGCGACGATCGGTGTGAACGTTGCGCCCGAGACGCCGAGCCCCGCCCCTCTAAGCAGGGCTTCGGCGCGGCGCGCCAGATCGGCGTCGATATCCAGTGCGAATTCAGCGGCCGAAGACATTGCGCAGGCCGGCCACCGCCTTGTCCATCGCAGGCTTCACCGCGGAGAGTCGTCCGCTCATCGCGAGAAAGTCGTGTATCAGGCCGTCGTAGCGCACGTAGTCCACAGGCACACCAGCGGACTTCAATTTGTTCGCATACGCTTCGCCTTCATCGCGCAACGGATCGAACTCCGCGGTCATGATCAGCGCACGCGGCAACCTGGCGAAGTTCTTCGCGTTCAACGGTGTTGCCATCGGGTTCGATCGTTCCGCTGCGTTCGGCAGGTAGGTGTCCCAGAACCACTGCATGCCGGCGAGCGTCAGAAGATACCCGTCGGCGTTGGCGCGATACGAACCAGTAGTGAAGTCCGCCGCCGTGACTGGATATGCGAGCAGTTGATAGGCGATTGACGGGCCGTTTTTGTCGCGCGCGAGCTGACTGACGACTGCGGCCAGGTTGCCGCCGGCGCTTTCGCCGCCAACGGCCAGTTTGTTTGCATCGCCGTTCAGCGAAGCGGCGTGTTCGGACGCCCACTTCGTTGCGGCGTAACTGTCGTCCACCGCCGCGGGAAACCGGTGCTCCGGAGCGAGGCGGTAATCCACCGACACCACCACACAGCCGACTCGTTGGCAGAACTCGCGCGAGATCGCGTCGGCCGTTTCGAGGTCGCCGATCACCCAGCCGCCGCCGTGGAAGTACACGAAGATCGGGAACGGACCGCTGCCAGCAGGCGTGTAGATGCGCGTCGGAATGGAACCTGCGGGACCGGGAATGGATTTGTCCTGCACCTTCGCAACAGCTAAGTCCGGCGCCGCCGGACGCATCATCCGATACATCGCGCGCGCGTCGCCCACCGGCATATCGGACATCGCGGGTCCGGGTGTTTCGGCCAGCTGTTTCAGCATCGCGTCGTATTCGGGGTGCAGCGGCATGTTCGAAAATCCTTGGACTGTGTCTGGACGGATCAGCGCGGAAGCTTAACCCGGATTCCGGGAGTTTCGAGTACCGGCTTTCGAGTAAGATGGCGGTCATTCCATAGAGTCAGGAGCAGGCGATCATGAATTCGTCCCGTCACCATTTGAACGGCGAAGAGGCAGCTGTCGACGCCGCGAAACAATTCAACTTCCTTGAAAACACGCTGCTGAAACACCGCACGTTGACGATCTTCGGTGAGATCAACAAAGAGGTTGCCCAACGCACCGCCGAGAAATTACTGGCGTTGTCGTTCGAAGGCGATGCGCCGATCACCATCTTCATCGGCTCGCCCGGTGGCCACGTTGAATCCGGCGACACCATTTACGACATCATCCGCTTCATCAAGCCGGTGGTGCGCACCGTCGGCACCGGCTGGGTTGGCTCGATTGCGACGCACATCTATCTGGCGCCGCCGAAGGAGAACCGCTACGCGCTGCCGAATACCCGCTTCCTGATTCACCAGCCGTCCGGCGGCTTCGGCGGCGACGCCACCGACATCGCGATTCAGGCGCGCGAGATCATCAAAACGCGCCAACGCATCAATCAGACGATCGCGGAACAAACCGGCCAGCCGATCGAACGCGTTGCGCAGGATACCGATCGCGACTATTGGATGAGCCCGGAGGAATCGGTGGCATACGGTCTGGTCGGACGCATCATCAAGTCGGCGTCCGAACTGCCGGGGTAACGCTCAAGTGGCGCACGTCAACGATATCCGCACGCTCGCCGAACTGACGCGCTTTCATGCGCGCGAACGACCGAACAAGGTCGCGTTCCAGTACGAAGATCGATCGACCACGTACCGTCAGTTCGATGAGCAGACGAACAAGGTTGCGAACGCGCTTCTGGCCGAAGGATTGCGCGCGGGCAGCCGCGTCGGCTTTCTCGACAAGAACTCGGACCTGTTCTATCAGCTCGTATTTGGTGCGGCGAAAGCCGGTGCCGTGTCGGTGGGCATCAACTGGCGCCTCGCGCCGCCCGAGGTCGCATACATCCTGAATGACAGTCGCGCCGAGGTGTTGTGCGTCGGCCCGGACTTCTACGGGCTGGTGGAGCAGATCAAAGGCGATCTGAAACACGTGAAGCGGATCGTATCGATGCGTCCGGGGCACACCACATGGTCCGATTTTTCGCAGTGGCGCGACGAGCAGCGTGCTACGGATCCCGGTGTGTCGGTATCTCCCGACGACGTGGCCATTCAGATGTACACCAGCGGCACCACGGGGCATCCGAAGGGCGTGCAGCTGCAGCATTGCTGCTTCTTCGACCTGCAACGATTGCCTCCGCACGATGACATGGAATGGAACGACTGGAGCGACCGCGACGTAAGCCTCGTGGCGATGCCGAGTTTTCACATCGGCGGCGTGGGTTACGGGGTTTGGGGTCTGCGCGCCGGAGCGATGAACATCGTCGTGTCCGAGTTCGATCCCGGTAACACGCTGGAGCTGATCGAAACGCGCGGAATTTCCAAGGTGTTCCTCGTTCCCTCCGCGATTCGGATGGTGGTGCAGCACCCAAAGGCGCAGCACACCGACTTCAGCAACATCAAGTACATCATGTACGGCGCCTCACCGATTCCGTTAGATCTGTTGCGTCAAGCCGTGGAAGTGTTCAAGTGCGGCTTCGTGCAGCTCTACGGCATGACAGAAACGACCGGCGCCGCCACGTATCTGCCGCCGCAGGATCACGTAATGGGCGGGAACGATCGAATGCGTTCGGCCGGCAAGCCGTATCCCGGAGTGGAGCTGAAGGTCATCGACGAGGAAGGCCGGCTGGTGCCGGCGCGCACCGTCGGCGAAATCTGCATCAAGTCGAAAGCGAATATGCTCGGCTATTGGAATCTGCCGGACGCTACCGCCAAGACACTGATCGACGGTTACGTGCACACAGGCGACGCGGGTTATCTCGACGAAGACGGGTATGTATACGTGCACGATCGCGTCAAAGACATGATCGTGTCCGGCGGCGAGAACATTTATCCCGCGGAAGTGGAGAGCGCGTTGTTCGGTCACCCCGCGGTGGGTGACGTGGCGGTAATCGGCGTGCCCGACGATCGTTGGGGCGAGGCGGTAAAAGCGATGGTCGTGTTGAAGCCGGGGCAGAAGGCGACACCCGACGAACTGATCGGCTTCGCGCGCACCCGCATCGCCGGCTACAAGCTGCCGAAGACCATCGACTTCATTGCCGAACTGCCGCGCAACCCCTCGGGCAAGGTGCTCAAACGCGAGTTGCGCAAGCCGTTCTGGGAAGGCCGCGAACGCCAGGTGAACTGAGCCCGCCGTGACCACTTCGCAGACGTCCGGACGGTTGCGGGTAGCGTCGGGCGATGTGTCAGGGGAAGTGTCGTGGATTCTGTCGGATTCTGTAGATGCCGTGGCCGTGCTCGTACTTGGTCACGGTGCCGGCGCGAACATGTACCACGCCAGCATGACGTCGATTGCGACTGAGTTCGCTCGTCGGGGTGTTGCGGTACTGCGATTCAACTTTCCCTTCTTGGAAGGCGCGAAGCGGCCTGTTGATTCGCGCGCCGTGTCGACCGCGACCATCGCAGCTGCGGTCGAGCGAGCGCGCGAGTTGAAACCGGATCTGCCGCTGTTCATCGGCGGCCATTCCTTCGGTGGCCGCATGGCGTCGCACGCGATGCTCGATCGGGATCTCGGCGAGGTTCGCGGGTTCGTGTTCTGTTCGTTCCCGCTGCATCCGGCGGGACAACCGGCCACGAAGCGTGCAGATCATCTCGATTCCATCGACGCGCCGATGCTGTTTCTTTCGGGAACGCGCGATGCGCTGGCGGAACCTGAACTGCTGCAGCGCGTGCTTGCGCGGCTCGGCGCGCGTGCCGAACTCGTGTGGCTCGAGACGGCCGATCACAGCTACAAGGTGTTGAAGCGCAGCCGAACGCGCAGTAACTCGGTGTTCGAGGAACTCGCCGACGCCGCGGTGCGGTTCATCAACCGCCTTTGCTGAACGCCTTCAACCGTTCCTCGAGATCCGGCCCGCGGCCGGGGCTGTTCGCACGTTCGAACTGAAGTCCTTCGGACAGCGTGAAGTCGAGACCGCGGTTGACCAGCATCTTGTCCGCACGCAGCGTGAACCACGAATTCTCGAGGAATTTGCGCGCCATAGCGGTGGTAGTCTGCATCAGTTCTGCATCGGGCACGCAGGCTACAGCCAGACCGATGGTCAGCGCTTCCTGTCCCGACACCGTGCGACCGCTGAACATCAGCTCCTTCGCGCGGCCGACTCCCACCCGCCGCGGCAAACGCTGACTCATGCCCCACGTCGGCGACATCGCCCACTTGCCGTGTGTATCGGCGAACCGCGCGTTCTCCGCTGCGACTATGAAGTCGCACGCGAGCGCGAGTTCGAGCGAACCGGTATAGCAATGTCCCTGCACCGCGGCGATCACCGGTTGCGGCAGATGTTCGATCGCTTCGAGCGTTTCCGCCTGAAAGTGCCTGCTCGGGGCGACTTCGCCGGACTGAATCGCCTTCAGATCGTTACCGGCGGAAAACGAGCGGCCTTTGCCGCACAGAATGACGCAGCCGATCGTCTCGGTCTGCTTCGCGAGCGCATCGATGTGCGCGCGCAACTCGATGAACAGTTTCGGACTCAGCGCATTGAGCGTGTCGGGCCGGTTCAGCGTGAGAATGCAGAGACCTTGATCGTCTTCTCGCAATACGAGTTCGCCCATCGTTTCCTCTGCAGTGGCCTGATGAAGTGACGGTCATCATAATTCATCGCTCTCGCGTTTGGTCCAGATGGAAACCGCATGGCTCGAATGAAGGTGGTGGTGATCGGCGGCGGCATGGTGGGCATGTCGTGTGCGGCAGAACTCGCACGACACTGCGACGTGACCGTGCTCGAGGCGGAAGACGCGCCGGGATATCACAGCTCCGGCCGCTCTGCAGCGGCCTACATCGAACCGTACGTGAATGGCACGATCTTCACGCTTACGTCGTCGAGCCGCGCGTTCTTCGAGAATCCGCCGGCGGGGTTCGCGGATGCTCCGCTCGTTGCGCCGCGCGCGGACGTGATGATCGCGAGCGCATCGAAGTCGCATCTCGTCGATGCGTATGTGCAGCGCTGGCGGGAATTCTGTCCCGGTCTCGTCGAGGTGAGCGCTGCAAGCGTGCGCGAGCAGGTGCCGATTCTGCGCCCCGAGACCGTGGCGCGAGCGGTATCCGATCCAAACGTGATGGACATCGATGCACACGGTTTGTTGAATGGCTTCCGCCGCATGCTGAAGGCGCGTGGAGGCACGCTGGTCACTCGCAGCCGGGTCGAGTCGTTGGCGCGAGTGAACGGAGGCTGGAAGGTCAACGCGAGTGACCGGGAATACACGTGCGATGCGGTGGTGAATGCGTCCGGTGCGTGGGGCGACGAGGTGGCGGAACTCGCCGGGGTAGCGCGCGTCGGTCTCGTGCCGAAACGGCGCACGGCGATACTGATCAAATGCGGTGACGCCGACGTGACCCGCTGGCCGATGGTCCACGAGATCGAGAGCGAGTTCTATTTCAAGCCCGACGCGGGTCGGTTGCTGCTCTCCCCGGCAGACCAGACGCCGAGTGCACCGTGCGACGCGCAGCCGGAAGAAATCGACGTTGCGGTTGCGATCGAGCGATTCGAAGGTGCAACGACAGTGGCGGTCGATCGTATAGAGCACCGTTGGGCGGGACTGCGATCGTTCCTGCCGGACAGCCTGCCGGTGGTCGGCTTCGACGACCGGGTAGAGGGGTTCTTCTGGTTGATCGGCCAAGGTGGATTCGGCATTCAGACGTCGCCGACGATGGCGCGTTTGAGTGCGGCGTTGATCCGGGGCGCAGAGGTGCCGAGTGATCTTCGCGAAAAAGGTATATCTGCGAAACTGTTCGCGCCGCGGCGCTCGCGCGTCTAAAGCCCGAGTACCAGTTTCGCGACGATGTTCTTCTGCACTTCGTTGGTGCCGCCGGCAATCGACATCGCGCGATAGTTGAGGTAGTTCGGCAGCGCCACGATTCCCTCGTTGGGGCCAACCGGCGCAACGTTGCTGCCGACCGCGCGTGCGTCGGGTTGGTGCGGTGAGCCGTAGTAGCCGATCGCTTCCACCGCTAGCTCGGAAATTCGCATGCTCATATTGGAGCCGAGGTTCTTCAGTATCGAAGATTCCGGACCGGGACTGCCGCCGCGCGACAGTGCAGCGAGAATGCGAAACTCCGTGTACTGGATTGCGGTGAGATCGATCTGCGCCATTGCAATCTTGCGCGTGAACGCAGCGTCATCGGCCAGCGAGCCTTCGCCGGTTTGGATCAGCGCGGCGAGTTTCTTCAAACGCGTCAACGACGCCTGCATCCGCGCCGCGCCGCTGCCGCCGCGTTCGAATTCGAGCAGGTACTTCGCCACGCTCCAGCCGTCGTTTTCGGCACCGACGCGATTCGTTCGCGGCACCCGCACGTTGTCGAAGAACACCTGGTTCACTTCGTGCTCGCCGGATACGAAGACGATCGGTTCCACGGTAATTCCGGGCGTATCCATGTCGAGCAGCAGAAACGTGATGCCCTGTTGCGGCTTGCCGGAAAAGTCGGTGCGCACGAGACAGAACATACGGTTGGCGTAGTGCGCGTGCGTCGTCCAGATCTTCGTGCCGTTCAACACGTAGTGTTCACCGTCGATGTCCGCTCGCAACTTCAACGAGGCCAGATCGGAGCCCGCGCCAGGTTCCGAATAACCCTGACACCAATAATCTTCGCCCGAGAGAATCCGCGGCAGATAGAACGCGCGCTGCTCCGGTGTGCCGTGACCGATCAGCATCGGTCCGCACATACCTAGACCCATTGGCGCGACGCCGGGCGCACCGGCCAGGCTCGCTTCGGTAGTCCAGATGTGACGCTGCATCAGATCCCAGCCGGTGCCGCCGTACTGCTTCGGCCAGCTCGGTGCGATCCAACCTTGCTTGTACAGAATCCGGTGCCAGCGGATGTTCGTTTCGTAGTCCTGGAACACGCCGGGGCAGAACCGCGCGCCGTCGCGCAGGTCGTCGTCGAGCGCGCCGTCGAGAAAGGTGCGCACCTCGTCGCGAAAGCGTTCGTGTTCAGGCAGCAGGCGAATATCCATCGGCTTCCAGTGCTTTTACGTGAGCTTCCAACTCGAACACGTGCGGATCGTCAGCGTCAAGATTGCGCAGCGCCGCGGCGAGTTCGTAAAGGTACTCGCGATTCGTTCCACTCGGCCCGTGACTGTCGAGAATCTGCCGAGCTACGTTTTCGAGCGGTGATTCACCGAGGAACGCGTGGTTGTTGCGGTGAGCGATGTACACCACGCCGCCTGCACACTCGTTTTCAAACTGCAGTTCGACATCGTTGCGTTCGTAGCCGTTCTTCTCGCGATGATCGAGGTGTTCGAAGACGTTGTGATCGATCAGATAGGCGACGCCGTCGCAGTGCGTGCCCGGTGTTGCCACCAGCGTAACCACGCGCCCAGGTGCGTGAGCGGTACCGCGATGATCGTGCGAACCTTGCCAGAAGCGCCGGCTCCAGCCGTCGATGCGCGCGCGTTGGCGCTGTGCGAACGGAAAATCCGGCCGCCAGATCAGCGATCCGTAGCCGAAGACCCACACACTGCCGGAGCTACTCACCCGGTTGCAGTCAGACCGTGTGTGCTCAGGAAAGCCCCACCGAGACTGCAAAGGCGCGTTTGCACTCGTCCTGCAGCGACGGACTCATCAGGTAGTCGATCGTGGTCATCGCCAGTGCCTTCGCACCGTCGAGCGCGGCGGCGTCACCCATCTCCGAGCCTGCCCATTTGGCGAAGTCGGGATGGTGAATGACCACGTTGCTCGGCGCGGAAGCGAGCATCGGGTGAATCGATGGAACGCGGTAGCTGACGTTGCCCATGTCCGTGCTGCCGCTCGATCCGGCCGGCAGCTTGTCGATCGGGAAGAAGGTGCGGCCCAGTGATTCGGCATTGCGCTGGAAGCTGGACGCCAGGGGCCAGTTGGTGTTGAGGTCGAGATAGTCCACGCCGGCCCACTTCACGTCCACCTCGCAGCCGCTGCCTTTGGCGCCTGCTTCGAAACACGCCTGCACGCGTGGTTTCAGCCGCGCCAGATCTTCGACGTTGGCGGCGCGTACATAGAAGTCACCCGCGGCAAAGTCCGGAACGATGTTCGGTGCGAGGCCGCCGTCGGTAACGATGCCGTGAATGCGCTCGGTCGCCTGTATGTGCTGGCGCAGATTCGAGATGGCCTGATAAGCGAGCAGTAATCCGTCGAGTGCGTTGATACCTCTGTGCGGCATCGCGGACGCGTGCGCCGCGCGGCCGTGATACTCGACGCGCACTTCGGCGACGCAGATGCACGGCATCGTGGTGAGGTTGATGCCCGACGGATGGATCATCATCGCCGCGTCGACACCGTCGAATGCACCGGCTCGCGCCATCAGTTCCTTTCCGCCGCCTTTCTCTTCGGCGGGGGTTCCCAACAGCCGCACCGTGCCGCAAAGCCTGTCGCGAATTGCAACCAGGCCGAGCGTTGCGCCTAGAGCAGAGGTGGCAATCAGATTGTGGCCGCATGCGTGGCCGATGCCGGGCAGCGCATCGTATTCGGCGAGCAGCGCCACCAGCGGACCCTTGGTGCTGCCGGCGAACTCGCTCTCGAATGCCGTTTCGAGACCGTATGCCGAACGCTTCACCGGAAGACCGGCGGACGTGAGCGCATCGCACAGCAATCCACTCGCGTGACGTTCGTTGAAGGCGAGCTCCGGATGCGCGTGGATGTTGTGCGACACGTGCAGAAGCTGCTCGGCGAGCGCATCGATCCGGTTCGCGACGATCTGTTTCAGTTCGGCGGTCATGGCAATACTCCGAGGGCGGCGGGAAGGGTCCGGCACCATGATTGCAGGGTTGCCGGCCAAGCGACAAGCCCGAGGCCGGGGATGTCCAGCGGACGTTGCGCAACCAGCGCTAACGATGTAAGTAAGGGGTGCTGCGAAACCCTGACGAAGTGCGGCGAAGGGAGGGTTGTCGTCCGCGTTGCAGCAAGGTTTTTGCACCCGTTCGCGTCGAACACACGCTAATTCAGGCGCTTTAGTGCCATTGACTCTCCAACGGCGATCTTTTAAAAGAATCAGGCTTGCCGGTTTTTTGGCAGGTGGGGTGTTTCAAGGGGTACCGATTCCGTCGCGAACCGACGGGTAATTTGGGGGATAACCAAGCATGAGATTCTCGAAGCTATTGGTTTCGATGGCTCCGTTCGCGTGCGCCTTCGCGGCCGGAGCAACGGCGGTGGCGTTCGTCGCCGAAGCGAGTGCGGCAGAACCGCAAGAGACGAGTGCCGGCATCGTCGAAGAAATCGTCGTTACTTCGCGGCGCGCGGAGGAACAGATTCAGGACGTTCCGGTCTCGGTTTCGGCGTTCACGCAGACAGACATTCAACGCATCGCACCACGAACGCTTGTCGACTTCGACAACCTGATGCCCAACGTCTCGGTAAGCCAGCAAACGGCGGGTCCGAGCATGGGCGCAATCTTCATTCGCGGACTCGGCACGGCGGATGTCGAGAAGACCGTTGCGCCTCAGGTCGGCCTGGTCGTCGATGGAATCTTCCAGGCCAACAACACCGGGCAACTCGTGGATACGTTCGACGTGGATCAGGTCGAAGTGAACCGCGGTCCTCAGGGCGTGTTGTACGGCAAGAACACCACCGGCGGCACCATCGTCGTGCGACGCACGCAGCCTCATTTCAACGAACTGGGCTTCAAAGTCTCGGCCGAGATGGGCGACTACAACGACGAGCTCTACAAGGCCCGGCTCAATATTCCGCTGATCGACGACACACTGGCGTTGAAGCTCGCGGGCGCCTCGAATACGCGCGACGGTTTTTATCAGAACCAAACGCGCCAGACGGACGACGGCAACGTCGACTACAAGACCTATTCGGCCGCCTTGAAGTGGCAACCGATGGAAGAAGTGGTAGCGACGCTGTGGTACGACAACATCGACGACAACGGCAACTTCGGCCTCCCCAACGAGCCGATCATTCTGCCGGGCAACAATCCGTTGAAGACGCTCGGCGATCTGAAGCAGACGATCCGCTACAACGTCGATACCTGGGGCCTGAACGTGCAGTGGGATCTGGGCGACGCCACGACGCTCGAATCGATCACGGGCTACGTCAGCAGTAAGGACGTCGTGCGACAGGACTTCGACAATGCGACGCTCGCGACGCTGGCCGTACCGCTTCCGCGGCTGCATACATTGCGGGATCAGAGCTTCAATCTGACCAGCCAGGAGCTGCGCTTGAGCGGCAGTGCGATGGAAAACATGACGTACACCGTGGGTGCGTTGTACTACAACACGTCATTGTCGTTCGGGCAGGGTACGAACCAGATCCTGCAGCTGCCAGGCGTGGCGTTTGGTCTTCCTCCGGGAACACCTTGCGCGGTGATTCCGGGATTCTCGGATAACCCGATCCCCGGCGTCGGTAACGCGTTCTGTCAGGGTCCGGCAACCGGCTCGTGGCAGATCACGAACCAGCAGGACCTCTCGAAGGCGGTTTACGGTGCGGTCAACTATCAGCTCACGGATCAGCTCGAACTGAGCGCCGGGATGCGCCGGCTCCAGCAGGACATCAGCTTCCATGCGGGTGGCTTCTTCCCCGCGGATATTCCTGCCGGCTCGATACTGCCGCCCAGCGGTGCCAGCTCGCCGTTCCCCTGCGGCACTTCGCCGACGTGTCCGTTCCCGATCGACAGCGACAACAGCTGGAACAAGACCATCGGCGAGGCGACGGCCACGTTCAAACTCACCGACACCAACATGGTCTATGCGCGCTTCTCGCAAGGGTTCCGCAGCGGCGGCTTCAGTAACCGCGGCAACGATCCGGCGTTCCTGTCGTTCGGACCCGAGTCGGCGGATGCGTACGAGATCGGATCGAAGAACGAGTTCTTCGACCATCGCGTTCAACTCAATCTGACCGCGTTCCTCACGCAGGTGCAGGACATCCAGTTCACCTCGATCCTGACGACGACGGGCGTTCCGCCGGGTACCAACACGATCATCAACAACGGTGGTGACACCGATATCTACGGCTTCGAGGCACAGGCGGCGTGGCTGATCAACGATCTGTTCTCGATCAGTGCGACGTATGGCTACCAGGACAACGAGGTGGACGAGTTCGACATCGGCACGGATCGCGTGCCGTTCGATCCCGCGAGCTGCAGCGCGATAACACAAACGTGCCGCCTCGGCGGCCAGGATCTCGGTCGCGCGCCGAAGTACAACTACTCGGTGAGCGGCGTGTATACGCAGGACTTCGGGCCCTACAACGTAACGGCGAGCGTGTCGGCGCGCGGACAGGACGACATCATCCTCGTGGGTGGTGCGACCTCGGTTGCCGCAGTCGTGCAGGATGCCTACACGTTGTACGACGCGCGGATCGCGGTGCAATGGAACATGGAGGACAACCACCTGCTGCGGCTGTCGTTCATCGGCAAGAACCTGGGCGATGAGGACTATCTGCAGGAAGCGCTGCCGCTCGCCGCCGCCGGCTTGACGCAGTTCGCGGGTGGCTTCCAGGGCTGGGGTCCGCCGCGTACGTACGCGGTCGAGTTGCTGTACGAAATGTAAAAGGGAAGGTTTGGGTAGTGCTGAAGCCGGCCGCGGGGCCGGCTTCTTTTTTGCGGTCTCAATTTTTATTTCATTATTTGGTTGAGTTTCCTGTTTCGCAGGTGTATCAACTTGTTTCCGATGTCGGCGGGGGGCCGTCCCGGCGTCGGAGTCCGAGTCAGTACTGGGTCAATACGGGGGATTCGCAGTGAAACGAATGAGCTACGCCGCGCTCGCGGTGTTTTTGCTTAGCGCATGGAATACGAGTGTTTGGGGAGCCGAAGCGGCCACGCCCAACGTCGAAGAGATCGTAGTAACCGGTTCGTACATCAAAGGCTCTGCCGAGGATGCCGCACTTCCGGTCGACACCATTACCCAACAGGACATGGTGGACCAGGGCAGTCCGAACATGATCGAGATGGTCCGCCAGCTCGGCGTGACGTCGGGTAACCTCGGTCAGACCAACCAATTCCAAGGTATCGGTCAGGGCAACGAAGGCGTCGTCAGTATCAACCTGCGAGGCCTCGGTGCGGCACGTACCCTCACCCTGATCAACGGTCGACGGCAGGTCGCAACCGAATCGAACGGCGTCGACGTCAGCATCATCCCGACCTCTGCACTGGCCCGCACCGAAGTGCTGCTCGGCGGCGCCGCGGCAACCTACGGCTCGGATGCGATCGCAGGCGTGGTCAACTTCATCACCCGCGGTGACTTCGAAGGTTTCGAAATCGGCGCGAGCAACCAGTTCGTCGAAGATTCGGTTCGAGACTGGGGCAACCAACAGTACAACGCGATCTGGGGCATGGGCGGCGACCAGTGGAACGTCATGGTCGCGGCCGAATACGACTACATGTCCGAGATACGTGTGAGGGACCGCGATGCTCGGCCCGCTCGATCACGGCATGTGCAAGTCGATCTACTTCGCCGGCCTCGAGAACCTGTCGCTGGAGCTTTCGTACTCGAACGAACCGATCGACGCGCGCGCCTGGATCGATCCTGAAGTGATGGCGCTCGCCGGCATCTCGCCGCTGGAACTCGCGCGGTACAAGAAGCCGGCCGATTACAAGGATCAAGGCGGCACCGTCAAGCAACCGGGCGTCGATGCACCCGGCCCGCACATGACGAACTATCCGCCCGGCGCCTATGAACGCATGATCACGACACCCGACGACGTGATACTCGCGGGCAGCGAGAATCAGCCGCCGGTCAAGGTCGCTTAACGGGCGAATAGGCGCCGACGTGCTGAAGCAATAGCTCGCTGGTACTTTCCGGCGCCTGGTCCGTGATGAAGTGACCCACGCCGGGCAGCACTTCAAAACGATATGGGCCGGTAACGAACTCCGCGGTCGCCTCGGCCGCAACTCGGCCCACGGTCGCATCCGCATCGCCCCATACGTACATCGTTGGCACGCTGACCGCGGGTACATCGGGAAGCGCGAGCGTGCTGCCGGCTACGCGCGGTGCACGATACCAGTTGATCGCCGCGTTCAAGGCTTCGTACGTGCCGAGCCTTCTCAGGTATGCGGTTACATCCGCATCCGGAACACCTTGATGACGCAGCGTCGCACGCAATCGCTTCGCATCATCCGCGAGTAATTCCTTCGCCGCATTCCCGTCTTGAAACGCGCGATGGTGGCGCGAACGTTCGGACTGCGCCGCATCGGCCTTCATTGCCCGCGCGAATGCGGCGGGATGCGGGCGCGAGAGCACGGTCAGACTCTCGAGCTCGGCGGGGAACTGCGCTGCAATCAACCAAGACAGCTGGCCGCCCCAGTCGTGGCCCACCAGGTTGAAACGCTCGTATCCCAACGACTTCGCCATGGTGCGCGCGTCGGCTATGAGCCGTTCGGTCGAATAGTCTTCAACGTTGCCCGGACGCGCGTGTGGTGAGTACCCGCGCTGGTTCGGCGCCACCGCGAAGTAGCCCGCGGCGGCGAGCGCCGGCAGTTGATGGCGCCACGTATGGCTGGTTTGCGGGAAGCCGTGCAACAGCAACACCAGCGGCGAGCCCGGCACGCCGGCGACGTCCGCTTCGAAGACGAGCCCATCGGACAACAGCTCGAGTTGCCGAACGGTCACGGCTTCGCGACCTTGCCCATCAACTCGCCCACCTTCAACTCGCCTTCGCGCGTCTGTCCACCCATCTCCAGAAAGCGCCGCATGTTGCGTTGAGCGCCCTCGGTGCGAAGCGTGCGCTGAAACAGGAATGCTTCGTCCGGCAGCGCTTCGGAAAGCGGCTTCTCGGCGTTGTTGATGCTCTCTTTCGCAAGACGCACGGCTTCTACCGGAAACGTTGCGATTCGCCGCGCCAACGCCGACACGAAGGGGCCGATTTCGTTTGCGGCGAAGATCCTGTTCAGGTAGCCCCAGCGCTCCGCCGTTTCAGCATCGAGATCATCGCCACCCATGATGATCTCCATTGCTCGGCCGCGCCCGACGAGACGGGGAAGGCGCTGCGTACCGGTACCGCCGGGAAGAATGCCGAGCGGCACTTCCATCTGATTGATCTTGGTTTTGCCGCGCACGCCGAAGCGCATGTCGAACGACGACACCAGTTCGCTGCCGCCACCGCCGACGCGGCCTTCGATCTGCGCAATCGTCACCTTGTCCATCGTGCGGAAGCGTTCGCACATCGCGTGGTAATCGTTCAGTTCGGGATCGCGCTGTGCAGGTTCGTGCGTCGGGAATTGCAGAATCAGACCTACGTCGAAGTGCGCCAGCAGGAAATCGGGATCGGCGCTCTTCAACACGACCACGCTCAAGTTCGGATCGGCCTTCAGTTCCTTCGACAACGCCGAGAACTCGGCATAGAGCGGACCGGTGATGACGTTGATCGGCGGTGCATCGACGGTGACCCACGCAATCCGGTTTTCGAGTTCGACGCGCAACAGTTCGTATTCGTATGCCATGCGATATTTCCCCCTGGAAAAATGAAACGGCCGGTCTCTCGTCGAGACCGGCCGATTCTAGAAGGACGGCGCCGGTATTACCCGGCGCCGAGCTTCGCGCGGACTACTTCCGTACGCCGAACGTGTATTGAACGCCGAGCTTGATCATGCGGCCGAACGGATCAGCCGTGTACGGGTCGTAGTTCAGGTTCGTCGACGCTGCCGGCGGATCTTCGTCGGCGAGGTTCATGACACCCAGCGACACCAGCGTGCTGTCGTTGAACAGCGTGACGTTGTAGTAGATGTCCTGATACGTCATCGAGTCGACGTCGCCCAAAGCTGGCGTAGACGGGAATTCGTCTGTGTAGTCGCTGACATAGCGGATCATGTACGTGAGGCGATGCGGACCGTGAACGTACTTGGCCCACACATTGCCTTTGAGGTCGGGCAACGAGGTGAACGGCGTACCGATGTTCATCTTGCCGACGAAGTCGCCGCCCTTGGCCAGCGTCACACCGCCGATGTCTTTGAAGTCGTCGGAGGTGTAGTCGATCGTATAGGTCCCTTGCAGACCGAACGACAGCTCACCGTTCATCACGTCTTCGAAATCGTACTGCGCGGTGGCATCGATACCGGACGTCGAAAGGTCGGAACCGTTGATCACGTGTACGTCGATACGCTCGATACCACTCGGGGGAATGCCCGTCGGAGAGATGTGCGATCGCAGTTGGTCGCAGTTCGCCGTCGGCGTGCCGGGCGCGCCCGTGTAGCAGTTCTGCGCGGTATATGCGTTGACGATCTGGTTCGGGTCTTCGGTCTGGAACGGATCCTTGAGATCGTACTTCCAGTAGTCGACGGTCGCGGTGAGGCCGCCGGCATTTACGATGAATCCGAGGCTGGACGTCGTCGCCGATTCGTTGCCGAGGTCAGGATTTCCAATGTTGTTGACCGCCTTGAACGCGGACGTCGGAACAATGAACACCAGCGCAGTTACCTGACCGCTGAGGTAGCTTTGCGGCGGGCCGCGGAACGTCGTCGTTGCCGAACCGCGCAGCGCCAGCCAGTCGAGCGCCTGCCAGCGGATGCCGATCTTCGGATCCACGGTCGAGCCAATGTCCGAACCGTAGTCTTCGTAACGCAACGCGAACTGCGCGTCGATCGTATCGGTGATCGGCAGCGAGAATTCCGAGAACGCCGCGTAGACGTTACGGCTGGTGTTCGATTGGGTCGCACCCGCGAGGAATGCGAACGGACCTGTCGGGCTCGCACACGTCAGCGACTGAGTATTGCCGAGCGTGACCGAATACGGATCGACGAAGGGACATGGCGTCTTATCGAGGTCCGTGAGCCGGTTCAGGCTCAAGTCGTACTTCTCGTTCCGCACCTGCAGACCGGCTGCCCAAGCGACCGTGCCGCCAGGCAACGTCCACGGCGTCTCGCCGCTGATTACGGCATCCCACGTCAGCAGATCGCTCTGCTCCGTGTATTTCTGGCCGCCGAACATCCAGTGGAGCAACTCGCTCGAGTTCTCCACCGCCGGATCGAAATTCGGGTTCGGTTGCCCCGTAACGGCCGAGAACGCAAAACCATTCGAGAACGGGTTGTAGTACTCGCATGGGCCGGTACCGGGTGTCGACGTCGCGGCATTCGCTCCACCCGGGGTGCAACCCTGTCCGCCGAGACCGTCGAGCGCAAACGCCATCCGTTCGACGTACATGTCGTTCGCTTCGAGAACGCGATTACGCGACGAGTAAGTAATGCCGACATCGTAGCTGATCGTTTCTTCGAACAGACTGCCACTGAGGCTGGTGCCGAGCCGGTAGGTGTTGACGCGACGCTGACCGTTCTGCGGATGTCCGTCGAGACCGGCAACGCCGAGATAGCGGCTTTGCGAGTACGTCGCTTGTGCATCACCCGGAATGCCGAACAACGTGGTGAACATCGTGGGGTTCGCGGCCTTCATCGCAACGAGGCCAGGATGGTTCGGCGCGATCCAACGGTCGGGGCCGAACAACGATTGCGGCGGATAGCCGGGCGACGTTTTTCCGTTCGGGAGATCGAGGTACGAGTACAGCGCTTCGACGTGAAACTTCGACGTATCGCTGACATCGTAGTTGAACTCGGTGAACAGCTTCGACGTCTCGGTTTTCTCCTGGAGGTTGTCGAAGAAGGTGTATTGGAAGCGGCACGTGCCGGCGACGACGACACCGCCAACCACTTCGCAACCGGGATCGGGCGAGGCTCCGGCCAGCAGACCCGCGTTACTCGGAAGACCCGTCGCCGTCGGCGGCGGCAGGTTGTTCGCCGTGGGGATCGCAGGATAGTAGCTGCCGGGGTTGCCGATCGATGACCAACCACCAGCCGGGTTCTTAGCAAAGGACTGAAGCGCCCACACGGGGATGCCCTTCGACCGGATGCGATCGCGCATCGCCATCAGCTCCGCGTCGTTCTTTACTCGAAACGCGAGATGCTGCATCACGCCGCGCGCGCAATTCGAGCCGGGGTTGCCGGCGTGCGTCTTGCCGAGTTCGACGGGGATCTTCTCGATATCGGGATTGCACACGAAGGCGACCGCGCTTTCGTCGTTCAGGCGCAGGAAGCCGTGCCACGTGTTCGGTACGCCGTGCATCCAGTACAACGCGACGAGTTCCATTCCGAGCACGTCCGTGAAGTACTCGATCTGCGCTTTCATGTTCGCAGTGGTGATCGCGATGTGGTGCAAGCCTTCGACTTTGTTCATGGTCGTGAGTCCTCTTGTCTGTGAGTCCTAGAATGCCACGGTGCCGCTTGCTACAGCATCGGCGAGTTGGCGTCGTCGACGCCGAGCAGCAGCGCGCCCGGTCCTTCCACCGTCTTCGGCTGCGCGACGATGTGCTGGCACGCCGTGGTCATGTCGCGCAGCTGCCGGTCGAACGGGTTCTTCGCGTATACCGCGGCTCCGCCGATCGTGTCATACATCATCTGCGTCACCCGCCGGCCGGTCTGGAACGCGAACTGCCGCGCCAGCACCGTGTCGGCGCGTTCCTTGCGGCTGAGCTCCTCGCCCCGTTCGAGCTTCGCCCATTGCGCTTCGAGTGAGGCGAACACGTATGCGCGCGCGGCACTCAGCATGGCTTCCGCGTCGGCGATCGCGCGCCTCACCTCGGCCATGTTTCGGTACTGAACACCGGTGAGCCGGTCCGCTTTGTTCTCGAGCATCGCAATCGCACGATCGATCGCATCACGCCCGATACCGAGCGGTACGCCGCTCATCTTGCGCAGCAGCGAATCGGCGCGCCTCCACAGCGTGCCGTCGCGCTTGGGTTCGTGAAACGAAAAGCTGTGTTCGTACGGCACGAACAGATCGTTTGCGACATAGTCGTTGCTGCCGGTGCCGCGCAGTCCGGTCGTGTACCAGGTGTCTTCGATCGTGAAGCTGCCCGGTGGCGCGAGCAGGATGCGCCACGCGGGACTGCCGTCGGCGCCCGTCACCGGCGCGCCGTCCTTCGTCTCGATCACGCCGGCCGCGAGCATGTCGCAGTGATTCGATCCCGAACCGAAAATCCAGCGGCCGGATACGCGGTAGCCGCCGGCGACGCGAATCGCGGGAACTGCCGGATACACCCAGCCCGATTGCGCCATGTCGAGTCTTGGATACAGCGCGCGAGCCACCGAATCGTCCAGGTACCCCGAGTACAATCCCGAGTCGCACCAGATGAACGAGCACCAGCCCACCGAACCGTCTGCACGCGACAGCTCCTCGACCACCTCCACCTGCTCCATCGACGTCATCTCCGGCCCGCCCCAGATGCGCGGCATGTTCATGCGGAACACACCCGCCGCGCGCAGGTGCTCGACGATGTCTTTAGGCAGTTTGCGGTCGCGATCGAATTCCGGCGCCAGATTGCGATCACGGATCTCTGCGGCTACGCGCCGGACGTTAGCCTTGATGTCGGCGCCGGATAGTGCGGCGGAGTCCGCTCGTTGGGCCATGGTCAGACGATGCGCGAGTCGTGCTTGCCCCAGTACCGGTCCTTCAGAATCCGCTTGTAGAGCTTGCCGGTGGGTAGCCGAGGCAATTCCGCTTCGAAGTCGATGCTGCGCGGACACTTGTAGTGCGCGATGTGTTCACGCGCGTATGCCATCAATTCCGCCTGCACCGCAGCGGTGGGCTCGATTCCCGGCGCGAGCTGCACTACGGCTTTCACTTCTTCGCCCATTTCTTCGTTCGGTACGCCTACTACGGCGACATCGGCGACCTTCGGGTGCATCACCATCGCGTCTTCGATCTCTTGTGGATAGATGTTGACGCCGCCCGAAATGATCATGAACGTGGCGCGATCGGTTAGGAACAGATAGCCCTCGTCGTCGATGTAGCCGACGTCGCCGAGTGCGCTCCAGTTCGGATGTTGGGGATGTTGGGCGCCTTTCGTTTTGTCCTTGTCGTGGAAATACTCGAACGGCATCTGCGGTTGTTCGAAGTACACGAGGCCGCTTTCGCCGTTCGGCACTTTTTCGCCGCGTTCGTCGCACACGTGCAGCGTGCCGAACACCGACTTGCCCACGGTGCCCGGGTGCCGCAGCCAGTCTTCCGGTGTGACGTGCGTGAGGCCGTTGAACTCCGTGCCGCCGTAGTATTCGAACAGGATCGGTCCCCACCATTCGAACATCTGCTGCTTCACCTGTTTCGGACACGGCGCGGCTGCGTGAATGGCAACCTTGTGTGAAGACAGGTCGTAGCCGCTACGTTCCGCTTCGGGCACTTTCAACATGCGCGAGAACATGGTGGGCACCCATTGGCTCGCGGTGACGCGGAAGTCCTGAATGGCCTGCAGCGCGAGCAACGGATCGAACTTCGGCATCATCACCACGGTGCCGCCGAGCGCCTGCGTCCCAGTGGAAAATCCGAGCGGCGCGGAGTGATACAACGGTGCGGGCGACAGATACACCGTGTCGGATCCGAAGTTCCACAGCTGTTTCTGCAATGCGCCGATCGGCCCCGCGTCGTCGCTGATCTTCGTTGTCGGCAGCGGTCGCAGGATGCCCTTCGGCCGGCCCGTGGTGCCGGAGCTGTACAACATGAATGCGCCCGACGGCTCGTCGTCGAGCGGGCGTGCGGGATATGCCGCAATGGCTTTTTCGTAGTCTTCGAACCCGGGCGCGGTGCCGTCCACCATCAGCCAGGTTTGGCATCGTGCAGACGTTGCCGGCAGACCTGCGGCGACTTCGGCCAGGTGGTGCGACGCGACCAGCACCTTCGCTTCGCAGTTGTCGACGATGTAGGCCGCTTCGTCGGTGGTGAGATAACGGTTGACCGTGGTCAGGTACAAGCCTGAACGCATCGCAGCCCAGATGACGTCGAAGTAGCGCGCGTGGTTCTCCATCAGAACCGCGATGTGGTCCCCGCGCCGTAAACCGCGTGCCCACATCAACTGCGCCAGTCGGTTCGAGCGGTCGTTCAACTCGCGGAACGTCACGACGTCGCCAGTGGCGGCATTGATCAACGCGGGTTTTTCGGGCGAAACCTTGGCCCAGTGTCCTGGATACATCGCCTGATCCTGTCTTGTTGTGCAGCGCTTGTAGATAGCAGAGCGAGCAGCGACGTTCAACACGATCAGCGCGCGTCAGCGGCGAACATTGCCCGCGTGGACAGCGCCGGCGTGTGCCGCGGCTACGTTCTAACCGCGATTTCGCGACTCGTCTTCGTCAGCATCTCCGCGCCGTCCTCGGTCACCAAAACCGTGTCGGAGAGAAACGAGTCGCCGTGCTCGCTGCGCAGCAGCCATGACATCAAATGAAACACCATACCGGCCGCCAGGCGCAGATCCGAACCGGCGCGCAGTCCCACTGGAACGCCGCCGCCCGACCAACTCGGCGGATACCCGATGCCGGTCGTGTAGCCACAATGATGGCGCGTGTAGCCGGATAGCCCGTGACGGTCGAGCACACGCTGCCACGCCTCGTACACGTCACCGGCCCGGACGCCGGCAGACATCGCGGCCAATGCCGAAGTTTGCGCTTCCAGACAGATGTCGAGCGCTCGCCCGGCGCTTGCAGACGCGCGGTCGATGAACACCAGTCGGCCGATCGGCGCGTGGTAGCGGCGCACGCAGCCCGACATCTCGAGAAACAGCAGGTCGTCCTCGGCAAGCTCGTCCTCATCCCACGTACGATGCTCATGCGTCAGGTTCGCGGTCGAGCGTACGAGCGGCACGAACCCGGGATACGTCCCGCCCCGCCGGAAGAGCGCGTCATAGATCGCGGCCATCACGTCGTGTTCGTTGACACCGACGCCGGCCGTCGCCATCGCAGCGCGCATCATCGCGTC
Source organism: Pseudomonadales bacterium (assembly GCA_041739525.1). Taxonomy (GTDB): domain Bacteria; phylum Pseudomonadota; class Gammaproteobacteria; order Pseudomonadales; family Azotimanducaceae; genus DATJGR01. The sequence continues at coordinate 43,317 of JBGSNQ010000152.1, read as the reverse complement.
GGAGATCACCGCCGCCTGTCGGGTGCAGGCAAGCTCGAGCGGCGACTGCACGACGCGGCGGCTGTCCACGAGCCCGGTCGAGTCGTGCCACGTCGCATCCGGCAAGCCCTGTTTGATGCCGTGCGCGATGCGGTATGTCAGGAAGCTCCCACCTTCTTCAAGGCCGAGATGACCCTTCGACAAACCCGCATCGACCAGTGCGCGACACGTTTCATCCACCGGTGCGATGTGTCCGATCGGCCGCGATGTACGGCGTATCGGGGGCTCCGATAGCAGGCTACCTGTGAACGGCGCTTCGAGATCGACCCTGTTCGTACCATCGACGGGCGGATCGGGCAGCGGCCGGCTGCCGTCCGCATAGCCATAGTGGACGAGATTCGGCACCTGATCGGCGACGGTGGCGGCTTCCATCGCGCGCGTCACCAGCAACGGAGCGCCGTGCGCCGGCAAGATCAGCATCTGGTACGCGAAGTACCCCATGTGGTCGAGGCCACTCAGGTAATAGATGTTCTCGGGTGTCGAAACAAGCAGCGCGTCGACGCCCTCGGCCGACATCGACTGCCGCACCGCAGCGCGGCGAGCCTCGAACTCCTCGGGCGGAAATCCTGCGAATGACCTCATCGATGATCTCATTAGGCAGGGTCCGACCGGCGCTCGCGCGACGCATCACCCATTCCGATTGCGAGCGTTACCCGGCCGCGCCGAACGGGCACGCAACGCGTCGGATCAACCACTGGTCATTCCGAGACTCTTCATCGCCGCATCGGCCTTCCCTTTTCCTTGGTACAGCGCGGTACCGAGCGTCAGCAGCAGATAGAACGTGCGACCGGACTTCGCGCTCGCATGAAGATTGGAACGGATGTGTGACATGAGGGGCTCCTCGTTTGGTTGGATGCCGGTGAGTTGCGCGAGCCCGAGTGTGTTGTGTGTTCGAGCCGGGTTGTTGCAATGGACGGCGCTAAGCGCGTTACGCACGGTCCGCATCGAGATCTCCGTCGTCGGCACTCGCGTCACGTGTCTGAAATGACCTGACGCTCAGTCGTCGCCCCACTGCGTAAGTTGCGAATCCGAGCAGGATGGCGAGCGCACCTTCGTAGTAGTCGCTCAGGATATCGATGCCCTTCCACAGAAAGACCGCGACCACGCCGACCACCGTCATGGCGATCGCGAGGCCCTGCGAGGGTCGCCCGCCGAGCACGTACACCGTCATCAGCGGCGCGAAAGCAGCCGCGAGGACCGCCCACGAGACGATCACCAGACTGAAGACCGTGTGATTGCCCTGCAAGGCGAGCGCGAGCGCGAATGCGGTCACCAGCAGCGTTGCAACCTTGGCGATCCAGACCGGTGCCCGTTCACCGCCCGTGAAGTCCTCGGTGATCGATGCGGAACAGCTCAGGATCAGCGAATCGGCGGTCGACATCGTCGCCGCGAAAACGCCCGCCAGCACGAGTCCGACGAGCATGGGCGGAAGCAGCTGGGCGGCGATGGTCGGAAGCGCCAGTTCCGCATCGAACGTTGCGACGTCGGGCAGCAGTACTCGCGACAGGAGCCCGACCGCATTCGCCAACGCGTAGAACGAGATGAACCAGGCGTAGTAGTAGACGCGCGCGCGATTGGTGTGGGCCGGATCGTCCAATGCCATGAACCGCACCATGATGTGTGGCTGCCCCACTACGCTGAAGCCGGCGAAAATCCAACCGACGATGAACAGCACGGGTCCTAGCGCGTTGCCAAGGCGTAATCCACTGGGCAGCAACGAAAGGTACGTCGGCGAGACGGCGTCGAGGGCGGTCACGGCCGCCGCGACCCCTCCCGCTTCCTGCACGCAGACGTAAAGCATCACCGCCATAGCGCTCATCATCACCACCGACTGCGCCGCGTCGGTCCAGATCGATGCGCGGATGCCGCCGGCGAAGCAGTACGCCACCACGATCCCAGCGCCGATTGCAGCGCCCACCCAGGCGTCCCAACCGAACAGCACCGAAATCGCCTTGCTGCCTGCGACGAGTTGGGCGGCTGCATAAGTGCCGAGAAACACGACGGAGATGACGCCGGCCAGACGGCGATACACGCGATAATCCGTATCGTTCCAGCGCGCAAGCAGCCCGGCGAAGGTGTTCTCGCGACGACGCCCCGCGACCGTGCGCAGTCGGCGGTGCACGATCTGCGACGCGATGAGGTCGCCGACGATCCAGCCCACGAGCAACCAGGTGGCCGCGAGCCCGGTCGTGTAGGTGTAGCCGATGACGCCGATGAACATGTAACCGGAGTTGTTCGTGGCCACCGCCGACAGCCCCACCAGCCATGGGCGAACAGTTTGTCCGGCGAGCAGATAGTCACGGCGATCGGCCCGCGACAGGCGCGACGACGCCAGACCGATCAGGCCGAACATCCCGAGCACGCACAGGAACGTGGCGATCATCGCAATCGGCGCCTCAGGCGACACGCCGTACTCCGTTCGCTCTCTGCTCGACCAGTCGCGCGTGCAAGCACACGACGGTCCTTTCGTAGTCAGCGTCATTCACGATCAGCTTGAGGTCGACGCCGCGCATCGACTGGAATGCCGCGAGCAGAGGAATGCCCTCGTCCGACATCGCATCGACGCAAGCCGACATCAGCCGCGGCTGCTTCAGGTTACTTCCGATCACGCTGACCACGGCTACGTTGCGTACCGCAGACGTGGCATTCGGGAACGCACGTTCGATGTCGTTCTTCAGCCGATTCGTCCACACCGCGTCGCATGCGAGATAGTAGGTATCGCTGTTCGCGTTGCCGTCGCTGGCGACGACCGTGATGCCGTCGGCGTCGAACGCGCGTTGGAAGGCTGCCCGCTGGTCGCGCCGCTCGAGCATTTCGTGATCGAACACTTCGAGAGCGAGAACGCCGCGTCGTCCGCAGATGATTTCCACACGCGCTTCGTCGCAGCGGTAGTCGGCATCGATCAACGTGCCGCTGTGATCGGGATCGAAGACACATTTCACGCGCAGCGGAATGCCTGCTCGGCGGAGTATGCGTGCGGAACCCGGATGGACCGCTTCCATGCCGAGCAGAGACATCTGGTCGGCGACATCGTAGTTCGTCCGCCCGATGGGAATCGCCCGTCCATCTTTGACGATGCGCGGATCCGCGCTCGATAGATGGTGCGCCTTGTGAATGATCGCGTGACGCGCCTGAGTGACCGCGGCGATCCGGCTGAACGTAATTTCCGTGTAGCCGCGTTGATAAGTTGCAACCAGTCCCTCGCGACAGTGCGCGTGGCCGGTGACCACTGGCAATGTGTCGGCGAGATCGATGCCGCTGCAACGCACCTGCAGTAACTCATCGAGCGGAGGTGGGTGCGCCTCGCGTCTGTCCGTCAGATCGATGAGCAGCGCATTTACGCCGCGTGCACGCAGAAGCAAGGTCGTGTTGAAGGCACTGTGCGCCTCGCCCAGGCCGGCGAGTAGTTCGCGCAAAGAAGGCAGATGTTCGTCGGTGCGCGAAGCGCGCCGCGTGAGTTGCAGATCAGCAAGTATCGTTCGGGCGGCATCTACTCGTTTGCCGACGAACGTGTCTGCCATGCTGCGATCGGACGCGAGGGGAAACAGGCTCGCGTTGATGTCGAGCATCCGCTGCTCGACCGCGTTGAATGCTTCGGACCAGCGGGAGCTACCGTGACGAAAGAGTCCGAATACGCCCGGTCTGCCGCTGCTTTTGTCTTCGAGCAGGAGATCGGTGATGCCCGCGTAGGCGGAAACGACGAAGATTCGCCGGTAGCGCGACTCGGCGACCCGTCGGCCCAGCATCACGCGGTCGCACAGGTCGGGCCAGCACAGCGTCACGCCGCCGAATTTTTCAACCGAATGGGTCATTGATTCGGGTCCGCGCCGGACATCGCCGATCGCGCCCGATGCGCAACGAACTCGGGCCGACAGCGTCGCGCAGCGAACGGTGCCTGCAGCGCGTTCGACCGCGCGTTGTACACCAGGAAGAGATTCGTGCGCGCCTCAGGCGACAGGTTGTTGTACGACGCGTGCAGCGTGTTGCAGTCGAAGATGACGACTGACCCGGCCGGGCCGACAGGCATTTCCAATCCACCGGCGGCGATGCACTTGTCGAGCATCTCGGCCGTCGGTGTACCTACGCGCTGCGAGACCAGCGAGGTGCGATAGTGGTCATCGGGCGTGACGCCGATGCACGGCACGAACGAGCGGTGCGATCCGGGAATCAGCATCAACGGCCCGTTGAAGGTGTTGTTCTCGCGCAGTGCGATCGAGACGCTGATTGCGCGCATGTCGGGCATGCCGTCTTCTGCGTGCCACGTTTCGAAGTCGGAGTGCCAATAGAAACCCGTGCCGGTGTACGCGGGCTTGTAGTTGAGGCGCGCCTGGTGCACGTAATGCTCATCGTCGAGGATCGTCGTGGCGATGCGTGTGAGCCGCGGGTCGCGCGCGAGTGCCGCCAACGACTCGGAGAACTTCGGCGGGTCGAACAGCGATCGCAGCGAACCGCTGGCGCGTTCGAAGAATGCTTCCTCGGGCCGCGCGTCCAGGCACCATCGCTCGAGCCGGCAGGCTTCTTCGAGCCAGAGCGCGGCTTCGTGCGGTGAGAAGAATCCGCGTAGCGACAGAAAGCCGTCGGCTTCGAATCGTTCGGCCGCGTCGGCGATTCCGGTTGCGGTCGCCAATTCCTCAGCGCGGCCTCTAACCACCGGCGCACGGCGCGGCACGATTTTGGGCGGAGTGGACGCCACTTCGAACCGGGTCGCGTACGGATCGAATCTTGCTGGCGTGCGTGACGCGTTAGTCATTCGATTGCCTGCGCATCGATCGCGTAGGCGCCATCGGCGTCGTGAACTTCGCGGCCGCGCAACGGCGGATTGAACACGCACACGCACACAATGTCGGTGAAGGCGCGCAGGACGTGCGGGTCGTTCTGGTCGAGCGCATACAGTGTGCCCGGCTCCAGCGCGTGAACCTTGCCGTCCACGAGCGTCTGGATTTCACCCGTGCCCTCGAGGCAATACACGGCTTCGAGATGATGGCGATACCACATCTTCGTCTCGCGTCCCGCATACAAACGCGTCAGATGCATCGAGAACCCCATTTCATCGGAGGCGAGCAGCAGACGGACGCTTTCCCAGTTCGGCGCCGTAACGTGACGCGGCGATTGCAGCAAATCGCCTATTCTCTTGACGATCATTGGATGTTCCTCAGGACACTCGTTTCAGGGTGGCCGGTCGCGTGCGGCCCAGGGCTTCATCGACGCAATCGGAGAGAATCGAGAGCGCGCGCTCGATGTCCTTTTGTTCGATTATCAGTGGGCAAAGACACTTCACGACCTGACCATCTCTCCCGCTCGTCTCGATCACCAACCCCTTAGTAAAGGCGTTGGCCGAGATCTTTCCGGCGAGATCCCCCGACTCGAACTCGATGCCGAGCATCATCCCGCGTCCTTTCACCAGCGAGCCGGGGTGCTTCGCGGCAATGGCCGCGAGGCCGTCTCGAAGGCGCGCTCCCTTCTGACGTACCTCCTGCGCGAACGCATCGTCTCGCCAGAAATGCTCCAGCGTTTCGCGCGCAGTGACGAATGCGTGGTTGTTGCCGCGGAACGTTCCGTTGTGCTCGCCGGGCTTCCATTGGTCGTGCTCCGGTTTCAACAGCACGACCGCCATCGGCAGACCGTATCCCGACAATGACTTCGACAGCGTGACGATGTCCGGGGTGATTCCGGCGGGTTCGAAGCTGAAGAACGAGCCGGTTCTGCCGCAGCCGGCCTGGATGTCGTCCACGATCAGCAGCATGCCGTGGCGTCGGCACAACTTCTCGAGTCGCTGCAGCCAGTCGAGCGATGCCGTGTTCACGCCACCTTCGCCCTGCACCGTTTCCACGATTGCAGCGGCGGGCAGGTCGATGCCGCTGGATCGATCGGCAATGAGGCGATCGAGCATGTCGAGGGTGTCGACACCCTCGCCGAGATAGCCGTCGAACAATGCACGAGTGATGCCAGTCAGCGGAATACCGGCGGCATTTCGGTGTAGCGCGTTCCCAGTTGCCGCAGCGGCGCCGAGCGACACGCCATGAAAGCCGTTCGTGAAGGCAATGACGTTGTGCCGCCCCGTTACGTTGCGGGCCACCTTCAGCGCGGCTTCGACGGCGTTGGCGCCGGTCGGCCCGGTGAACTGTACGACGTAGGGCAGCTGCCGGGGCGCGAGGACGCACCCGTAGAACGACTCGAGGAATGCTTCCTTCGCAGAGGTATGCATATCGAGGCCGTGCGCGATGCCGTCGTGCTCGATGTAGCGCAGCAGCGCGCGCTTCAACACGGGATGGTTGTGACCATAGTTGAGCGTTCCGGCGCCCGAAAGAAAATCGAGATAGGGACGTCCTCTGTTGTCGAAAAGGTGTACGCCTACCGCTCGATGGAAGGTGACGGGAAAGTTGCGGGCGTAACAGCAGACGGAAGACTCCAATCTCTCGAAGATGTTCATCGATGCGCCTCCTTCAGAATGTGTTTGCTGTGGCGGTGGGCGATGGGTCCGATGCGCACGAGGTATTCCGATTCGTGCTGGGACGAGAAGTGCGTCGCCCTCGACAACCACGGTTCAGCCGCAAGGTTAGCGCCCAACGAGCGCGCTAGGGCGCGGAACGAGTGCCATGAGGGGAGGTTGGCGCGCGTAATGCTGGTTTCGAGCGAGGTCACGTTGCGGCATTCGTCGCGTTCGAGAAGCTCGCTGAGCATCGCAAGGGCAAGCCCCTGGCTGCGGTGCTCCGGCGCAACTGCCACCTGCCAGATGAAGATCGTGGTCGGGTCGCATGGCAAAAGGTAGCCGGAAACGAAGCCGACGAGGGAGTTGGCAGTCTCCGCAACGAGAGACGTCGCAGCGAAGTGCGTGCATTGCAGTACGTTGCAGTACGTCGAATTGACGTCGAGCGGGGGGCAGCGCAAAACGAGTCCGTGAACCCGCCAGCCATCGGTCGCCACCGGCGTTCGAAACGCGATATCAACCATCGTTCGATCCTCCCCAAGTCGGCCAATAAGTTTATATATCTAACTAATTGAGTCAACTCGTAGAACATAACTCTATATAAAATACGGCTCAAATCATGAGATGTGTCGCTTTTAATGCTTTGTTATCAAAATATATACGGAAACTCTCGAGTTCTGTTGGAATGGCTGTCCCAACGCAAAATGAACCTCCTCATGGCTGACTCGACCGACGCGGTTCTCGTTGCACTGCGACGCATCATTCGGGCGACCGACATTTACTCGCAGAAGCTGCGCAAAACGGTTGGACTCACGACGCCGCAACTGCTCGTGCTGCGCGCGGTCGCCCAGGCGGACGATGTAACTTTGGGGCGGGTCGCCCAGGATCTGAGCCTGTCGCAGGCGACCGTCACCACGCTCGTGGATCGGCTCGAAAGCGGAGGGTTCGTCACGCGCGTACGCAGCGAAGAGGATCGTCGCCGCGTGTTCGTGCGACTGACCACGGGTGGCCGCGAGGTGCTCTCGCTCGCGCCGGATCTGTTGCAGGACCGTTTCGTGCGTCGGTTCGAGCGGCTCGCGGAGTGGGAACGATCGATGATTACTGCGGCGCTGCAGCGTACTGCCGCATTGATGGATGCCACCGAATTGGACGCCTCTCCGGTGCTGATCATCGGCGAGGTCGTGCCGCGCTCTACGCCGGACTGACGGTTCGGTTGGTGTGTTCTAAGCGCGCATGCGTTCCTGGGATAGGGAAGCAGCAGACGGAAACGGCAGACGTTACACCAATCGTTCTGCGATCCGATCAATCCTGCGGAGGTTTCGGCTCCGTCGTCTTGAGGATGATCTCGCGGTGCGGATAGGGAATCCGTATGTCGTGCAGCTTGAACGTATCCCACAGCGCAAGCAGCACCGTGCCGCGGATGTTCGTCAAACCGTTGCGTGGGTCGCTGATCCAGAAACGCAACAGAAAGTCGATGGAGGAGTCGCCGAAGCCGGTGATCCAGCACACCGGCGTTCGGTTGGGAACTACGCGCTCTACCGATGCCGCCGCCTCGATTGCGAGTGCGGTGACTTTGTGCGGATCGCTGTCGTACGAAACGGGGAACGTTACGTCAAGACGCACGAAGTCGTCCGAGAACGACCAGTTGATCACCTCACGAGTGATGAAATCCTCGTTGGGGATGAGGTACTCGCGCCCGTCGCGTGTCACGACCGAAACGAAGCGCGCGCGCAATTCACGGATCCAGCCGAAAGTGTCGCCCAGCGTAATCGTGTCACCGGGTTTGATGGACTCGTCGAGCAGAATGATGATGCCGGAGATGAAGTTCGAAACGACCTTCTGCAGACCGAACCCGATGCCGACGCCGATCGCTCCGGACAATACCGTGAACACGGTGAGATCAACGCCGATGCCCGCAATGCCGACGAGTGCCGCGACCACGATCAGGCCGATCCTCAACACTTTGCCGACGAGCACGCGCAGAGACGGCGTCAGCTCTTCCGAGCGTTGAATGCGGTTGTCGAGGACGTTGCCGACGCTGACGGCAATCCAAAGCCACACGACGAGGAACACCACCACTTTGATCAGCAGCAGCAGCGACAACCGGAACTTGCCGATCGTGAAGCCGATGCTGTTGAGCAGGCTCGCGGCGTCATCGGAGATACCGAGCACCAGCAACGCGACGTATGTCCAGCCTGCTATCGCGATCACGCGCGCGGTGGCGCGGCTTCGGATGGTCCGCGACAGCACCGCGATGACGAGCCACGCGAGTGCGAGCAGGAAAGCGTTCGACGCAAGCTCGGTGGTTTCGGGCCATTTCGAGGCACGCATGGCCAGGATGGCGAGTCCAGCGAACGCCACGAAGAACACCCACTCCAGGCGCCGCAACAGCGCAATCACCATTCTGAGCAGATTCGGATCGCCTTTGATGGTGCGGGCGCGCGCTTCTACCTCGGGTCCGACGCGACGGGACAGCAGCAGCGCCAGCAGGTATAGCGAGACGACGATCGCGATCTGCAGAATTGTGGCGGGTTCGCGAATGTAGGCGAACGTGGCCGAAGCGATCTCGATCAGCTTTGCGAGGATTGCATTGATATCGATGGCGCTCTCCTGCCGGTTCTCACATACCGAAGTGTTGGACCAACAGGTACGCGAGGCTGGTGATCATGATAAGGGCGAGCGGCAGACCGACGCGCACGAAATCCCGAAACGTGTAACCGGCGGCGCCCATGATCAACAGATTCGTCTGGTAGGCCATCGGCGTGACGTAGCAGAGATTGCAACCGAACAGCACCGCCAGCACTAGCGGCTCTGCTTGGATCGACAGCTGGGTAGCGAGGCTGATTGCGAGTGGCGTGCTGATCGCAGCGGCCGCGGTGTTCGATACGAAGTTGGTCAACACCATTGAAAACGTCATCAGACCGGCGACCACCACCGCGGCGGGAAGGCCGCCGAGCCCGAGCGCGAAAATGGATGCGAGCCACGCGGCCCCCCCCGTTTCCACTAACGCTCGTCCGAGCGCGATGCTGGCAACGACCAGTACGATCACTTCGACGCTCAGCGCGCGCCCGATGTTCTCGTATCGCACGCAACCGGTCGCAAGCATCGCGATCGTTCCGGCCAACGCGGCGATCGCAATCGGTACCAGTTTGAGTGTGGCCAGTAGGATGACCGCTGCCGTGATCGCGAGCGCGATGGGCGCCTTGGCCGTGCTCGGCAGCTCGAGCACGTCGCGCAGCACCATCGTCCCTTCGCTGCGTTCGAGCTCGACCAGCGCGGCCGCGGTACCTTGAACCAACAGTACGTCGCCCACCTCCAGTCGTTCGGCGGCGGCCAATTTCGCGCGAAAGAGATGCGTGTCGGCTGCGCGATATGTCCCAAGCACGGCCACGCCGAATCGATCCCCTATGCGCGCCTCGCGAACGGACTTACCCACGAGCGTCGAGTCGCCGCCAATCGCCAGTTCGGCGAGACGGCGGTCGGGAGCTTTTTCGGTGTCCGCTGCATCCAGCTCCGACAGCAACGCCTCGGGTGCCAGCGGCGCGCGCAGCGATTCGCTCACTTCGCGCAGTTGATCGATGGTCCCGACGATGGGTACCAGGTCTCCGGGCTGAAGGGACTCTGCGGTCGTCGGTCGACCGTAGCGCAATACAGCGCCGAGTCTGATCGCAGAGTCCACGCCCTTGCTGAGCGCTTCGAAGGTTTTGCCGACGATGGTCGAGTTCGCCCCGATATGAAGCGTGGCGCTGAAGCGGCGGTTCGAGGTCTTCTCGTCTGAGGGGTTGGCCGGAAGCAGGCGCGGCGCGATGAGCCAGAGATAGGGGAACGCGAACAACGCAGCGGTAGCGACGATAGGGGTATAGGAGAAGACGCCAATGGGGGGCACGCCGAGGTCGGCAGCAATTGACACAACCAGCACGTTGGTCGAAGTTCCTATCGTGGTGGCCATGCCGCCGATCAAAATTGCAAAGTTCACCGGCATCAGCGTTTTCGATGCGGCGATTCCGGCGCGTTGGGCGAGATTGAGCAGAATCGGCATCATCAATACCAGTACCGGGGTGTCGTTGACGACGCCGCTGATCAGCATGCAGACAGCGAGCGTGCATAGCATTCCCAGCACGTGGCTGACCCGCCACAAGCGAACCAATATTCGCGCCGCCGGTTCGAGCGCGCCGGTCACGACGAGTCCGCGGCCGAGAATCATCAGGCAGCAGATCGCCACCAGTGCCGGATGACCGAAGCCGCCGAACGCGACCTCCATCCCGGTAAAGGTGCCGCCCTTTTCGATGGGAAACGCATAGAAGCCGATCGCGAGTACTGCGATCACCAGCAGGCAAACGAGCTCGATGCGCAATCTCGAACTCACGAACAGTGCGAACGCGACGACGGTTACGAGCAGCGACGCTGCAGCCTGTAGCGACGGAAGTTCGGGCATTCGCGTGGGTGGTTTCTCTCGACGGTAGTTGAACCTACAGGAAGGGTGTATTCCCCGAAAGGTCGAGGGAAGCGCTGGGCTGGCTTTGCAATCCCGGCCCGGCGCGTTAGCCTCGCGCGAATCATCGCAAACAACTTAAGGGACGCACTATGGACGTTCGCGCTGCAGTGGCATTTGCCGCCGGCGAGCCGTTGACCATCGAGACCGTTCAACTCGAAGGGCCGAAGGCCGGCGAAGTGCTGGTCGAGATCAAGGCCACCGGCATTTGTCACACCGACGCGTACACATTGTCGGGCAACGATCCCGAAGGATTGTTCCCCGCGATCATGGGGCACGAAGGGGCGGGCATCGTCGTCGATGTAGGCCCGGGCGTAACGTCGGTCAGGAAGGGCGACCACGTGATTCCGCTGTACACGCCGGAATGCCGCCAGTGCAAATTCTGTACGTCCGGAAAAACCAATCTCTGCCAGGCAATTCGCGAGACTCAGGGAAGGGGAGTAATGCCCGACGGCACCAGCCGCTTCTCGTTCAATCGCAAACCGCTGTACCACTACATGGGTACGTCGACGTTTTCGAACTTCACGGTGCTTCCGGAAATTGCGGTGGCCAAGATTCGTGAAGACGCGCCGTTCGACAAGGTGTGCTACATCGGCTGCGGCGTGACCACGGGCATCGGCGCGGTGATCAACACCGCGAAGGTCGAGCCGGGGGCGAACGTGGCGGTGTTCGGTCTCGGCGGCATCGGCCTGAACGTGATTCAGGGCGCGCGGCTGGTCGGTGCGAATCGCATCATCGGCGTCGACACGAATCCGTCGAAGAAGAAGCTCGCCGAAAAATTCGGCATGACCGATTTCGTCAATCCGAAGGAAGTCGACAATCTCGTGGCCCATATCGTCGCGATGACGGGCGGCGGCGTCGACTATTCATTCGAGTGCATCGGCAACGTCGATGTGATGCGCCAGGCGCTCGAGTGCTGCCACAAGGGTTGGGGCGAGAGCATCATCATCGGCGTTGCGGGTAGCGGCAAGGAGATCAGCACGCGACCGTTCCAGCTGGTAACGGGACGGGTATGGCGCGGCACGGCGTTCGGCGGTGCGAAGGGCCGCACCGACGTGCCGAAGATCGTCGACTGGTACATGGACGGCAAGATCAACATCGACGATCTGATCACGCACACGATGCCTCTCAAAGACATCAACCACGCGTTCGATCTGATGCACGAAGGCAAGTCGATCCGCTCGGTGGTTCAGTACTGATCGGGGCTCGGCCCTTTGCTAGGACTCGGGGGGGCGGTACGTTTACGCTCCTTTGATCGATAAGGAACTCGTATGGCAACCGTGACGGTATCGCCGAAGTATCAAGTCGTCATCCCGCTAGAAGCACGAGAAGCGCTGGGCATTCGTCCCGGTCAGAAGATTGAAGTCGTTGTGTACGAAGGCCGGCTCGAGTTCATTCCGGTGGCGAAGGCGAAAGAGATGCGAGGCCTTCTACGCGGGATCGACACCAGCGTGCGAAGGGACGACGATCGCGTATGAGTGTCGTGGACTCCAAGCGGGTATTGCAGCAACGCAGCGAATCAGATGCGCTCCGCGTTACCGCGGTCATGAAGCAGGCACGAGTCGTTGAGTTGGACTCCGAGTTGGCATTAGCCGCCGCCAGACTGAGTTTCGATCTGAAATTGCCTTTGGCGGACAGCGTCATCTATGCCACGGCGCGCAAACACGACGCAGTCATTTGGACGCAAGACAAGGACTTTGAGGGGCTGGCGAACGTGCGCTACGTTGCGAAGATCTGATTCGCGGTTCGAGCGCACAAACGAGGAATACCTATGATGAAATTCGGCGCGATGATTGCGACGCGCATCGACGACTGGCGTCTGCTCGTCGATGCGGAAGAGATGGGCTTCGAGCACGGCTGGGTGCCCGACTCGCAGATGATCTGGTCCGACTGCTACGCGGTTCTTGCGCTCGTTGCGGCGCATACCAAGCGCATGAAGATCGGTACGGGTGTTGCCATTGTCGGCACGCGCATCGCGCCGGTTACCGCACACTCGATCGCGACGATCAATCAGATCGCACCGGGTCGCGTATTCCTCGGCATCGGCACCGGCCACACCGCAATGCGCGTGATGGGCATGGATGCCGTGAAGCCGAAGGTGTTCGCGGAGTACCTGCGTGTCGTGCGCGCGCTGTTGCACGGCGAAGAGGTGGAATACACGTTGAACGGCGTTACGAAGCCGATCCGTTTTCTGCATCAGGACATGGGGTTCTTCAACGTCGAACAGCCTGTGCCGATTTACGTCGCGGCGAATGGCCCGCTGGCGCTGGCCGCGGCCGGTGCCTATGGCGACGGCCGGATCTCCGCAGGCGGCGAGCCCGACGCGGTGTTCACTAACAATCTGAAGAAGGTGCGCGCCGGGGCCGAAGCAGCGGGCCGCGAGTTTTCGAACGACTTCCACACCGCAGCACTGACGTTCAGCTGCGTGCTGAAGCCGGGCGAGAAGCTGACCTCGGATCGCGTCATCGACCAGGTTGGATCGATGGCTGCAGCCAGCCTGCATTTCTGGTGGGAGCTCTATCGCGCGAGTGGGTCCGATGCATTCATCCGTCCCGAAGTGCGCGATGTTTGGGATCGCTATCTCGCGCACGTCGAGAGCATCCCTCAGGCGGAACGGCATCTGCGCGTACACGACGGGCACTGCACCTACCTGATGCCCGAAGAGCGCAAGTTCATCACGCCGGAACTGATCCGTGCGTCCGGCGGTCTCGTTGGAGAACCCGATGAGATCATCGCGATGCTGCGCGAGCAGGAACGAGTCGGATTAAAGGAAGTGACGCTGCTGCCGCCGATGGTGTCGGCACGCGACTGTTACTCCGATTTCGCGAAGCACGTCATCGAACGGTACTGAGCGCCAAACGAATCGAGTGGGGGGCACGATGGATCAAGCGACGTGGCTTGCAAAGGTAAACGAGCCGGTCATCGAGCCGGACCTGCCGATCTGCGATCCGCACCACCATCTGTGGGATCACCCGAACAGTCGTTATCTGCTCGATGAGTTGCTGCTCGATACAGGCTCGGGACACAACGTCGTCTCCACCGTATTCGTCGAATGTGCGTCGATGTATCGCGCGGACGGACCGGAAGCGATGAAGCCCGTCGGCGAGACGGAGTTCGTGAACGGCGTTGCTGCGATGAGCGCCAGCGGCCGGTACGGCGCAATTCGCGCGTGCAAGGGCATCGTCAGCCTCGCGGACCTCTCGCTCGGTTCGCGTGTCGGTGAAGTGCTCGACGCACACATGGCTGTGGGGTCGCGGTTCAAAGGCATACGGCACGCGGCCGGCTGGGACGCGTCGGACCAGGTGCGCAACTCTCACACCAACCCCACTGAGGGGCTTCTGCTCGACGCGACCTTCCGTAAGGGCTTTACGGAATTGGGCAAACGCGGGTTGAGTTTCGATGCGTGGCTGTATCACCCGCAGATTCCGCAGCTCACCGATCTCGCGCGTGCGTTCCCCGGCACCACGATCATCGTCGATCACTTTGCGGGTCCGCTCGGCATCGGTCCCTATGAAGGCAAAGGCGCGGAGGTATTCGCGCAGTGGAAGAAGGCGTTCACGGAACTCGCGAAGTGTCCGAACGTGGTCGCGAAGATCGGCGGCATCGCAATGCCGATCAACGGCTTCGACTTTCACAAGCAGGATCGTCCGGCGACGTCAGACGAACTGGTTGCCGCAAGCGGCGACTACTACCGACACGCCATCGACGTGTTCGGGCCAGACCGCTGCATGTTCGAGAGCAACTTCCCGGTCGACAAGGCGAGCTGCTCGTATCGAACGCTGTGGAATTCGTTCAAGAAGATCGCGGCCGGTGCGTCGAAGGCGGAGAAAGCCGCGCTGTTTCACGACACCGCCGCACGTGTATACCGACTCGGATGAAACGCGAGGAACAAACGATGAAGACGATTCTGATGAGCGCTCTGATGTTCGTGTCGTTCGCGGCCGCTGCGGCCGACCTGCCGCTGTCGCCGTCGCCCGACGGCGCGAGCGTGTTCTTCGTCGAACCCACCGACGGTGCCACCGTTACTTCGCCGTTCACGGTGAAGTTCGGCTTGAAAGGCATGGAGATCGCGCCGGCAGGAACGGACGTGCCGAACAGCGGCCATCATCATCTGTTGATAGACGTCACCGACCAGCCGGACATGAAACTGCCGTTGCCGGCGAACGAACACGTGGTGCACTTCGGAAAAGGCCAGACTGAAACGCAAGTGACGCTGCCGGCTGGTAAGCACACGTTGCAGCTCGTGTTCGCGAACTATCTGCACATCCCGCACGACCCGCCGGTGGTATCGAAGCGGATCACCGTCACCGTCAAATAGGAAAGTACGTCAGCCCGCGAATTCCGGCGGCGCTTCGTGTCCCAGCAGGATTCTGCCGAGATCCGCGTACAGCGGATGTGCAACCCAGCGGTGTGTAGCGCAACCATGCGCATCTCGCAGTTTGCGTTCCAGCGGACTGTGCATGCGCATGCCACTGGTGCCCGCGGTGTTGTGCACGACGTCTACGACCTGCATCGAAGCGTTCGCTGCGTGCGTGCACGCAAGTCGCGCAATTTGCGTCAACTTGCCTGACGGCGTCGCTCTGCCGCGGCACAGTTCCTCTTCGACATCGCCCATCGCTTCGAACAAAAACGCTCGCGCAGCGCGCAGCGTTGCTTCCGCTTCGCCGTAACGGAACTGTGCAATCGGTTTGTCACGCAGCGGAACCGCCGACATCAGCGGCAGCTTCGTTTGCGCGAGGTTGGCGAATTCATCGAGTGCACCGCGCGCCACACCGATAGCCACTGCCGCTTTGTTGTAGGCGAGGCGTAGCGGCACGGGAATTCTGAAAACCGGGTTGTCGTAGAGCGCCGGCAACAGCACCAGATCGACGCGCGCCCATTTTTCGCTGACGACCGCGCCATCGGCTTTGACGTCGTGGCTGCCGGAACCGCGCAATCCCGCGACGTCCCACGTATCGAGAATTTCGTATTGCGACTTGTGCAGGAACCACATCTTGAACACCGGTTGTCCCTCGGCGTTCATCTCGGGTTTGTCGCCGTCCATGATCGGCGCACCCATGAAGCACCACTCGGCGTTGTGGCAGCCGCTGATGAACGTCGTCTGTCCCCACACGCGGAAGCTGCCGTCCTTTTGCCGCACGGCGCGTGACGGCGTAGTACCGGGCCCGCCGCCGCCGCACATGATCACGCGCGGATTGTCGAGATAAACCTCGCGCGCGAGTTCCTTCGGCATTCCGCCGGCGGCCATCGCGTTGATCTCCGAGCCGAGCATCACGTTCCAGCCGACGGAGGCGTCGACCTTGGCGATCGCTTCCAGCACCTCGATCGTTTCGCCGACGCTCGCGTTCTCGCCCCCCAGTTCGGTCGGCAGGGTGAAGCGGAACATGCCCGCGTCGATCAGTGCATCGACCGTTTCCGGCGCGAGTCGCCGCAATTGCTGCGCACGATCGCCGCCGGTGCGTATGACCTCGGTGAGTTCTGCTACCCGTTCTAATGCGCGCATCAGCTGAGCACGTCCATGAGAAATCGTTCGAACAGCGGATTGAAAGCTTGCGGCCGTTCCCAGAACGGCGCGTGACCCGTTTGCGGTATGACGTGCACTTTGCGGTCCCACAGGTTGCGATAAGGAAACGACAGCAAATAGTCGTTGTTGATGAACGGCTCGTCGGCGCCGGTAATCACGGCAACCGGCACGGTGCTGGTGGAGACGACTTCGCGTTGATCGGCGCCGCGCGCCGCCATCGCCGCTTCCATCATCAACCGTCGCGCGCGGCCGTCGGTGCGTCGCACCGCGGCTTCGAGGAACGGTGCGGGCGCGCCCGCCGTTTCGCGCGCGTACGCCTGAATGTCCGCTTCGCTGAAGTTCTCTTTGCCGGTCAGTTCCATGTGTTCCTGCGGCCGAAATCCGGCGGCGAAGTCCGCGGCGTTGTGGCCGATGGGCGGTGTACCGGTGATGACGAGACCGGCCACGTCGATGTCGTCGCGAGCGAGCAGTTCGATGCCGATGTGTCCGCCGAGCGACCAGCCGAGAATGGCGAGATGCTCGATGCCGAGGCTCTGCAGAATTTCGAGCGCCACGTCGGCGTAACCCGGAATCGAATAGGTGCGCAGCGGATCGGTCGCATCGGCCGAAGCGCCGTGGCCCGGCAGATCGAATGCGATCAGCCGATAGCGTTGCTGCAGGTGCGATTCGAACTGGTTAGCGAAGATTTCTTTGCATGCAGAGTTGCCGTGAATCATCAGCACGGCGGCGCCCGGACCGCCGGTGTCGGCCACGGCGATGCGGCCGTGGCTCGTGGCTACGTCGGTATTCGCCACGAACGATCAGCGCGAGAGGATCGTAACGCCTGACAATCCCGGCGCGCCGTACACGTGCGTGTAGCCGGTCTTCAGTTCGCGCGGAACCTGCCGTGCACCGCCCTCGCCGCGCAGTTGCGTGCAGATCTCGTATACCTGGCGCAGGCCTGACGCGCCGATGGGCTCGCCGTTCGCGAGACAGCCGCCGTCGGTGTTCACCGGCAACCGACCGGTGATTTCGGTGACGCCGTCGCGCAACCACTGTTCCTGCTCGCCGTCTTTGCAGAAGCCGTTCTCCGCCATGTGCATGATCTCGGCGCCTGATTCGGTGTCCTGCAACTGCGCCACATCGATTTCGTCAGGGCCGATGCCCGCCATTTCGAAGGCGGCGCGCGACGCCAGCACGGTGGGCGGTGTGTCGGTACGCTCGAGCGCCTGCGATTGGCTGAACACTTCGAACGAACCGAACGGCCGAGTTTTTACGCTCACCGCTTTGACGAATACGGGTTTCTTGACCAGTTCTTTCGCCTTGTCCGCGCGGCACAGGATCATCGCGCAGCCGCCTTCGGCGGGAGAGCAGAACATGTACTTGCGCAGCGGATGGCAGACCATCTGCGACGTCGCAACGTCTTCGTAGCTGAGCCCGTCTTTCCGCCACGCGTTCGGATTCAGGGTGCCGTTGCGATAGTTCTTCACGGCGACCCGCACCAGCGTCTCTTCGGTGATGCCGAAGTCGTGCATGTAGCGCTGAATCTTCATACCGAAGAACTGCGGCGTGAGCGCCATGCCGATGTCGCCGTACCATTTGCCGAGGCCGCCGCTTTGCGTGTCGACGGTGAATGCCCCGCGCGGATGTTTATCGAAACCCACCGCCATGCCGATGTCGAACATGCCCGATTTGATCGCCATGTAGGCCGACTGCAGCGCGCTGCCGCCGGTTGCGCAGCCGTTCGAGACGTTGATGAACTGCAAGCCGGTGAGGCCGAGCTTAGACACCATCGTGTCGGCCGCGCCCGCAGCTGCACTGCCGCCGTACGCGAAGTTCATGTCCGACCATTCGAGGCCTGCGTCCTTCAACGCCTGCCGCGCTGCGAACACGCCTTGTTCGAGTCCGCTGACGCCGTCGGTGCGTCCGAACGGATGAATGCCGATGCCGATGATTGCGACGTCTACCATTGCGTTCTCCTTAAATCGTTCCGTTTTTCAACGGCTGCTTACCGTTCCCCAACCGGTTGGAAGAAGTACGCCATCACCTCGCGTCCGGCGTCATCCTCGACGTATTTCTCGACGACCAGTTCCATCTCCATGCCGATGCGGAGTTTGGAAGGGTCTTTGCACTTGAGACGGCTTTCGACGCGTACCTGGTTAGGGAGCTCGACGTAGCCGACACCAAACGGGCGAAACGTCTCAGGCGTTTCGGGGCCGATGTACGGTGGGCGATTCGGCAGGAAACCCTGAATGGTCCACGTCCACAACGTGCCGCGGCGTTCGAGCTCGATCGTATCGACGTTCTGCCCGGAGCACGCGGGACAGCTCTTCTGCGCGGGAAACGTCACGATGCCGCACGCGTTGCAGCGGCTGCCCAACAGGCGAGGGTCGTTGGACGGCCACGTAAAAAGGCCCTCGGCGATGGGGATCTGCTTTGCGGCGGACATGAACTTCTCCGGATCGTCGGCTTGGCGGTTCAACCGCTGCGACGCCGGAGTACATCACAAAACAGTCAGGCTGTCATGTTTTCGAGGCACGCTTCTTAGGACGCGTTTTGGGCCGTTTCGGCGCGGCTTTTTTCGCCGATTCGCGATCGACGGACGTCAACACGTCGCCGAAAAGACGACGCAATTCCGCCTTCAACCATGCGAGCAGATCGTCGGAGACTTTCGTCAGTTTGCGCGTGTGCAGATTGGCCGCCATGCCTTCGAGCAGCAGTAGCGTCAACCAGTTCGCGCGGATGATCTCGGGTGACAACGCGAGGTCGGGAAAAATCTCGCGCACCGTTACGGCCCACGCGCGGTCGAGCTCTTCGATTGCGGGGATGAGCACCGCGTACAGTTCAGGGTCGGTGCGCGCTGCAATCTGCAGTTCGTGAAACACGACGAAGTAGGGCGTGTTGAGTTGCCGCCAGTACGTATCGATGCCTTCTTCGACGCGACTGTGGGTGGCGTCGCTTTGTACTGTGCTCTCTTCGCGTTGGAAGAGTTCGAGGCGCTTGTAGTTGAGATGCAGCACCGCGGCTTTGATCAGGTCGGCGCGCGACGGAAAGTGGTGGAGCATGGCTCCGCGAGACACACCGGCCTCGTTGGCAATCTTCTCCGTGGTGGTATTGTTGTAGCCGAATCGGTAGAAGCAGCGGATTGCCGCATCGAGAATCGTGTTGCGGGTGTTCTGACTTTTCGTCTGCTGCCAGGTCCGGTTCGAGCTCGAGTCTGGCAAGGGGCGCGTCATGTTGGCTCCGCTGATGTCCGGAAGATTGTAGGGGGAGAATTCATGCGCGACAAAGAAATACTGCTGATTACCAAGGGACATCCCTTTAAGCGAGACGCGTTCTTCGAGGTGTTCGACTCGTTGGCCGGCGTCAAATGGACGCACGTCGAACAGCCCGCGGCCCAGGTTTTCTTCGAACCAAAGCTCGGAAAGCCCTATGACGCCTTCGTGCTCTACGACATGCCCGGCATTCGTTTTCGCAACGACGGCCCGCCCGACTTCCTCGAACCGCCCGCAGACCTGAAGCGCAACATCGAGGAACTGTTGGATACGGGAATCGGTCTGGTTTTTCTGCATCACGCGGTGGCGGGATGGCCGGCGTGGCCGGAATACGCCGAGATTGTCGGTGGCCGGTTCCTTTATCTACCCGGGGAGCTACGGGGCACACGGCGACAGGATTCCGGTTATCGCCACGAAGTGACGCACGACGTGAGCGTGGTTGCCGACCATCCTGTAACGCGAGGCGTGCCGAAGACATTTTCGATCACCGACGAGCTTTATCTGTACGAAGTGTTCGAAGACGACGTGGTGCCGCTGCTGCGCAGCAATCACGCGTTCGTTCGGGACAACTTCTATTCCGCCGCGAAGGTAGTGCGCGAAGGCAAGATGTTCTCGAACGAGGGTTGGGAGCACGCGCGCGGCAGCGACCTCATCGGCTGGGTAAAGCACTATCGCAACAGCCCGATCGTGTACCTGCAGTGCGGCGACGATCCGCGCGCGTACGAGAATCCGCACTACCGGCTGCTGCTCGCGAATGCCATCGCGTGGGTGTCGAGCCCGGAAGCGCGCGACTGGGCCAGGCAACGCAATAGCCAGGGGAAGAAGTAGATGCCGCTCGAAGTCATCGGCGCCGGATTCGGCCGCACGGGAACGCTGTCACTGAAACTCGCGCTCGAACGGCTCGGATTCGTGAAGTGTTATCACATGATGGAAGTGTTCCAGCATCCGGAACACATCCCGATGTGGGCCGATGCGCACCTGGGGAAATCCGTCGATTGGGAACGTCTCTACGAGGGCTATCGCGCGACTGTCGATTGGCCGTCGTGCAATCTCTGGGAAGAACACGCCACGTTGTATCCGAATGCGAAGGTCATTCTCAGCACGCGTGATCCGCAGAGTTGGTATGACAGCGTCATGAACACGATCTACCGCTCATCGATGGGATTGCGGGCCTCCGACGACCCGATGATGAAGGCGGCCGGCGAGTGGGCTTTCAAGATCATCTGGGACGGCGTGTTCGACGGGCGCATCGAGGATCGCGCGTATGCGATCAGTGTCTACAACGCGCACGTCGCGAAGGTGAAAGCGTCTCTACCTTCATCGCGGCTGCTCGTGTTCGAGGCGAAGCAGGGGTGGCAGCCGTTGTGCAAATTCCTCGGTGTCGACGTGCCTGACGAACCGTATCCGCGCGTGAACACCACCGAGGATTTCGTGCAGCCTGGTTCGGTTCTCGCGGCGAAAAAGCCCGCGGAGTAAGCGTAAGTTACGCGGGCGTGACGCGTGCCGGATAACCGGACCACGTCCACGCATAGCTGATGCGGCTCACCCCGAGCATCACGCCGCCGAGCGCTCGTGGATGCACGAACAGTCCGTTGTCGTCGGCATCGCTGCCGGTCCAGTCGCGCGGTGCGAGTTGCTTCAATCGCTCCCGCAATTCCGGCAATCGGTCCGTTTCGCCGTAGCACATGTACAGCGACGGACCGAAACGGTCGAAGTAACGCCCCATCGTCTTTGTCCGATCGAAGGGATTTATCGTTTCGATGCGGTGCAACTCCTTCGGGTTGAACAACGTGAGCGTGCCGTCGTAGCCGAATTGTTCGGAGCGGATCGGCACGAA
The DNA here is from genome assembly GCA_041739525.1 of Pseudomonadales bacterium. Lineage (GTDB taxonomy): Bacteria > Pseudomonadota > Gammaproteobacteria > Pseudomonadales > Azotimanducaceae > DATJGR01. The sequence goes on along the minus strand of JBGSNQ010000152.1, from coordinate 21,744 downwards.
GTTGCGCTGATCGAGCGCAAACAGTTGCGCGAGGGCGGCAGACGTTCCGGCAGGATCGGTGGTGAGATGTGTGACTTCGTAGAGCGTCGTCATCACGCCGACGCGCGACCGCTCGGCGTCGGCGCTGACGACGATGTTCAGTCCCGGTATGCCGAGACGCCCCGCATCGACGAAGAACTGCTGGCCGATCTGCGTCGGAACGATGCCGGCTTCCGCGAACCGGCGGCGCGCGAGGTGGATGTTGCGCGTGGAAAGACCCGCGGCGAACGCGCCGCCGCCTGCAGCGAGGTGACGCGACACAGGGCCGGGTGCGACCGGTTGCAGTATCTCCACCTCGGAGTTGCCCACGCTGATGACGATGCGGTCGGCGCCGAGCACCGCGACCCGATCGCGCCGATCGATGCGCGCGTCCAACAGCTCGACCCAACGGTTTGCTACGGCCGCAGCGTCGTGCGCGGTGATCATTACGCGATCGATGCGATTCAGCATGGTGTTTTTCCCCGACCTCAATCCGCCCCGGGCGACACTACCGCGGCGTCACTTCGTCCGCCAGACGATGGATCAACTCCACGGTTTCGTCGAAGCCGAGGCACGCATCGGTAACGCTCTGGCCGTAGCGCAGCGCACCGCCGAGCTCCTGGCGTCCGCCGACGAGATGGCTTTCGATCATGAGCGCGCGGATTGCACGCTCGCCGGCGCGCTTTTGTCGAATCACGGCATCGACCACATCCAGCTGCCGAGCCGGATCCTTTCCGCTGTTGCCGTGACTCGCGTCGATCATCAGCCGCTGCGGCAAGCGCGCCCGCAACAGCAACTGCACCGCGGCCGCCACCGCGTCCGCGTCGAAGTTCGGGCTGCTTTCGGTGCCGCCGCGCAACACCACGTGACAGTGCGGATTGCCGGACGTTTCGAGAATGGCCGGCGCGCCTTCCTTCGTCAGCGACGGGAACAGATGGCTGCTCGACGCAGCAAGCAGCGCATCGACCGCCACCTGCACGTTACCGTCGGTGCGATTCTTGATGCCGACCGGCATGGACAGTCCCGACGCCAGTTCGCGGTGAATCTGGCTTTCGGCGGTGCGCGCGCCGATCGCGCCCCAGCTGACGAGGTCCGCGTAGAACTGGCCGAACGTCGTGTCGAGAAATTCAGTGCCTGACGGCAAGCCGATTGCGGCCACATCAGCGAGCAACTGCCGCGCCTGCCGCAAACCCTTGTTGATGTGAAACGAACCGTCCAGATCCGGATCGTTGATCAGACCTTTCCAGCCGACGGTGGTGCGTGGTTTTTCGAAGTACACGCGCATGACGAGCAACAGGTGCTCTGCAACATCGTCAGCCAGCGCTTTCAGGCGATGGGCGTATTCGATGGCGGCAGTCGGATCGTGGATCGAACACGGCCCAACAACCACGGCGAGGCGCGGGTCGCGACCATCGAGAATTGCCTCGAATTCGCGGCGGCCGTTTGCAACCACCGTTGCGGCCGCGTCGGTGAGCGGAATGTCTTCGGCAAGGATTGCCGGCGCAATCAACGGGCGTACGCGACGAATGCGCAGATCGTCAGTGCGCATCGTCGGCCTTTGCCTCCGTAGTGGCCGGGAGTGTAGCGATGTATTTCGGCGGCGTGCGGGCGTGTGACGCGTGTTCGAACGCATACGCGAGTCCGATCAGCTGCGCCTCGCTATATGCCGGCCCCATCAAGGACAATCCGAGCGGCAGGCCGTGCGACTCTCCCATCGGCACCGTGATGCTCGGTGTACGTGCGACCGCCGCAATCGCGGCGCCGGCACCACCGCTTCGGTGGTCGCCCAACAACAAATCCGTTAGCCAGCTGGGGCCGGCGCTCGGCACCATCAGCACGTCGACTCGGTTTGCATTCAGCGTGGCGAGCAAGCCGTCGTCGCCCGCGATCTTGCGAGCCTTGGCGCGGGCCTGGAGATAGGCCGCGTCCTTCAGCGAACCCTTCGCCTGCGCCATCTCGAACAACTCCTGGCCGAACCACGGCATCACGGTGTCGCGATGATCCTGGTTCCACGCGATGAGTTCCGCGAGCGATCCGGGTTTTATGCCTGCCGCTTTGAGATACGCATTGAGACCGGCCTTGAACTCATAGAGCATCACGATCAGCTCCGGGCCCGCCCAATCGCCATAGCCGTTCACCTTGACGTCGATCACGATCGCGCCGGCAGTCGTCATCGTAGCCACCGCGCGTTCCATCGCGGCATCTACATCCACATTGAAGCCCAGCGACTCGCGAATGAGACCGATGCGTTTACCGGCGAGCGCGCCGGGATTCAGGAACGCGGTGTAATCCGGCGCTGCGTGCGACTTGGCTTGTGCGCTCGCGGGATCTGAGTCGTCTGGGCCCACCAGCACGGTGAGCAGCGCAGCCACATCGGCGACGCTGCGCCCCATCGGCCCCGCAGTGTCCTGCGACGCCGAGATCGGAATGATGCCGCGTCGGCTGATCAACCCCACAGTCGGCTTCAAGCCGACGAGACCATTGATTGCGGAGGGGCAGATGATGCTGCCGTCGGTTTCCGTGCCGACACCAACCGTAGCCAGGCTTGCGGCGATTGCGGCACCGGTTCCGGCGCTCGAGCCGCACGGATTGCGATCGAGTACATAGGGGTTGCGCGTTTGTCCGCCGCGGCTGCTCCAGCCGGACGTCGAGTGCGTGGAACGAAAGTTTGCCCATTCGCTCAGGTTCGTTTTGCCGAGCAACACCGCGCCGGCCGCGCGTAGCCGCGCGACAAGAAACGCATCCTGCTGCGGGCGATGATCGGCGAGTGCGAGCGATCCGGCCGAATTCACCATGCCAACCGCATCGATGTTGTCTTTCAGCAGCACCGGAATGCCGTGCAACGGCCCGCGCAATTTTCCGGCGGCGCGCTCGGCGTCGAGACGATCGGCATCCTGCAGCGCCGCGGCATTCACTTCGATCACCGAGTTCAGCGTCGGACCCTGCCGGTCGATGGTCTGGATGCGATCGAGGTAAGCCTGCGTCAGTGCACGCGACGTGAGTTCGCCACCGGCCAATTTTTGTTGTGCGTCGAGCACGCTGAGTTCGGCGACATCGATCATCGGAGCAGGTTGCACGGCGGCTTTCTCCTGCGGTGCGGGTCCACAACCGGCGAGCGCGAGCAAAAGCAGCGCAGCGCGCAGTCGGTGCCGTGCGGTTGCATCAACCATGCGTCGCCAGCGCGGGTTCGCCCGGAGCCAGAGCGTCGCGTTGCAGTGCGACCAGGTGTGGTGTGCGTCGTACCAGATACGTGTACACGGTGGGAACGACGAACAAGGTGAACAGCGTGCCCACGGTCATGCCGCCGACGATGACCCAGCCGATGTCGTTGCGTGCCTCGGCGCCCGGACCGGTCGCCATTGCAAGCGGCACTGCACCCAGCACCATCGCGCCGGTCGTCATCAGAATCGGTCGCAGCCGCAACACGCTGGCTTCGAGCACCGCCTCCATGATCGGTTTCCCCGCTGCGCGCAGTTGATTCGAGAACTCCACGATCAGTATGCCGTGCTTCGTGATCAAACCCACCAGCGTGATCAATCCGATCTGACTGTAGATGTTCAACGAACCTCCGGTGAGTAGCAGCGCGAGCAACGCGCCTGCCATGGCCAGCGGTACGCTCAAGATGATGACGAACGGCGCGACGAAGCTCTCGAACTGCGCGGCAAGCACCAGATAGATGAACGCGAGCGCGAGCAGGAACGTCACGTAGATCTTCGACGACGAGTCTTTGAATTCGCGCGCGGCGCCGACGTAGTCGATCTGCGCGGTCGGCCCCATCACCTCGCGTGTCGTCGTTTCGAGCACCTCGAGCGCTTGCCCCAGCGTATGACCGTCGCCGACCGATGCCGAGATCACCGCGGCGCGCTGTTTGTTGAAGTGATTCAACTCGCGCGGTGCAACGTCTTCCTTCACGGTGACGAGATTCGAAAGCTGGATCATTTCGCCCTTGCCGCCGCGCACGTAGATGTTGGTGAGATCGTCCGGGTCGCGACGGTTCACATCGGCCACCTGCAGCTTCACGTTGTATTGCTCCGCGTTGCGCTTGAAGCGCGTCACCTGGCGGCCGCCGAGCATCGTTTCCAGTGTGCGGCCGATCTCGGCGACGCTCGCACCGACCGCTGCGACTTTGTCGCGATTCACGTCCACTTTCAGTTCGGGCTTGTTGAGCTTCAGATCCGAATCGGTGTTCATCAGCGCGGGATTGTCAGCGACGCGCGACAGAATCTGCGCGATGTACTGATCGAGCTTTTCGTACGACTCGGACGTCTGTACCACGAAGTTGATCGCCATACCGCCGCCGCTGGACCCACCGAGCGATTGCGGCGTTACCGCAAAGGCGCGAATGCCGGGAATGCCCATCAGCTGCGGCATGATGCTGGCGGCAACCTGTTGCGACGTGCGTTCGCGTTCGTGCCACGACGACAGCGACGTGTACGAGATCATGTTCGAAACGGTCGGTCGCCCCATGATCATCATGTAGCGCTGCATCTCGGGGATCGACTTGAACACGTCGTCGATGCGCTTCGTGTAGCTGTTGAGGTAGTCGAGTGTCGCGCCCTCCGGCGCTATCGCGAACACCATCACCGTGCCCTGATCTTCCATCGGCGCGAGTTCGGACGGGAGGCCGCGATAGAACAGCACCGACGCCGAACCGACCAGCAACATCAACGCGATGACGATCGGCCGTTGTCGCAACGCGAGCCCGAGCGCAGCTCGGTACAGATCGGCGATGCGAAGCAGCACGCGTTCACCGAAGTTGAACATCGCGTTGTGCCGCGTCTCGTGCCGCAGAATGCGCGACGCAAGTGTGGCCGAAAGTGTCAGCGCGACGAAACCGGACACGACCACGGCGCCCGCGAGCGTCAGCGCGAACTCAGTGAAGAACCGCCCGGTTTTGCCTTCGCTGAATGCGATGGGCGTGAACACCGCCGCGAGCGTGAAGGTCATTGCGACAATGGCAAAACCAATCTGTTTCGAACCGACGAACGCCGCTTTGATCGGGTCCATTCCCTGTTCGATGTAGCGGTAGATGTTCTCGAGCATCACGATCGCATCGTCCACCACGAGGCCGATGGCGAGCACGAACGCGAGCAGCGTCAGCGTGTTGATCGAAAAACCGAAACCCCACATCAACGCAATCGCGCCGATGAGCGCGATCGGAATCGTCACCAACGGCACGAGAGTGGCGCGCCAGTTGCGCAGGAACAGGAAGATCACGAACACGACCAGCGCAATCGCTTCGACGATGGTGACGAACACGCGATCGATCGATTGCTGCACGAATACCGAAGAGTCGTAGCCGATGTCCACGCGCATGCCGTCGGGCAGAACCGTGTTCAGCTCGACGAGCTCACCGCGCAACTCTTGCGCAACGTCGAGCAGATTGGCTGTCGATTGTTTGATGAGACCGAGACCGATGGCGCGGTGGCCGGAGGCGCGCGACATGTTGCGCACAAGTTCCGGCCCCACCTCGACGGTTGCGACGTCGCCGAGGCGCACGAGATAGCCGCCGGCGTCTTTCAGGATGATCTGCGAGAACTGCTCCGGGGTGCGCAGGTCGGTTTCGGACAGCACTGTGAATTCGCGGTCGCTGCTTTCGATGCGCCCCGCAGGGACTTCGACGTTCTGCTCCGTCAACGCGCGTTCGACATCGGCCGGCGTCAACGAGTACGCGGCGAGACGGCCGCGATCGAGCCACACGCGCATCGAGTAACGTCGTTCGCCCATGATCAGCAGCTGCGCGACACCGGGCAGCACTTCGAGACGGTCTTTCACCACGCGGTCGGCGTAGTCGGTGAGTTCCATTTCGTTGTGGCGGTCGGAGTTGATCGCCATGTAGATGATCGGCGTCGCGTCCGACTCGACTTTCGCAACGATTGGATTGTCGATTTCCTTCGGCAGAAAGCTGCGCGCACGTGCGACGCGATCGCGCACGTCGTTGGCGGCCGCGTCCGGATCGCGGCCGGTGCTGAAGCGCACCGATATCTGAGACTGCTCCGCGCGGCTGATCGAACTGATGTAGTCGACGCCTTCGATACCGGAGATGCCGTCTTCGAGCGGCTTCGTCACCTGAGATTCGATGATCTCGGCGTTCGCGCCGAGATAGTTCGTGGTGATCGTAACGACCGGATCGTCGACGTTCGGAAATTCGCGGATCGTGAGGCGATCCCACGCAATCAGGCCGACCAGCACGATGACCAGATTCACCACGGTCGCGAGCACCGGCCGGCGAATACTGAGGTCGGAGAGAATCATGAATCTTTCGCGGCGCTGGCGGGCACGGCGGCCGGTGCGGCATTCGCGATTGCGTCGTCGGCAGTGGTTGCGTTAACCGCGACGCCGTCTCGCAGCTTCAGTTGTCCCGCAGTCACGATCAGATCGTTCGGGCTTATCCCGCTGCGTACTTCCACCCACGTGTCTTTGCGTTTGCCGATCAGCACTTCCACCAATGCAGCGTGTCCGTCCGTCACGCGGTACACGAAGTGCCGCTCGCCTTCGGGAACGATGGCGTCTTCGGGCACGAGCATTGCCTGCGCGGTGCGATCGACGATGAGCTTGACGCGCGAGAACAGGCCAGGCCGCAACTTGTCGCCGTCGTTCGGCAGGCGCGCGCGGATCACCACCGCGCGGCCGTTGATGTCGACCTCGGGCTCGATCGCGTACACGCTGCCGCTGAACGTTTCCGACGGAAACGCGTCGACGCGCACCGCGATGTCCTGCCCGGCCACGACGTCGGGCAGATAGATCTCGCCGACGCGGAAATCGACCTTGAGCACCTCGAGATCAACCAGGTTCACCAGCACCTGACCGACATCCACGAAGTCGCCGACGCTGACAGTGCGCAATCCGATGACGCCATCGAACGGCGCCAAGATGCGTGTTTTGTCGAGCCGTGCGCGGGCGAGTTGCAGTGCTGCGTCATCCGCCTCGAGTTGCGCCTCGGCCCGATCGCGCACCTCGATGGAGGCGGCCTTCTTCTCGACGAGCAGCTTCGCGCGCTCGTACGCGAGTTCAGAGATCTTGCGATTCGCGGCTTTTTCGGCGACTTCGGCCCTGTTCACCGAATCGTCGAGCGTGATGAGCGTGGCGCCCTTGCGGACCTTCTCGCCTTCCTTGAACCCGATCGACACGATGCGTCCGGCGATTTCCGGGCGGATGGTGACCGACTCGTTTGCGCGCAACGTACCGACTGCCTCGACCGTTCGCTCGACGGTGCCGAGAACAACCGGCGTTACTTCGACGCTGGGCGGCGGCATCTGGAACTGACCACCCGACTGGGCCGCGCCGCTCTGTCGATGCTCGTACCAGAACAACCCGGCGCCGCCGAGCGCGAGCAAAACCGTGGCGACGATCCAGGTTTTCATCTGGGTGCAAAGTCGGTGAAAGGCGGCATTATATGCGCAAAGCACGTGAATTAAGGGAGCGGAAATGGCCTCGATCGAGCATCGTTCAATTGCGACGAACGGCATCAACATGCACATCGCCGAAGCGGGCTCCGGTCCCCTCGTCGTGTTGTGCCACGGCTTTCCGGAGTCGTGGTATTCGTGGCGGCATCAGCTGACCGCGCTGGCCGATGCGGGCTTTCACGTCGTGGCACCCGATCAACGCGGTTACGGACAAACCGACGCGCCTGCCGAGAACGACAGCTACACGCAGTTCAATCTCGTCGGCGACATCGTCGGCCTGGTCGCGGCATTGGGCGAGCAGCATGCGGTGATCGTCGGCCACGATTGGGGAGCACCAGTCGCGTGGAACGCGGCGTTGTGGCGACCCGACGTGTTTCGCGCCGTGGCAGCCCTGTCAGTGCCGTTCGCGGACCGTTCGCCGATTGCGCCCAGCGTCGGCATGCGTGCGATGTTCGGCGACAATTTCTTCTACATCCTCTACTTCCAGCAACCCGGCGTGGCCGAGCACGAATTGCAGAACGACGTGCGCAAGACACTGCGCCGACTGTTGTTCGGAGGCTCGGGCAACGCGCCGGATCGCGGTATCAACGGCATGATGGAAAGTCCGCCGCCGAAAACCGCCTACTTCCTCGATCAACTCGCCGACACCGACGTGCTGCCGCCGTGGCTCACCGAAGCCGATCTCGATTACTTCACGGCCGAGTTCACGCGCGCCGGTTTTCGCGGCGGCCTCAACTGGTACCGCAACATGGATCGATCGTGGGCGCTCTCGGCGCCGTTCCAGGGCAAGAAGATCGAACAGCCGGCGCTCTTCATCAGCGGCGACCGCGACCTGATCCGGATGAATCCCGGCTTCGAAGCGCAGATGCGCGCAGTGGTGCCGAACCTGCGCGACGTCGTAATGCTGCCGGGCATTGGACATTGGACGCAGCAGGAGTCGCCGGATGCAGTGAATAGGGCGCTGATTGGGTTCTTGAAATCACTATAGGCGCACGCTTCGGTACCCGGTGGAGGTGAGGGCTCGAGCGTGTCCGGGGTACCGAACACCCGCCACTCAACCGTCCAGTCGAAGTTCCTTCCTAAGAACCGGGGAACAACAGCGGCAGCTCTTCAGGTCTTGGTTTGCGCGCGTACTCCGAAATCTCGAACGCTTCGGCCAACCGAAACTCGGGTGCGAATTTTCGGGCGACCGCGCGGGGGCGGCCGTAGAACTCGGGTAACCAGGCAAGGCGTTTGGCGGGATCTGACGGAACTTCGCTGCCGCGGCCGAGCGTGTGCGGAATCCACTCGTAAACCTGCGACACGTGGCAGTCGAGCATCGCGTCCATTTTGTCGCTGACGGGTTCGACGTCGACTTTTGCGTCGGCGCGGAAGGGCGCTGGTTGCGAGAAGAAGTCGGCGAAGCAGGCGACCACGGGATCGTTCGGCAATGCGGGCGCGTCGGGTACCACGTTCGGCACCCGCACCATGTAGCAGGCGTCGCGGATCAGCAGACCGACTGCGCGGTGATCGGGGTGATAGTCGTGGATGCGATGCGTCAGCACGAGGTCGGGTGCGAACGTGCGGATCTCGCGGATGATCTGTTCTCGAATCGAAAGCGTGGGTTCCAGTTCGCCATCGCGGTTGTTCCACACTTCCACTTCGCAACCGATCACTGCGGCGGCAGCTGCGGCTTCTTCGCGACGGCGCGCGGCAAGCGATGCCCGACCCATCGATTGATGTCCCGCGCTGCCGTCGCTCACCGAGATGATGCGAACTCGATTGCCGCGCGCTCGGTGCAACGCGAGCAATCCGCCGCCGTGAAATTCGGCGTCGTCGGGATGCGCACCGAACACCAGCACACGCAGGGCCATCGTTCACCTCACAAGGGCAATACACGTTCTTACTGCACTTTACAGCTTGAACGTTCGAGATGCGTAGACTCGCAACCTTGGGAACGGAGTCACATCCCAGCCCCCTTCCTAATCAATGAAGCCTAATGAACGGAGTCAGGTGTGGATTATCGGTTCTTGCTCGGACGAGCATTCAAACTTCAAGACCAGACGTATGTCGCCAGTGCCCTCGGTAAAGCCAACGAGGTGGAAATCGTACGGGCAACCACGCGGGTGAACGGCGAGCAGGTCATGCGCATTTTCCCGGCCAGCATGGTGCTCGATCACCTGCTGTACGACGAAGAGATCGAGCTCTGCCCGGTCGCTTTCGCTTAGCTGCGCTGCGGCGCGAACCTGATCGGTAGCGTCGCAAGTCCTCGCAGCAACACATTCGGCGGATAATTTAGATCGTTCTCGGCACAGTCGAGAACGATGTCTTTCATGCGACCGAGCAGCACGCGGAAAGCCACTTCCATCTCCTTCCGCGCGAGGCTCGCTCCGATGCACATGTGCACGCCGTAGCCGAAGGCGACGTTCTGACGCGCGTTCTTTCGGGTTATGTCGAAGCCTTCGGCGCGTTCGAACACACGTTCGTCCCGATCTGCCGATGAATAGCGGATCTGGATCAGGCTGCCGGCGGGGATCTTCGTACCGTTGACCTCGGTATCTCGCGTGCACACGCGCCACATGTTGGCCGTTGGGGAAGACAAGCGCAGCACTTCTTCGACCAGATTCGGAATCAGGCCGGGATCATTGCGCAGCAGTGCGAGCTGATCGGGGTGCTGAATCAACAGCAGGATGCCTTCGGCGATCGCCGACGTGGTCGTCTCGTTTCCAGCTACCAGCAACTGCTGAATGATCGATAGCGACTCGGCCGTGTCGAGCGGTCGTTCGCCTTCCAGACGTGCGTGCACGATGTCGGAAATGATGTCGTCTTTGCGATCGTGTTTGCGCTCTTCGAGCTTCTTCGCGAAGTAGTGCTGGTATTCCACGATGAGCTTCACCGCTTCGAGTTCTTCGTCGGGCGATGCCATGCGTGACAGCTGTGCAACGAAGGCGTCGGACCACTTGTTGAACAGCGGCAGATCGGAGCGGGGCACGCCCAGCTGATCGGCGATCACGATCATCGGTAGCGGGCCGCAGAACGCCGATACCAGTTCGCACTTGCCATCGTGGATGAACGCATCGATCAGATCGTTGGCAATTTTCTCGATTTCGGGTTCCAGCGTGGCAACGCGCCGGGCGGTGAATGCCTGATTGACGAGCCCTCTGTAGCGGCGATGCACCGGTGGATCTTCGGTGAGCATCGTGTCGACGGGAGGATAGCCCTTCTTCTGCTCTTCGATCAGGCGCGGATCGACGTCGCCCTCGCTGCGCATCGCCCTACCGAACTTGTTGGAGAACACCTCGGGGCTACCGGCGATGGTGCGTACGGTGTCGTAGTCGAACACGAAGAACATCCCGGTGTGCGGACAACGATAGATCGGCGCTTCTTGCCGCATGCGCGCGTTGTACTGGTGCGGGCACTTCATGACGTCGACATCGAGCGGCGTGAACTGATCGAGCGCCTTTGTCGTTACGTTGGTTGCTGCCTCGAATGTCGTGCCCATCTTCGTTCCCCCCGTTTGTTCGCGACGACTTGGACCGATTAGACCTTTACCATCATCTTGCCGATGTTCTCGCCCTGGAACAGCTGGATCAGCGCCTTGGGCAGGTTCTTGAATCCTTCGACCACCGTCGCGCGATGCTTCAGTTCACCGCTGTCGATCCACTGCTGCATTTCGCGGCTCGCCTCCGGAAACCGCTTCGCGTAGTCGAGCACGATGAAGCCTTCCATCCGTGCGCGGCGGAACACCAGATTGAAGTAGTTGCGTGGCCCTGGAATCGGGCCTTGCGCGTTGTAACGCGAGATGCCACCGCAGATGACGACGCGCGCGTTCATCGCGATGCGCGCGAGACAGAGATCGAGGATCTCGCCGCCGACGTTGTCGAAATAGATGTTGATGCCGTTCGGACACGCCGCGTCGAGTGCACGGCCGACGTCTTCCGATTTGTAGTCGATGGCAACGTCGAAGCCGAGTTCGTCGGTGAGCCATTTGCACTTCGCCGCGCCGCCCGCGAGTCCCACTACGCGGCACCCCTTAATGCGCGCGATCTGGCCGGCCACGCTGCCGGTTGCGCCGGCCGCGCCGCTGACGACTACGGTCTGTCCCGGTTTGGGCTCGCCGAGGTCGAGCAGACCGAAGTACGCCGTCATGCCGGTTCCGCCCAGTACGCCAAGCGCGACGGTGGGATCCGTGTTGGCCGGATAGACGCGCACGGGCAGCGATTTGCCGTCGGTGACGTTGTAATCCTGCATGCCGAGCGAGCCGGCAACGAGTGCGCCCACCGGCAGGTCGCGATTCTTCGATGCATCGATTACGCCCACGCCGCCGGCGCGCATCACGTCGCCGATCGCGAGCGGTGCCACGTAGTCGGCGCGGTTTTCCATCTGCCCGCGCATCGACGGATCGAGGGATAGATAGGTGGTGCGAATGCGCGCCTGTCCTTCGGCGATCTCGGGAACGTTCACTTCCGCGTAAGCGAAGTCGGTCTCTTTGACCATACCCACGGGGCGTGCGGCGATGCGGAATTGGCGGTTGACGGTGCTCATCGGCGACTCCTTGCTCGAGTGGGGCAGAGTACTATAAAACCGTCTTGACTGACTGTTTTGCGTTACCTATTCTCGACTGCCTTTTTGCTTTCCGAATGGCCGCCGCAGCGGGTAGACATCACGCGCTGACACTGGGAGTATCGATTGGATTTCACGTTCAGCGCCGCAGACGAAACATTCCGTCAGGAAGTACGGGACTTCCTGGCTCGCGAACTGACACCGGAATTGAAGGCAGCTGCGCGGCGCACCACCACGGTGTTCGCCGACAAAGATGTCGCGATGCGCTGGCAAGCCATTCTCGTTCGTAAAGGGTGGGCCGTGCCGTCGTGGCCCGTTGAACACGGCGGTACCAATTGGAGTCCCACGCAGAAGTACATCTTCGGCGAAGAGTGTGCGAAGGCGGGCACGCCGGGTTTGATTCCGTTGGGCCTGCGCATGCTGGCGCCGGTGCTGTTCCGTTACGGCACGCCGGAACAGAAGCAGTATTACCTTCCTCGCATGCTCTCAGGCGAACATTACTGGTGTCAGGGTTATTCGGAACCCGGCTCCGGCTCAGATCTTTCCAGCCTCAAGACACGCGCCGTGAAAGACGGCGACGACTACATCGTCAACGGCACCAAGATCTGGACCACGCACGCACAATTCGCCGACCACATTTTCTGCCTGGTGCGCACCGACGACACCGGTAAGGCGCAAGCGGGCATCACGTTCCTGCTGATGGAAATGTCCACGCCCGGAATCTCGGTGAAGCCGATCATCACGATGGCGGCGGATCACGAAGTGAACCAGGTGTTCTTCGACAACGTGCGGGTGCCGCAATCGAATCGCGTGGGCCCGGAGAACGAAGGCTGGACCGTTGCAAAATATCTGCTCGAGTTCGAGCGCGGCGGTGGTGGCGCTTCGGCGCGATTGAAGATCGGCCTCGGCGAGTTGCGCTCGATCGCACAACGGCAACTCGACGGCGGTGGTCGGCCACTCTCGGAAGATCGCGGCTTCATGGCGCGCGTCGATCAACTCGAAATCCGCGTGATGGGCCTCGAGTTCACGGAATTGTCGACACTGGCGCGACTGGCGCGCGGCGGCTCGCCCGGTCCCGAATCGTCGCTGCAGAAGAACACCATGGTCGACATCGGTCAGACGCTCGAGACATTGCTGCTCGAAGCGATCGACTACTACGGCCTGCCGCACGCCAACCTGATTTCGATGAACGGTCACGACGATCCGTGGCCGGCGCCGCAATATGCCGAGACGATCACCGCCCGCTATCTGAACGGCCGTGCCGCGTCGATCTTCGGCGGGGCGCGCGAAGTACAGAAGAACATCGTCGCGAAAGTGGTGTTGGGGCTGTAACAGTCTGTTGAAGAACGGGGTTCGAGACAGATTTCGAATTGAGAGTGTCCGATTGAGGAGGTTCGAGAGATGACCGTGTACCGCAGGATCGAACGTTTTGCCGATCCGCAGACGAGCAAGACGCCGGTTCAGAAGGAACCCGATCCGCAGCTCGGCAACGACATCATTCCGGCGGCGCGATATACGTCGTCCGAATTCGCGGACCGCGAATGGGACCGCCTGTGGACGAAGACCTGGCTGATGGGCTGCTGGGAAGGCGATCTGAAAAATCCCGGTGACTATGTCGTAACCGACCTCAAGGGCGAGAGCATCGTGCTAACTCGCGACGAGGAGGGCGGTGTGAATGCGTTCTACAACGTCTGTTCACACCGCGGTAACCAGGTTGCTTATGGCGCATGCGGCAACACCCAGACGTTCCGTTGCTCGTACCACCTTTGGGAGTACAACCTGAAAGGGGAGCTGATCACGGTGCCCGACCCGGAAACGTTTCCGCAAGGCGCGCCGTGCGACAAGCTGTCGATCAAACGTCTCGCATGCGCAACGTGGGGCGGCTTCGTCTGGTTCAACATGAATCCCGACGCGGAACCGCTCGAAGAATATCTCGGCATGATTCCCGAGCACCTCGACCCGTACCACTTCGATCAGATGGCGCTGGTCAACGACGTTACAGTGGAGTGGGACTGCAACTGGAAAGCGTCGGTCGATGCGTTCAACGAGACGTACCACGTGATCGGCACGCACCCGCAGCTGTTGTCGATGCTCGAAGATTACGACGTGCAGATCGACTGCTACGAACGGCACAACCGCTACCTCATCCCGTTCGGCGTGGTCAGCACGCACGTGCCCGACGGCAGCGGTATCTCGCAAGCGTTGAAAGGTTATGCCTCGATGTACGGCTTCGATATGTCGAACTACAAGGGCGACGGCCTCGGCGTACGGCGCGCGATCCAGAAGCACTTGCGCAAGAACGGCAAGGCGATGGGCTTCGACTACTCGGATCTGAACGACGATCAGCTGACCGACGACTATCACTACATGATCTTCCCGAACATCACGATGAACATTCACTGCAATTCGATGATGTTGTTCCGGCAACGGCCGCACGAGACCGACCCGAACAAGATGTACTTTGATCTGCAGAACTACGCGATGCTGCCGAAAGGTGCGGAAGCGCCGGAGCGTCCGGTGCATCGTCAGTTCAAACACGGCGAGGATTCAATCGGCGAAGTGCTCGATCAGGATGCGTCGAACCTGGCGAACGTGCAGCGCGGCATGAACTCGCGCGGATTTCGCGGATTGTGGATTTCCGATCAGGAGCTGCGTGTGCGGCACTTCCACAAAACGCTGGACGATTATCTGTTCCGCGATTCGATCAAGTGGGTGAAATAGGCGACGATGACGCGCGGTCGTCTGATCTCGCTGGTACCCGCGGCGGCGGTGCCCGAAGGCGGCAAGCACGTATGTTCCGCAGGCGGACTGGACGTGCTGCTGTGCAACGTGGAAGGGACGATCTATGCGGTTGAAAACCGCTGCAGTCATGCGTCTTCGCGGTTGGACGCAGGCAAATTGAGAGGTCACACGATCGGTTGTCCGCTGCATGGTGCGCGCTTCGACGTCCGCGACGGAAGTGCGCTCGCGGCGCCTGCAACGAAACCGATCCGCAGTTTCGAGGTCGTTATGGAAGGCGGGAAGATCAGCATCGTCGAGCCGGCGCCGCAGCCTGCGCGACCGAAGTTCGGCCCGCTCGGTTGATGAACGCTTGCTTGATGACGAGAGTCCGGATTCGATTGGACACACGATTCAATTAGACACAAGACGGGGGAAACACCATGGATCTGCAACTGAAAGGACAAGTCGCGCTGGTCACCGGCGGCACGAAGGGCATCGGCCGCGCCATTGCGGAAACGTTTGCGTCTGAAGGCGTCAACGTCGCGATCTGTGCGCGCAAAGCGGACGAAGTGAAAGCGGCCGTGGAAGCGCTGCAGAAGAAAGGCGTGAAAGCGTTCGGTAAAGCGGTGGACGTGGGCAACGGCGATCAGTTGAAAGGATGGATCAACGAAGCGGCCGCAGCGCTCGGCGGAATCGACATCCTCGTTTCGAACGTGAGTGGCGGCAACGCGCCGGGCGAAGCGGGCTGGCGTTCGAATTTCGAGCACGACATGTTGGGTGCGGTGCGCTGCGTAGAAGCATCGTTGCCTTTCCTGTCGAAATCGAAGAACGGCAACATCGTGATGATCTCTACCACCGCGGCGCTCGAGAAGTTCATCTCGGCCGGGCCGTACAATGCGATGAAGGCCGCGCTGCTGAACTACTCCGGCGCGCTGTCGCAGGATCTCGCGCCCAAAGGCATTCGCGTGAACGCGGTCAGCCCCGGTCCCATCATGATCGAAGGCGGCGCATGGGACATGATCAAGAAGGGTATGGCGCCGTTCTACGAAGCAACGCTCGCGCAGGTTCCGATGGGTCGTATGGGCACGGCGGATGAAGTTGCCGCGCAAGTGGTGTTCCTCACCAGTCCGCGCTCAGGCTTCACCACCGGCACGAACGTCGTCATCGACGGTGGCATCACGAAGCGGATTCAGTACTGAGGACGGCCTCTCGAGGAGCACGCCAATGTCCAACAAGACTGTAAAGGTGTATCT
Source organism: Pseudomonadales bacterium (assembly GCA_041739525.1). Taxonomy (GTDB): domain Bacteria; phylum Pseudomonadota; class Gammaproteobacteria; order Pseudomonadales; family Azotimanducaceae; genus DATJGR01. The sequence continues at coordinate 5,804 of JBGSNQ010000152.1, read as the reverse complement.
CGTCGCGGCGGGTGACTATCACGATATCGATTTCGCCCGCCTCGAAGTGCTGAAGCTGCTGGGTGAGAACGAGAAGATCCGCGTCAGCGTCGCGCAGAACTACAGCGACCTCAGCGCGATCGCTCGCTCGGACTTTCTGATCACGTACACGTGCAACGTGGTGCCTTCGCAGGCGGAGCAGGAGGCATTGCGCGACTACGTGGCCAGCGGCAAACGCTGGTTCGCTTTGCACGGCACGAACTCGATCCTGAAGTTCCTCGCCGACGGTCGCGTCGACAGCCCTGAGATCGCGCCGGTATTGATGCAAACGCTCGGCACGCAGTTCATCGCGCATCCGCCGATTCAGCCGTTCAAAGTGCGGGTCGCCGATCCGGATCACGAACTGGTGAAAGGTATCGGCGAGTTCGAGAGCGACGACGAGCTGTATCTGTCGCGCATCCACGGCAAACTGCACATGCTGCTCGATACCCACTACAACGGCCCCGCAAAGGGGTTCGTCGAAGAGCAGTGGAACGACGACACGCCGCGCCCCGTGTACTACATCCACAAGGTCGGCAATGGCGAAGTGCTGTACCTGAACCTCGGCCACTGTCGCGGCTATTACGACATGCAACCGCTGATGGACCGCTATCCGAAAATCGAACGCGGCTCGTGGCAGTTGCCGCAGTACTACGAGCTGCTGCGTCGGGGTATCGCCTACTGCGCGCGAGGCGCGCAGTAGGGGCCCGCAACTACTACCCCCGACACATCGTCCAACACACGCCGCCTCCGCGGCGTGGTCAAAGTACTAAGGCAAAGCAGCGCACGCCGCCTCCGCGGCGTCCGCTGTCAATCTCGCCAACAGTTCGCACGACCGGCTATCGTCGCGCGGCCGCGTATCGCTATCTCATTGAATCGATACGAATATGCGGTTGGCGCGGTAAGTGCATTGCCATATCGGACTCGTCGATGGGCCGGAGACCCCTTTAATGCTGCAGATCGAACACTTGTCCAAGACCTACGCCAACGGCGTGGAAGCGTTGAAGGATGTGTCGCTGACGATTCCCACCGGCATGTTCGGACTGCTCGGCCCCAACGGCGCCGGTAAGTCGACGTTGATGCGGACGCTCGCGACGTTGCAGGAGCCCGACGCAGGGCGAATCGAGCTGAACGGAACCGATGCACGCACGAACCCCGATGCATTGCGTCGCCGGCTCGGCTATCTGCCGCAGGAATTCGGCGTCTATCCGCGCATCTCGCCGCTCGCGATGCTGAACCACCTGGCGATTCTGAAAGGCATCGGCAATCGCGCCGACCGCACTGCACTGGTCGAACGGCTGCTGGTGCAGACGAATCTGTGGGATGTGCGAAGGAAGAATCTCGACACGTTTTCGGGCGGCATGCGGCAGCGGTTCGGCATTGCGCAAGCGCTCATCGGCGAACCGGCATTGGTGATCGTGGATGAACCCACCGCTGGCCTCGATCCCGCCGAACGGCGCCGATTCCACAACCTGCTGACGCGCATCGGCGAAGACGTGGTGGTGATCCTGTCCACACACATCGTCGAAGACGTCAGCGATCTGTGCACGCGCATGGCGATTCTCGGTAACGGCCGCATTCTCGTCGAAGGCGAACCGGCCGCGCTGATCGCGAAGCTCGAGGGACGGCTGTGGAAGCAGATGGTCGCGCCCGCTGAAGTTGCCGCGTTGCGCGAGCGTCTGCCGATAGTGTCGACGCGCTTGATCGGCGGACGCGCGGAGATTCGTGTCGTCGGCGCGGAGCGTCCCGACAGCCTCGATCCTGCGGAACCGACGCTCGAAGACGTGTACTTCGCGACGTTGCAACAGCACGGCATCGACGTGGCGTTGGAGTAGTCGAGGTGCTATTCGAGATCTTCCGCTTCGAATGCCGGCACCAGCTCGGCAGCCCGTTGTTCATCGCCACTGCGTTGATGTTCTTCGCGTTCGCGTTTCTCGGTATGGCCAGCGAACAGGTCGGCATCGGCGACAACGCGACCAATCTGAACCTGAATGCGCCGTATACGATCGTCGATACGCACTTCGTGCTGAGCATCGTGGCGATGTTCGCGGTGGTGGCATTCGTTGCATTGCCGCTGACGCGCGACCTCGAGTTGAAGACACAGGAAACGTTTGCAGCCACCGGCATCGGGCGATTGCCGTTCCTGTTCGGCCGCATCGGTGGCGGCTTCCTGTTCGCGCTACTCGCCGGCTGCGCAGCGGTCTTGGGCACGCTCGTCGCAACGTACATGCCGTGGCTCGACCAGCAGCGCATCGCGCCGCTCGACCTGCACCCGTACTGGTTTTCGGTGTGGGGCGTGATGCTGCCGAATCTGTTCATTGTCGGCAGCCTCGTTGCAGTGGTGGCAGCGCTCACGCGGTCGCTGCTTGCCTCTTACACCGTGCTCGTCGCGATCATCATTGCCGACGTGGTGGTCGGCGCAAACACCGATCAGGAAACGATCGCGCGAATGTCGCTGGCAGATCCGTTCGGACGCATCGCATTCGGCGACGTCACGCGCTACTGGACGGTGTTCGATCGCAACACGCTGGTACCGGAAGTGACCGGAGCGTTGCTGCTGAACCGGTTGATCTGGCTGTCGGTGGCGGTGGTCGCCCTGGTAGTCGCGGCGCTTCGGTTCAGTTTCGCGCCGCGAACGGTGAAGCGTGGGCGCTCGCGTCGCGAGGAATCGCGCACGCTTCCTGCACCGGTGACTCCGACACGAGCGACACCGACTTTCGACGGAGTGCTCGTAGTCAAACAGTTCCTGTCGCAGGTTCGTATCGATCTGCGCGGCGTTCTGAAGAGCTATCCGTTCTACGTGTTGCTGATGTTCGGCATGGTCAACGTCATCGGCGGCGTTTTCGGCGCGATTTCACAGCTTTTCGGCACGCCGGCGCATCCGGTGACGCGGATCATGTTGAACGTGGTCGAAGGTAACTACCTGTTCATCGTCTTCATGATCATCGTCTACTACACCGGCGAACTCGTGCATCGCGAGCGCGAATCCGGCGTTGCCAGGTACGTGGACGCGGCACCGTTTCCCAACGGCGTAATGGTGGCGGCGAAAGTCGCGGCGATGTGGACGATCGTCACGCTGCTGTTGTTCGTCGTGATGCTGACCTCGATGGTCGTGCAGGCCGGTCACGGCTATTTCCACTTCGAAATCATGCGATACGTCGTCGGCATGTTCGTGGTGCACGGCTGGTTCATGTATCTCTTCTGCGTGCTCGGCGTGTGCGTTCAGACGATGGTGCCGAACAAATTTCTCGGCATGCTCGTGCTGATCGTGCTGTTCTTCACCGTGCAGACGATGAACTCGGTCGGCTACGAGCACGTGCTGTATCAGTTTGGCGTTCCCGGCATTCCTCCGTCCGACATGAACGGCTGGGGTCACTTCGTGGAACCGATGGTGACGGTTGGCCTGTACTGGTCATTGATCATGCTGCTGGTGGGCGTGGCCGCGCACTTGCTGACGTTGCGTGGCGTGAACGACAACTGGCGCGCGCAACTCACGATCGCGCGCCGGAGATTCACGATGCCGGTGCGGATCGTGACGGGCGTTACCGTCGCGCTTACGGCCGCGCTGGGTGCGTGGATCTACTACAACACCAACGTGCTGAACCGGTACGAAACCGCGGAAGACCGCGACGTACTTCAGGCCGACTATGAAAAACGCTACAAGTCTTATCGCTCGCTGCCTATGCCGGAAGTGGTGGCGCTCGACGCTACGGTGGACATCTACCCGTCGGAACGGCGCGTCGAAAGCCGCGGCGTCGCCGTCATCGAGAACGCGCTCGCCGAACCGTTGAGCGAGATCGATCTGAACATCTCGCGTTTCCTGACGATCAACAGCATCGACTTGCCGAACAGTAAAGAGATCGAATCCGATCGCACGCGCGGCTTCCATCGTTTCGCCTTGAACGAACCGTTGGCGCCGGGCGAGAAGCTCGAGCTGCGCTGGGATTTGTCGTGGCGTAATCCCGGCTTCACCAATTCGAAGAGCACGACGCGCGTCGTAGAGAACGGCACGTTCGTAGAGAACCGCGACATCATGCCGACGATCGGATACGACCCTGGCCTCGAACTCACCGACAACAATAAGCGTCGCAAACACGCACTGCCCCCCGCAGAACGGTTGCCGAAATACGAAAGCGCAGCACCCGATGACGTCAGTCAGTTCGGCGTGCACAACCGAGCCTCGTTCCACACGGTGGTGAGCACCAGCGCCGACCAGATTGCGATTGCTCCCGGCTACCTGAAGAGCGATCGCACCGATGGTGATCGGCGTTACTTCGAGTACGAGATGGACGCGCCGATCTGGCCGTTCGTGTCGTTTCAATCGGCGCGATATGCGGTGGCGGAGGACCGATGGAACGACGTTGCGCTGCAGGTGTTCTATCACCCGCCGCACGATTTCAACGTGGCGCGTATGCTCGATGCGTCGAAGAAGTCACTCGATTACTTCACGCGCGAGTTCTCGCCGTATCAGTACAAGCAGTTCCGCATCCTGGAATTTCCGGCGTACGAAACGTTCGCGCAGTCGTTCCCGAACACGATTCCCTATTCCGAAGGCATCGGCTTCATCGCGAACCTGACCGACGACAAGTACATCGACTACGTCTTCTACGTGACCGCGCACGAACTGGCGCACCAGTGGTGGGGACACCAGATCGCGGGTCGCCGCGCACAGGGGATGACGATTCTCGTGGAAACGCTCGCGCAATATTCGGCGCTCATGGTGATGGAGCACGAGTACGGTCCGCAGAAAATGCGGCGCTTCCTGAAATACGAATTGGACAGTTATCTGAAGAATCGCGGCGGCGAACTGATCGAGGAGTTGCCGTTGCGACTGGTCGAAGACCAGCCGTACGTGCATTACCGCAAAGGCAGCCTTGCGATGTACGCGTTGAAGGATGCGATCGGCGAAGACGCGGTTAATCGCGCGTTGCGAAAAATCCTCGATCGTTTTGCGTTCAAGGCGGCGCCATTCCCGATGTCGGGCGACTTGATCGATGCGTTCAGAGCAGAAGCGCCGGCCGACAAACAGGCGTTTGTCACCGCGCTCTTCGACAGGATCACGCTGTGGGATCTGAGCGTTACCGATGTGCAGGTGCAACCGACCGATGATGGGCGCTATCGGGTGACCATGGCGGTTGCGACGAAACAGTTCGAAGCGGATGGTGGTGGGCGCGAGACTGAAGTACCGCTCGATGTTTGGCTCGACGTCGCCGTGTTCGGTGAGGCGTCGGCCGACCTCGGCGAGTCCGATCTGCCGACGCCGCTCGTCATCGAGAAACGTCGCTTCGATGCTGCAACGTCGACGTTCGAGTTCGTCGTCGATCAGAAGCCTGCACGCGTCGGCATCGATCCGTACAACAAGATCATCGACCGCAATCCGGACGACAATCTGAAACGCATCGGTGACTGATCTTCAATCGCCGTGCGGGATGGCGCGTTCAGGCGCGTTCCAGGGCCCACAGCGTGACCGGGAGAGGCTTTCGAATGAACACGCCGCCGCCGATGCTCTGAAAGTTCCGGTCGAGTTGCTTGCGATACCACTTTGCGGGTCGCAGGAAAACGTCGGGGTCCGTGCGCGTGCGGTCGCAGTGATCCCAGTCTTCGGCGGTAAGTACGCCGAGGTACAGCGCGCCGCGGCACAACGTCGCAAGATTCGCGATGGCTGCGCGACATGCCTTGTCGTCCAGCGACGGCAGCACGTCGTGACACACCACCAGATCGAACGGCGCGCGCGCCGCGAAGTCGACGACCGACCCGCGCGTCCAGCCGTTCTTGCTGCACAGATG
>JBGSNQ010000132.1:0-2671 GCA_041739525.1 Pseudomonadales bacterium | reverse complement strand
ACGTGCACCTTCGGCATGGCGACCGGCCTTGCAGACGATCACCGGTTTGGTTCGCGCTGCAGCGCGCGCCGCCGACATGAACTTGCGCGCGTGCGTGATCGCTTCCACGTATAGCAGGATCGCGTGCGTGGCTTCGTCGTTCGCGAGGTAGTCCAGCATGTCGCCGAAGTCGACGTCCGCCATGCCGCCCAGCGACACGAGATGCGAGAAGCCGATGCCGCGCGAATCCGCCCAGTCGAGCACCGCCGTCAACAGCGCACCCGACTGCGTGACGAACGCGACATTTCCGGCGCGCGGCGTCAGCGGTGCGAAGCTCGCGTTCAATTTGCCGCCGGGGGCGAGCACGCCTACACAATTCGGCCCGACGACTCGCAAGAGGTGCGGTTTGGCGGCATCGAGCATTCGTTGCTGCAACGCCGCGCCTTCGTTGCCCTGTTCAGTGAAGCCGGCCGAAATGACTACGGCCGCTTTCGTACCGCGCTTGCCGAGTTCGGCGATCAATTCGGGTATCGTTGCCGCGGGAGTGGCGATCACCGCCAGATCGGGCGCATTGGGCAGATCGGCGATGGATCGATACGCCGGATGACCCAGAATTTCGGCGTCGTGCGGATTGACCGGCATGACCGGACCGCTGAAGCCGCCTGCGAGCAGATTCTCGAACAGCATGCGGCCTACGGAGTTCTCGCGCTGCGACGCACCGATCAGCGCAACCGAGCGCGGCTTGAATGCGAATTCGAGATTGCGAATTGTCATGCCGTTTACGCCTCTCCCGCGGGAAACGGCATGAGCACTACGTGGCCTGCTGCTGCGGCGTGTGCAGCGCGAGGAACGACCGCACACGCGCAACGGTCTGTTCGATCACTTCGGGCTCCTTCCAGCGTTCGACGAGTTCTGCGTTCGGGGCGAGCTCTGCAATTTCGCGCGACGTTACGGAAGGGTGATAGCGGTCGTTGCCGAGCAGTACGAGCATCGGCGTTTTGCACGAGCGGATGAAATCGCGGCTGACGTTGAAAACGAAGTCGCCGCCGTACATCCGGTTGCGGAACGCTTCCCACGCCTGCGGATCGACTTCGGGGCGTTGCGGCTTCAGGTCGTTTGCCCAGCCGTCGAACATGTCGTAGAACGCCGGTCGGTTTCCGCCGTCGTAGCCGATCGTCTGCTGCAACACGGCCGCGGTGATGCGGTCGGGTGCGGCTTGCATCAGACCGAGACAGTAAGGACCGCCGATGCAACCACCCAGCACGTGCGCGCGGTCGATCTCGAGGTAGTCCATCAGCGCAACGTGATCGGCGGTGTAGCTGTGCCAGCCGTTGCCGGAGTGGACCGGCGCAGTGGAGCGGCCTGCGTTGCGTTGATCCATCGCGATGACGCGAAAGCAATCGGACAGCGTCTCGATCGGGTTCCAGGGAGAACGTGCCCAGAACGAAATGGCCGAGCGCATACCGCCCGGGGCAAACAACAGCAGTGGAAAGCCGTTGCCGTGTTCCTCGTAGTAGAGGCGGGTGCCGCGAAGGTCTGCGATCGGCATTGGGCTCCCTGCTGACGGCGGAAAGAAGGGGCGGCGAGAGCCGCCCCTGAAGATTTACGGCTTCGCCGGAACGAACGACAACGGTTCGCCGTAGGCCTTGGTATTGATCAGCAGGCTGGTTGCGCGATTCTCGAAGGTCTGCGCCTGCTCCAGTGCTTTGAAGTACGCCGCTTCCTGTGCGTTCACCTCTTGGGAGCATGCCTTTTTGGTGGCAGCGATGGCGCCGAACTTGATGTTCATGCCTGACTCGGTGACGGAACCCGTGAAGGTGTTGCAGCCGCCGCTGCCGGACACCTTGCCGTCGGTCGAGAACGTGAGCGTCGGCAGGTTTTCCGACAACGCTCCGGTCGAACCGAGTTGCAGCAGTTGCCAGCTGGTTCCGGCGAGCCCTTTGTGCTCCGCGGCAGTTGCGCTGCCGATGGCCGTGCAGGCAATCAATGCAAGCGCGAGTCGTGCGATGGATACGTTCATGTTTTCCCTCTCCCAGGTTTTTTTGTTGGCGGGCCGCAGAAAGCGACCCGGGGGAGAGGATGCTAGCCGACATCGTGGGCGCCAAAAAGAGAAACCCCGCCGAAGCGGGGTTTCGTATTGGTTGGTAGCCTTGCCCGAACGTCTTCGGACGGTGTCCAGCCATCGACTCATCGAGTCCTTTGTTTAACGACGCTTTGCTGCGTCGCCTCTAACGGAGTGACCGACTCCATCAGAAGATCGGGCGCGTAACCCCTGTGTACGCAGGGATCGTTGCCCTTGAGCCGCCTTTGCCGGGGCGACCCTGGCCTGGCAGGGCCTGGGCGGATTGCTTGGTCGTTTGGGACCCGTTACCGGGTGGCTCGTGCCGCGCATCCGTGAGAGACACGTTATCACGCGATCACGTTCCGGGAAGTGAAATAACCGAACGATGCCGGTGGATAACCTTGGGATAACTCGGTGATTTCGCGGTGGATGGTCGTTGCCTTTGTTGTGGACAAGTTCGTAACTGCCTTGAGTTGACACCGAAATTCTCCACATGCAGCAGACTCACTTAGGCGGCCGGTGAGGCTCATTGCCACGTCGATGCGCGTGATGCGCCGTTGCCGCCGGGTCCGGCGCCGTTCGCGGACCGCGGCGACTGCTGCGATTGCTGCGGCGACTGCTGCGGCGACC
>JBGSNQ010000120.1:0-12359 GCA_041739525.1 Pseudomonadales bacterium | reverse complement strand
GGTGTCGACTGGGAACGTCGCGACCACGACTGGATTCTCCGGATGCTGCAACGGCAGTTGCGACCGGGCAGCATCCTGCTTCTTCACGATCATCTGTTCGCGTATTCGTCCACCGATGAATCGTCACGCACCGAGACGTTCGCCGCGCTCGATCAGTTTCTTCAGCTGGCGCGGGAATACAGTTTCGTGACGGTTCCCGAACTCCTTCAGCGTGGAAAGCCGCAGAAGGCGCTTTGGCTCAAGCAAAGCGATCCGAACTGGTTGAAGGACCTGACGAGCTTCGCCGATCTCGGGTTCAAGTACGGACGAACGAAACGACGCCGCGCGTGACCGCGCATCACTGCGGGCTTGCTGACAGTCGGATTCGTCGCATAGCCGACAACGCCCAGCGTGGAGAGTCCAGCCGCAGCATCTGATATCCGACTCGTGCATACGTTCCCGGCCCCGGATTGCGCAGTGCCAACTCCAAAAGCCATTGCCGCGCCCACGCCCGATTGCCGCGATGACCCTCATTGGCAGCTTGCCTGGCGGCGAACGCCAACGCGCGGTCGATCTGCGCCCTCACCAGGGAACGCGCTTCGGGCCGACACACCCGCAGGTGCCGTTTCCAGATATCGAGGTTCGGCTGCACGAAACGGAAGAACTGATTCGCGGCCGCACCCGACAGATTCCCGCGGTGTTGGCGATATCTGACGAGCGGCTTCTTTACGATCGCGACGTCGAACTCTGCGGTTGCGCGAACGTAGAAGTCGTAATCGTCGCAGCGACACTCCGAGAACAGACCCACCGTGTCGAATACGCGAGAGGCGATCATTACCTGGGATGGCGTGTCGAATACGCACTGTCGGAGGACCCGGTCGTACAGGCTCGTTGCCACGATGGCGTCTTCGGGCAGCGTGCTGAAGAACCGGTCGTTCGTATCCAACAGCAAGGTCGATCGGAGGATCTGACCGTCCTCATGAGCGAACGAAACGCCGTCGGTCACGATGAGACCGGCCTCGGGAAATCGGCGCGCGGCCTCGACCTGAAGTGCGATCTTCTCTGGCGCCCACAGATCGTCGCCATCGAGAATGGCCACGTAGTCGCCTGAGGCGGCCCGGATACCCGAGTTTCGAGCAGGCCCCGCTTCGGCGTTGTTCAGCACACCCTGATTAGTTTCGCGCCGGATGTACTTGATGCGGCTCGCAAACGGCGCCACACGTTCGGCCGTGTCGTCCGTTGACGCATCGTCCACAACGATGACTTCGAGGTTCCGGTAGGTTTGATCGAACACGCTCTTGAGCGTCTCTTCGATGCACCAACCGAGATTGTAGGAAGTAATGACGACGCTAACGCGTGGCTCGATGTGCATTGACACGTGGGACATTTGATTGGCCTGCTTTACCTTGACAGTACAGACGGTTGCCCCGCCTGTCCGTCAGAATGTTGTTCGGCCGTGCGTGATGAAAGAGCAGTACGTGAAGGTCAGTGTCGTCATACCGTGCTACAACGCCGGGCGCACATTGAAGCGCCAGCTGGAGGCGTTGCGGCGGCAGACAGTCAGTCCCTGGGAGGTCATCGTTGTCGACAACGGTTCGGACGACGACTCCGTCTACGTAGCGCGCTGCTTTGCAGCGACGCTCCCCCGATTCAGATTGATTGATGCCTCAAAAAAGCGTGGTGCTTCGCACGCGCGCAATGCCGGCGCGCGCGAGGCAGAAGGCGACGTGCTGGCGTTCTGCGATGCGGACGATGTAGTCGACGCAGGGTGGATTGCCGGTATTCAGGATGCGCTCTGCCGACATGACTTCGTCGCGAGCCGCTTCGATATGACGAAGCTGAATCCAACATCGAACTATGTGCATCCCCAGGCACATGGGCTGCTTCGAGAACGCTCGTTCGATTTCCTTCCGCGTGCAGGCTCCAGTGGCCTGGCGATTCGCAAGCACATACACGATTCAGTTGGGGGGTTCGACGAGAACATCCTGTACCACGAGGACACGGACTATTGCTGGAAGGTTCAGCTTGCGGGAACGGAACTCGGATGGGCACCCGATGCGTTGCTGCACGTTCAGCTGTGTGACGCGCCAGGCGACAGGTTTCACCAGGCACGCCTCTGGGCGATGAGTCAGGTAGTCGTCTACAAGAAGTATCGGCGATTGGGGATGGCGAAGATCTCAAACAGAGATGCGTTGCGAGAATGGGTGGCGCTGGTGCTCCTGATGGCTCAGGTCGCGACCGGACGAGCGTCCGCCAACAACCTGGCGTGGCGGCTTGGAACACGTCTGGGGCGCCTGCAAGGTTCGATCCTGTGTGCGATTCTGCTGCTTTGAAAAGCGTTGATGATCGAGGAATCGGTGTGGCGGAACGCAAAGTGGTGTTCATCATAGGCACGGGCCATTGCGGGTCGACATTGCTCGATCTGATTCTGGGCAGTCACTCCCACGCGTTCTCGTTGGCCGAGTTTCACGGCGTATCCAGGTTCGTTGACGATCCGAACGGTGCCAAAGCCGCCGTCTGCGCCATCTGCGGAGATACCTGCGAGTTCTGGAACGACAAGTCGCCGCTGTCGTCGCTGCAGTCGCTCTACTCGCAGAGGAGCATCGCTCACAAGATCCTGAGCAGGGGCGTTCGCGCGTTCCGCAATCCGTACTCACCGATGTTTGCCGCTACGAACAAGTCGGTTCTGATCGACTCGAGCAAGAGCCCGAGCTGGTTCGCGCGTCAGATCATGTTTCGGCACACCTGGCAGAACGTCACTCCCTATCTGATCTATCTGGCGCGCGACGGCCGCGCGGTCGCCAACTCCTACTTCCGAAAGTACCCAGACAAGGGCATCGAGTCCGCAAGCGAACGCTGGAAGCGAAGCACACTCTCAATGAACCGTTTCTATGAGTCATTCCCATTTCCGAACAAGACGCGAGTGAGGTATGAGGATCTCGCCACGCGCACCGAGGCTGAAGTGTCCAGGCTCTGCGAGTTCCTCGGCGAGCCATTCGAGCCTGCGATGCTCACCTATTGGATTCACGACCATCATCCGATCTCGGGCAATGCCGGCACTCATTCGCTGGTCATCCGCCAGCGTGAGCGATTCGGTCGTACGCCACCGGACCATCGTCAGCGCGTCAACGAAGGCGATCGATTCTATGCAAGCGACCACTACGAGCGGCTTGGGCTTGGAATTGAGCTCGATCTGCGCTGGAAGACGGAACTGACGGGTGAAGCGCTCAGGACGTTTGAGCGTATCGCCGGGGACCTCAATCGTCCTTTCGCCTACGAACCTGGGTCCTCCGACGGGGTTACCGTCGGCATCCGAGGCTGACGGCAACTACCTACTGACGCTCAGCGAACGTATCTTCGGTTCTCAACGGATCTGCCGTTCTCAATGGGCGGTCTGCCATTCACAAAGTCAGACACTCGTGGATCGACCATCTATGGAATACTTCGAGCCGGGACGTGGCAAACATCCGAACTGGCACGATGCGTGCTGCCTCTCTCGGACTGAAGTGTGCTCGTAGCTCGGAGTGGAGAGTTTGGAAACAGCTTTTGCATTGTTCACCGCGGGCCTGGCGAGTCTCGCGATCGTCCCGCTGATGATCCGGCTCGCACCTCGGTTGGGCATGGTCGATCAGCCGGCCGAGCGAAAGGTGCACAGCTATCCGATACCCAGGGTCGGGGGTTGGGGCATTGCCGCAGGGGTCATCTCTGCCATCCTCGTCTGGGCGCCGGTGGATCCCATCGTGGTCGGGTATGTCTGGGCCATTGTGGTGTTGTTCATTTTTGGGGCATGGGACGACCGCCGCGAGCTCGGCCACTACGTAAAATTTGCGGGTCAAGCGTTGGCAGTGCTGCCAATCGTCGTCATGGCCGGGCTCTACATCACCCGATTCCCGTTCATTGAGGGAGCAAGCGTGCCCGCCGGGCTCGCGATGGCATTCTCGGTATTTGCTCTGGTTGGGATGACGAATGCCATCAACCATTCCGACGGCCTCGATGGCCTGGCGGGTGGCGAAGCGATCCTGAGTCTCGTCGCCATCGGTTTCCTCGCACATCATGCAGAGGGCGGACTGGCGGTACTGATTGCCGTGGCGGTAATCGGGGCGGTGTTCGGCTTTCTCAGATACAACACTCATCCCGCCGTGGTTTTCATGGGCGACAGCGGAAGCCAGGTCATCGGGTTTTCGCTGGGCTTGTTGGCGGTGTTGCTGATCGAACGGGTCGATCCATCGCTGAGTCCTGCCGTAGCCGTACTGCTACTCGGCTTGCCGGTAGCCGACATTCTGTATGTTCTCTATCAGAGGATTCGGCAGCACGGTAACTGGTTCCGCGCAACCAAGAACCACGTCCACCATCGCCTGATGGAGCGGCGATTCACGCATCCGGAAGCCGTCGTCATCATCTACGGCATTCAGATTTTCTTCGTAGTGAGCGGAGTCGTGCTGCGCCATGCGAGCGACTGGTTGCTGGCGGGAATCTATCTCTTTGGCTGCACGGTCGTGTTCGGTGGTCTGTACCTGGCTGAACGGTTCGAATGGTACGCGCCGGTGCGCGGGCAAGAGCGCGGGATGTGGCGCTGGCTCGGACGCGGCACGCGCCGCAAATTTCTGCTGGTCGAACTGCCTCGCCGGGTTCTGGAGATCGGTGTACCCGGTTATCTACTGGTGGCGAGCCTTCAGGTCAGCGACGTGCCCTCTGCGGCCGGTGCAACTGCCGTCGGCGTGCTGGGCTTGTTCGCAATCGTCGCGCTGGGCTGGGTTAACGGGCCTGCACGAGACATGGTTCGTCGCGGTGCCATCTTCAGCGTTGTCGGGTTAGTCGTTTACCTCACCCTCGGCTACGGCGAGGGGAGCGTGGGATGGCGGCACACGGTGGAGCAGGTCTACTTCGCAGTAATCGCACTGACGATAGGGATTGCTGTTCGATATAGCCCGGTGCGGCGTCAGGCGGAGTTTCGTACCACCGGCATGGACTACCTCATCTGGCTGGCCGTTGTCGTTGTTGCCGTGGCCGCAGGCCCGATATTCCGGCAGCCGGCCTGGTTCGTCGTCGCGCTGCTGGTTCTACTGTATGCGGCGGAGTTGATGATCACAGAGCGTCGAGAAAAGCGTCAGCTACTGGTGCCCGCCGCATTGGGTTCGTTGGGAATTCTCACGTTCAAAGCGTTCGTGCTGGGCGCCGCGTAGCCCGCGCCTCAGTCCACTCGTCGGAATTGCCGCAGGCCAGCCTGCATGAAGCGATAGCGCCCGGCGACGAGCTCGGAAAACAGCGCCGACATTCCGTCGAGCTGCGGATTGCCGGTGTGCAGTACCGCGGTTTCGCGGTCGATGAATGCCAGCGGCAGGTCGGTGAGCCGCATCCCCAGATCGCCTTTCGGGAACATCGAAAATCGTAGTGTGTCGCGATTCGCGTCGATCGCGTATGTGGACTGGATGTTCTCGTAACGCCCGATGTAACGCGCCGGATCGATGCGCAGATCCATGTTTGGCGGCGGCATCGCAGGCTCGCGTTTGCGAATCGTCTGGCCGAACAACTCCGAAACGATCTCGCGGTACACGCCAATTGCGTCGCCGCCGTTCGTGAGCAGCGCAACTGCAAAGCGTTTTTCCGGCGATACGCGCAGGAACGAGTACTGCCCGATCGTGCCGCCGTCGTGGCCGATCACCTTGTGTCCGCCAAAATCCTGCAACGCCCAGCCGAGACCCCAGCCGGTGACCGAGGAAGGCGCAAATTTCTGCAGGCGCACCTGCCGCCGCTGCATCGCAATGGCAGAAGCGGCCGACACGACGCGTTCGCCTTTTCCGATGCGACCGTGTCCGAGATGCATCGCGACGAATTTCATGAGATCGGGTGCACTCATCGCGGGAGTGGAGCCGGCGGCCTTCATTCCATGCGAAAGGTGCGTGAGGAACGCGACACGCTGTCGCTTCGGATCTTTCGGGTCGGCGATGTGCCCAACGGCGCAGCGATGGCGCAACGCGTCTTCGGGCAACGTCATCGCCTGTTTCATGCCGAGCGGCTTGAAGATGCGATTGCGAATGGCGTGGTCGTATGTTTCGCGGCGCAGCACTTCGATCAGGCGGCCTAGCACGGCAAATCCGACGTTGCAGTACGACATCTTCGTGCCGAGTGGGAACAACGTCGGCAATAACGTCATCATCGGCATCAGGCGTGCAATGGCGTCGTCGCCGCGGCCGGAATCGGCGAACAGATCGCCGTCTATTCCGGATGTGTGGCTCAACAGATGTCGCGCCGTTACGTTGCGCCGGGTCGCCGGGTCGGCGATCTGGAACTCCGGCAGGTACTCGACGATGGGTGTGTCCAGCGACAATAAGCCGTCGTCGACGAGCTGCATGACCAAGGTCGCGGTGAATACCTTCGTGATCGATCCGATCTGGAAGACCGCGTCGGGCGTGACGGGTACACGCGTGTCGAGATTGGTGACGCCCGCTGCCGCGGTTGCAACAACGCGGTTGCCCTTCAACACGGCCAGCGACGCACCCGGCACACTATGGCGTCGGATCGAACGCTTCAGACGAAGTTCGAGGTCAGCGTAATCCGCCATCGTCGGCTATCGAGTTACGAAAACGCGGATCGGCTACTGCGCTGCGTCCGGGTCGGCGTGTTCGACCGCATCGGCTTTCCGCAGGATCGCGTCGATCGCAGCGTCGCCTCCCGAAGCGCTTTCGCTCGCCTGCGGTGCCTTGTAGGCCGTTACGTTGATGCGCTCCAGTTTGTCGAGTCTTGCCTCGACGTTGCTATTTGGACCGGAAAGTGGGCTTTGCACCACCGGCTGCTCTGCTGCGGCTAACGATGCGAGTGAAACCGTTGCGGCCGCGAGTATCGTTCTCTTCATAGCTGCTGCGCTCCCCTGTGTAGTCCATCCGCTGATTCGTTCTGGTGTCGCTTGCGGGCGTTGTGATCCCAGATACCGCTTTCGTTGATCGAGAACAGGAACCGATAGTTGCTGAACTGCCGCCGCGGCGGTCCATCGACGTCGAGCACGAGCACCGAATCGTCGAGATTGACCATGGTGACGGCGTGATAGTCCTGTTCGCGCGTATCCCATGTGATGGCAACGCGCAGATTTTCGATCGGGAAGCCGAGCTGTCGCAGTACGAAGTACTTTGCGATTGCGTAGTCTTCGCAATCGCCGCCGACCTGGAGAAAGTCCTCCAGCGTGCGCCAGTCGTCGTCGCGGCGCGGCTCGATGCGGAAACGTCGGCTGTTGATGAACCTGTTGACGAGCGCGACTTGTCGATTGGGTGCGAGAGTGCGACCTGCCAGCACCACTTCACGGTAACCCTTCAGCGCGTTGGGACACTTGGCCGCGTCGTCGATGCACGCGTCGATTTCAACCAACTGTGCTGTGTGGCGAGTCACCAGCGCGGCCCAGCGCGGATAGTCGTTCGCCTGCGTCAGGTAATGATCGTCGTCGCTGAACGAATACGTGTGTGTCGTCGCGTTGCTGTTGCCGGCGCCCACCAACACGAGCATCGCCACTACCAGGCGAGCCGCGTTGTGAGGCAAGTTGTGCGGCGAACGGTGCGTTGTCACCTGGCGAACCGCGTCGAAGGTGCGAGAGGTGAGGCTATGCCCAACAGTGCAGGTTCGGCAAGCGGAACGGCACGCGAATTCGTTACGCACTCATTGCGGTGTTTTGGGCGGTGTTTTGGGCGGTGCTTTGGGCGACGGCTCGGGCGAGGGCACCGACAGGTACCGGCCGATGAAGCGAAGCACGCGTTCATAGAGCTCGGTGCGGTTGTCTTCACCGTAGAAGCCATGACCCTCGCGTGCGTTCTCGAGGTATTCCACCGGGCGACCTTGCGCGGCCATCGCGTCGCGCAGTTCGCGCGCGTGTTCCACCGGCGCTCGCGCGTCGAGCGTTCCGTGAGCGATGAACAGCGGCACCGTGATGCGCGCGGCGTTGTACACCGGTGAACTCCGCTCGAGTGCCGCACGGTCGTCGCCGATCGCCTGCTGCAGGAACGAACGGCCCACCGCGCGCCGGCGGACATCGCCCGATTCGAGCATCAGCGGCAGATCGTAGACGCCTGAGATCCCTACGGCGCACCGATAAAGGTCGGGTTCCAGCATCGCGTTCATCACGGCGGAGTAGGCGCCGAAGCTGATGCCGAAGATGGCAATGCGCTTTGGATCGGCGACGCCGTTCGAAATGGCCCAACGGGTGGCGTCGGCGATGTCGCGCTGGATCAATCCGTCCCATTGGCCG
Organism: Pseudomonadales bacterium; assembly: GCA_041739525.1. Lineage (GTDB taxonomy): Bacteria > Pseudomonadota > Gammaproteobacteria > Pseudomonadales > Azotimanducaceae > DATJGR01. Next base: position 4,150 of record JBGSNQ010000120.1, on the reverse strand, counting down.
AAACCCGCCGCCAGAAACCTGCGTCCGTAGCCGCTCGAACCGCGATAGTTCACGGTGAGCACCGCGTATCCGTATTGCGCGAACAGTTGTGCGATGTCGTCGAAGAGCGGCAGGTCGCTCACGCCGAACGGTCCGCCGTGCGGCATGACGACGAGCGGTCCTGGATCGCTCGCGCCTTTGATGCGCGTCAGGTAACCCTGCAGCGCTTGTCCGTCGCGTGCCACGATCGAAACGGGCCTGACGGGCGCGAGTCGAGAAGGGTCGAGCCAGCGCCGTGCCGTCAGCACGCGCGTGAACGATGCGTCGCCCGCGTCGAACTCGTAGAACGTGCCTGCGTCGCGATCGCCAACCACATGCACGAGGGCGCGCCGCTGATCGCGCGTAACGCTGGTGATGTCCACGCTCGAATTCGGGAAACGCCCCAGCGCGGCTTTGAAGATCGCCGCATACGGCTTCGCTGCGTCGATCACGTGGTACTCGATCGTGCCTGGCACGTAGCGCGCCGCGTAAAGAACACGATCCGGTTCTGCGAGCGCCGCGCGGTCGATGTCGACGCGCGGGTCGTGAAACAGCTGCTGTAATGCGCCGTTGTCGAGGTCGAGCAGCGACAACGCGTTGGTGTCGCTCGTGCGGCTGTCTACGACGTAGACCTTGTTAGGCGCATCGGCAAACGCGATCGGCAATAACTGACCTTCGCCGATCGAAGCGGTGGCCACGCGTTGCCACGGCGATTTCGCGTCACTTCTGTAGTGCACTTCGAAATCGAAGTTCTTGTTGCGACCGAGTGCGAAGCGCACCACACCGGCATTGTCGGCGAGCATGAACGCGTCGCGAAGCGGTGCGGTTGCGACGGTGCGAAGCGCGCCGGAATAGACGTCGAGCAACGCCCCTTCGCTGATCTGTTCGCGACCTTTGTTGCTGCGATAGGTTGCAATCAGTACATGGCGTGGATCGTTCGGTAGCAAGTGCAGAATGCTGTGGCCGCCGGTGAAATCCCTCGCACCGCCGATGCGGCCGGGGGCATCGCGGTCTTCGGCGCGCTGGCCGAACACCATTCGTCCGTTGCGGCCGTCGGCATCCACGGCGTGCAGCTCGCCGGTGGACATCGGAAATTCATAGGCGCCGAACGAGATGGCGAGCGACACGAGCAGGCGCTCGTCGTTCGCCCAATAGAAACGGTCCACTTCGTTGGGTGCGTTGAATCTGACAACGCTCGCGACATCGAGCGTGTCGTGACGCAACACCACCAGGATCTTCGCTCCGTCGCGGCGTAGCGCAACCGCGAGGTATTTTCCGGTCGGCGAGAGCTTGGCTTCTTCGAATTCGGGTTGGCGCGCAAAATCGCGCACGGGCATCGGCGACGCGTCGGTCGATGCGTACGCAAAGGGACAGGAAAGCAGCGCGCCGAGTATCAGCGCGCGAGCGCTCACAGCTGCGTGGTGTTGAACGTATCGCAGTGGTCGATCGAACCGGATTCGAATCCGCGCTTGAACCAGCGCACGCGCTGTTCCGAAGTGCCGTGCGTGAACGAGTCGGGCGTTACGTGCCCTTGCGCCTGACGTTGCAGACGGTCGTCGCCGATGGCCGACGCCGCAGTCAACGCTTCGTCGACGTCGCCGGCTTCGAGAATCTGTCGGGCACGATCTGCGCGATTCGCCCACACACCCGCGAAACAGTCGGCCTGCAACTCGAGCCGCACCGACAGGCGATTCGCATCGGTTGTCGAGGTGGCTTGTTGTCGTTGCTGCACTTGCCCGGAAATGCCGAGCAGGTTCTGAACGTGGTGCCCGACCTCGTGCGCGATCACGTACGCCTCGGCGAAATCACCGGGCGCGGCGAAGCGCTCGCGCAATTCCCTATAGAAGCCGAGGTCGATGTAGACCTTCTGATCCCGCGAGCAGTAGAACGGACCCATCGCGGCCTCGGCGTAGCCGCACGCGGACGACACGCTGTCGGTGAACAGCACCAGCGTCGGTTCTACGTAACGGCCATTGTTCTCGGCAAAGATCGTTTGCCACGTGTCTTCCGTATCGCCGAGCACGGCAGCGACGAAATCGGCGGCGGGGTCGTTCTGCAGATCAGGGGCGGTACCCTGCTGTTGTTCGGGCGCGCCGTCCACCTGCATCTGCTGCAGCAACGGCGTTGGATCGAAGCCGAAATACCACGCCGCGAGCAGCAGCACGATGGTGCCGAGTCCGCCGCCGATTGCGCCACCGCCGGCGCGTAGGCCGCGCCGGTCTTCGACGTTGTCGCTGCGTCGTCCGCCTCCGATCCGCACGGCATCTCTCCCATTTGGTTCCGGCACATCTTCGCATCGCGCGCCGCGCATGGCGACGCTGAATTCATGTCAGCGCAAGCCTATAGCCAACGCCGGGCTCGGTAATCAGATAGCGCGGCTGGGTTGCGTCGGCTTCGAGCTTGCGCCGCAGTTGTGCCATGTAGATGCGCAGGTAGTGTGCGTCTTCGACGTGCGACGGTCCCCAGACTTCCTTCAGCAGATGCCGATGCGTCAGCACCTTGCCTGCGTGTTTTACGAGCAAGGCTAACAGCCGATATTCGATTGGTGTCAGATGCACCACCGCACCGTCGCGTTCCACCCGTCGCGTGCTGAGGTCGACCTTGATCGGTCCGGCGGTGAAGATCTGTACGCCGTCCTCGGTGCGCGCCGCGCGCCGCATCGCCACGCGCAGTCGCGCGAGTAACTCACCGACCCCGAACGGCTTGGTCAGGTAATCGTCGGCGCCGGCGTCTAGGGCTGCGATCTTGTCGGCTTCGTCGGTGCGCGCGGACAGAATGATCACCGGCACTTCGCTCCATTCGCGCAGCCGCTTCACCACCTCTACGCCGCCGATGTCGGGCAACCCGAGGTCGAGTATCACGACGTCGGGTCGCCGCGTGCCGATCTCCACCAGCCCTTGCGCACCGGTCTCGGCCTCGAACAGCTCGATGCCCTGAGACGGCAGCACGGCGCGCAGAAAACGCCGGATCTGCGGCTCGTCTTCGATCAGTACGACGATTGCGTGCGGATCACTCATCGCCGCCCGCCGTCGGGTCGATTTCCGGCGTGGGTCCCGTCGGTTGGGTCGGTTGCGGCAACACGAACGAAAAGCGGACGCCGCCCTCCGCGCGGTTCTCTGCCCTGATGTGGCCGCGGTGCGCCTCGACGATGGCGCGGCAGATGGCGAGGCCGAGTCCGGCACCGCCCGTCGCGCCTTCCGGGCGCGCGCGATAGAACTTTTCGAACACGCGCTGCTCGTCGCCCGGAAGTAGTCCTGCGCCGTGATCGGCCACCGTCACCTCGACGCCGTCGTCCACGGCGGTTGCGCGTACTTCGATCGGCGTGTGCGGCGGCGTGTATTTCACCGCGTTGTCGAGAAGATTGGTGAGCACCTGGCCGATGAGCACGGCATCGATCCATACCAGCGGCGGTGATTTCGAAAGATCGATTTCGATGTGACGGCCCTCGAGACGGGTGCGCAAGCGATCGAGTACCACGCCGACCACTTCTTCGAACGGATGCCACTGCCGATTCAGTTGCACCATGCCGGTTTCGAGGCGCGCCATATCGAGCACGTTGGCGGTCAACTCGCTCATGCTGATCGCCTGCTCGTGAATCGTTGCCGTCAGTTCGCGTCGCGCTTCGGCCGACAGTTTGTCGCCTTGCTCGGCGAGGCTGCTGGCCGCCCCCGATATGACTGCAAGCGGCGTTCGCAGATCGTGCGAGATGGACGCCAGCAGCGAGTTGCGCAGTTGCTCCGATGCCATGCCGATTTCGGCTTCCTGGGCGATTTCGACGAAGTGGACGCGCTCGAGTGCGAGCGCGATCTGCGCCGCGAACGTATCCAGCAGGCGGCGTTGCTCGGGCACGAAGATCAGCCGTTCGTTGCGCGGCGCGAGCGCCAGCACGCCGCGATTGCGTACCGGTGCGCGCAGCGGCACATAGTGGATGGAGGTTCCGGCAAGCGTATCGGTGCCGAGGCCCGCAGGCTGCCAACGATCGTGTACCCATTGCGCAACCGAGAGATCGACGTTCGGCAACGCATTTGCCTGGCCGGCCGGTGCGATGTGCAGCCCTTCTGCGCGGTCCGGCAGCAGCAATGTCGACGGTGCCTCGAACACGCCGCGCACGTGCTGCACGGCAATCTCGGCG
>JBGSNQ010000117.1:0-35974 GCA_041739525.1 Pseudomonadales bacterium | reverse complement strand
GCCGGCGCGCGCCAGGTCGAACGCGAGCAACTTCGGCTCCGCTTCGAGCAGCATCGCGACCGCACCGGCGCCCTGGGTCGATTCGCCGGACGAACCGCGCGCGTACTCCGCGATGTCGGAGCACACTACGATGGCGAGCTTGCCGGCGCCGTCGAGCGCCACATAGCGGGCAGCGGCCTTCATCGCATAAACGCCGCCCAGACAGGCGTGTTTGAACTCGGGCACCTCACAATGACGGGCAAGCGGCGGCGCGCCGAGCGCGCGTAGCGCGTCGTTGACCATGCCTTTGACGATGACGGCACCGGTGGAATTGTCCGTACTCGATTCCGTGCCCAGGGCGAAATAGCCGACACGACGTGGGTCGATGTCGTACGCCTGGATCAGCCGCAGCGCGGCCGTGGCCGCCATCGTGTACGCGTTTTCGTCGGGCGCACGCATGCGGAAGCTGCGACCGACGATGCTTCCAACCTTGTCCCAGCTGTCACCTGTCCAACGACACCAGTCTTCGAGGTTGACGCGATAGCACGGCAGGTACGCTGCGAACCCACTGATGCCGACCTGAGGTCGGGCGACCGAAGGGTTCATTGTGCAGTTCCTCTCACGGGGGGGCACGCGCGGATGGGGCGAGGGTGCCTAGTCTACGCGATTAGTGGGCCGGCGGCCCGTCGGGGCTCGGTAAAATCGCAGCAAACCCGGTGTTGCGCTCGTGGCTAAGAGCGCGCGGAGACAATCGCCTCGAGTCGCTTTCGATGGGTGTCGCGCAGTGCCTGCCACTCGAGTTTGAACCACGGCGTGAAGCGTTGTGGTGTCGCGGCCAGTTCCTCATCCAGAGCAGACGGCGCAATCCATCGCCAGTTGGCGACCTCCGTCGTGTTCACCAGCGGTTCCGCGTCGGTAGTGCCGACATACACCCAGCACAGTTCGTGCTCCGTACCGACGTCACCGAACGGCGCGGTGTATTCGAACTTGTACACGTACTCGAGGTGGGCGCTGAGGCCGAGCTCCTGTTCGAGCCGCCGGTGAATGGCGACTTCCACCGCTTCCCCGGCGCGCGGATGGCTGCAGCAGCTGTTCGACCAGAACCCGGGCCACAGCCGCTTCGCCGGATGACGTTGATGGATCAACAGCTCGCCGGCGGGGTTGAACACGAACAACGAGAAGGCGCGATGCAGGATGCCGGCTCCGTCGTGGCATTCGGACTTCGATGACGTGCCGGTTTCACGGTCGTCGGAGTCGACCAGAATCAGCCGCTCTTCCTCCGACGAGACTACGAGGTTGCGGGTGGCGCGTGTCACGCGATCTCCGGCGCATCGACGGTGAACGTCAGCGTCTGGAAGCCAGCTGCTTCGATTGCCGCGGCAACTGCTTCGGCGTTGTCCCGGCACAGTGCGATCATCGAACCGCCGCCACCGCCGCCGGTGAGTTTGGCGCCCGCCGCACCCGCGCGACGCGCGACGTGAATCATCTCTTCGAGCTCCGGCGTGGACAGTTGCAACGCATTGAGCAGTCCGTGGTTCAGATTCATCAATTCGCCGAGTTCGATCAGATCGCCGGTACCCAGCGCTTCGACACCGGCCAGCGCCAAACGGTCGATCTGATCGAAGATCGCCTCGTAGCGCGCCGGCTGGCGCTGCCACGCGGCGCGCACCTGAGCGACGTTGTTGGCGGTGAGGCTCTCCTTGCCGGAGATACCGATCACGATGGGCAACGGTACTTTGGTGGCCAGCGGCGAGAAGCGGGGCCGGGACGCATTGCTGTACAGCAGCATCTGGCCGTATGTGGCTACCGTGTTGTCCACACCGGACGGCGTGCCGTGCGCGGCTTTCTCGCACTCGAAGGCCAGTGCGTTGACGCGCTCGGCCGGAAGATCGAGGCCAAAGCGCAGGTCCAGAGACCGCACGATGGCGACTGCCAGCGCGGCCGAGCCGCCGAGCCCCATGGCGCGCGGAATATGCGGGAACACTTCGATGTCCATGGAACGGTCGTCGAGCTTCAGCTCACGCAGCAGCATCGCGAGAATGCCGGCCACGCCCTGCTGGTGTTCCTCGATCGCTTTGATCCGCTGCTCCACGCCCCAGCGCGGAATCAGCAGCCGCACGCCGTCCGATGCATCGAGTACGCGTACTTCGACGGCCAGCGGGATTGGCGCGGCGATCGCGTGTCGCCCGTACACCACGGCGTGTTCGCCGAGCAGGATGACTTTGCCGTTCGCGAAACTGCGCGGCTCCGAGCCGGGTTGCGGGGTGGTGTGCACGTTCATCGTGCGCACCAGCTCTTTCGCTTTCCACACCTTGATGTCGCCGGACTCGATCAACGCTTCGACGACGCTGTCGAACAGGTGCTCCGGTACGCCGGCAGTGGTTGCCACACTGCGCGCATGCAGCGTCATGTGACCTTGCTGGATGCCGTCGGTGGACAGCGCGCGCAACGCGGCGAAGTTCTGCGCGAGTCCAACCGTGGCCATGATCGAGGCGAGTTCGCGTGCGTCGGGCGAGCCGAGCAAACGGTGATTGATGCGCACGGTCGGATTGGTTTCGAGCGATCCGCCGACAGTGCCGACTTTCATCGGCATTTCGACTTCGCCGACGAGGTCGCCGCGTTCGTTCTTGTACCAGCGCGTCAGCGACGTATAGCGTCCGTCGCGCGCTGCATACGCGTGTGCCGCGGCTTCGATGGCGCGCCAGTCGTTGCCGGTTGCGAGTGCCACCGCGTCTACGCCGTTCATGATTCCCTTGTTGTGTGTAGTGGCGCGGTAAGGGTCGACCGTTGCGAGATCGTTGGCGAGGATGATGCCGTCGCGCACCTCGGCGCCGCTATAGCCCTTCCCCTCGAGGTTGTTCACCGGAATGACCATTTGCGCACGCGCCAGCGCGCGATCGGTGAGATTCGACAGGATTCGCAGGAACACTTTGCCGCCGGTGATCGACTCGACGAGCGATGCAACTCCCTCGCACATCGTGTTGACCAGGTTGGCGCCCATCGCATCGCGCGTGTCGACGAGTAGATGCATCACCACCATCTGACGGCCATCCTCGGGCGCGGTGTAGTTGAACAGTTCGATGTCGCGCGCACCGCCGCCGCGCGCGACCATCTTCGGGTGCAGGCTGTTCGCGAGACTGACGATTTCGTCGCGGTGCGCGCGGAGCGCTTCCATCGCCTGCAGAGGATCGCCCATGTCGACCAGTTGCACCTGGCCGATCAGGATCGGATCGGTCGCGCTCGACTTGAATCCGCCGGACAATCGCGCGGTGCGGGCCGCGGCAGACAGTCCTGCGACGATCGAAGGCTCTTCTACGCACAACGGCACTACGTAGTCGCGGCCGTTGATGAGGAAGTTGAGTGCAAGCCCGAGCGGCAGACCCAACACGCCGACGACGTTCTCGATCATCTTGTCTGCGGTCTGAATACGCAGCGTGTGTTCACCGGCCGACAGCAACGCTATGTCGTCGTCGGACAGCAGATCGCGTTCGCGCAGCGCGTCGAGGCGTTCGCGAATGGTCATCCTGAAGAAGTTCGGAATCCGGGATCCGCTATCTTTCGACGCCGACGGTGATGCCATGCTCGTCCAACTCCACGGGCAAACGCTTGAATCCGGCCGCATGTGCGGCGAGCACGAACGACTCGATCCCATTCGCGTCGTTCGCAAATGCCATTCCGAGATCGCCGCCGCCGGCGCCGCACGGTTTGTACACTACGCCCGCTTCGCTGCCGAGATCGCTCAAATGCCGATGCGCATTGCTGTAGATACCGAGCCGCGCCGTATCGTCGAGGATGCGCAGCACCGCGGCGTAGACGCGCAATTCTCGCATGAATTCCGTTGCCACCCCTACCGCGTCGGCGACTCGGCCGGCAGCCTCGATCAGTGCGCCGAGCTCACGTGGGATGCCGCCGTTGCGCCACGTATCGAAGTGTGCGAGATGCGCGCGCGTGTCGGCGCTGGTGCCGGTCCAGATGACCGCATGGCAGACGCCGCTTGGAAATGCGACGCGCTCGAGCAGGGGCGTTGGGCGCATCTCGTATCGAATGAGCCCACCGGTGCACGAGGCGGCGACATCGATGCCGGAGCCGCTACCGCCTTGTGCGGAACGGTGCGCCGCCAGCGCGATCGGGAACGTTGCAAGCGGGCTGCCGCAGCGCACGACCAGTGCCGCGGACAACGCGGAGCAAACGGCTGCGCTGGTACCGATGCCGAGTTTGCGGCCGGCGTCGAAGCCCGCGCTCGAATCGATGTCGATGCGCAGATGCAACGGAAGGGAGCCTGGCGAGACGCCAACGGATTGCATCTGTCGCAATACGTGCTGGCACAGATGTGCCGGATCGCTGCGGGCCACTAGCGGACCGTACAACAGCGCGTCGCGTGTATGAGCCGCGTCGGGTGCGAAGCCGTGGGTCGTGAAGGTCCAGCCGTTGCCATTGGAATCGTCGATGGCGCAGCGTACTCGGCGACTGACCGCAACCGCGAGTGCCGGCGCGCCGACCAGCACCGCATATTCGCCGGCAACCACGATCTTGCCTGGCGCGGTCGCAACGATGCTCATGCCGAATCGGCAACGATTGTCGCGGGTCCGCCCAGCCCGACCGCGACGACCTGGCGCACACCTGGCACGTTTGCCAACGCATCGCACACACGGGCAGATGCAGCCGGTTCGCAGACGACTTTTACCTGCGGCCCCGCGTCGATGGTAAAGAACACGCGTTCGCCCGCCGCACGCAACTCGCGCACTCGCGCCATGCAGGCCACGGTGGCAGCCGTCCAATAAGACAACGCCGGTCGCGCCGACAGCATCACCGCATGCATGGCGAGGCAATTCGCTTCCGCGACCGCGCCGAGACGATCGAAGTCGCGTGCCGCGACAGCCTCGCGCGCTTCGATGAAGTCGGTAGCGGCGGTTTCGGTCCAACGGGAGTAGAAGGGGGACGATCTCGACTGCAGCATGCCCGCGCTCGATGACACTGCTTTCGGCTGTTCCGAGCAGATCGCGATCACCACCGCCAGCGGCCACGCGGCGGCGTCGAGTTCCGGCCGTGCGATCCAGGACGCGGCGTCGTTGCCGCCCGACAACGTCACGAAGCCGCCGTACACGGAGCGCGCGGCGGACGCCGATGCGCGACGCGCCTCAATCGATCGTTCGACATCGGACATCTGTAGCCCGAGTGCCGCGTCCATCGCCGTGATCAACGCGGCGAAGCCCGAGGCTGAGGACGCGAGGCCTGCTGCAGTCGGGAAATTGTTCTCGGTATCGATGCGCAATCCCGGCGCGACACCGCGTGCGCGTGCCACCAGCCGATCGAGACATGCCTCGATCTTCGCGTCGCTCACGACCTTGCCATTCAAGACAACGATGCGGTCGCGGCTGTTCGGCGAGAGTTGTACACGCGTGCGGGTACGCAGCTTCGACAGCGTGATCGACAGTGACGGCGTGGCCGGGATGTTGTCGGCCCCGTCGCGCTTGCCCCAGTACTTCACGAGCGCGATGTTCGGGTGCGCTTCGGCGAGCGCTTCGGCGATCGCTTGCATAGCCGGAAGATCAGTAGCCAGGCGGTGCCCGGAAAGAGTAACCACGTTGTTCGAGAATCTGCGCGACCTCGATTGTGGCGAGGTCGCCGTACTCCGGACCGATGATCTGCAGGCCGATTGGTAAGCCGTGCTCGTCCGGACCAGTTGGTATGACCGTGGCCGGCAGCAGACTGACACCGGCCAGGCCCGCCCAGAACACCTGCTCGAAATACGGACGCTTCGCACCGTCGATGTCGATGGTGCGCTCGCCGAACGAGCGGTGGTCGTGCGGGAACGCCGACGTCGGCATGATCGGCGTCAGCAACACGTCGTAGCGTTGGAAGAAGGCATGCCACGCCCAACGCATGTGCGTGCGCGCTTCGTTGTGGCGGCTCCAATCCCTGAACGACGCCGCTTGGGCGCGCAGCGTGTTGGCGCGGTCGCTGTCGTCGTCGTCTTTGAGTTCCGCGAGTGCGCTCTTCAACCAGATGAAGTCTTTTTCGGGAATGCGCGACGACATTGTCGCCTGCAGTAGGAACTGGAATGCCGTCTGCGACGCTTTCGACGAGAAATCCGGCCGAGCCGATTCGTCCACGGTTGCGCCGGCGTCGCGCAGCGTCGCACCCGCCGCCTCCACGCGGCTTCGCACGGCTTTTGATACCGGTCCCATTGGATCGTCCGACCACACGGCAACGCGCAGTGCGCTGACGGGCTTGCCAAGGCGCTTCAACGACAACGAATAGCCGCGGCTCTGGATTTCGTCAGGGCCGGCCATGACGAGCAGTGCCGTCTCGAGATCGCGGGCGGAGCGGGCGAGTGGACCGATCACCGAGATGTCGGCGGGGGTTTTGACTCCCGGCATTGCGTGACCGCGCGGCGGCAGCAGATTCCACGTCGGCTTGTGGCCGAACACGCCGCAGAAGTGTGCCGGATTGCGGATGGACCCACCGATGTCGGAACCGGTCTCGAGGCCGGTAAGTCCTGCGGCGAGCGCTGCGGCCGAACCGCCTGACGAGCCACCTGGGGTGCGAGCCTTGTCCCACGGGTTGTTCGTGGTGCCATAAATGTCGTTGTAGCTTTGAAAATCCGCAAGCCTTAGCGGCACGTTCGTCTTACCGAAGATGACCGCGCCTGCGTTCTTCAGACGCTGAATAGACAGCGCGTCTTCGCGCGCCAGGTTGTCCTTCATTTCCGGAACGCCCCACGTGGTCTTGTAGCCGGCGACGTCATACGACTCTTTCACCGTCATCGGCACGCCGTGCAGCGGTCCCCAGTCTTCGCCGCGTGCAATCGCCGCGTCGGCCGCTTTGGCGCGTTGCCGCGCCTCGTCGCGGTTCTGCGCGATCACCGCGTTGATGGGGCCATTGAACTGATCAACGCGCTTCAGATAGTGCTCGAGCAGTTCGACGCTTCCGACCTGGCGCGACTTGATCAATCGCACGAGATCGGTGGCGGATGCGAAGGTGTAGTCGGTCATCGTGTGCTCCGCGGTGGGTTCAGGCGTAGGCGGGTGGGGGCGTGAACGCGAAACCTTCGGCTTCGAGCAAACGGGCCACACCGACGGTGATGCGATCGCCGTAAGCCGGGCCGATGATCTGCACGCCGACCGGCAAGCCCGCCGCGTTGTTGCCGGTGGGAATTACGGTGGCGGGGAGATATGCGACGCCCGGCAGCCCGGCCCAGAACACCTGTTCGAAATACGGACGGGGCGAGCCGTCGACGTCGATCGTGCGGGAGCCCATCGGACTCTGATCGTGTGGAAATGCCGCCGTCGCCATGATCGGCGCCACCAGCACGTCGTACTCGTCGAAGAAATTCCGCCACGCCCAGCGCAGCTTTTCGCGCGCTTCGTTCTGCTGCACCCAGCGCCGGTGGTCCATCGTTTGCGCCCGCAGCGTCGCGAGTTCGGGGCGCTCGTCGTCGGGCGCGAGATTCATCGCTTGCGCTTTGAGTTCCGCAAACGCCGGATCGGGAACCGAGATCGACAGGTACGCGAACAGCAGATCCTGATACGTGGCGTGGCTGAGGGCTGCGGAAAACGCGGGACGCGCGTCGTCGTTCACGACGGTGCCGGCGCGGCGCATCGCGTCGGCCACTTTCTGCACGCCGCGTTGCACGTCGCGCGACACCGGCGCGAGGTCGTCGTTCGCCCACACGGCTACTTTCAGGTCCTTCAGCTTGCGGCCGCCGAGGCGCGGCAAGTCGTAGCTCAAGCCGGTTTCGAGCCGATCCGGTTTCGCGAGCACGTCGAGCGCGAGATCGAGATCGGCGGCCGAGCGTGCGATCGGGCCAACGACGGCGATCTCCGGTTCGGCGAGTACGCCCGGCGGCGCGTGACCGCGTGCAGGGATCAGTCGATAGGTCGGCTTGTGCCCGAACACGCCGCAGAAGTGTGCCGGATTGCGGATGGACCCGCCGATGTCGGAGCCGATTTCGAGCGCGGTCAAACCTGCCGCGGTCGCGGCGGCCGAACCGCCTGACGACCCGCCAGGGGTGCGACCGGTGTCGTACGGATTGTTCGTGGTGCCGTAGATGACGTTGTAGCTCTGGAAGTCGCCGAGATTGAGCGGCACGTTCGTCTTTCCGAACACCGTTGCACCAGCCGCGCGCATACGTTCGACCACGACGGAGTCGCTCGCCGCGATGTTGTTGCGCAACTCCGGGATGCCCCAGGTGGTCGGTGCACCGGTGACATCGAACGATTCCTTCACCGTCATCGGCAGCCCAGCGAGCAGGCTGTTCGCGTCTGCTTCGCGCGCGCTGCGTTCGGCGTTCGGATCGTTCCAGATGATGGCGTTGAGCTGTTTGTTGAAGCGGGCGGCGCGCGCTCGATATTCCGCGAACAGTTCCGATGCGCTGATCTGGCGGTCGCGCAACATCTGCGCAAGTTCAGTAGCGGACTTGAATGCGATCATGTTTTTTGTGTCCTTCGTTCCCTCGGCGACTCTGCAAGCACCCGGCGATTTATTCAAGGGTGACGGCTATGATCGCCGCCTCTGTGACACTAACGAGTGTCGTCATCACGCTGTCCTCAACAAGCTGTCCTCAAAAAGCAAGGAGAAATTCAGTGGCGAATGTGAACCGGCAATGGGTGCTGGCCAAGCGGCCGCACGGCAACGTCAGCAAGGCGAACTTCGAATATCGCGAGGGCCGCATACCGAAGCCGAAGGACGGCCAGTTGCTGGTCAAGAACCTGTATCTCTCGTTCGATCCCACGCAACGCGGCTGGATGGAAGATCGGCCCAGTTACCTGCCGCCGGTGAAACTCGGCGAGGTGATGCGCGCGAGCTCGGTCGGCGAAGTCGTCGTGTCGAATCATCCGGACTTTGCGCCGGGCGACAAGGTGATGACCGGCGGCGGCTGGCAGGATTACTGCGTCGCATCGCCCACCGGTGCGCCGTTCGGCGTGAACAAGCTACCGGTCGGTGTTCCGCTGACCATGCCGTTGTCGGTACTCGGCGTCACCGGGCTCACCGCGTATTGGGGCATGCTCGACCTCGGGCAGCCGAAGGCGGGTGACACCGTGCTCGTCTCGGGTGCCGCGGGTGCAACCGGTTCGGTCGCAGGACAGATTGCGCGCATCAAGGGTTGTCGCGTGGTCGGCATCGCCGGCGGCGCCGAGAAGTGCAAATGGCTGAAGAAGGAAGCCCGCTTCGACGCGGTGATCGACTACAAGAGCGAAGACGTGGATGCGCGCATTGGCAAACTGTGTCCGAAAGGCGTCGACGTGTTCTTCGACAACGTCGGCGGCGACATTCTGGAAGCCGCGCTGAACCATCTCGCAATGCGTGCCCGGGTCGTGTTGTGCGGCGGCATCTCCGGCTACAACGCGACGAAGCCGATTCCCGGTCCTTCGAACCTGATGAACCTCGTCGTCATGCGCGGCCGCATGGAAGGCTTCATCGTCATCGACTACATGAACCGCACCCACATCGCCGTGCCGGAACTGCTCGGATGGATTTCATCCGGCGATCTCGTCTTCCAGGAGGACATTCAGGAAGGCTTCAAGAACATTCCGGCAACGCTGACGCGTCTGTTCACGGGCAAAAACGTGGGCAAGCAGCTGTTGAAGATCGATTAGGGGGGTTGGTGGGATGGAGCTTCGAGTGACGGCGGGCGTGGGGGATTGTCGGTTCGGACTCGCTCGAGGCGTCCCTGCGCGCTCAATCGCGGCCATCCATGGCCGCTCATGGTCCTCACCGACATGCCCCCACGCCCGCCTAGGTCGAACTCCATCGCCGGGTTCTGAAGATGCACCAACGCGCTAAAGCGCGTTGGTGCGGAACGCGCGCAAAGCGCGCGTTCATCCCCTCTAACGAACGAACGGGGGCGCGACCTCGACGTATGAATGTGACGGCTGATCGGTGTGGAGGGGCATGAGCGGCCAGGGATGGCCGCGATTAAGCGACCAGGGACGGCTCGAGCGGCCCTGGAACACTGATCAGCCGTCACCCAACCACCCAACTAAAGCGCGAGAGAGACCTAACGTCTCATGTATCGGTGTACGAATACGTAATACATCCCCACCAAGACCGCGCCCGCGCCGATCAACCACAACGAGATGCGCGACAAGCTTCCTTCCATCAGCGCTTCGTCCTGTCCCGCTGTTACGCCCACCCAGCACAACACCGTGCACCAGATGGCGGAGCCCACCAGCGTTGCGAGCGAATACCAGCCGTAGTGCAATCGCACGATACCGGCCGGTAGGCCGATGAGGTGGCGGATCACCGGTAATAGTCGCGAGATGAATACGCCCGGCGCGCCGAATCGATCGGACCATACCTCCGCGGCTTCGATCTTCTGTTGGGGGAGCAGCAGATAGCGTCCGTATTTCATCAGCAGAGGTCGGCCGAGCAATCGGGCGCCCCAGTACATCACCGTCGCACCAACCCACGAACCGATGGTTCCGGCGATCACGATGCCGGTCAGCGTCATGTTGCCGGTGGTGTACGCAAGGTGCGCCGCGGGAGGAATTACGACTTCGCTCGGCAGCGGCACGATCGAGCTTTCGAGCGCCATCAATCCAGCGACAAGCGGGTAACCGCCGGATTCGAGAGCGCCCAGATACCAGTCGAGAAATTGGTTGAGCATGCAGCGGCGCCGTCAGACTTCGTGCGCAACTGACGGCGGTATGCTCTTCGGCCTGCGCGCGAACAGCTTCTTCAGCACGTGTGGCAGCGCCAGCATCGCCGGCGTGCACACCAGCGTGAGCACCGTCGCGAACGTGAGACCCCACACGATCGCTTGCGACAGCGGTACCCAGAACAACGACATCTGGCTGCCGAAAATGATGCTGCGATTGACGAAGTCCACCGACATGTTGAACGCCATCGGCAGCAGTCCGAGGATCGTGACGATCGTCGTCAGCAACACCGGTCGCACCCGTTGCGCGCCGGCGCGAACGATCACCGAGGCGTAATCGAGTTCGGGATGCTCACGCCGCAGATGGTTGTATGAACTCAGCAGTATGATGTTGTGGTTCACCACGATGCCCGCCAGCGACACCACACCCACGCCGGTGAGAATCGCGCTGAACGGTTTTCCCATGATGACCAACCCCAACAACACCCCAGCCGTCGACATCACCACCGCGGAGACGATGAGGAAGGCCTGATACAGGCTGTTGAACTGGCCGACGAGCATTACGAACATCAGCAACACCGCGAGCAGGAACGCGACCGCAATGAACTGCATCGACTCGGACTGCTCTTCGTTCGCGCCTTTGAATTCGACACGCAGTGCGGGATCCCACTGCTGTGCAGCGATCCACTTACGCATTTCCTTGACCTTGTTGTCGGCGAGCACGCCTTTTACTACATCGGCGCGGATGTACTGAACCGGCATGCCGTCGATGCGCTCGAAGGTGTCCACCTTGGGTCCGGGCACGCGCTTTACGAAGCTGGAAATGGGCACCAGGCCGTTGCGCGTGTTGATCTTGATGGCGTCAAGCGCGAGCAGGCCGCGGTCGGCGATGGGATAGCGAACGCGAATGTCCACTTCGTCGAGCGCGCCGTCGGGGCGGTATTCGCCAACCTTCAGCCCGTTCGTGACGAGTTGCACCGCCATGCCGACCTGCGACACGTCGGCGCCAAACAACGCCGCTTGGGCGCGATCGACTTCGAGCCGCCATTCGATGCCCGGCATAGAGCGCGTGTCGTCGATATCGCGCAGCCCCTTTACCTGGGTGTCCATGTATTCGCGCACGCGGGCCACGGCCGGTGCGAGCAGCGTACGATCCCGCGACCGGAACTCGAGCTCGATCGGCTTTCCAACACGGGGTCCTTGCTCCATTGCCTGCACTTCGACCGAGACACCCGCCAACGACGCCGTTCGGGTGCGAATCTCCTCCAGAATCGCCGAGCTGGGTCTATCGCGTTCGTTTTCGTTGACCACTTCGACGAACATCTGGCCGATGCGGTCGAGGCCGCGGCGCGTATCGCCGGACACCGTCGTCCACGTGTTCACGCTCTCGAGGCCGCGTACTTCGAGAACGCGTGCTTCCACCTCATTGACGAGTTGGCTGATCTGATCGGCGGCGAGGTTGCCGCGCGACTTGATCAGGACCGACGCGAACTGCGTTTCGCCTTCGTTGAAGAACACCATGCCCTTGCCGTATTTGCCGTACAGCATGAACGAGCCGATCAGCGTCGCGACCATGAGCACAACCGTCAGCGGCGCCCAGTGCACCGCGGCACGGGCCATGCGGGCATAGGCGCCGAGCAGTGTGCGCAATTTCGTCGGATCGCCCTCCTCGAGTTCGCGCAGCGACTCGGTGCTCTGGTGATCCACCGCGCCGGCCTTGCCGAACAATGCGCCGAGACACGGGCAGATGATCAGCGCGTAAAACAGCGAACCGGCGAGCGATGCAAATACCGTCACCGGCAGATAGCGCATGAACTTTCCGGAGATGCCGGGCCAGAACATCAGTGGCAGGAATGCGGCGAGCGTTGCGCCGGTGGAAGTGACCACCGGCCAGAACATGCGCTTTGCCGCGAGCGTGTAGGCCGCTTGCCTGTCGAAACCCTCTACCAGCTTGCGGTCCGCGTATTCGGTTACGACGATCGCGCCGTCAACCACGAGTCCGAGCCCGAGCAGCAGCCCGAACATCACCATGAAGTTGTACGTGTAGCCGATTAGGTAAATCGTGGTCATCGCGACCAGGAACGACACGGGTACTGACAGCGCGACGATGATGCCGCTGCGCACACCCATCGATGCCACCACCACGATCATTACGAGCGCGAGTGCGGTGACGATGTTGCCTTGCAGTTCCGTCACCTGTTCCTGAGCGAAAGGCGCCTGATCCTGCGTGTAGAGAATCTGCACGCTGCTCGGGATATGCGGCCGGGCGGCTTCGACGACTGCGCGCACCTTCGCCACGGTGTCGATGATGTTCGCATTGGTACGCTTGCTGATGTTCAGCGAGATTGCCGGCTTGCCGTTCACACGTGCGTAGCTGACGCGGTCTTTGAAGGTCGGACGTATCTGCGCGACGTCGCTCAGCGTCACCACGGTGTCGCCGTCGGCCTTGACGGGAATGTCGAAGATGTCCTGCGCCTGTTCGATGACGCTCGGTACTTTTACCGCGAAGCGACCTTCGCCGGTGTCGAGCGCACCGGCCGGAATCAAACGGTTGTTGTTGACGATGTTCGTCCACAACTGTTCGTTGGAAATCTGGTAGCTCTCGAGTGCCGCGGGATCGATCAGCGCCTCGAGCACTTCCTCGCGCTGACCGTTCAACTCTGCCGACAGCACCTGTGGAATCGCTTCGATGTCGTCGCGCAGCTGCACGGCGGTGTTGTACAACACGCGTTCCGGTACGTCTTCGCCGAGCAGATTCACCTGGATGATGGGGAAGTCGTTGGTGTTCTGTTCCTGAACGATCGGCTCTTCGGCGGTGCTCGGAATTTTTGCTTTTGCACGATCCACGGCGTCGCGAACGTCGATGGACGCTTTCTGCAGCGGATAGTCGGCGTTGAACTCGATCACCAGCGTGCCGGCGCCCTCGGACGCGTACGACGTCAGTTCCTTGATGCCCTCGATGGAGCGCATCTCGGTCTCCATCGGCATCACCAGCAGGCGTTCGGAATCTTCCGGCGAGATGCCTTCGTGCGGAATCGTCACGACGAAGAACGGCACTTCGATGTGTGGTTCCGATTCGACGAGGATCGCCTTGTTCGCCGCGATGCCGGCGATGACCACCATCGCGAGAATCAGCAGAGTCGTCCGCGAACGTTGGATCGCGGCATCAATGATTGCGTACATCGTAGGATCTCGCGCGGAAGGCTCGGTGAGGGCTTGTTGGCGACGGCCAGCTCATGCCGGCCGGCGTAGTTTATGCGGGAACGTAGCTTATTTGGGAACTGGGCGACGCGCGATTGTCCGGGACGCGGGCATGCGGTTACGCTGCCGTTCCTCGCTGTACGGTAGAGCTTTTCCGCATGTACCAATCCGACGGGCGGGTCCGCTGGCCCGTCAAGTTGTGGTACGCAGCTGGCCAGACGGGTCAATCCGTTACCGACTTCGGTTTCGGCACGCTGTTGTTCATCTATTACAACCAGGTGCTCGGTCTCTCCGGGTCGTATACCGGGCTCGGCGTCGCGGTCGCACTCTTCTTCGACGCGCTGGTCGACCCCGCGGTGGGATCCTGGTCCGACGGCTTCCAGTCGAAGAAATGGGGCCGCAGACATCTATTCATGGCGGCCGCCATCGTGCCGCTCGGGCTGGTGTTCTTCGGTCTCTTCTGGCCGCCCGAAGGCCTGACGCAGATGCAGCTGTTCATGTGGTTCACGCTGTTCAGCATATTGGTGCGCACGGCGCTGACGTTCTTCAACGTACCGTTCCTGTCATTGGGCGCGGAGTTGTCGCAGGACTACTCCGAGCGCACGCAGATCGTCGCGGTGCGCATCGCGATCGGTGCGTTCTCGATTCTCACGGTCACCGCGATAGGCTGGAACTTCTTCTTTGTAGGTACGCCGCAGGACCCCACGCCGCAACTGACGCGCCCGCCGTATTTCTCATACGCGATTGCCTCTGCGGTGTTGATGATGGTGGTGCTTACAGCATCGACGCTCTACACCGCGCGCTCGATCCCGCATTTGGCCGGCTCGCGCCAGAAACCGCGCCCGTTCGGCGTTAAGCAGGTATACCGGGATCTGTTCGAAGCGCTCGGCAACAGCTCGTTCCGCGTGCTGTTCTTCGGCACGCTGATCTATTTCATCTACGCCGGTACGCAAGGTGCCTTGTGGATGCACCTGATGACGTTCTACTGGCAGCTCGATACGAAGGGTATTCAGTGGATCCAGTACGCCGGCATCATCGGCGCGATCTGCGGCATACCGCTTGCGCCACAGTTCAACCGTTGGCTCGACAAGAAATGGACCGTCGTCGTCGGTGTCTCGGTCGGCGCGCTTTGCGATACGGTGCCGGTGCTGCTGAAACTGTTCGACGTGATGCCTGGGAACCAGGCCGCGCTCGTGCCCATTCTCATCGGTCTGTCGAGCCTCGGTTCGTTCTTCGGGGTGCAGGCTTCCATCACGGTGGGCTCGATGATGGGCGACGTCGCCGACGAGCACGAACTGAAACACGGCACGCGGCAGGAAGGCGTTTATTTCGGCTCTTACAGCTTCTCCCAGAAATGCACCGGCGCGCTCGGGAACTTCATAGCGGGCGTCGCGATCGACCTGATCGGCTTGAATCCGAACTCGAAAGTCGGCGAAGTGCCGCAGGATGTTCTGAATCACTTCGGCGCGTCGTACGGACTGATTGCGCTGTTGATCGTCGGGGCGATCTGGGTTTTCCTGCCGTACTCGTTGAACAGCAAACGCCACGCGCAAGTGCTGGTGGAACTCGCGAAGCGGCGTCCTGCGGACGCCGAGTCGGTGCCCGGCATGCCGGCACCGGATACTGCAACGCCCGCGCCGGTACCGGGCGGATAAACCGAAGAGGAGTCGATGATGCAACGTGGTGTGCTCGTATCCACTGAACAATTCAACCCGGCCGCGCTGGTGGACTTCGCCAGAGCACTCGACACACGCGGCTACGACAGTCTGTGGCTGCCGGAACTGTTTGGCCGCGAGCCGATTGCGACTGCCGGTTATCTGCTGGGCAAAACTGAACGTATCGCAATCGCCACCGGCATCGCGAACGTGTACGTACGTGACGCGCATGCGATGGCACAGGCGCGACACACGCTGGCGGAATTGTCCGGTGGACGCTTCATGCTCGGTCTCGGCGTGTCAAATGCGGGGCTCAACACCTCGCGCGGCCACACGTGGCAAGCACCGCTTCCGAAAATGACCGCGTTTCTCGATGCGCTCGACAAGGTGGAGGTTGCCGCGCCCGCTGCACCCCGTTGCCCCACCTACATCGCCGCGCATGGGCCGCAGTTGCAGACACTCGGTGCAAAGCGCACCGACGGCGTGATCACCTATCTGATGACGCCACAACACGCGCAACAGACGCGCGAACGCATCGGCGGCAGCGCAGCGCTCAGCGTCGTCGCGATGTTCCTCGCCGAACAGGACCCGACCGTCGCGCGCGCCAAAGCGCGTTCGGCACTGAAGATGTACGTGCGCCTCGACTACTACCACCGCGAATGGCGCAAGCTCGGTTTCGTCGACGCCGACTTCGCGAACGGTGGCAGCGATCGGCTCATCGACACGCTCGTCGCATGGGGCGACGACGCCACGCTGCGCACGCGGATCGCGGCATTCGAAAACGCCGGCGCGACGCGTGTGATCGTGATGCCGCTCGCCATTCAGTCGAAACAGGGTCTCGATCTTCGGGTGCTCGACGCACTCGCTCCTGCGCGCGCGTAGCGCTCAGTTCTTCTGCTTGATGCTCTTCGCCGCAGCGAGTTGCGCCGGAACGAACTGCTCCATCACGGCCTTATCGAGCTGATCGAACGGCAGCAGTCCCTGGCTCAGCAGAAAATCGTGATACGCATGCGCATCGAAGCGGCCGGGTAGTGCGACTTCGGCGCGCATCCTCAGCGCGTTGAGGCGCGAGTAACCGTAAAAATACGACGTGGCCTGGCCCGGCGCGTTGAACGTGTAGCGGTCGATTTCCTGTTTCGCCATCGGCTCGGACAACTGCACTTCCTCTTCGAGAAAACGTTGCGCGGCGTCGGGTTCGAGCAATCCGAGGTTCAGCATCGGATCGAGGAACGCGCGCGCCTCTCGCACCATCCGCATCTGCAATGCGCCGAGTTGTCCTTCGGGCGGCAGGTACTGCTTCATCGCGGCTTCGGCGTACAGCGCCCAACCTTCCACGTTGGCGCTGTTGAACGCATACACGACTCGGGCCGTCGACACACCTTCTTCGATGATCGCAGCGAACTGCAATTCGTGGCCAGGCCGCGCTTCGTGCGCGGTGAGCGTCCATGCGATCGCGGCGTAGTTGAAGTCGTCCATGGGTGCATCGGCGCTTGCATTGGGGTTCGATGTGGGCAGAACGAACTGCGCAGGTTCGCCCGTGTTGCCGACGAGACGCGGCGGATCGAGGTGTGGGGCCGGAACTGCAGCGGACTCTGCTTCGGTTGCAAGGCGGATGGCGGCGTCGCGTTGCGGAAGCGTTACGATGCCCTCGCGCCGCACGATGTCTTCGATGTCGTGCAAAACCTGCGTGTACGTCTCGAGCAGGCGATCGTTCGGAATGGTCTCCTTCTTCAGCGCCCGTATGACGCTCTTGTAGTCGGTGGCTTTCCATCCGCGTGCGGCCGCCACTTGCGCCGCGACAACCGTCATCTCGTCGCGCGTCTGCAGATAGTCGGCGAGTGCCGCGTTCATCAACATCTGTGGGTCGATGTCCACGCCGTAGTTCTGCAGCGCGTCTGCATAGAGTTCGCGCGGCAGCCGGTTGCTCTCTCTCGCGCGTGGCAACACCACGGTTCGAAGCCACTCGCCATAGCTGTCGAACTGCTTGCGCAGCGTCGCGTAGTCGGCCTGCCACCCGTCGAGTCCGCTCGCCGTCAGCAACTCGCCGATGCCGTCGAGGTAACGGTTCTGGTTGTCGAGATACTGTTTCGCTTGAACGATCCACGGCCCTAGCAACGCGGCGTTGCCGGCTTGTTCGTCGAAGCGTGCTTGGGCCAGTACGGTAATCGGCGTGTAGCCCTGTTCAGCGCCAACATATCGACGAAGGCGCGTAACTGCTGCTGGTTGACGGTCCTTCGCCACGCGATCGTCGAGCAACGTGCGAAAACCCTGGAATACCGACTGCGCCAGATCGAAGAACGGCAGTAGATATTTGCGGGTGAGCTCGGACGTCCTGCGCTGGTCGCGTGCGGCATCGATGAGGATGTCGAGATCCTGTTGCACCCGTGGGTCGGTGGCGGCCGCGCGTAACGCTTCGAGTTGCCGTTCCACCGCAGTGACGTCTGCTTCGAAGCGTTCGCTGTTGCGGGGCCCCAGATCGATGATCTCGGCGTCGTGACCTTCCACCCCGAGCGAGGCGGTCGACTCCGGGTTGTAGCGCGCGTTCACCTCGAGCAGCAGTTGCGCGTTACGGTTGCTCTCTGCGATCCAGTCGTTCGACGCAGCGAGCGAAGTACCTGCCGCCGCGATTGCGAACAGAAAAAGTAGTGAACGAGTCATGAGTAGAATCCCTGCGTATCCTGAGTGAGCATCGTCGGAATATGATCGCCGATCCGGACCATTGGGAACACGACATGACCGACGACGCTTTGGAACTCGGCACCATCAAACGCGCGCGCGGCTGCTTCGAAGCACGCCTCGAACGATTCCTCGAGCACGATCAGAAGACGGTTTGGGCGATGCTCACCGACCCCGCGAAGCTGCCCGAGTGGCTGGCGCCGGGCGAGTTGTCGTCGAAGCAGGGCGGCCCCGCGAAGCTCAACTTCCCGGAAAGCGGCACGATCATCGACAGCCGTGTCAGCGCGATCGATGCGCCGCGACTGATCGAATACTCATGGAGCGGGCCGGGCGAACCGGAACGGCCGGTGCGGTGGGAGACGGCGCCCGAGGCCGGCGGCACGCGTCTGACCTTGACGCTGCGCATTCCCGAGACCGAGGACATCGCCCGATCGTGCGCGGGTTGGGAAGCGCACCTGCAGATGCTGCTGGCGGCGATCGAAGGGGTACCGATCAAGTTTCCGTTCGACCGCTTCAAGGCGACGCGGGAGTCATACAAGGCGCTCGTCGCAGCAACAGGTTGATAGGCAGGAGGACTCATGGACGCAAATGCAGCCGACGAACGTATGCACCCGGTTCGTAACGAACCGGCCTGGAGCGAGAGCTATTACTTCAACTTCGTCGATCCCGACACGAAGGTCGCGATGTTCACGCGCATGGGTTTTCGCCCGGGCGACGGCTGGGCCGACGGTCTGCACGCGGTGTATCTCGGCGGCGACCGCGTGGCGTTCACTTACGGTCGTCGTACCATCGAACGCGACCTGTCGCAGTACGACGGCAATCTCGCGGTCGGCGGACTGCGGATCGACTGCGTGGAACCGTTCGGCCTGTGGCGCGTGGCGTACTCGGGTCCCGCGCAGGACATCGCCGATGCGGCGATTCTGCTCGAGCGCAGCAAATTGCGACCGGAAGGTTGGTATCGCGAGACGCAACTCGAAATGTCCGTCGACTTCCGTGCGCTTACCGAACCTCACTACGCAGCATCCGGATCGCGCGGCCACTTCGAGCAGACGGGCGAGGTGAAGGGCGAGATCAGCATCGGCGGACGCACGACGCGGGTAACCGGCTTCGGTGTTCGAGACAAATCGTGGGGTCCACGGGATTGGGGTGCCGCGGCCCCTGCGCAACCCTCCGGCGCCTCTACGAAACCGTCAGGCCCTGCGCCGTTCGTCAACTGGTTCTCGATGAACTTCGGCAGTGAGCTTGCGCTCGGCGGATCGTGCGGACGGGCTGCCGATGGCGTCATGCGCGGTGCCGGCTGGATACACCACGACGGACGCACCGAAGATCTGCACGACGTCGTCATCGAAAGCGAATACAAGCCGAACTCGCTTCTGCATCGTGCGGTCCGGCTCACCGGACGCGCGGCGAGTGGTCGCAAGGTCACGATCGACGGCCGCGTGCTTACTGTGTGTCCCACCAAGATTCCGATGCCGGGCGGCGCGACGTTCGTCAACGAAGGGCTCGCCGAGTTTCGTTGTGACGGCCTGACCGGGTACGGCATCAGCGAACACTGGCACCGGGTGACCGGCACAGGCTGAGTTCGTTAGATGGTTCCGCGGACCGGCAACAGCTAAGGCCGGACGCTGCGCAGGTAATCGTTCAGGAAGGTTCCGCTCGGGTCGATCGCATCGCGCGCCTTCCACCATTCGCGCCAGCGCGGATGGCGCTGCGACAGCGTCGTGCCGTCGAGATAGTTCACCTTCCCCCAGTGCGGACGACCGTTGTATGCGTTGAAGATCTCCTCGCACGCGCGGAAGTACGGCTCGTCGTCGAGATTCACGTCCTGGTGCACGGAAATGGTCACGGTCGGCCGTTCGTATGCGGTCGACATCCATACGTCGTCGGCCGCGAGCGTTCGATATTCAACCGGCCATTTGAGGTCGGGAAACCGTTCATGAATCAGCGCGCGGATTTCGTTCATGCACGCAGGTCCGTCTTCCGCCGGCACGCTGTATTCCATTTCGGTGTGCAACGTGGGGCGATGGTTGGAAAGCACCTCGTAGCTCCACGCGCAGCGCGAGCCTTCTTCGGCGAGCGGATACACCGCATCGGCGGTCGTCGTGTCGGTTGCCTTCGCGACGCAAACGTCGGTGTGCGGATACCAGAAGAATTCGAAGTGGCGCGCCTGCTCGATCAGCGAATCGAGTTGCGGCATCAGCGACTCGTACTGCTCCGACCAGCCGTGCTCCTGCAGACGATACGAGTCGGCCAGCTGTAGTTGCAGTTGCGTCACCACGCCGAACGCACCGAGGTTCAGCCGCGCGGCGTGGAACAGATCTGCGTTCTGTTGTGCGCTGCATTCGACGATGTCGCCCGAGGCGGCGACGAGACGAATACCTGTAACCGAGGCCGTCAGGTTCTGTAGCGCGCGACCGGTGCCGTGCGTGCCGGTTGCTACTGCACCGGCGATCGCTTGCCGATCGATGTCACCCTGATTGCGCAGGCTGAGACCCTGATCGTGCAACGCGCGGCCGAGTGCGTAGATGCGCGTGCCGGACCACACCCACGCGCGCTTCGTCGCGGCGTCGGTACTTACCACGCCCGCCAATCCCGATGCGTCGATGATCACGCCGTTGCTGAGCACGAGCGGCGCATGGCTGTGCCCCGCACCCGCGACGCGAATGGACTGTCGGGATGCGACCGCGGCGCGCACGATCGCGGCGGTGTCGGCTTCGCTGCGAATGAAGTGCAACGCCGTCGGTTTCGAACGATGGCGTCCCGACCAGTTCTTCCACGAAGCCATGGGCAATCCTCTGTGTGCGGCAAGACCCGCACGCTTGCATCGAACGGCGGTGTCGTCAACCGCCGCCGGCGTAAGCGATACTCGCCTGCCGCGTGTGCATGAGTGTTCCACCATGAATCTGGACCGCGTCACCACCGGCAACGACGTGCCGCACGAGATCAACGTCGTGATCGAGATTCCGATGAACTCGGATCCGATCAAGTACGAACTCGACAAGCAAACCGGCGCGATGTTCGTCGACCGGTTCGTGTCCACCTCGATGCACTATCCGTGCAACTACGGCTACATCCCGCACACGCTCGCCGACGACGGTGACCCGGTGGACGTGCTCGTGGTCACGCCGTTTCCTGTGGTGCCCGGTGTGGTGGTGCGCTGCCGGCCGGTCGGAATGCTCGAGGTGACCGACGAAGAAGGCGTCGATACCAAGTTGCTGGCGGTGCCCATCGAAAAACTGTCGCCGCTGTATCGCAATGTGAAGTCGCCGCAGGATTTCGCGCCGCTCGTGCTCGATCAGATTCAGCACTTCTTCGCGCACTACAAGGATCTGGAGCCCGGCAAATGGGTGCGTGTAGAAGGGTGGAAAGACGCGGACGCCGCGAAGGAAGAAATTCTGCTGAGCGTCGCGCGTTACGCGCGCGCCGACCCCAAGCCGGTTTACTGATCGCTTTCGATTTCATCGCGGTGTCGAAATCGCGGGTCGCGCAGCGACTACTCGCGCACTTCATCGGAGAAATCGAATGAAACTCTACGGAACCCCGCCCACGCGCGCGCTGCGCGTGTTGTGGCTGCTGAACGAACTCGACGTCGACTGCGAAGTGATCACCGTCGACATGGGTATCGGCGAACATCAGGGCGATGCATTTCGGAAACTGAATCCCTCCGGCAAGTTACCTGTGCTGGTCGACGGCGATGTCGTGCTGACCGAGTCATCCGCGATTCAGCTATACCTTGCGGAGAAGTATCCGGAACGCGGCTTCATCCCGAGTGTGCTCACCGAGCGCGCCGAGATGTACCGCTGGATCTTCTTCCTCGTCACCGAGATAGAAGCGCCGCTGTGGCGCATGGCGTTGCACTCGCGGATCTATCCGGAGAGCGCGCGCGACGAGCAGGAAATCTCGCGCGCCGAACGCGACGGCAAGAGCATGGCCGCGGTACTGGAACAACACATGTGCGAACGCGAATTCGTCGTCGGCAATCGCGTTACCGTTGCCGACTTCAACGCCGCGTACACGCTCGACTGGGCGAACGAAGCAGGCTTGTTGTGCGAAGCCCCGGCGCTGCGCGCGTACGTGAAGCGGATGTACGCGCGCCCGCGCGCGCCGATGACGATCGCGGAAGGCTTCGCGCGACTTCAGCTCTTGCCGTAGTCGAGGCCGTACCAGCGTTCCGGTTTCATCGTAATCACGACGGCTTCGTCGCCTTCCATCGCGCTTGCCAGCAATTGATCGCCGGCTTCTTTGCCGAGGTAGCGATGACATAGCGGCCGCGCGTCGGCTTCGAGGTCGCGCGGCCGATAGCCGATCACCGGCCCTTGCACCGTGACATAGGCCGGCGGCCGCTGTTCGCTTTGCACGCACAGCGTGAACGCGCCGGCGGCCTTGATCAGTTGCAGTTTGCGCGAATCGGGCGCGACGTGAAGCTCGACGTTGCCTTCGGCCGTTACGAGATACCAGATCGGCGACGATTGCGGCGGATGGCCGGGATCGTCGACGCTGACGATCGCAATGTGCACGCCGCGCAGGAACGCCTCGCGCTCGGCCCTCGTGGTCCTGTGTAACGTATCCGCCATGATCGAATCCTCCTCGGAGTTCAGGTCAGACGATGCGTCCATTACGCGCCGCGGTGTATTGGCCGTCGCGCAGCGCCACCTCGCCGTTGACGATCACGGCGCGATATCCGGTAGCACGACGCACGTAGCGGCGCGCCTCGCCCGGGAAGTCGTCTACCAGTTCTTCGGCACCGCACGCGAGCCGATCGAGGTCGAACAGCACGAGGTCGGCGGCTTTGCCTACTTCCAGCGTGCCGCGGTCCCGTATGCCCCAGTCGGCGGCAACTTCGCCGGTCATTCGGTGCAGGGCACGTTCGAGCGTCAGGTGTCCGGTCTCGCGCACGTAGTGCTCGAGCATGTGAGTGGTATCGCCCGTTCCGCAGAATTGCGTTATGTGCGCGCCGGCATCGGAGGCGCCGAAATGACAGAGAGGGTGTTCGATCAGACGCGCCACCGCCGCCTTGTCTGCGTTGATGACATTCTTCAATTGGAACTCCGTATCGAGACCATCCTCGAGCGACAGGTCGAGGATCACTTCGCCGAGTTCCTTGCCCTCGGTCTGCGCGATCTCGGCGAGGTAACGGCCGCGATAACGTTCGTTGTTCGGTGACTTCACCTTGCCGACCGACAGGAACGGCAATGCGCCGCTCATTCCTTGAGCGTTCTTCATCTCGGCGACGAGTGCGGTGCGGGTATCGGCATTGCCGAATTTGCCCGCGCGATCCTTCAGCGGCATGTCCATGATTTTCTTCCAGCCGGGGAGTGCGTACAGCAGCATGCTGGTTTCGGATAAACGCATGTTCAGATCGAAGCAGCGCGGCATCACCTGGCCGAACACGCGCGCGCCGCGCTTCTGTTGTGTTTCCAGCGCCTCGATGATTTCGTTGGCATCGGGCGATGTCGGCGACGAAAGGACGGGCTGCAGCGAACAAGGAATGCCCGCGGCAATGCTGATGTCGCCCAATTCGCGGATGTTGTCGAGTTCCTGCTTCAGATCGGGGAAGTACGGCACCACCTGCCACATGCCGCGACCGCTCTTCGCCATTGCTTTGCACAGCGCGGTTTTCTCGCGCAGGTCGGCGTAGCGACTCGGCACCGGCTGCATGTTCTCGTCGATGTCGACGTACGACGACGAGATGCCAAGTGCGCCGGCGGCCATCGCCCCTTCGACGATTGCGCACATGGCGGCGATCTCTTCATCGGTGGCAACTCGCTGCTGGCTGGCGGCACCCATCACGTACATGCGCAACGCCGAGTGACCGATCAGCGCGCCCACGTTGATGCCGAGGGTCGGTCGGATGAAGTCGAGGTATTGCGCAAACGTTTCCCAACTGAACGGCACTGCCGCGTCGAAGGTCGGTTTTTTGATGTCTTCGATCACCGCGAACATGCTGACGATCTTTGCGCGCCCTTCGGGCTTGATCGGCGCGAGACTCAGCGAACAGTTGCCGATCACTACGGTGGTAATGCCGTGTTCCATCGACGGGGTTGCAAGGCCGTCCCAGCACAGTTGCGGATCGAAGTGCGTGTGAATATCGATGAAGCCGGGCGCGAGGATGGCACCGGCGCCGTCGATCTCCTGTTTGCCGCGTCCGGCCACGCGGCCGACTTCGGTGATCAATCCGTCCGCCACGGCGAGGTCACCTTTGTATGACGCTGCGCCGGTACCGTCGACAATGGTTGCGTTGCGAATGACGAGGTCGGGTTGGTTCATGGGTGCGTGCTCCGATGACTGGTCGCTTGTTGCGGACGTGGATGTTCGAGGAGACGACATGGTGGCGGAATCCGCCGCGCCGGGCAATTTGAGAGCGTGGTCGCTCGCGTTTGGCGGGAACTCACATGGACACGGGATGACGGGCGGTGGCCACCGCGAGCCCTCCGAGGCCGCGCGGACGCGGCCGGGCAAGTGCGTTAGAGCCGCAGCATGTCGAACGGACCTTTGCCGTTCGGCAGCGCGGGCCGCGCGGTGAGCTCGTCGATGGACTCGCCGCCGGCGTAGCGTGCCAGCAACTCGTCGGGATCGAAGATCACGCCGATCGGGTTCGCGGCGAATTCCGGGCTGCGCATCCAACGGTCGACCGACTCCGCGGTCGGCAGATTATCCACCTGCAACTCCACGCGGCTGCCGTCCGGATCTTTGTAATACATCGATGTCGTCGGCCCATGAATCACGCACCAGTACGGCACGATGCCCACCGCTTTAAGGCGCACGTACGTGTTCAGCAGATCGCCGAGATCGGCGTGCGTGAACGCGATGTGGTCGGTGCCGGCCGCGTTGTCCACCTGCTGGACGAGATTGGGCAGCCGCGCGATTGCGATTCGGTGGTGCTCCTCGTCGTACGTAAGGAACGCGAGCATGCCGTTCGAGTGCACCACCTTCGCGCCGAGCACGGTGCAATACCAATCGACCAGTTCGTCGAAACGTGCGGTGCGACGCACGACATGGGCGAGTTGCGCGGGCGCGATCGGTCCGCGGGTCTGATCGAGCCGTGCGGCACGTGTGGCAACGGACTGATGTTCTGCAACAGCGGTCATCGTGATTCTCCGATAGATGAAGGGTTGTTCGTGACGTCGTTCCAGAAGGACTCGACGAGTTCGGCCGCATCTGCCGCTGTTGCGGCGGTGCCATAGACGTAGTGATCGGGGCGCACCAGCGCGGAGACCGCGCCGCGTTCGCGAAACCAGGCGTCGGCGCAGGGCCCGCCGCATTCGACGATCGTGTCCGCACCTGCGCCGAGCGATACGACGCGCGTATGGGGTCGGGTCGCGGAAACAGATTCGCCGGTTGCTACGATCAGACGAACATCGCTGCCAACGACATCGTCAAGGCGCGCCGAAGCGCCACCTGATTTCACGTGTGGCTGCGGAAACAACTCTCCCGCGCCGGCCGAGTTCCGCCGCAAAACGCCGTGCGCAAGCTGCGCGGCCTGGCCACCTTGCCCACCGAGCGGGTTGCTGCCGGCTTGCCGTGCTGCGAGCAGGAACGTATCGCGCTCCTTCGCTCGTTGAGTGTCCTGCTCGCACACGACCCGCCCGAGCGCGACCGATGTTTCGACGATGTGGCGTAAGTGCGGCGCGCGTTCGGCTTCGTAGCTGTCGAGTAACGCACCCGGCGCGACACCGCCGAGCACCAGATCGAGCTTCCAGGCGAGGTTCGCCGCATCGCGAATACCTGAACACATACCCTGCCCCATGAATGGCGGCATCTGATGCGCGGCGTCGCCCGCGAGCAACGTGCGACCGACGCGCCATTGCCGAGCGATCAGCGCGTGGAATCGGTACACCGCCACGCGCACGAGTTCGAGCGCCGCTTCGCCGCCCCACGGCGCAAGCAGTTGCCACACCGACTCGGGCGTCGCGATCGACTCGCGTGTCTCGCCGGGCAACAGCATGAATTCCCATCGCCGGCGGCCAGGACCCGCAGGCACACACGTAGTCGGCCGCGCCGGATTGCAGAACTGATACGCGGTTGCCGGGTCGAGACCGATGTCGCGCTTCGGCTTCGTGTCGATGACCACCCACGGTTCGTCGAAGCCGAGATCGTCCATCACAACGCCCAGTGCATTGCGCACGAAGCTCGACGCGCCGTCACAACCCACTGCGAAGCGTGCGCGAACCGTTTCGGTACGGCCGGCGCGACGCACCGTCAGTTCGACAGCTTCGTCGGCCTGCGCGAGATCGACGCATTCGGCGCCATACCACGCGACTACGCCAACGAGTTCACCGAGGCGATCGCGCAAAATGCGTTCGAGCTCCGGCTGCACGAACATGTAGCTCGCTTCCCAGCCGGACCGAGCGGTGCCAGGTTCCATGACTAGATGCACCAACAAGTCGCCGCTCGCGTTTTCGAACCGGTATTCGGTCGCCGGGCTCATCGTCGGCAGCAGACGATCCATCACGCCCACTTCCTGCAAGACACGCGCGATCTCGTGATCGAGATGCACCGCGCGCGGCAATGGGAAGACCTGTTCGTCGC
This sequence comes from Pseudomonadales bacterium, assembly GCA_041739525.1. GTDB lineage: Bacteria > Pseudomonadota > Gammaproteobacteria > Pseudomonadales > Azotimanducaceae > DATJGR01. The sequence continues at coordinate 9,334 of JBGSNQ010000117.1, read as the reverse complement.
GCTCCACCACGAGCACGCTTCGACCGCGCTGTGCGAGTAACGCCGCGAGCACGGCGCCGGTCGGACCGGCGCCGACCACCACGCAGTCGTAATCGATCGCGGTGTTCATTCCAGGACCGTCTCGGATTTACCCGGCGCCGCGACGTTTTCGATCGCGCCGATGCGGTCGATTTCGACGCGCACGCGGTCGCCCTCATGCAGGAACTGCGGCGGCTTCATCGCGCCGCCTACGCCGGAGGGCGTGCCCGTGAATATCACGTCGCCCGGATCGAGCGTGAAAGCGCTCGACAGTTCGTGCACTTGTGCGAAGCAATCGAAGATCAGCTGCGACGTATTCGAACTCTGCCGCAGCTCGCCGTTGACGAACGTGCGCAAGCCAAGCGTGTGCGGGTCGCCGAGTTCGTCGGCCGTAACGATCCATGGTCCGATCGGCGCGTGTGTGTCGAACGATTTTCCCAACGTGAACTGTGGGGTGCGCAGCTGCCAGTCGCGCACCGACACGTCGTTGCCGCAGCAGTAGCCGAAGATCGCTTCGTGTGCGCGTGTGGCGGGAACACGTCGCGAGCGTTTGCCGATCACGAAGCAGAGCTCGCCTTCGTAGTCGATGGCGTTCGGCGCGGTCGACGGAATCTCGAACGTGTCGTACGGACCCGCGATGGAGTTCCACTGCTTGTTGAACCAGATCTGGTGTTTCGGCGGCTGCATGCCGCTTTCCTTCACGTGATCGGCGTAGTTGAGGCCGATCGCGAGCACCTTGCCGGGATTGCGAATCGGCGCTTCGAGCGTGACCGCTGCGAGCGGAATGCGCGCGGCGTTCGCACGCCGTTCAGCGCTTCGTGCGCGTTGCCACGCTTCGTCGCCGGCTTCGAGGAACGTCTTCATGTCCGTCGGCAGGCCCGGTTCTGCTGCCGCCAGATCGATCAGCGCGTCGCCGACCACCAGACCGATCCGAGTTTTTCGATCGTGCGTGAACGTTGCGAGTTTCATTAGGTGCTCCTATCGTGCCGGAAGGCGCGTGTGGTAGTAGTAAACGAACGAGTGCGTCGGCGTGTGCGGCGATCATCGCGGGGTTTGCGGGATTGCGGCCCGACAGGCGTCGACATTCCGGCGCCATCGCGAACATCAACGCGGCGGCGCCGACCAGGATGTAGTGGAAGTGCACGTGGTCCATCGGCGGCGCGACGCCTTCGGCAACGACCTCGTCGTGCAGACGCTTCGTGGTTGCGTAGTACGGTTTCACGTGCCGGTCGACGATCCACGCGAGACGCCAATCGTCGTGTTTGCCCTCCTGCACCATGATCCGGTTCAACTCGGGCCGACGCGCACTGAACTCGACGAAGCGGCGGATCACGTTGGCGAGCCGTTCAACCGGTTCGAGTTCGTGGGTGTCCTGCTGTGCGAGCGCGAGATCCGCGGATTGGTCCGCGAACAGCGTTTCGATCGCGGCCTTCCACAACATTTCCTTCGAGCCGAAGTGATAGGTGATGAGCCCGCGGTTCACGCCCGCTTCGGTCTCGATCTCGCGTGTACCGATGGCGTCGTAGCCGCGCTCTGCGAACAGCGAAACTGCGGCCTTCAACAGCTTGTCGCGGGTGGCCTGCGCGCGTTCCTGCACGAGTTCGCGTTTCGGGATCGGCATCGGGAAGAATCCAATAACTTGTCAACCGGCAAAAATAATATCCATGATTTTGACAAGTGACAAGTTTTATTTCATCGACGATTGTTTCGTTGATGGAAAGAGAAGCCGGAACTCAGCGCTGCGGCGTGATGCCCAAGTGCCGATTGCCGAGACCAAGCTGCAGAATCGCGTCGTACGTGGCGAACTTGTAGAGGTCGCCCAGCGTCGGATAGTTGAAGCACGCGCGGTTGAACAGGTCTGCATCCGCGCCCTGCAGCATGGCCATCAGTCCGATGTGCACGACGTCGGTCGCGTGTTCGCCCATCACGTGCACGCCGAGCAACTGCATGTTGCCTTTGTGGAACAACAGTTTCAGAAAGCCGCGTTCGTCGCCCACGATGTGGCCGCGCGCCGTGTCGCTGTAGCGGGCGCGTCCGACGATGTACGGGATGCCTTTTTGTTTCAGCGCCGCTTCCGTGTCGCCGACCATGCTCGCTTCTGGAATCGTGTAGATACCGGTGGGTTGCAGCGACGCGAGCGCCGCCTTCGCGGTGATGCCGAAGGCGTGCGTCATTGCCCAGCGCGCCTGCTCCATTCCGGTGGCCGCAAGCGCAGGCGGGCCGATCACATCTCCGGCCGCGTAGATGTGTTCGACCGTGGTGCGGTATTTCTCATCGACACTCAGCAGCCCGCGTTTCCCCGCGATGATGCCTGCCGCTTGCAGATTCAATTCGCCGGTGTTGCTCGTGCGGCCCGCGCAAACGAGTACGCCATCGGCCGCAAGCGTGTTGCCGCTCTGCATCGTCATCACCACGTCGCGCGGATGCGATACGTCGCACGACACCACGCGTTCGTTCCAGTGGAAATGCACTCCGCCCGCTGTCATTGCGTCTGCCAACGCGCACGAGACTTCCGCGTCGAGGAACGGCAACAGCGTGTCGCGGCCGTCTACCAGATGCACCTCGGCGCCGAGCACCGCAAACGTGCTGGCGTACTCGCTGCCGATGACGCCGGCGCCGATCACCACCAGGCGCTTCGGCAACGTCGCGACGGCCAACAGTTCATCCGAGTCGTGCACGCGCGGATCCGTGAAGGGGAACTCGGGCGGCTGCCAGGGGGATGAGCCGGTGGCAATCAGAAATCGGTCACCTTGAAGCAGCGTCTTACTGCCATCCGGCGCGTCAACAGAAACCGTGTGCGGGTCGACGAAGCTCGCCGTGCCGTGATAGCGCGCTACACCCACACGATCGAGATTCGATTCGACGCGCTTACGTTCTGCGGCGGAGACGGCGTCGCGATGGCGCGTGAAATCGGCCACGGTAGTTTCACGCCGCACCGACAGATCCACGCCGAACAAACGGCGCGATTGCCAGCCCGAGAGTGCGAGCGCGGTCTCGCGCAGTGTTTTGCTGGGCACGGTGCCGGAGTTGAGCCCCGCGCCGCCGATGCTCGCGGCCTTCTCGATCAATGCGATCCGGTGGCCGAACAATCCGGCCGATACGGCACCCGAGGTTCCGGCGGGACCGCCGCCGATGACGATGAGGTCGTAGGGTTGGGTAGTTGCGTTGCTCACAGTATTGGAGTCTACCGCGATGCGGGAGGTTCGCTGGTGCGAGGAGGAGCCTGTATGGCCGGTAAGTATGTTTCCGCTATTTGCGGCTTCGGCGAACTCGCTAGTCTTTGGATTCTCGTCGGGGAAGCAACACGCCCCTTGTGTACGTAGGCGATGGCATCTGCAAAGGAAAGTAGCCGCGTTGCAGCGCGATGTCGAAGTGTCCAGCGGATTGGCGGCCCGCGGTAGCAATGACAATCAGAATCGTGGGCACAAGAAACAAAAAGGAGTCATTGCTCGCGGTGAAGGAAGACAGAACCTTCACGGACCACGTCGAGAAAGAGCGAGACGGTGGTGCGAAGCGATGCGTCGTTCAATGCTTATTGGGTCTGGGACCAAACTTGGCTGTGACGGTCGCGCCGCCGCTGTCGTCGCCGATCACGAGCGCCACGCGCACCGGATTACTCGTGCCTGTCAAAGATGCACAGTTGGCATACGTGAAGAACTCGTAGCGTTTGCCCTTGATCAAACGGATCCGCGCATACAGCTTCACGCCGTTGATGCGCCCTTTGAAGGTGAAATCTCCATTGATCAGTTTGAAGGAGCGGGCCGGGATCGTGGTGGAGAACGTGCCGATTTGGAGGGTGACCGGTTCCTTGAGGGGTGCTATCCCGTTGCTGTCTGCGCCAAGTGTGAAATGGGCTAATGTGTCGAACCAGTCTTTGCCGTGCACAGGACGCAAATCGATGTTGGTTCTGGACTTGAATCGTGCGAAGGGGACGGTGCGCGGGGTCAAGAGGTAGCTGCGATGCTCACCGGTTCGATTGTCCACGCCCCAGACGAGGATGCGGCCCGCGTCGTTAATTGCGACACCTGCTTCGAGCGTGACAAGTCCAATCAATGGATCATCGGGTGCGATGAGTGCGTTCAGATCGCGCAACTTGAGGCCATCCCATAGAAAGGCGTGTTGTACGCCATCGGAGGCAGTGGTCGACGTGCCCGTGATTTCGCCGACATTATTGATGTCGATGCCCTCACTGTATTGGGCAGCGAAGTTGTTCGAGGGATAGTCGAGCACTCCAAGGTCCGTGATCCGGCTCTTCGTGGGGTCCCAAAAAAAAGCATGAGCCACCGTAGGAACAGTCGGGGTGGTACCTCTTACTTCGGATACCCCCGTGATCTGGCCAACCTCGTTCATTGCAGAACTATGCGTGCTCCCGTGGCCACCGTTAGGGTTTAGCGAGCCGGACGCGACCGTATTGTTGCTTGTATTCCATCGGAACGCGGTCAACGTGCCCTCGCGAGGGTTCTGCGCCAGTCCCATGATTTGCCCCGCGTCGTTGATGTCGAGGCCGAAATTTGGCTGCGAGGCCTCAAATTGCGGCACTTCGAGCATTTGCCGGGTATTTGGATTCCAGACGAAGGTGCTGCCAAGGCCGTCCTCCCATCGATCGCTCTGCGAACCCCCGGTTACAAAACCGGATTCATTGATCGCAGTAGCGTTGCTTCCCCTATCATTCAAACTCCCTAGGTCCTGCATCTCGCGTGTGATCGGGTCCCAGAGGAACGCTCGGTGAATCCCAGGGCGATTCCCAACGGTCGGGGACATTTGGGCCGATCCCACGATTTGCCCCGCTTCGTTGATGTCCGCGCCGGAGCTATTGGCACCGCCGAGCGTACCGAGATCCGCCATCACGTCGGTCGCTGGATCCCAAAAAAAGGCGTGACCGTTAGCAGTGCCGGTCACCTGACCTCTATTGCTCAGCGCCTGTGCGTTGCTGCTGGTGCCGCCGAATGTTCCGAGGTCCTGCGTGGCCTCGGTGACCGGGTTCCAGAAGAATGCGTAGTAGTCAAAATATCCGCTGCCTGTACGAACGAGTCCGGCCACCTGTCCGAAGGCATTCATAGCGGAGGCCTCGCAGGCGGAGCCTACGGGACACACTTGTTGAATGTGATACTCGCGGTGAGCAGAGACGCTGCGTTTGACATTCGATGCTGTGCTATCACGACCGTTGCCTGAGGCGGCAGCGGCATCTCCTGTTACAGACATCCCTACCAACGCAATCACGTACGTGAGGGCAGTTCTCCAGATGCGCATAGGTTTCTCTCGATCTGGGACCGGTCAGTGACGCTCGAATGTGCGCCAACTGTTTGTGTTCGCAAATAGGTACTTACACCGGCAAAGTCAGAGGGAAAGGCTGGAGAGACACCGGACCCGGCACTTGAAGCAGCAGGGTCAGAATCGTTTGCGCCCGGAGGAGTCGAACAGGCTAGATATTCGACATGGGCCGCTTATCATCGATTGAAAGAACGACTCCATGTGCGCCGTTGTTCACGTGGCTTGGTCGATTCAGCCTCTGAATGAAGCGGAGTCGCGTGAGGTGTTGTCATACGTGAAGCCCGAATACTCGATGCCGCAGTCAGAATGGAAGATGACCTTGTACGCAGTCCGACGACGGCGCACGGAATTGCTTCAACGCCAAGGGGCGCATCGACGGCCTCAAACTGTATGCACGGAAGTTTGGTTCTGAACCCAATCGACGCGACTGCGATGCGGACATGAAATTGGTGGAGCTGAGGGGGATCGAACCCCTGACCTCTGCATTGCGAACGCAGCGCTCTCCCAGCTGAGCTACAGCCCCTTCGACAAATCGACGCGGTGAGAAAAGTAACCGGTTTCTCGCCGCATGTGCACTCTCGCCGTTACCACGCTTCGAGGCCCGCCAGTCGCATGCCCAGCTTCGTCAGTTGCGGCGGCGGACCCGGCTCGGGATCGAGTTGTCCGGCAACCTTCTGTCTGAGCGCCCACGCGGGCGGGTGCTTTTCAGTGCAATCGCGTGCGTTGCGCAAGCGCGACTCTTCGGAACCAGCGGGCGCCATGGTCACGTACTGCACCAGCCGCGGCTTGGTTGCGTTGTTGGCGAGACTGGTGTGAGGCATCTTGCGGTGCCATATCACCACGCTGCCTTGCGGACCGCCCACGGGTACCAGCGGATATGCCGATACGTCGGGTCTGCGCGCTTCCGCGTCGCTGCGCTCAACGGCAAGCCACTGGTCGAGCGTGCGATACAGCTCGGGCACCATCGCGAAAGCACCTTGCTCCGCGGGTGTGTCGGTCAGATACACGAGCCCCTGCACGGCGAGATCTTCTGCGGCGCGAGGGTCGCCGTCCCAGTGCACCGCATCCATGCGGAAGCCCGACTCGTGGTAACTGCTCGGCACTTTGAACGAGCCGCGATCGAAGGTGACCCACAGCTTCGGCGTCTGATAGATGGCGCTGAACAACTCGTGCAATTGCGGAAGTTGGCGAACGTCCCATAGCGCCTGGTCGTGGTGCAGCGGAATGATGCCGTGTCCATGCGCAACGTAGTTGCGCCACGTGGTCGGGTCGTTGGGGTCGACTTGAATGAACTCGCACAGAGCGGCGGCGGAGCGTTCGCACAGTTCCTTCGGCACGACGTCCGGAATCATCAGCCAACCCTGTTCGATGAGCTGGTCGCGGTGTTTGGATGTCAGCGGTTGCATGGCGTCACGTCGATTCGAAGAACGCGCGTACACGTTCGGCAATGACGGCGGCCTGGGCGGCATCGATTTCGCGCGGATCGATCAACGCCACGCCGTCGTCGAGATGATGGTTGCGGGTGCGAATACTCGGCGAACCGGCGGCAAGGTACTTAACCAGCGCGCGGATGTCACCGCCATCGGTGCGCGTGAGTGCAAGACGTTCGATGCCGCGGCCGGCTTCATCCGGCTTGCGGTACGCGTGCAGGTTGCGAACACCGGCGAGGCGCTGCTCCAGAGCTCCAACAACAGAACCATGGCGTGCCTGTTCGCTCGCCGCGTTCCGGCCGGCATACTGTTCGAGCGCGACGAGCAGGCCGACGATCGACTCCTTACCCACCTTCATTGCGCGTGCGATGCCGCGTTGCTGCAGCTCGCACGCCTCGATCAGATTGCGATGGCCCGCCACGAAGCCCACCGTCGGGCCGCCGATCGCCTTGCCGCCGGAATAGGTGACAAGGTCGGCGCCGAGTTCGATGTAGCGACGCAAGTCTTCCTCTGCGGCGGCGTCGACGATCACGGGAACGTGGTGGCGGTGCGCCGAGGCGATGCAATCGGCAAGCGGAACCATCTGTTCCTGCACGCTGTGATGCGATTGCACGTACAGCAGCGCGACGGTATCGGTATGCGCAGCGAGTGCATCGTCGAGCAGCGTTTTCGGCACGCTGTTCACCCAACCGACCAGCTCGGGTCGCCCGCCGCCGAGCCGGATCATCTGTGCCACGGATGCGCCGAAGTTGATGTCGTGACCGGCTTGCAGCAGCACGCGTCGATTGAGGCCTTCAGTGTCGGGCACGCGCAGAACGCGACCGAGATGTGTACCGGTGATGCACGCGGCTACCGCAATCGCGATACCGGATGCCGCGCCCGAGGTGATCGACGCCGCTTCGGCACCGACGTAGTGCGCCACCAGTTCGCCGGCGCGGCGTCGCAGCAGTTCCAGATCGACGTGGCTTTGCGCAGCCTCGGCCTGTGCGCGTGCAACCGCATCGCTTTGCGCCGTACCCCCGAGTGCGGTCATTTTGCCGGACGCGTTGATCACACCGTCGAGGCCGAAACGTCTGTAGATGTTCTCGGTCATCTCACAGTTCCGCGCTGCGCTCGAAGAAGGCGCCGTCTACGAACACGCCGCGCGGCACAATCCACTGTTTTGCCGTGCGCTTCTCGCCTTCGGCGTCTTCGATCTCGCGCGGTTCGTCGCGCACGTCGAAGATCGTCACGTGCGCCGGTGCACCTGCGGCAAGCGTACCGAAGCCGCGTTCGTCGAGGTGTAACATACGCGCCGGAGTAGCGGTTACCGCTCGAACCGCGTCTGTCAGCGGCATGCCGAGCGCCAACAGTTTGCTCATGGTGCGCGACAGCGAGATCGCGTATCGGGTGACGTTGCCTGCGTGCAGGTCGCTCGAAATCGAATGCACCGGCATTCCCTGTTCCAGCGCGAGTTCGCACGTTCGAAAGCTGAACGACGCCTGGCCATGGCCGATGTCGGTGAACACGCCGCGTTCGATTGCGGCGCGAAACGCCGGTAGCACTCTGTTCTTGTACGTCAGCACACCGCCCACCTTGCCGTGATAGGTGTGGGTGATGATGTCGCCGGGTCGCAGCATGTCGAGCACGTCGTCGATCACGGGTGGTGCATTGCCTATATGCAGCATCACCGGCTTGTCGACCAGTTCGGCCGCTTTACGTGCCATTTTCACAGCCTGCTCACCGAATGCTTCGGTGTGTGAGGCGGAGGCGAGCACCTTTACGCCAAGCAGCCATTCGCCGTGCCGGTCGAATGCCTTTACGACACCTGGCAGATCGCACAGGTCCGGACGCGACGCGTGTCCGCCGCCGACGTTCGGCAACCCCGGAGAACCGATGTTGATGAACGCGTACGCGCGCGTTTTCTGCGTCTGGTGAACGAATTGCGGAAATGCGTCGACCATGTTGGCGCCGAACGAGCCCGCGTCCACACAACACGCCACGCCTTGCTGCACACCGATACGGTCGGCTTGAACGCGGCCGGAGCGAAACAACGGGTGCGCGTAGATGTGCGTGTGGCTGTCGATGAAGCCGGGGGCAACGAATGCACCTGCGGCATTAACCACCGTGGCGCCGGAAGCGGACGCTGCGTCCACGCGACCCACCGCTGCGATCTTCGCACCGTCCAGCAGAACGTCGCCGGCGCTGAATGCGTTGCGCGCGGCATCGTAGATCTGGCCGCCGCGGATCAGGGTTGTCGGCATGGAAGTTCCGTCATCGTTCGACTTCGAGCATAGCGAATTGTCAGCGACTGGTCGCCAGCGCGGCCGCGGATCGGGCGCGCTGCCCGATTTCATCCCACGCGTGCTCGACAATCAGCCGACGCGGCGCGATCCACGAACCGGACACGGCAATCACGTTCGGGCGTTGCAGATAATCGCGTGCGTTGTCCGCATCGACGCCGCCGGTCGGCACCAGCATCAGGTCGGGGAAAGGCCCGGCCAGTGCGTCTACCAGTTCGAGCCGCGACGGGAAGAGCTTCTGTATGTGATAGCCGGCGTCGGCAAGCGCCATTGCTTCGCTCGCGGTCGCGACGCCGGGCAACCACGGCAGCGCCGCGTCGCGGCCTTCTGATG
>JBGSNQ010000109.1:0-5235 GCA_041739525.1 Pseudomonadales bacterium | reverse complement strand
GTGCTCACCTCGCGATGCAGCCAGTCCGCGCTCCAGTCCGGCGCCACCAGCGCGCCATGGCCCCAGATCGAACCCAACTGCATCCCGCCCATCGACTGCCACACCACCCGCCCGCGCTCGATCTCGGCGCGCGTGTACAGCACCTGCCCGCTGGCCGAAGTCACCGACTCCGGCATCGGCGGCGCCTGCCGATGCACCTCGCCCCCCATCCACAACAACACCCCGAACGACAGGGTGAGCAACGTGCCCAATCCCAGCCACAGCTTCCGCGTCGTGGTCATGACCCACACTCCTCTTGGCAATGGCGCCATGCTCGGCATCGGCGCGCGCTGGCGCACTGACGCAGGTCAAGTGGGGCGAGTTAGCGCACTACACAGCAATTTCCCTCACGTCCACCTTGTGCGAGCACGCGCTTTCCGCTCGCTTCGCGCGAAATGCCACAGGATGATTCGTCTGGCCTCCGACTGTTACCATTCTTCATTGCCCCGAGTGTCGATCCATGGCCCGCAGCGATCTTCTCGTCACCCTCGTCAGCGCTGCCTCGAACGGCGATCAGGCCAAGGTTCGTTCGGCCGCTGAAGCGCTGGCTGCCGACGAGCGGGCGAAGAACCACCACGTACTGGCCGACCGCCTGCAACGGGCTGCGGCGAGCGTCGCGGTGTCGTCGAGCAGCCTGAGATCCGTCGCCGAGCGTGGCGCCGGTCAGAGCCGCGAGGCCATCATCGAGTTGCAGGCGCAGTTACGGTTCGACCAGCTTCTGTTGCCGTTGCCGGTTAGTGAAAGCGGCCGGCAGTTGGTCGAAGAACATGCCCGCGCCGACGTGCTGCGTACGCATGGCTACGAACCCCGGCATCGCGTGTTGCTGTCCGGGCCGCCCGGCAACGGCAAGACCTCGTTCGCCGAAGCGGTGGCAGAAGCCTTGGCTTTGCCGTTCTTCGTGGTCCGTTACGACGCCTTGATCGGCAGCTATCTCGGTGAAACCAATTCGCGCTTGCGCGGCCTGTTCGACTACGTGCGCTCACGGTCCTGTGTGCTGTTCTTCGACGAGTTCGATGCCATCGGCAAGGAGCGCGGCGACAGTCACGAGACCGGCGAGATCAAGCGCGTGGTGTCATTCCTTTTGATGCAACTCGATCAGCTTCCCAGCTATGTGATCGTACTGGCCGCGACCAATCATGCCGAACTGCTGGATCGCGCGGTGTGGCGGCGGTTTCAGATGCGATTGTCGTTGCCGATGCCGGATCGTCGTGGTGTCGAGGCGATGCTCACGCGCTGCATCGCCCGTTGGCCGAACCGACCGAAGTTGTCGGTGGCACGGCTGGCGGCCAGTCTCGGGCCGGTCAGCTATTCGGAAACCGTGGATTTCTGTCAGAACGTCCGACGCCGTCAGATACTCTCCCTGGGAGAACTCGGCGTCGACCAAGCACTCGGCAAGGAGCTGGAGCTATGGACCACCCGTGTTCGCCCGGAAGCGCTGAATGACGGCCGACCCGAGCAAGCCGCTGCTGCGCGTCGAGCCGGAGCCACCCGAAAGACGACCAAAGGGTCCACAAAGGTCCGTCCCAAAACCTGAGCGATATACCGCCCAACAGCAAGCCGAGCATTTCGGCCCGAAATTCGACCGCTTGACCGATGTGCTGGCCCGCGATCCCGAGGGCTTGACCCTGCGCGCCGACCCAACCGCGCTGGCGCCGGAGCGTTTGCTGGTGTTCGAACTTCGCGGTGCGGTGGATGCTTTCCGCAACGCCGTGAAGAAAGTTGTTGGCCTCGACCTGATCGACGAGGAGGCTCTTGAAAGCGACGAAGCGGACAAGCATCCCGTGGCCTATCTGCTGGTCCCGGATGCACAGGCGTTGAAGGAGATCGAATCGCTGTGGCGGCGCTGGCAGCGCGGCGAAGACATGGATGACGGATGGACGCCCTGGCGGGACGTGTTCGCCCTGCTGCGCGATCTGCGCGTCTGGGGTCCGCAGGATCGTGTCGACGACGATGACGTCGATGTCCTGCAACACGATATCGAGGGCCATGCCGACGACGACCGGTTGCGGCTGGAGTTGGAGTTGGTGTTCCGCCCCACCCCGCACGACGCGCAAGCCTTGGAGCAGCGTTTGCTCGGCGAGATCGCGATTCGTGGCGGCACACTGATCTCGCGTTGCCGGATCGACGACATCGCCTATCACGGCGTGCTGGTCGAGCTTCCGGTTTCCGCGGTGCGCGAAATCGCCGTCAGATCGTTCGCCGGGATCGCCGGCATCGACGCCGTCATGCACATTCGTCCGCAGAGCCTGGCGAGCGGCATCGACATCGCCGATGTGGCGCAGCAATCTCCCGATGCCCCATCGCATGCCCATCAACTGGGCACACCGATCCTCGCCTTGCTCGATGGCGTGCCGGTCGCACGGCATCCGCTGCTCACGGATTTCCTCAGTGTCGAGGACCGATTCGATCTCGAACGCGATGCCCAGGTATCCCAGCGTGTCCACGGCACCGCCATGGCCTCGCTGATCGTACACGGCGACCGCAATCGCTCCGAACCTGCCTTGCCACGCAGGGTTCATGCCCTGCCGGTGCTATCGGCACGGGATGGGCATCATGAATCCTTTCCGGATGATCGGCTCATGGTCGACGTTATCGACACGGCGGTCCGTTCGATGCGCGAAGGCGACACGGCGACCGCACCCGATGTCCTCGTCGTCAACCTGTCGCTGGGCAATACCCGCCAACCCTTTCATGTCCGAATGTCGGCCTGGGCGAGATTGCTTGATCGATTGGCCTACCACTACGGCATCCTGTTCGTCATCAGCGCGGGGAACGCATTGGAGGCGTTTCCGGTTGCCGACTTTCAAACCGGGACGGCGTTCGAGGATGCACAGGCCGAAGCCAGGTTCGTCGCGGTGTTGAAGGCCATTGCTGCGCGCATGAGGCAACGCCGGATCATCGCCCCGGCGGAGTCGGTCAACGGCGTCACGGTTGGTGCCTGCAACCAGGACGACGTGCCGCCGCCGCACCGCCAGACCGCGCGGTCGCTGATCGATCCTTATCCATCCTTGCCCATGGCCAATCCGTCCAGCCGCCTCGGCCCCGGCTTTGGTACGGCGGTCAAGCCGGACCTGCTGATGCCGGGCGCGCGCGAGCACGTTGTCATCATGCGCAGTGGTCGCACAGCCATTGAGGTGAAACCGACGGGCCCCAGCCGCGCAGCTGGATTGAAAGTGGCAGCACCGCCACGGGCCGGCGACGAGGCCGTCGAGGGCTATACCAATGGCACCAGTGCCGCAGCCGCCTTGGCATCACGGACCTGCCATCGCATCCACGACGCCTTGGAGCATGCGTATGGCCAGTCGTTCCTGCAACTGTCCGCGCGCCAGCGCGCCGTGCTCTTGAAGGCATTGCTCGCGCATGCCGCGCGATGGCCTGAAGGCACGGCTGAGCTAATCAGGAGGACGCTCGGCCCTGACGACAACAAGCAGCACGTGAGGCAAAAAGACAACATCCGCCGCTTCCTGGGCTATGGCATGGTCGATGCCGACGCCGCAGTTGCGTGCGCCGATGATCGCGCGACCTTCTGGGCGGTGGGCGAACTATCCGGAGAGGAGTTGGTGCGCGTGCCGGTTCCGGTGCCGATGGCGATCCACGGCCAAGCCAAGCCGCACGAGGTCTCCGCAACACTGGCGTGGTTCACCCCAGTGCGTGCCGGCAGCAGGACATACCGTAACGTTCGCCTGAAACTACTCAAACCGGACGAAATCGAGGCGCTGGGATTGGCTGGCCCGCATGGCTTGCAACCCGACCAGAATCAGGGGCGTCGAGGCACGCTCTACAGCCAGCGTTGGCAAGGCAAGAAAGCACCCGCCGTCGACGACGACATGGTGCTGCGTTTGTCGGTACAGCGGGAGCCCGATCAGGGTGGCGTCCGAATCGACGAGCCAGTGCCGTTTGCGCTGGCGGTAACCCTGACGATGCCCGGTGAGGTGGAAATCTACGAACAAGTCAGGCAGCGGTTGCAGATTGCTCAGCGATTGCGCTCAACGTAGCGCGGAGTCCTTACGCCGGGAAGCGCATCAGTGGGGTACCTTCGGATTCAAACGGAGCTGGCATTATGCGGAGATCGCGCGGTCAGGGCATCGTGCCGCTGACAATGGATAGTATGTGGGCTCCCTCAAGCGCCCATCATCATCATGCCTAAATCCGTCCTGTTGTTTGCCGTCGCCATGCTGCCACTGGCGAGTGCTGCACAAGCCGATGCTCTCGGTTCGAACTGCACACAGGCTGCACTCACGTTGTTTGACTCATGGTCGGGCAAGCTGCCCGGCCGAGTCACCGACCCAGTCCTCGTGTACGAGGGGGGCACGGTGCGAATTACGTTGGACGGCGTTGCCACTCTGCGTGCGCTCGAGCAGCGAAAGCTTCGTGTCCCAGGTGTCCGAGTTGCCGCCGAAGTGATCGAGGAACGAATCCGCAGCGTGATCGATTCCGGTCGGACACTTGACGTTGACAGCCTGCGGCCAGACCTCCATGCGCTTCACGGTGCGCAACTGCGTGATGGAATCGTTCTAAACCACGAGTTGGAGGTCTTGGTTCTTCAATCGCTTCTGGATGGCGCGTCGGCGGCCACGGTGGCAGGCGTGCCGGTTCGGTTGGTGCGAATCGAACGTTACGAGGCACGCGACGCGCTCGGCAAGGTGGCGGGTGTGAGAATCATCGCCGCTGAAACCAAGCTGTTCGACTATTGCGCGACCGATCCCGGCAAGTGAACCGTGATGGTGTAGTGGGTAGCGTGTCTGCCCCGGAACGCCTGGCACGACCCGTATTGACGCACACTACGACAGCGAAGCGGGTCACGCCGCCGTTCGGAGCGAGGTTCATCACCTTGGTCCAGGCATTGACCAAGTCGCGCACGAACGATTCGAGCACCTCGTCGGCCGCGTATGTAAACCGCAGCGGAAATCCAGAAGGTTATTTGGGCCGACTCGCGCCGCCGTGGCGTCCACCATCCGCCTTCCCCATCAAAAACTCGCACCGGCATGGTTGCCGTATTCGCGCAGTACGTCGCGGGCGGGGTGGCGCAGGATGTCGCGGCGGACTTGAGCGGCCGGGGGTTTGATTGCGTCGTAGCGGCACGTCAGTGCTCGCCGCCGCGTTGCGCCAGGCGCAGCCACTCTTTTTCCCGGTTGCGGTAGTGCCTGGGCGCGCGTCGGGACCGCTGCAACGATTCTTCGAACAGCTCGGTTGCCT
>JBGSNQ010000046.1:0-10033 GCA_041739525.1 Pseudomonadales bacterium | reverse complement strand
CGGCTTGCCGAGGAGACGTCGGTGCGGCCCAAGCCGATGGTGGAGATCGGGGGACGCCCGATCCTCTGGCACATCATGAAGATCTACTCCACCCACGGCATCAATGACTTCGTCGTATGCCTTGGATACAAAGGCGAAGTCATCAAGGACTACTTCGCGAATTATTGTCTGCGTAACGCCGACGTCGTTTTCGACCTCGCGCGCAACCAGATGGAGATTCTCCCGCGCCAATCCGAGCCCTGGCGCGTTACGTGCATCGATACCGGCGAAAGCAGCATGACCGGCGGGCGACTCAAACGCGTGAGTCACCTGTTGGATGATACGTTCTGTCTGACTTACGGCGACGGTGTCGGTGACATCGACATCACGGCCGAGGTCGAATTTCACAAAGCTCACGGCCGGCTGGCCACGTTGACCGCAGTTCAACCGAAGGGCCGGTTCGGGGCGTTTCAGTTGTCAGACGGGAACAGCGCCGTCAGCGGATTCCACGAAAAACCGAAGGGCGACGGCGCCTGGGTGAATGGCGGGTTCTTCGTCCTCGAACCGCGGGCGATCGAGTACATCGACAGCGACTCGACGACGTGGGAACGCGAACCGATGGAGCGGCTGTCCGCCGAAGGTGAGCTGTTGGCGTGGCGGCATGACGGCTTCTGGCAATCGATGGACAGTCTGCGCGATCGACACCTGCTCGAAGAGTTGTGGGGAACAGGAGACCCGCCGTGGAAGATCTGGCGCGATTGACCCGGCGAGCAGTCGATCAGAATGCGTTCTTGGCGCCGGCCATCGATGGGATCTGTTTTCGGTCGAACGAGGACGTAGGTGATTTTCGAGAATGCGAAGATACGCGACAGCAGCTCTCGGCGGTCGTCGCACGACGGTGTATTGCTCAGTTGTGTGACTAGGACAGGACCGTGAATTCCGCGACGAACGACGCAGGCGATCGGCAGGTCATCGTCTATGTAGTGCTGAACCATGGGGCCAACAGCCGTGTCAAGGCGTTGGGAAAGTTGTCGAGTCGCGGCGTCGAGGTGGTGTACGTCACCAATCGCAAGGCCAATATTGTTCCGGTGCAAAACCTGGTAGTCGAACCGTTGCCCAACCCGCTTGGGGTCCTGCGTGCATTGGGTATGCATCGACTGAAAAATACCCTCGACTCGATGGTGTATTTTCCGACCCGCCACTGGCTGTATGTGGTACCCGTTGTAAACAGGTTAAAGCGCCTGATTGCTGAGGACCTGGCGCAAGGAAAGCAAGTGGTTGTCCTGACGTGTGCTCCTCCGCATGCACTGTGTCTCGTTGGCAAGAAACTCAAGGCGAAGTTTCCGCAGATTCGTTGGGTGATCGACTGGCAGGATCTGTGGAGCCACGATGACGCGTACTTCAACGCGGTGTTCCCTCTATACCGTTCGATGGCGAGGCGCCTCGAGAATGACCTGATGTTTCAGAGCGACATGAACATCACCACCAATCGGTTGGCCAGGCGCGCGGTTGAGGAGGAGCATGGCGTCCCGTCGAAAAAGGTGACTGTCGTCAACCATCACTTCGACGTGGATGATGCCGGTTCGCCAGCCATTGCCGCCCAACGAACGACGCCCGGAACCTGCCGAATCGTGTTCATGGGCGGGATGTTCAAGCCGCCGAAGGTTCCAGGCGGCAAGTTCCTCGACGCGCTGAAAGCAGTTCGCGAGCGTGGCTTGGAAGTGGAGCTGCATCTGTACGGTCTACAGGGGCTTGAGTTCGAGCGGTATCGTCAGAACGCTGCGGAATACGGTCTCATCTATCATGGCGCGGTTCCGCAAGCACAGGTTCTCAGTGAGCTACGAAAGTACGACTACCAGCTGCTACTGCTCGAAGATCTGCCCAACAGCAAGTTGATTATGCACCTGAAGCTCCCCCAGTACCTGCGCGCTGGTCTGCCAATTGTCGCGATCGTTCCAAAGGACTCGGCCGTTGAGGAGATCGTTCAACGAACAGGAACGGGGCATGTGATCCCGGCGGACTCGGACTGGGTACACGGTCTCATCGCGCTTTTCGGCGCCGACCCGCCGGTGGGCCGCCGCAACGACGAGGAAATAGCGCGCTTTGATTGGCGTAGCGTCGAAGCAGATTGGCGTCAGGCGCTGAATCTGCCGGCGGCGACCTCGGCGAGTACGGTTCCAGGGGAGAGGAGTGTCCCGGCCGGATGATCGCACTCGGGGCGAGTGCGTGGTAAGCGTCCGCGTAAGAACGTCTTGATTCAGGGTGGATTGATCTCGTCGATGCGGATTTCATCGTCGAGCGCTCTGTTGCCGGTGACGTCGAGTCGCGTCATCAGTTCAAGGAGGGTGTCGCCGACGCGACGGACGAGCATCGCATGGGTGTCGAATTCGTCGGCGGCGACGGCTGGCAGATGGGCTATATGCGCTCGAGCGACCGTTGACTCGGATCGCGTCAGTGTCGGCGGCGGTCGTAAATTGCACAGATCTGGCGGACGAAAATTGCACACTCCGGCAAGTTGGCGGCTCTATTGGAGACAGTGGAGACGCCGGTGTACGGGAGGGAGCAACGGGTGCTGTTACGACATTATCTGGAGCAAGGGCTGCGCAAGGCCGCGCTGGCCAAACAGCTGGGCGTGAGTCGTCGGACGATCTATCACTGGATCGAGACGGACCAGCTGGATCGGGAACTGGATGACGAGGCGGCGCGGTATGGGCCACGACCGCGAGTGGCACGACAGCTCGATCCATTCCGTGAACTGATCACCGTCCGTCTGAACGAGTTTCCGAAGCTCACTGCGGTGCGGCTGTTCGACGAGATCCGCGCGGCCGGCTATGTCGGGGGTTATACGCAGGTGAAGGAATACGTTCGCGGCATCCGACCGAAGCCGCCGGTCGAGCCAGTGGTGCGCTTTGAGACGCCGCCGGGTCACCAGGGACAAGTGGACTTTGCCGAGTTCCGCTTGCCGTGGGGTAAACGCTTTGCACTGCTGGTGGTGCTCGGCTATTCCCGGTTGTTGTGGCTGCGGTTCTATTCGCGACAGACGATGGCTGTGTTGATGCGTGGGCTCGAGGCAGCGTTCGCCGACTTCGGTGGCGTCCCACTGGAGTTGCTGTTCGATCAGATGAAGGCGGTAGTGATCGATGATCAGCGCGAGGTCGGCGGGGTCGTGCTCGAGAACCCGGAGTTCCTGCGATTTGCCGCCCACTGGGGTTTTAGGATCCGCGCCTGTCGCCCCTACCGGGCCAAGACCAAGGGCAAAGTCGAGCGCCCGATCAGTTATGTACGCCAGAGCTTCTTCTACGGCCGAACCTTCCTCAACGATGCCGACCTGAATGCGCAAGCCGCATCGTGGCTGAACCAGGTGGCGAACGTGCGTGACCATCGCACTACCCGGGAACAGCCGCAGCTACGCTTCGCGCGGGATGAGCAGGCGCTGCTGCAGGGGTTGGCGGCGCGGCCGTATCGATCGTTGGTACTGCCGCCGGTGACGCCAGCGACCCGCCGGACGATCACAGCGCCAACGGTGGAACGCCGACCGTTGGCGGTCTATGGACAACTCGCCGCGGTGAGCACATGAGAACGGCACAGCGATCCCAGCGCGATCAGATCCGCAGCATGCTGGCGGATCTGAAGTTGCCGGGTGCATTGGAAGCGGTCGATGCGATCTTGAGTGACGTCGATGGCGGCACGCTCACGGCCAGTGATGCCATCGCACGCCTGCTAACGGCGCAGATCAGCTTGCGCAATAACCGCCGACTGGCCGCGGCTATGCGCTCATCGCGATTACCGGCCGTGAAGACGCTGGAGACGTTCGACTTCTCGTTCCAGCCGTCCCTCAAGCGCGAGCAGATCGAGAGCTTGCACGAGCTCGGCTTCGTCGAGCGCAAAGAGAACGTGGTATTGCTGGGGCCACCTGGCGTCGGCAAAACCCATCTGGCGATCAGTCTCGCCATAGCCGCAGCGCAGAGTGGTCGACGCGTCTACTACGGTACGCTGATCGATCTGATCACGTCGCTTGAGGAAGCGCAGGCCGCCGGTCAGCTGCGCCACCGGCTGGCCGTCCTCAGTTACCCATCGTTGCTGGTCGTGGATGAGATCGGCTACTTGCCGATCAACCACAACGGGGCGGTGTTGTTCTTCCAGCTCATGAACCGCCGCTACGAGCGTGCAGCGACCGTACTGACCTCAAACAAAGGCTTCGAGGAATGGGGTGCGGTGTTCGGCGATGACGTCATGGCGGCAGCGTTGATCGACCGCATCGTGCACCACTGTCATCTGGTCAATATCCGTGGCAACAGCTACCGCATGCGGGCACACACGGAGCTGTATCAAACACTGCGCGCTGACGTCGAGCCGACTCCGTCGCCTCGACGTCAGCGCAAATCAACAACCGCAATGCAAGCCTGAGGAAGTTCTATGGCGCCGGAAAAGTGTGCAATTTTCAACCGCCACAAATGTGCAGTTTTCGGCCGGCGTTGACACGTCAGTCGGTGAAGGGTACAATGCGACCCGCGCGATCTGTAGGTATCCGATGGCGATGATGTGTCGACCCGCTGCTGAACGCGGGGAGCATGATGTGGAGCCAAGAACTAGCAGCCCGGCCTTTTGTAATTCGCTACGGGTGGGCAAACCGTGAATTTGGGAAGCTCAGTCTGCCCAGCGATTGCGACTCTCCAATTGCGCGACGGTGGCTGAAGAGTGCGGTACCAGGAATCTCGATTGCCAAGGCAGAGTTGAGAACACCCGAGTCGTGGGATCGAGTTGGAGAAGCCGATGGAGTATCTGCCGCAGGCAATGAGCCTCGCGCAGGATGGCACCATAGTCATTGCCTTTCTGAATGATTCGTACTATCCGCTATTCGATCTGTGGTACCGACTGTTTCGCAAACATAATCTAAGCAATTATCTGATATTTGCTTTGGATGAAAGATGCTTCAAGAGACTGAAGGCGAACGGAATCAACGCGTTTCAACTTGACCTCGATGAAGCCCAATTCTCCCGGGGCAATCTATGGGTGTTGCGCATTGAAGTCCTCCGCGAGTTGATTCGGTCTGGCCTTGACGTCATCCACACAGACGTAGACGCATTCTGGCTCCGCAATGCGGTCGACGCGTTTGGAGTCCAGGGCCAAAGCAACCACCTCGTGATTTCAAGGGATGCGGGTGTGCCCAAGGAGGCCAAGGAGGTGTGGGGCTTCACGATGTGTTGTGGTCTGTATCTGCTACGCAGCAACTCAGTAACGGTGAGATTTGTTGACGACTATCTGGCAAGGGTTCGTGAAGTACGGGATGACCAGCGGGCTCTAAACTATATGCTGCTGGAAGAAAAGGTCGTTTGGTCACCAAATGAGTTGGGTGGTGAATCGACCTATATAAAACAGTACGAGATGAAGATTGACGTCCTGAGTTACGAAATTGCAACTCGTGGGGGTAATCGCCCGAATGCCTATGTTTACCATCCTTGGCTTTCTCCCAGGAGTGTTCATGGGAAGGTGATGATGGCTCTCGATGAACTGGGTGAGCGTTATCCTGCTATTGCGCGTGACCTAAGGAGAGCAAGGGCGCGGCTGTTTCTCTCCCCTGGATACTGGTTCACGCAAGCGAAAGATATGGTGAAACGTCGTTTGCTTGGTCGAACTTGATCACTGGCTAGTGGGTGTGCAGGTCGGTCGTTGATATCACGATATCAACGAATCTGCGCGAGAGAGTGTCCGAGAGGATTATGAGGTATCTCAGATTCGGAAAACGCCGCCTGGTCGACACGTCAGGTCTCGGAGCGCGGAGATTGCGCAACGAGGCGACGCTTCAACGTCCGCAGATACGGCCTCACCTCGGTCTTATAGACGTAGGGGATGGGGGATTTCGCGAACTTGAACAGTCGTGCCACCAGAAAATAACTACCGAGTCTCTGAAGGGGTGAAGGAAGCTGTGGAACGAAGAGGTAGTTCATCGCGCAAAAATAACGCATGCCTACCCGACGTAGTTCGTCCGCTCGATCAGGTTCGGACGAGCAAATCTCGTCCATCAGTTGCAAGCTGTCTTCGCACCAGTTTCTCACGCCTGCACGTGATACCGTCCCTGCGTTTTCCTGGTGTCGACGGAAGCTTGCTTTGATGCCAGCCACGTGTGCGTGTCCGTATAGTGCCGCAACCTTCACCTGAGCGAGGGCATCTTGGAACAGATTGTGTCGGGACTGGAATCCTCCGATTTCACGCAGCGCCTTCGTGTTGTACAGGGTATTACAGCAGTACTGTCCCGTTTCATTGCGAAACCACGAGAACATCAGATCCGCTACGGAGCGTGATGCAGTAGCTTGATTGGCGCGCTCAAAGGTCACGGCGCCGTCGCCACGTATGAAGCGTATTCCTGTTCGAATGAGACCTACCGAAACGGAGTTTCCAACGGCCTTCATGCACGCTTCAACAAAATCCGGATCGATCAGGTCGTCGTCGTGCAGCAGCAAGATATAGTCACCCGTAGCGTGAGTCAGGCATTGGTTCAGGTTGCCGTTTAAACCTAAGTTCTCGGCTTGCCGAATGTACTTGATCTTCGCACCGAAGCTGCGGACCACTTGTTCGGTGTTGTCAGAGGAGCAGTTGTCTGAAACGAGGATCTCGACATTCGGGTACGTCTGTGCGACTGCACTTTGCAGCGTGGCTGGAAGCGTTTTCGCTGCGCGGTTGTAGGTAGGAATGCCAATGGTAACGAGTGGGTTGTGCACGATTGAGCTTTATAGATTGATCAGCGAATGTTCAAGTGTGTCGGCAGGTTCAATGGGTGCAGCGTGAAACTTTACAAACGCCCAAGCAACCGCTTGATCGGCAAACGCCCGTGTACTTCCTTCCAATATCGGAACCGTTCCGACCACGGTATTCGTTCGAGCCAAACGGTCGTGAAATCTGCCGGAATGTAGTCCGGAAGATCCACGCCGCGGATCCTCTCCGCGGCAATCCGCTGCAGTGCAATCGCAATTCGCCATTGAAGTCGAGAGTAAAGTGGCGACGTCAGCATGCCTTCATCCTTCAAGATCTGCATGTGCCTGTAGAAAAGCTGCATCGACCAGTATTCGGTGCGAATGGAGTTTCGTGTCAGGGATTCGTGACTTCGACGCACCCGGGCAACTACCTTGGGAATGTAGGCGATGCCACCGCGTTTCGCCAACCGTGCGAAGAAGTCCTTGTCTTCCGATGCAAACTTGAACATTGGATCGAACCAACCTATCGCGTCCCCATCGCTGCGGCGGAACAAAGTAGTTAGGGGAGAGACCGGCAACGTCGGCCAAAGCACCGCCTCACGAGCATCGGGTACCCATTGTGCGACGGCTTCATCCTGGCCCCGGTCCGGCAGCCACCGCCGCCCCGCCAATTGGCCCTCGGCTCCGAAGGTTGTCAGATCACCGACCGCCATTGCCGCGTCCGGATAGCTCTGAAGCGCGTGCATCAGGGCGGAAATGCGATCTGGAACAAAGAGGTCGTCGTCGTCCTGAAAGGCGATGAAATCTCCTCGCGCCAAGCGGCATCCGGCGGTTCGCGCCTCCGCTATTCCAGAGTTCCTGGTCAACCGATGGTACCGGATGCGCTCTCCATGACTCCTCATCAGCTCACAGGTGGCGTCTGTTGAACAGTCGTCGACAACAACGATCTCAACGGGAGCGTAAGTTTGATTGAAGACGGACTGCAACGTTTCGCCGATCAGGTGCGCTCGATTGAATGTGCAGATCACAATCGAGACGAGCGGATTCGTCATTCGTCCAACCCTGAGTCATCCGCAATCCGTGTTGCCATCGTCTCAGGATGATCAAAACGTTCGTCGCATTGGTCAGGGATCATTCGCTTACTCCAGCAAAGGGCATGGTGCAGCCCGTTAGTCAGCGACCGATTAGCGCGGCGAGCTTCTCGGCTTCCAGATGGATATTGAACTCGCGTGCGACGACGTCTCGGCCTCTTGCGCCGAGCGCCTTTCTCTCGACGCTTGTCATTGTCAGCAGTTCTTGCATCGCGTCCGCCAACCTCTCGACGTTTGCGGGTTCAACCACGTAGCCGCCGTCCACGATCAACTCGGGAACGCCGGAAACGCTGGTCGATATCACGGGTATGCCCTTGGCCATGGCCTCCATCAGCGCCACGGGTATGCCATCCATCATGCCACTCGCTTCCTGAACACAAGGCAGCACAAACAAGTCCGCCGCATCGAGCGCTGCGCGAACGTGCACCTGGTCTTTCTGTCCCAGCATGTTTACCGAGTCTTGCAGCCCAAGGTTTCGAATACGTGCCTCGAGCTCGGCTCTTTCGATACCTTCGCCAATGATGTCGACCGTGAAATCGCCGACTCCTCGTAGCCGAAGCAACGCACAAGCTTCAATCAGATAGGCGAAACCCTTCTGTTCCACGAGCCGGCCGATAGCGAGGACTTTCCGTTCATCGCGTCGGTCAGGTTTCGACGTCACTGCGAACCCATCTGGGTCGATGCCGCAACGGACAATCTGGATCTTCCCGGGCACCAGGAATGGATAGTTCGTCTCGAGGAAGTTCTTGTTGAATCTCGAGATTGCTACCACGAAAGCCGCCCTTTTGAGCTTTTCGCCGCGCAGCTCTTCGTATTTCGGATGGAAGATGTCGTGCGCGTGCACAGTCACGCTGTAGGGAATGCGAGTGAGCAGCGAAACAAACATGGCGTGCAAGCAACCGTTCAACACGAAGTGGGCGTGCATGTGTTGGATACCCGCGCGGCGGACACGATCGGCATGGAACGGTGACCAAAGAAAGTATTGGAGCACCTTCCGACTTCCGCGCAGCCCTTTGATCAGCGCGTTCAGATAGCCACTGGGGTTCCAAAGCAAGTACTTCAGATGCAAAGGAACTACGGAGAGTTTGCTCCGCGACTTTCGCGCGTCGGGGATGAATTCGACCTCGTCGAGTAACGCGATTGATTCGTCGTGCATGATCGTAGTGGGTCCGTGGGCGACCGCAATAATCGCAACGTCTTCGCCTCGCTGCTTCAGCGCTTGGATTTCGCGAACGATGAACGTTTCAGAGACCGTCGGAAAAACGTCCAACACGTAGGCGATGCGCATGTTGCTCACTCCAAACTGATCATTGGGAGTCAGCTTTCCACAGAATCATCGGGCGATTCGTTCCAGGTCGTGCAGCGGTGCGCATCACATTCGGCGAAGATGCGTTTCGCGGGAGACATGCAGAGGACTCCGCAGAATCCCGGTCGATCAGATCATCGTCGTTGAGCAGCACCATAATAGTTGAGTCGCCGGCGGCTTCGGTCAGGCAGTTGTTGTAGTTCCGTTCGAGCCGGAAGAATGCCGAAGCGACGCGGCGAAGTATGCCCCGAGAACGTAATCGCAGCGCCATTGCGAATGGTCGCCACGGAATGCTTACAACACTGCGTTGGGGCATCGCGTACAGTCGGATACCTATGGATGACAGCAACAATCCCGGTCCACGCTCGCTCCTGCGGCGTGTCGTTAGTCGGTCGAAGCGCATCGGACAGAATCTGGCCGCCCATTACCTTGGCGCAGTTACGCGTGTTCGAACGGAACAACGCGTGGCCGCGTTGACGTTCGACGACGGTCCCCATCCCGCGTGGACGCCGCAGCTACTGGAGCTGCTGGAACGGCATGGCGCAAAGGCTACGTTCTTCGTCGTTGGTGAAATGGCGCTGCGCCACCCCGAACTGATCGAGCGGATCGCGCAAGCCGGCCACGCGCTCGGCAATCACTCGTGGAATCACCCGTCGTTTCCCCAGATCTCGACCGAGGAGCAGATCAGTCAGATTGCGCGCTGCGAACGGTTGATTTCGTCACACAGCAAGAAGCTGTTTCGCCCGCCGTTCGGCGACACCAACTGGTCGACGCTGGCGATGCTGCGCCAGCGCGGATATCGGGTGATCTGCTGGGATGGTGCAGGTGTCGACTGGGAACGTCGCGACCACGACTGGATTCTCCGGATGCTGCAACGGCAGTTGCGACCGGGCAGCATCCTGCTTCTTCACGATCATCTGTTCGCGTATTCGTCCACCGATGAATCGTCACGCACCGAGACGTTC
>JBGSNQ010000042.1:0-2508 GCA_041739525.1 Pseudomonadales bacterium | reverse complement strand
CACCATTGCGCGGCAGGCGCCGAGCCGGGCTGCAGCGTCTGCTGAGGTTGCCCATCGCCGGCGCTCGGCAACGGCACTTGCGTACGATCGTATCGATCGACGTCCGGCGCGGGAGGCCGTGTGAAATCCGGCCCCACCGTGCAGCCACCGAGCAGCACAACGCAGAACAGCACAGCGCAGAACAGCCAACGAGCTCTCAAAGGCGCAACGCTACTCATAGCGCAACGCTTCGATCGGGTTCAGGCGGGCCGCTTTTCGCGCGGGGTAATAGCCGAAGAAGATTCCGATGGCCGCTGAAAACAGAAAGCCGAGCGAAATCGCGGCGAACGATATGAACGTGGGCCAACCGGCCAGCACGGCGATCGCCTGCGTCACCAGCACACCCACGATGATGCCGACGACCCCGCCGGTGGCGCTGAGAATCACCGCCTCCGCGAGGAATTGCAGCAGCACGTGCATACGCTGCGCGCCGATTGCCATTCGCAAACCGATCTCGCGCGTCCGTTCCGTCACCGACACCAGCAGGATGTTCATGATGCCGATTCCGCCGACCAGCAACGAAATCGATGCGACCACGGCGAGCAACGCCGCCATGATCTTGCTGCTGCCTTCCGCAGCGCTCGCGATCTGGCTCAAATTGCGCACGTTGAAATCCGGATCGGCGCCCGGTCGCACGCGATGCCTCACCTTCAGCAGTTCGGTGACTTCGTCGATTGCCTCCTGAACGCTGACGCTGTCGCGCGCCTGTATGAAGATGGAGTTGACGTATCCGGTGAGGCGCGGCGCGATGCCGTAAGGATTCGCAACCGTCGGGTACAGCGTGCTCTCGGCAGTGACCGCGGTGGGCGCTGCGACGCCGAGGATTTTGCGCTCGCCGGTGGTGAACGGAATCATCACCAGATCGTCCTGATCCCATCCCATCGGCGATTGCCCTTTGCTTTCGAAGAGGCCGATCACGCGCAGCGGAATACCCTTGACCGTCACAACCGCGCCGATCGCGTTGTCGCCTTCGGCAAACAGCTGGCGATAAACGGTCTGTCCGAGCACCACCACCAGCGCGGCGCTCGTAACGTCGTCCTCGGAGATGGCGCGACCGCTGCTGATACGCCAGCCCGTAATCGGCGGAAAACTCGCGGTAACGGCCTGAATGGTTGTGGCCCAGTTCTTGTCGCTGAACTGCGTTTGTCCCGGCTGGCGGATCATGTAACCCACCTGTGCGATCGACGTCGCTTCGCGGCGGATTGCATCTGCATCGGCCACCGTCAGCGTCGACGCACTGCCCGATCCGATGCGCGCACCTCCGCTCCACGACGCGCCCGGCACCACTACGAACATGTTGGTGCCGAGGCTCTCGATCTGTTTGCGCACCGCTTCATTCGCACCCTGACCAACGGCCACCATCGCAATCAGTGCGGCCACCCCGATGAACACACCGAGCATGGTGAGCGCGGAACGCAGCTTGTTGCGCGTGAGTGCCTGCAGCGCGGCGCCGGCAATCATCAGCGCGAACCCGGCACCGGTGCCGTGGATCAGTGTGGAGAACCGGCCGGTCTCGGCTACTGCACCGTTGCGATGCGGCGCGATATCGCGCGCGGTGTCCGGTGCAATCCCGGTAGCAATCGAGTCGCGCCGCTGATCGGACACCACACCGCCGTCGCGCATGGTGATCACCCGGTCGGCATAGGCCGCTACGTCGGTTTCGTGCGTCACGACGATTACGGTTACGCCCTGCTCGCGGTTGAAGCGAACCAGCGTCCGCATGATCTCGTCGGAGTTCTTCGTGTCGAGGTTGCCGGTGGGTTCGTCGGCCAGCAGCACGCTCGGCGCATTGATCAACGCGCGCGCAATCGCGACACGCTGCTGTTCGCCGCCCGATAGTTGCGCAGGCGTATTGCCCGCGCGATGACCAAGGCCGAGCAACTCGAGGGCAAGTCGCGCGCGTTCATTGCGTTCAGCTGCGCGCGGTGGTGCATCGCTCGAATAGAACAGCGGCAGCGCCGCGTTCTCGAGCGCGCTCGTACGCGCCAGCAGATTGAAGCTCTGAAACACGAAGCCGATGCGCTGGCTGCGGATGCGCGCGAGTTCCGGTTCGGAGAGTTCTGCAACGTCTACGCCTTCGAACAGGTAGCGCCCGGACGTGGGTCGATCGAGGCAACCGAGAATCGCCATCAGGGTCGACTTGCCGGATCCCGACGACCCCATGATGGCGACGAACTCGCCGCGATCGATCGACAGGTTCACGCCCTGCAACGCGTGCACTTCGACGTCGCCCGCGTGATACGTGCGTGCAAGATCCTGCACTTCGATGACGGTGTCGTTCATGTCGGCTAGTGACCCGTAACAGCCAAATGGGTAGCGATTGCGTGATGCATCGGACGCGCTGGCGAGGCGCGCCGACGAGCTGTGGCGGGCACCACGCGAGGAGCGGTGCGCCGTTGCGACGCAACGAAGTCAGCGCGTTCGAGGCGCGCGCAAGCACTACTCATTTGGCTGTTACGGGCCACTAGC
>JBGSNQ010000118.1:0-30621 GCA_041739525.1 Pseudomonadales bacterium | reverse complement strand
GGCCGATGGTGAGGTCGCGCAGCGCCGCGGAGAATTCGCCGGCGCGTTCCTTGGCGCGGGCGCGGCCGAACAGCAGGTCTGCGCGGGTTACCGCATCGTCGCCGGCGGCGTGCAGCGCGCGCCGATAGGCGTCGAGCGACGCAGCGAACAACCCGGCGAGTTCGCGCGTATCGCCGAGTTCGGTCCACGCGGATACGTGTTCATGCCGATCGAGTGCCGGCATTCGTTTCGCCGCTGCCAGCGCAATTTCGTAGTAACGCGCCGCATCGACGTTCGCGTAATTCTTGCGGGCGCGCTCGGCGGCGATTCTGGCGTAGTGCCACGTTTGTTCCGCGTTGCCGGCGCGAGAGAAGTGTAGTGCCAGCGCGTCAGCGCTGTCTGCATCGCGGCGTTCGATTTCGGCAGCGGCAACCGCGTGCAGTTGCGTGCGCAGTCGGAACGCCACCGATTCATACGTCGTGTCACGCACGAGGCCGTTGCGGAAACGCAGCTCGTCGCCGTCGTGCTCGAGGAATTCGTCCAAACGCGATAGGGCGGCAAGGTCCGCGTCGCCGTCGTGCGCACGCACGATGGCTTCGAATACCGCGCGCGGAAATACACGTCCCAGCACCGAGGCGTAACGCAGCAGCTTGCGTGCAGCGATGTCGAGCGCATCGATCTGTACTGCCAGCGTCGCTTCCAGCGACAGCGGCACGGCATCGAGTGAGCCGACGTCGCGTGCCGTGCGCAGGATCTCGGTTGCGAACAGCGGGTTGCCGCCGGAACGGCGTATCACTTCGTCGACGTCGTGCGTTCGCAGCGGCGCTGCTTCGGTGGCGAGTTCGATGAGGCGCCGCATGTCGTCGGTCGGCAGCGGACCGATCGGTAACTCAATGTCCGGGCCGGGCCGAAAGCCCATGTCGACATTGCGGCGCGAGACGAGCATCAACCAGCCCATGTCGCGGCAGCGACGCGCGATGGACGACAGCAGCTCGGACGACGCCTCGTCAGCCCACTGTGCGTCGTCGACGACGAACACGAGCGGATGCCGATGTCGCGCAGCGATCAAGGCGACCAGCGCCGCACCGCGCCGCTCTGCGCGAAAGCCCGGTTGCAGTGCGGCTGTTTCTGGCGACGGTTCAATGTGGACATGCAGTGCGTCGCCGATGAGCGATGCCCATGGCAACTGCGCTGCGTCCGATTCGGCAATACGTTCGAGCAACTCGGCGGCGCCGTCGCTCCCACTCGAATCGATGCCGAGCAAGCGGCGCAGCGGGTCCCGGGCGAGGCGGAATGGAGCATTCGCGCCGTAGGGCTCCGCGCGCAACGATACGACGAGGTGGTCGGGCAGCGATGCGATCGCTTCGCGCAACAAGCGGCTCTTACCCACACCCGAATCGCCGACGACCGACAGCACCGCACCACGACCCGTATGCAACGAATCGATCGCGTCGCGCAGCAAAGCGAGTTCGCCGGTGCGTCCGACGAAGGTCTCCACTTCCAGCCCCTCACGGCGCCGCGGCCCGATCTCCGCACCGACCTCGTACACGAGCATCGGCACCTTCTTGCCTTTGAACGAGAACGGCCCGGCGGCGCGAACGTCGAACAACGTCAGCGATTGATCGAGCACGGAGGGATGCGCGTAGATCGAACCCGCAGGCGCTTTCGAAGCAATACGCGCCGCGGTGTTCGTGGTATCGCCCATCGCGGAGTAGGCGGCGCGGGTGGGTGCGCCGACCTCGGCCGCGAACGCATGCCCGCGATTCACACCCATCTGCACCGGCAACGGCAGTTGCGCATCGGCGATGCGACGCAGTGCACGCAGCATTACGCCTTCGTCGTCTTCTTGCGCGAACGGCACGCCGGCGCCAAGGAAGAACTTGCCGCCGTCGCGATCGATGTCGATCGCCAGCAGTGTCACGCCTTCCGCGTCGAGATGCGTTTGAACCGTTCCCACGGTCGTATGTAGCGCCTTGGCAAGCTCGTCAGGACCATGCTGTTTCAGGAACGCGTCGGTGCCGGAGAAGCGAACGAACGCAATGCATACCACCCGATGTTCGGGTTCGGGCGCCGTCGAAAGGTAAGCGCCCAGCTGCTTCGGAAACAGCGAGGCGATCAACTCTGCGTCCGCCGATGCGACTGACCTGCGCTGCGTTGCTACCGGCGAACGGCGCCAGCGCAGCAGATGCATGTCGTCGGGCCGCGAATGGCTGGCCGACGCCGGCAATGCCGCTGCGGTGGCGGCGCTCAGCAGAATCTCGCCGGAGTTGGCGGCACTCTCTACTGCAACCACCGAGGTTGCCGCGGGACCGAGCACGATCAATTCCCGATGCGATGTTCCGACCAGGAAGAAGTGCGTTTCGCCGCTGTGGATACCCACGGACATGGACAGTCGCAACGGCCCAACGGAACTGGGCAACTCGGCCGCTTTGCGCAGCGCGCTGCGCATCTCGACGGCTGCACCCGCGGCGCGTCGCGCATGGTCGTCGCCGTCGAAGAACAACAGCAATGCGTCGCCGCCGAATTTCAGCAACATGCCACCGTGATCGTGTGCAATCTCGATCATCGCGGCGAACACGCGGCTCAGCGTTTCGACGAGTTCCTCGCCACCCGAACGGCCGCGCAACGCGAGTCGCTCTGCGAGTGCGGTGAATCCCGATATGTCTGCGAAGCACAGCGATCCGTCGACCACGCGCCACGCACGGTCGGGTTCGTGCATCGCCCATTCGATGGCGAGTTCGGGAATGTGCCGGCGTAACGACATGGGGCGCTATTCAACACTGTCGTGGCAGACGTTGATACAGCAGAATGCCCCGACTTGTTTCGGACACGACGATGATCAAGCTCTACTACGCGCCACGCACGCGCTCGATGCGAATCGTCTGGTTGCTCGAAGAACTGGGTTTGCCATACACGCTCGAGAGGGTCGAGTTTCAGCCACCCGCGCGCGATTTCTTCGTGCAGAAAACGCCGCATGGAAAACTCCCCACTATCGAAGACGGCGACGTGGTCATGAGCGAGTCCGGTGCAATCGTCGAGTACATTCTCGAACGCTACGGCAACGGTCGACTCGCGCCGCCGATCGGCTCGGCCCTTCGCCCGCGTTACCTGCAATGGCTGCACTTCGCCGAAAGCACGGCGTTCCCGCCCCTCGGCATCGTCGTCTGGCTTACCCTCTACCGCCCCGACGCCGCCGATCATCCGAAACTGATCGCCGACGCACGCACGCGCACCGCGGCGGGTTTCGAACACATCGAACGAGAACTGCGTGACAAGCAATACCTGCTCGGCGACATGTTCTGCGCGGCCGACATCATGATGGGATTTACTTTGATCGCCGGACGCATGCTCGGCGTCATCGACGATCGCTATCCGGTGATCAACGCCTACCTTGAACGACTACAGGCTCGGCCGGCGTTGCAGAAGACGTTGATGATCGGATGACGACTCCTCTAGGGGGTGGGTGACTGCTGATCGGTGTTGAGGTCGCGCCTTCGTTTTTGGGAGAGAGAGATGAACGCGCGCTGCGCGCGCGTTCCGCACCAACGCGCTTTAGCGCGTTGGTGTTACTCCAGAACCTGGCGATGGAGTTCGACCTAGGCGGGCGTGGGGGAATGTCGGTGAGGACCGTGTCGCGGCCATGGATGGCCGCGCCTCGAGCGCCCATGGACGGCTAGAGCGAGTCCGAACCGATACTCCCCCACGTCCGCCGTCATTCGAAGCTCCATCCCACGCACGCCCTAATAGCGTACGAGCAGTTGTTCGATGTCCGTGCGAATGGCTTCGAGCGCCTTGTATAAGGGCACGTGCCGGTTCTTGGTAAGGCCGCCGTTCACGATGATGGCGAACGTGATCCAGCCGCCGTCTTTTTTGCGCAGGTAGCCGGCCATTCCGCAGACCGAGTGCGGGTCGTCCATCGTGCCGGTCTTCAGCGCCATTCGATCCTGCCAACCGGCGCTGCCATTGCGCAGAAAGACGAACGGACTTTGGCGCGGCACTACTAGACCACCGTAGAACGATCCGAAGTTGCGTGTGTCGCGATACTGGTAGGAGAGCAGCTTGATCAGGTCGTTAGCAGACATTTCGTTTTCAGGGGTCAGGCCGCTGCCGCTCAGCAACAGTGGCGGCGTGGATGCGCTGCGTTGTTTACCCTGTGTTCGTACCATGAAGTTGGTGAGGGTTTTCGAGGCATCCGAAAGGCTCTTCGGTCTTTCGCCGGTTTCGGCTGCCATGGTCAGCGTCAACACGTCTGCGATGTAGTTGTTGGAGAAGCGCAGCATTCGACCGAGCTGTTCCTTCAACGATAGTCCCTGTGCTTTCGCGACCATGTACGCGGTAGCGGGCGGCGTGCCGTCTTCCACTGCTACGTTGCCGGCGAGCTGGATTCCCATGTCGAGCAGCGACGCGCGCA
This sequence comes from Pseudomonadales bacterium, assembly GCA_041739525.1. Lineage (GTDB taxonomy): Bacteria > Pseudomonadota > Gammaproteobacteria > Pseudomonadales > Azotimanducaceae > DATJGR01. The sequence continues at coordinate 26,231 of JBGSNQ010000118.1, read as the reverse complement.
GCAGCAGGCCGACTCCATGGGCCGGGTCCGACATGGAGCGATACACGATCTGCGTGGTGCCTTCTTCTATGGTGCCGCCGATCCGCAGCATGTCTTCGCCGTCGACGGTCAGGCGCTCGACACGCAGCGGCGCGCCTTTGTTGGACTGCGTCGTCAGCACGCTGCCTTTGGCTTCGATCGGCAGGCGTGTAGTGCAGCCGGTGATCGCGGCCGGCTTTCCGACGCGGGTCGCACGTACGTCGACGCACCAGGTACCGAAGTCGGTGCCGATCGAGGCGAGCGGTGCGTCGTACGCGGTGTCGCTGTGTTTGCCTGCGTCGCAGCGATCCTTGGTTTCGCATTCGACGGTCGCGAACGGCGATGGAATGACGAACAGTTTGCCGGTGACCGATGTGATGCCCGCGCTTTTCGCCTGTGCGGCCAGCGACAGCAGACTCTCGCCGGTGAGCGAGGGATCGCCGGCACCGACGAGGTACAAATCACCCGTCAGGCGTCCGTCATCGAGGGTGCCGGCTGCAAGCAGCTGCGTTTTAAACATCTTGTCGGCGGGCCACACGCTGAGCGCGGTAGCGGCTACTGCAAGTTTCGTCAGCGACGCGGGCGTGAGGCGCGCATCCGGATGCAGTTGAGCGATGACGCGGTTGTCGGAAAGATCGACGGCCGCGGCACTCACTCGAGCGCCCCTCTGCTGCAGGGCCGACAGCGCGCCCCAGTCGCTGAACGCTGCGTGGGGAACGGTGAGCAGCAATACGGAAAGGACGATGCGGTACTTCAACTGGAACTTGCGACGATGCCTGGACGGCCGTCTTCCACGACGAATGACTTCAATGTTGCAACCTCTGTAGCGGGATCGGTGACATCGGCGAGTGCGCGAAAGCGCGCGGTGATCGTCTTCGCGTCGATGTCGAGCATGGTGTAGCCGCGCTTGCGGCTCTCGAAATATCGCACGTGCGGATTGTCGGCCAGGAACTTCACGAACAGATCGTAAGGCGGCGGATGCGACGACACCGAGGTGCCGACGATTTCCGTCGCAACCACCGGCGATTTCGCATCATCGAAATCGAGTTTCAGATCGTTGGCCCAGAACGAGTGGATGTCGCCTGTGAGTACTACGGGATTCGTCACGCGCGCGGTATGCAGATGCGAGATCAGCCGCTGACGCGCGGCTGGGTAGCCGTTCCAGTCGTCCACCCAGTACTGAATCTCGCCGTCCTTCATACGTTCGCGCAGCTGCGCCATCAACACGTCTTGTGCGATGAGGTTCCAGCGCGTGGGCGACTGCGCGAGCGCATCGTAGAGCCATTTCTCCTGTGCGTCGCCGAGCAACGAACGCGACGGTTCGCGCAACTCCGGACAGCTCGCGTCGGACTCCGTGCGGTTGCCGCCATGATCGGGCGGCCCGTAACAGGCCGCGCGGCTTCGATACTGACGGCCGTCGAGCAACGAAATCTCCGCGAGCCCGCCGAAGCGGAAGCGATCGTGAACGCGCATCACGGCGCCGTGCGGCAACGAACGGCTCGGCCGCACAGGCATGTGTTCATAGAACGCCTGATACGCGGCGGCGCGACGTTGCAGGAACACGGCGGGGTCGTCGAACGTCTGCGACCATTTGTCCGCGTAGTCGTTCTGCACTTCGTGGTCGTCCCAGGTGACGATGCACGGCACCTCGGCGTGCAGGCGCTGCAGATCGGCATCCGTTCGATACTGCGCATAACGATTGCGATACAGGGGTAGGGTGGTCGCTTCGACGCCGTCGCTATGCGCGCGTACCTTAGTCGGACTCTTCTCGATGTACTCGTAGATGTAGTCGCCGAGGAAAATGGCGAGGTCGGGCGACTCTTCCGCGAGGTGACGGTACGCGCCGAAGTAGCCGTGTTCGTAGTTTGCGCACGAAACGAAACCCAGCGTCAGCTTCTTCGAGTCGGCATCGTTTGCGGGCAACGTCGACGCCTTGCCTGTTCGACTCTGCGCGTCGCCGCACGTGAAGCGGTACCAGTACGGTCGTCCCGGTGCGAGCCCGGCGATCTCGACGTGCGCCGAATACGCGAACGTTGCGTCGACCGAAGCGTCGCCGGTGCGCACGATGTTCTGCAGCATCGGGTCGGTCGCGATTTCGTAGCGCACCGTATATGAACCCGGTGGCACGCCGCCGGGTTGGTCAGGGTCGCTCGACAGCGGTTGCGGCGCCAGCCGCGTCCACAACACGAAGCCGTCCGCCGACGGCGTGCCAGCGGCGACACCGAGACTGAACGGGTCACCCGTGGACCATGTCGGATTCGCAAGCGCCCAACGGGGCAGCACGATCGAACCGGCTGCGGCAACGGCACAACGCTGCAGAAAAGCGCGGCGCGTCGCGAACGCCGTGGCGCGGCTTCTTGTCGGATGTCGCATCAGGGTTGTCTTAGTGCGTCGATGATTTCGGCGAGCGCATTCTCCACTGCGTGCGCGCGTAAGCCTAGATCTTCGAACTCATCTTCGTGAGTCAGGCCTTCTCAGCTGCGAGCGCGCGTTGCACGGCGGGCCTCGCGTTCATGCGCTGCACCAGGTCGACCACCTTCGGAAAACGCTTCACGTCCACGCCATCGGCGTCGAGCCACTGCGACAACGTGAACAGATACGGATCGCAGATGGTGTATCGATCGCCCATTACCCACGGCCCCGCCAGCAGGGTCGTTTCGATCAGGTCGAAGCAGTCGCCGACCGTGCTCGGTACTTTGCGCTGCATGTCGGCGATGGCGATGGGATCGTCTGCCCAGCGATAGCCGCGCATGCGATGCGCATGTGCAACGTGCACGGTAGAACAGAGATAGCTGTTGAACGCCTGCACACGTGCGAATTCGTAAGGATCGTCGAGCGGCGCGAGGTTCGCGGCGGGAAAGCTCTGCGCAACGAACGCGAGAATGGCAGGCGTCTCCGTGAGGATGCCGCGTTCGGTGACCAGCGCGGGAACGCGACCCTTCGGATTGATCGCGAGATATTCGGGTTTGCGTTGCCCGTTCGTGCGGAAATCGACGCGAATCGTCTCGTATCTCGCACCGGCTTCCTCCAATGCGATGTGTGAGGCCAACGCGCAGGTATTCGCGGCAAAAAACAGCTTCAGCATGATGGTCTCGCGGCGCTGGACAGTCGAAGTCGCGCCAGTATAGTTGGCCTCTTGCTGGGGACTGTAAACAAAAAGACGTGGCACCACGCGGCAGCACGCCGTTACCAACCGATCCGGTCGCTTGGTGGCGGAATTCCTATCAACGCGACCGGGACGCTTTCGAGCGAGCGCACGGTCGACGACCGGAAACGCTGCTCGAATTGTCCATGTGGCTCACCCGCATTCCGATCCGCGCGGAGCCGCGACCGCGTCAGTGATGATGGTCGTCGCAGGCGTCGTGGTCGAACGATGTTCGTCATTGGGTATGCGTTCTCACGATGCCAGTGCGCACGATCGAGGTGCGCCCAGCGGAGCGACGAGACAGCAGCAAGTTGAGCGGCGGTTGAATTGCGCGGGTAGCTCCTCGAACATGCCTACTCCTTGCGAACGGGACACTGCGATGCCAATCAGCCAGCAAGAGAAAGCGAACCGGTTCGCCGAACTGCACCGTGGTACCAAGGCGTTCGTCATTCCGAATCCGTGGGATGCGGGATCGGCGCGTGCCTTAGCGGGTCTCGGATTCCAGGCGTTGGCAACATCGAGCGGTGCGTCCGCCGGAGTGCTCGGCCGGCGCGACGGTGAGATCACGCGCGACGAAGCCATCTCCCATGCGCGTGCGATTGCCGCCGCCACGGATCTGCCGGTGTCGGCGGATCTGGAGAAGGGTTTCGGCGATTCGCCCGAAGCCGCCGCTGAAGCGATTCGCCTTGCTGCTGCGGCCGGCGTAGTCGGCGGATCGATCGAAGACGCAACGCAGGACAAGTCGAAGCCGCTGTTCGATATCGGCCAGGCGACCGAGCGTGTAGCGGCGGCAGTGGAGGCCGCACGAGCGCTGCCGTTCACATTCACGTTGACCGCGCGCTCCGAGAATTTCCTGCGCGGCAATCCGAACCTCGACGACACCATTCGGCGGTTGCAGGCGTTCGAGGCGGCAGGTGCCGATGTGCTGTTCGCCCCCGCGTTACCGACTCTCGATGCAGTGCGCGCGGTGTGCAGTGCGGTGTCGAAGCCGGTGAATTTCATGATTGGCATGAAGGGCAGCTCGTTCAGCATTGCCGAACTGGAAGCTGCCGGCGTGCGTCGCATCAGCCTCGGTGGAACGCTTTATCGCGCTGCGATGGTCGGGTTTCTCAGCGCGGCGAAAGAGATCAAGGAGCACGGCACGTTCAGCTTCGTCGAACGCTTCTGAGCGAGGCTCTATTCCCAATACACCTCGATCTGATGGCCGTCGGGGTCGCGGCAGCGGAACACTACGAAGTCGGGGAGTTGCTCCAAGGCGTTTGTTTGGACGCCGTCGCGCGTCATCCGTTCATGCATGGCTCGGACCTCATCGGGGCTATCCAGACGGAAGCCGAAGTGAAACCACGCTGGAAACGCATCGAGCACTTCTGCCGGCGCTAGTGCCAGATCGAGCCCATCGCTCGCGTCGCGCATGAACAGTATTTCGCCGTGCGAGACGTGATCGCGCAGGCCGAAGTAGCTCGCGTAGAACGCGCGAGCGCGCTCCACCGAGCGAACGTGCAGATGCAGATGGTTCAGACGCGGCATGGCCGGATCATACGCGCCCTTCGTGGTGATGGAATCGGTCAGTGCAGCTTGGCCAGCGCGCGAAAGCCGAGTCCGTTCATGATGCGAACGGCGAGCGCCGGGTAGATGCGCTGAATCAACAACAGTATGCCGTTGCCGCCCGGCGTTGCGCGTGGAGCATCGCTGCGTAACGCGCGTACGAATTGTTGCGCCACCCATTCGGGTTCGAAGATCTTCGGCAGATCGAGCGGCCAGTCGTTGCCCGCGTTGGTGCTGGTGTGCGGCGGCGAGAACACGCGCACGTCGATGCCGGATTGCTTCAACTCGGCGCGCAGCGACGCAGACATCGCTACTACAGCGGCCTTGGCTGCGGAGTAGGCGGTGGCCCCCGGCATGGGCACCCACGCAACGGTCGACGCGAAGTTCACCACCACGCCGCTCTTCTGTTCGAGCAGCGTCGGCAGCACGGCGCGTGTAACACGCTCGCTGCCGAACACGTGCGTATCGAACATTGCGCGGACCGCCGCCGAGTCGGAAGCGGCCCACAGCCCGAGCGTGCCGCCGTTGCCGGCGTTGTTCACCAGCACGTCGATACGTCCGAACTCGCGTACTACTTCGGCAACTGCGTTCGCGACGGAAGCATCGTCGGTCACGTCCATCTGCACGGCAAGCGCACGGCCGCCCGCTCGTGTTGCTGCATCTACTGCGGCGCGCAGGTTCGGCAGAGAGCGTGCCGCAAACGCAACACGCGCGCCCTCGCGGACGAGTTCGCTCGCGATCTCGAGGCCGATTCCGGCCGATGCGCCGGTTACGAGTACGACACGGTCGTGCAGTTTCATTTGTGTTTGTGCTCCTTTTTCGCGTTCGAGGATTTGCTCGCGTGCGAGGATTTGGGTCGCGCACGGCGGCTCCGCGATTCGCTCAGTTCGAGCCGGGCGCGACGCAGCCATGCGATTTCTGCGTCGCACCAGCCCACGCCGTGTTCGATCGACAAGCGCCAGATCGTCGCTTCGCGTGAAGAGCGCGCCAGATCGAATATGTCGGCGGAGGCGAGCCGCGCGGCGTACTCGGCGCGCGTCGCTTCCATGTCGCGTTGATACTGATCGAGCAGCGCGTCGAGCTCCGACGCTTCCTGTGCACCGGCGAACACCAGCTTCAGCAGCAACGGATGCCTCAACTGCATCGGCTGCAGAGGTTCGTTCAGCCAGGTGCGCAGCGCGTCGCGGCCGGCATCGGTCAGCGCATACGTGCGGCGGTCCGGTTTGCCCTTGCCGCGAGTCACCTTCACGGCGACAAGCCGGTCCTTCTCGAGCACGTGCAATTCGCGATAGATCTGGCTTTGGGTAACGGTCCAGAACGAACCCACCGAGCCTTCGAAGCGCTGACGCAGCGAATAGCCCGAACTCGGTTCGATATCGAGAAAACCCAGGATGGCTGCCCGTAATGACATGGAAGCAATATGACACAGGTGGAATATGAAGACAAACCGCCACTCGATGGGAGGATCCCAAGCGCTCGAGGGACTGGAACGGGGGCCCGATTGCAGGTCATCATTGAAATGGAACGAACCGAAGTTGGAGTAACAATGAAGTACGTCGTGAAGCACGTTTCCAGGGCTGCGCTGACCTTCAGTCTGCGCGTCGCCATCGTGTTGTTTGGTGCGGGAGTGGGTGGGTGGGCTGTTGCCAACGAGTCGGACCCGACGCCGCCCGTCGAAGCTGCGAAGTCCAACGACGACGGCAAGCTCATCTGCAAACAGGAGCCGGTCATGGGCTCGAACATCAAGAAAAAAAACGTGCCGTATGCAAAAGCAGCTGGACGAACAGCGCGAAGCGTCGAAGGGCATGATGGACGGCATCAATCAGGGCCAGGGCCGGAACAACGGTTCGGGCGGTTGATCCTCTACTCGTAGGTTGGCGGTGAGGCTCGACAGACCGATGTATCTCACCTAAGGTGCGGTACCCGTCCTCCGTCGTTGGAGGTGCCTCATGACAGCACATATCTCAAAGGCCCGCGCCTGATCTGATTCGGGCGCGTCGGCTTCATCTACAGGACGTCGGCCGGCCGACGTTATTCTTTTCGCGCCAGCTCGACGTTCACCTCATGGGTTTGCAACGACGGGTGAGCCATGTCTTCCAAAAGAAAAGCGTCTTCGAAAGAAATAGATTCGAGCGATCTCTCGCGACCGACGTTCACGCGGGTGTCGTTGGCTGAAGCAGAACGCAGCGTGATCGCACGTGAGTTCTCGAGCCACGTCGACGAAGTCGTCGGCATGATCAACGATGGAAAAGAAGCGACCGTGTACTTGTGCCGGGCGCGGCCGATCGCGGAGGTGGAATACCTTGCGGCGAAGATGTATCGAGCGCGCAAGTTCCGTGCGTTCTCGAACGAGACGACCTACATCAACACCGGGAAAATCCGCGACCGGCGCATGGCCAAAGCGATGCGGCAGAAGTCCCGGCATGGTCGCGACGCTGTGCATCACCAATGGATCGGTCGCGAATGGCAGATGCTCGAAACACTGCACGAAGCCGGTGCGTCGGTGCCGAAGCCGTACATGCAGTGCAGCGATGGGATTGTGATGGAATACATCGGCAGCGGCATGGAGAGGGCACCTGCGCTCGCAGAGCTGCGTCTGGACCGCGATGAAGCGGCGCGTATCTTCCCCATCGTAGTGCGCGATATGGAGATCATGTTGGAGTGCGGCATCGTCCACGGCGATCTCTCGGCATACAACGTTCTGTATCTCGATGGCGCGCCGCGGATGATCGATTTGCCGCAGGCCACTCGAATCGACGACGCGGTCGATCCGTGGTCGTTGTTCCATCGCGACGTGGTGAACATCTGCGAGTATTTCGGAAAACGCGGTGTGGAGACCGACGCCCTCGACCTGGCCCTGCGGCTTTGGCAATGAAGCAAAAAATGCTGGTACAACCCAGGACGCGCGAGCGATGATTTCGGGGGCCACCGGAGGAGGAACTTGCCATGAAAATCGCGCGAACGATTCTCCGCAGTACCGTGCTGTGCGCGATGCTGACCGTCGCGTCACCGCTGACGATGGGTGAAGAAGCGGCGGTCATTGCGCCGACTAAGGACGCCAAGAACGCCTCGTATTCGAAGCGGCCTGTCTGCAAGAAGGAAATGGTGGTCGGCACGCGAATCAGCAAGACGGTGTGTCAGACGGCCGCGCAACGTGATGCCACCAGCGAGAATGCACAGAAGTTCCTAAGGGACGCTCACAACGCGGGGTCTCTGCAGTCAAAGACCATGGAATAGTACCGCTTCGGCGCATTCAGGCCTTTCGCGCGTTGGGTGATTCGTCGAGGTTGACCCAACCTCCTACGAGTCCCGCGATGTAGCCCCCGTCTACCACGATCGCGACGCCGTTCAGCCAACGACACGGGCCGATCGCGAGATACTCGATCACCTCGGCGATGTCGTCGGGAACGCCGTGGCGGCCGATCTGGCGCACGCCCCAATCGTACATTTCGTTGCCGACGAGCGTTTTGAAGGCGGGCGTCAGTTGCGTTTCGGTGGAGCCCGGGTTCACGCAATTGACCCGCACGCCGTAGGGCAGCGCAAACCCGGCCGCGCGATACGTGTAGGCGGCAGCGCATTGCTTCGAAAACTTGTACGGGTTGGCAATCCACTCGGATTCATGGGCGTTCAGCCAATCGAGGCCGGCTGCAAAGTCGGCGGTATCGAGTAGTCCGTTCACCAGATCGGCGCGCTTTTCCCAGTCCCAGCCTGCGGTCGACGCAACGTTTACGACCGCGCCACCTCTTGCAATACGCGGCACTAACGACTCGGTCAGGTGGCGCATTCCGAGGAAGTTGATCGCTACGACGCCGACAGGTGGATTGGGGCCGGCAATGCCGGCGACGTTCACCACCGCGTCGAGTCGCTGCGGCAGCTTGCGCAATGCAACGTCGATCGCATCCGGCCGCCCGAGGTCGCAGTGGACAAAACCTGCATGGGGCGCTTTCGGCGTCACCACGTCGAGCACGTGAACCTCGCAGTCGGCCGCCACGAGCCGCGCGACAGCAGCGGCGCCGATGCCGTTGGAGCCGCCGGTCAACGCCACGACTTTGCCCATTTGGTTCGCCCTGAAGTTGAGTGCGTTTGCGATGATCGCATTCCCGCGAATCCTTCGTACACTGTTGCGACCGTTGTACTTCCAGAGCCCGCATGAACCCCGCCGAACTCTCTGCCGTCGAAGCTCGCCGATTGATCGGCGCCGGCGAACTCTCGTCGGTGGAACTCGTCGATGCGTGCATCGCCCAAATCGAGCGGATCGATCCAGCGGTCAACGCGATGGTGGTGCGCGCCGACGAGCGTGCCAGGAAGGAGGCGCGCGATGCCGATGCGGCGGCACTACGCGGTGAAACGCTCGGTGCGCTGCACGGCTTGCCGATTGCGATCAAAGACATTCAGGACACCGCCGGCATCCGCACCACGTACGGCAGCGAAACGCTGGCACACAACGTGCCTGCGGCAGACTCCGGCATCGTCGCGCGAATTCGCGCTGCCGGCGGCATCGTCATCGGCAAAACCAACGTGCCCGAGTTCAGCATCGGCGCGAACACCGTGAATCGTTTGTTCGGTGCCACCGGCAACCCGTTCGATGTCGCGCTCACCTGTGGCGGGTCGTCGGGCGGTTCGGCCGTTGCAGTGGCCACCAACATGGCGCCGTTGGCGACGGGCTCCGACCACGGCGGCAGCCTGCGCATTCCGGCCTGCTATAGCGGTGTCGTCGGATACCGGGCCACACCCGGCGTCGTTCCGAACGAGCGGCGCACGATCATGCAGACGAACTACAGCGTGCAAGGTCCGATGGCGCGCAGCGTGGCCGATGCGGCATTGCTGCTGTCGGTGACCGCGCAACGAACGCCGTCGGCGCGGCGCGATCCGATGGCATTTCCTCTGGATGCGGCGGCGCTTGCGACGCTCGATCCTGTCGATCCGAGGTCGCTGCGCGTGGCCGTTACCGCGGACCTCGGCGGCGTGCTGGTTTCGCAATCGATCCGCCGCACGTTCGCCGATCGGGTAGAGCGCCTTGCTCGCCTCGTTGGACGGTGCGATTGGCATCCGATCGATCTGCGCGCAGCCCCCGACGTCGATTGGCACGTGCGGCAGGATCTGTTCGTCGCCCAGTACGCGCGCGAAGCGGCAACGTGGGATGCCGGCTTCAATCCGAACGTTCGTGCTACGTATGCCGCAGCGCTTGCCACGCCGATGGAGGCCATTGCTAAGGCGCGGCGTACGCAGATGGAGCTGTATCAGGCATTTGCGGCGATCTACGACCACTACGACGTGGTCATCTGTCCCGGCGTCTCCATTCCACCGTTCGAATGGAAGTATCTGAACCCGCGCGAGATCGATGGCGTGACGGTGACGAACTACATGGCGTGGCTGGCGTTGACGTCGTCGATCACCGTGGTCGGGCATCCGGTGGCGGTGCTACCGTGCGGCCTCGACGAGGCAGGCACGCCATTCGGCATTCAGGTGGTCGGCTCGATGTATGGCGATCATGCGCTGCTGCGGGCGGCGCATGCATTGGAACAGGCGTTCGCGGCGGACGCAGTGCTCGCCCGGCCGCAACCGGATTTCGAGCGGCTGGCTACAACGAACTCGCTATGCCGCACGCTGGGACGCACGGTGCAGCTGTCGGCAACGTAATGAGATATGGAATGTCAGCGCGCAAGAGCTTCCCCGACGAAATCCACGCGGTCGTTGCCGAAGAACATCTCACCGTCGACGAAGAATGTCGGCAAGCCGAATGCGCCGCGCGCGAGCGCTTCGTCGCAGTTCGCTTTCAGACGCGCCTTGATCGCGTCGTCTTGAGTGCCGCGCATGATGGCGTCGGCGTCGAGATCGGCACGCGCAAGTACTTGGGTGACTACAGCCGGGTCGGCGAGGTTCGCGGCTTCGGTCCACATCGCACGCCACATCGCTTCGTGAAAACGTTCGAATACGCCGCTGTCCTGCGCGATCAATGCGGCCCGCATGAGCGTGATGCTGCGCACCGGAAATGCAGGATTCGGAACGAACGGCACGTTGAGGCGCGAGGCCCAACGACGCATGTCGACATTCATATACGCAAGCTTTGCGGGCACGGTCGGCGGCGGCTGGTTGCCGGATTCGACGATCAGTACGCCGAGAATCGCCGGCCGATAATGGATTTCCGCGCCATGCTTCGCGGCGATCGCCGGCAGTTGGCAGTCTGCGAGGTAAGAAAACGGACTGGCATAGTCGTAGAAGAACTCGACGGTCTTGGTCACTGCAGCTGCCTTAAGCGAATCTGGATGCGGGCGATGATGTCAGGAAGCGCAGCGCTTGGACATCGCGACGTTGCGGCCCGGTTGGCACGCAATGGTCTGTGCATCTGGCTGGTGGTCGCGTCGGCGTTCGTCCATGCGGAACCGGTCGACGACGCGATTGTGGCGCTCGAGCGGAAAGACTATCCGGCAGCGGTTGCGTTGTTTACTCCGCTCGCGGAACAAGGCAACACGTTCGCGCAGGTGAACCTCGCGCGTCTGATATTCGAAGGCGACGGTACGAAGGCCGACTCGATGCGGGCAGCGCAGTGGTATCGACGCGCTGCGGAGCAGGGCGACGAGAACGCCCAATACAATCTCGGCGTGATGTACGAGAACGGCAAGGGCGTGCAGCGCGACCTTGCGGAAGCGGTGGCGTGGTGGCGCAAAGCAGCGCGCCAAGGCTATGCGGACGCGCAGTACAACCTCGGTGCGATGTACTACAACGGGCGCGGCGTAACGAAAGACTACGTGCGCGCGTACCTTTGGAAGAGCCTTGCGGCGGACGGCACGGTGACGACGGTGCCGCAACGACGCGCACGCGCGGGCCGCGATGCCATCGGCGCGGTGATGTCGCAGGCGCAACTCGCACAAGCGAGAGCCTTGATCGTTTCGTGCAGAGAGACCGATTTCGAGGATTGCGAATGACGCCCCTCGACGAGTTCGTTTCGCAACTGGCCAATTCGTTCGCCGACAACACCTTCGTGAAATTGACCCTCGGCAAGGGCCGGCGCGACGGCTTGCGGCAGGCGTTCGTGCGGCTCGTCGAGATTCGCGGCGAGCCGCACATCAGCATTTCGCTGCGGCGGGTGAGCAGCGACGTTACAGAGAACCATCGCGTAGCGGACGCACCCGGTGCAATTCGCAACCTGCTCGAGTCTAGCTTCGGCAACGCGCACCTGTTCACAACGCACGCCGATGTCGAGTTGCTCACCAACAAGAAAGGCGAGGCGCGGCTGACGGCGCACAAGCCGACGTTCTCGGAACGGATCACGACGGATCACGATCGACCAAAGCGCTACATCCTCGATCCGGAAGAGGCGCCTTACCTGCGGGAACTTGGAATCGTCAGCGCGGAGGGCAAGGTCAAGAGCGACAAGGCGGACAAGTACCGGCAACTGCAGAACCTGTTGAAGATCTTCGAAGACCTGGCGACGAAGTCGCGCTTGAGCGAACGCCCGAGCTTGCGCGTGGTGGACATGGGTTGCGGCAAGGGCTACCTCACGTTTGCGCTTTATGACTACTGCAACAACCGACTCGGCGTACCCACCGAGGTGATCGGTGTGGACCGCAATCAGGAACTGATGGATACCTGCGCCGGCATCGCCGCAAAACTGAGAATGGAACGACTGCGCTTCGCGTGTGGCGACGTTGCGGAACCACAACACGGCGCGATAGACGTGCTGGTTGCCTTGCACGCCTGCGACATCGCCACCGATGACGCCATCTTTCAGGGCATCGAGGCGGGCGCATCGATCATCATGACGGTTCCATGCTGTCAGAAGGAACTGCGCCCGCAGTTCAAAGCGCCGCCGGATGAGCGGCCGCTGTTCAAACACGACACGTACAAAGACCGCTTCTCGCAAATGCTCACCGACGCGATGCGAGGTCTGCTTATGGAGTCGCAGGGTTATCGCACCCGCATCAGCGAGTTCATCTCCGACGCGCACACGCACCGAAACGTGATGATTGCGGGCGTGCTGGACGCAACCTTGCGCGACCGCGACGCGAAGCGGGAAGAGGTGCAGGCCATGAAGCGGCGCTATTGCGTTGAGCACCAACGGTTGGAAACGTTGTTGCTCGCAAGTGGTCGGCTTGCACGCGGATGAGCGCGCCGGGTTCGAGCGCGTCGTTCGAATGCTCGAACCACGCGCCACGCTGCGCCGTGCGTGGCCGTTGAGTGGAGGAATTTCGAGCCGGATGACGGTGCTCGAATTTGCGGTTGGCGATGAAAGGCGACGCGCGATATTGCGGCAGCCGGATGGTGCGCTGTACGAAAATCCACTCGCAGTCGCCAACGAGTTCAAGCTGCTGCGCTGGTTGAAAGCGGCCGGTCTTACGGTTCCCGCCCCGTTATTCGCGGTTGACTCGGACGAGCTGTTCGGCGCTCCGTTCCTGGTGATCGAATACATCGACGGCGCACCCAATTTGGCGACGGAGATCGCTCCCGAGTCGATCGAGCAAATGGCGGCACATCTGGTGCGGATCCATCGCACATCGTTAGGCGACCAACCCGAGTCTTTGCCGGCGTACGTGCCGCGCTTTGTGCATCAGCGCGATCGTGTCTATCCCGATCCATCGTTGCGGCCCGCCGACATCCGCGACGCGCTGCGTCGCGCATGGCCGTCGCGATCCACTCATGCGGTCGGGTTACTCCACGGCGACTATTGGCCGGGAAATCTACTGTGGAATGGAAGTGACCTCGTCGGAGTCGTCGATTGGGAGGAGGCGTGCATCGGCGATCCACTGGTGGATGTGGCAATTGCCCGACTCGACCTGCTCTGGGCGTTTGGACTCGAAGCAATGCGCGCGTTCACGAGGCGTTATGCGGCGCTGTCGGGTCTCGATCTGCACGATCTGCCGCTATGGGATCTCGACGCCGCGTTGCGGCCGGTTTTCAACCTCGAGGAATGGGCAGCAGCTTCACCGGATGCCAGCCGTCCGGACAGCTATGCGCACATGCGCTCCGGACACCAGACCTTCGTAGATCTCGCGTTCGACGCGCTCTCGCGCAGACGCGGCTAAGCGCTGCCGTTCGCGTATTCCGTCATGTGCGCCGCTTCCAGCGCCATGTGTTTCGCGCGATCGAGATCGTAGTGCAGGCGCGACACGATCCGCTGCGCGTAAAGCCCGCCGCCGGCCTGAATGTTCGTAACCGCGTACCAGCCGCCCAACGCGTCCGCGGTGTAGTCGCGAATCGCGTGGAACAGCTTGGAACGGTACACGCCGTCTACCGACTGCATGGTGCCCATGTACTTCCGGATCAGATGGCCGGTCTTTTCGTTCTCGAGATCCGCCATGCCCGGAGCGGTGAGCACGCTGCCGCCCGCTATGTCGTGCAGGTGTCGCACCATTAGAGAATAGTTGGCGGCGCCGTGGTATTTGCCGACGTTGGTGTACAACTCGCTCGGGAACGCCGCGCCGTCGGACGTGATGCTGCAGTTGTTGATGGCCGCATCGAGGCTGGCGCGGATCAACGTCGCATTGATCATGATCTCGGATATTTTCTCTTTGATGTGACCCACCTTGTCGAGACCGTTTGCCTCGGAGATGAGTTGTGCGAAACCGACCAGCCGGTCGTATTGGCTCGCCATGCCCGACAGGCCGCCGAGACGCTCCCACAGTCCGAGCGAATGCGCGAATACCGTGGCGAGTTCCGGGTGATCGCCACCGAGGAACACGCGCTCGTTCGGTACGAACACGTCGTCGAAGATCACGAAGCCTTCGGGCGTGTGATGCTGGCCCGACATCGGAAAGTCGCGCTTGTCTTCGTGCCGCGGCGCATACGTGGTATTCACGATCTTCACGCCGGGCGCATTGACCGGGACCATGCACGCGACCGAATAATCCGCCTCGTCTGCTTTCATCGACTTGGTTGGAATCGTCATCAGCTCGTGGCCCATCGATGCGGCCGAGATGTGCAGTTTCGCGCCGCGAATGACGATGCCGTCGGCCGTTCGCTTTACAACGCGCACGTATGCATCGGGATCGTCCTGCAAGCCGGGACGCCGGCTGCGATCGCCTTTCGCGTCAGTGATGCACTGCGTGATGCGCACGTCACGCGTCTGCGCGTCTTTCACGTAGGCGCGGATACGCGCCGCGTTCTCGGGCAGCGTCGCTTCGATGCGATCGGCCGCGGTGAGCAGCGTCATGATCGATGCATACGTGACGTGCGTGAGCAGATCGACCGATTCGTGCAGTTCGACCTGCTCCCGCAACTCCTGCGCGGAACCCGGAATCTTCATGAAGGCGCCGACCGCGCCCGGCTTCGGATCGTAGAAGCGCGCATATCCTCGTGCGGCGGATTCGACTGTCTGACCGAGTATCGGATGGCCGGGAAGATCGAAAATCTGTTCGCCTCCGAAAAAGGTCTCGCGTCCGTCGTTCAGTGAGGCGCGGTATTGGTCGGCGGTCATCATGGTGCGGTTCCCTCGGGTGGTCTGCTTAAACCTGCGAATGTTTGCACCATTCCGGTCCGAAAGTGAACTTCAATTTAGAACGCGTTACATCGTTGCGATGTCGATGGGGCGTCGCCCGGACGGTTAACATGGGGTCGATCGAACGTGGCGAGGCAACGATGGATCTCAACAAACAGGTAGTGGTGGTGACCGGCGCGGGTACCGGCATCGGGCGCGCGACCGCGCTGCGGTTTGCGGCTGCGGGCGCAACAGTGGTGGCGAACGGCCGTCGCATCGACAAACTCGACGAGACAGCCACGCAAGGCGCTACCTTGCCTGGAATGATCGTGCCGGTCGCGGCCGACATCGGCACGCTGCAGGGCGCCGAAACGGTGCTGCAACACGCGCAGCAACTGGGTGACTTTTCGATCCTCGTCAACAACGCCGGCGTCGGCTGGAGTTTTGGTGTCGAACATCCGGGCTCGATGGCGGTTCTCGGTGACACGCCGCCCGATCTCTGGCGTGAGGTGATGCGGATCAATCTCGATTCGGTCTACTTCCTTTGTCACGGCGCGCTGCCGGTATTTCAGAGGCGCGGCGGCGGCAGCATCGTCAACATCTCGAGCGGCGGCGGTATTCGCGGCATGGCCGACGCGCACACCTACGCCACTGCAAAGGCAGGTGTCATCAACATGACGCGCTCGATGGCGCGCGCGTATGGTCCGCAGAACATCCGTTGCAACGTCGTGGCACCGGGCTTCGTCGACACGGAGATGGTGAGTCCGGTCCTCGATTCCGAGTTCAACCCGTTCGAAGACGAGGCGCAGCGGTATCAGGTTTCGCCGATGGGCCGACCCGGTCGCCCGGAAGAGATCGCGTCCGCGATCTTCTATCTGGCGGTGGAGGGCACTTACTGCAACGGCGCGGTGCTGGTGGTGGACGGCGGTTCACTTGCGTGAGATCGCTTCAAGCCGCCGCTCTTCAGCTCTTCAGCCGTCGTTTGAAGAAGCCGAGAATCTCGTCCACCGCCGCGCGCGTGGGTTCACCCTCGCGGTCGACCAGGTGCAGCGTCACCACGCTGTGTGGCGGTGTCGGCACGTTCTTCGCGGCCGAGTCGTCCGATAACACGCGCCCGATGAAACGATCGCCCAGTGCTGCTTCATAAGCAGCAAATCGCTCGGCTTTGCAGTATTTGTCGCCTTCGAAGCGATAGGCGAGCACCGTCAGATCTTCTTCCACCATGCGGGTGCGCACCTTTGCCAATTCGTCGGGAGCGATGTGCAGGCCGCCGGCGCGGCCCATCGGCAGCGATGGCTGCGACAACACCGATGCGGCATCCATACCGTGAAGCCTGCGTCGCGCACGAATCGCGCAAAGCGCGCGACGTGGTGATAGATGCCGGGCATTTCCGACATCACGATCACCGCCGGCCCCGATCCCATGACGTATACCGATTTGGTGCTTCCCAACAGAGTGACCTGGCGGCATTCGAAGTCGCCGAGCGTTTCGGTTGCGAGCAACGTCAGCAGATCGGGTTCGCTCACTGTCGTCTTCCACTGAATCGGTGGTGTAGCCTTGCGACCAAACGACAACGTGTCAACGAGCGATGCGCACCGCAATCATCATTCTCATCGGGTTCATCGTGTGGGGAGCGTGCATCGGTGTGGCGCGGGTGCTCGGCGGCGGCAGCGTGCCCGCGCTCATTCGCGCGACGCGCACGTTCATGATCTTCTGGTTCATGATCGCGGTGACCAACATGTGGGTCGGCGTCACGCAGGCGGGCTATGCGGCAAGCGAGGAACTGCCGATCTTCATCCTGATATTCGGTGTGCCTGCCGGGGCGGCGCTTGCGGTGATCTGGCGCTTGAGGAGACGCATGCGCGCTTGAGGAGGCGCATGCGCGCGTGAGGCGGCGCATGCGCCAGCGGACATGATCGACGCGAGCGCTACGACGCCTTCACAGGGGACGCGCCGTTCTGAGCCTTGAGGCTTGCGCGGTATTTCTGTTTCCACAACTTCACCAGCCGCACCTGTTGTGCAACTGCTTTGTCGTGCAGGCGATCGGCACTCAACGGCGTCGACATTGCGGACAATGACAGTGCGAAGCCATATTGGGCCCACGCTTCGAGTTCCGGCAGCGAGAGTTCGCCGGACACCCATTCGAGGATGGCAGAGAAGAACGTACGACCGAGATTGATGGCGAACGCGTCGGGTTCCACGTCGCTCGACAGAAACCCTGCTTTCACCGCGTCCTGAACGAAACCCCGCCACATGATGTGGCGCGGTCCGCCGAACATCGAACGGAATTCCCGCCCGCCGTCGTTGTAAACCGCGAACAACACCGCGCGATAGAAGCTCGGCTCGGTGGAGTAGAGCGTTGTCGCAAGGGACACTGCTT
Organism: Pseudomonadales bacterium; assembly: GCA_041739525.1. Lineage (GTDB taxonomy): Bacteria > Pseudomonadota > Gammaproteobacteria > Pseudomonadales > Azotimanducaceae > DATJGR01. The sequence continues at coordinate 8,729 of JBGSNQ010000118.1, read as the reverse complement.
TGAAGAACACGTCGAGCTCGTCGACGCGCACTTTCGCAAGACGCTTCTGGTAGTACTCGAGGTCGGCGTCGAGCACGGCGAACATGATCGCCTGCTTGGATCCGAAGAGGTTGTAGGGCGTCGCGATGCTGACGCCCGCCTGCTCCGCGAGCGCGCGCATCGAAAAGCCGGTGTCGCCGGTCTGCTGCATCAATACGCGCGCGGCGCGAACGATCTTGCGTCGTCGTGAGTGCTTGGCTTCTTCACGATTGCTCATGCACGTTTACTCATGAGTTTTGCGGAAGAAGCGTGGCTACCCTGACGAGCCTCAAGCGACGCTGCGAATGCCTTTCAGCTTGGCGACTTCCTGGCGCAGTTCGGCGACACAGGCTTTCAGCTCGGCCATTTCCGAGTTCGACGACATGCTCATGCCGCAGACACGATCGTATTCGGCCTTCAAGCGACGGCCGCTGTCGCGTTCTTCGGCGATGTAACGGCCGAGCAGTTCGCCGGTTTGCGGGTCGATGGTCGTGTCGTTGAAGAAACCGGTGAACGGATCCTTCTGTTCCTCGCTGCCGCGACGGCCTTGCAGACGTTCGATCTTCTGCGCGTCGCTGATCGACGACTTCACGCACGCAAGCAGTCCGTCGAAATCCTTGAACACCTGATAGGCCTTTTCTTCGCATACCGCGTGGCCCAGTTCACACATGCGCTTCGTGAACGCCATTGCGTGTTCGCCTTCGCGAATTGCGACGAAGCGCAGCGCCTGTGCCAGCGACTCGTCGTTGGTCGTGCGGGCCCATGCATCGAGCAGAATCTGTCCTTTGGCTTCGTTGACGGCGATGGAATTCAGCAGCGGAAGGTAGGTCGGTTCGCTCATGTTCCCCTCACAGTTTCGTATTTAGGAAGGCGGTTTCGTATCGAAGAAGCGTCTCTCACCAGAAACGGATTGACTCATAAACTATGCCAGACTATAACGCAAAGCCTAGAAATTTTTATAACGCATTGCAAATCCCTATCGTCGGTCGCCGTGCCGACATCCAGCAGCAAAATCCCAGGAAAATGCCCAGTGAGCCTCACAACGCAGCGCGCGCACGTCACGCCGGAACCCGATGAAACACTCGCTCAATTGATCGAGCGGGTGATGCCGAACGAAGACGCCGGTGCGGCGCTCGAGAAGCTCAAGAGCTGGAACCTGCACATTTTCCTTCGCCGTCCGTCGGGTGTGCTGCTCGGTAGCGACATCGTATTCACCGAGCCGCCGCGCTGAAGCGCGAGGCGGCAACGGGTGCGGTCATCGTCGGCGCGGAAATCGCCGGTGGCCACGACGGTCACGCAGACCTGATCGTGCGGCTGCGGTTCGATGGCGGCAGCGAGTCGAATGTCGTGCTCGATACCGAAGCGGGTCTACGGCTCATGCGCAACTGCAATGCAAAACACATTTCGGAACTGGTCGGCCATTCTTGGCGCGGCATTTTGGAGGGAATGACATGTTCGATCTGATCATCAAGGGCGGCCGGGTCGTCGACGGCACCGGACGCGCCGCGTTCAATGCGGATGTGGCCATCGAGGGCGGTGCAATCGCGGCAATCGGCGCTCTCGGCTCCAACGCGAAGCGTGTCATCGACGCGAAGGGGCGGGTCGTTGCGCCCGGTTTCATCGATCCGCACACACACTTCGACGTACAACTGCTTTGGGATGGCGCGGCGCGTCCGGCGATCGAGCATGGCATTACCACGGTGGTTCCCGGCAATTGCTCGTTGTCGCTGGCGCCGTTGAAAGCGACCGACCGTCGCGCGTTGGTCGGCATGTTCCAGCAGATCGAAGAGTTGCCTCCCGCTGCTTTCACGGACGCGTTCGAGTGGTCGTGGGAGAGCTTCGGTGGATATGTCGATGCGCTGAAACGCAATCTCGCCATCAACGTTGCGCCGTTGGTTGGGCACAGCGTCATCCGCCTGTGGGTGATGGGCGACGCGTCGCAGCAACGCGCGGCGAACCGCGACGAAATCGCCGCGATGCAGAACCTGCTGCGCGAGTGCCTCGAGGCCGGCGCGGTGGGTCTGAGCACCAGTTTCGTCGACGTCGACGAGAAGCTGCATCCGGTGCCGAGCCGCTATGCCTATCAGGCAGAACTCGACGGGCTTGCAAAAGTGCTGGGCGAGTACGGCCGCATGTTGCAGGTGGTGCCTGAGTTCTACGCAACCGATCTGACGATCGCGCGTATCGATCAGCTGGCCGAACTGTCGCTGAAGTACAACATCCCGACCACGTTCTCGCCGTTGTTCGATTCCGCGGCGACGCCCGAAAACGTGCCGCGCACGATGGCGCGAGTCGAAGAACAGTTCGCGCGCGGTGCGCGCGTGTGGCCGCAGGTGCAGACGCGTCCGATCGACATCAGCTTCTCGTTCGAACGGCCGAGCCTGTATTTCGCGCGCTTCCCGAACTGGTATCGCGTGATGCGCCTGCCGCGCGCGGAGCGCATCGCCGCACTGCGCGACCCCGCAACCGTCGAACGGATGGTCAACGAGACTGGCGCCGACGGCGGTCGCATGTTCATGGGCAAACTGGTCGTCCGCGGCGGTGAGGGTGCGCCGAAGGAACTGGTCGGGCGGACGCTGGAAGACATCGCCAACTCGCGCGGTGAAAAGGCGGCGCAGTGTCTCATCAACGTTTCGCTCGAAAACGATCTGCTGGTGCCGTTCCTCGCCGAAAGCGTGGGACACCAGGACGCGGCTCGCGTGGGTCCGTTGTTGGCGCACCCGCTCGTGCACGTTGGTGCAAGCGACGGCGGCGCGCACGTCACGTCGTTCTCCACTTACGGCGACACCGGCTTCCTGTTCAGCCGTTTCGTTCGCGAGACGCACCATTTGAGCCTCGAGCACGCAATCAAGAAGATCACGTCGGAGACGGCGGAGATCTGGGGTCTGAAGAATCGCGGTACGTTGCAGCAAGGCTTCGCTGCGGACGTCGTGGTATTCGACGCCGACCGCATCGACCGCGGCGAAGAACGCGCTGTGTTCGACATGCCCGGCCACGGCATGCGTTACGTCCGCAGCAGCGTCGGTGTAGACACCGTTGTCGTGAACGGAGAGGTCGCGTACGGCGACAACGACTACACGAAGGCGCACAGCGGTACCGTCTGCACCTGATGGCGCCAGGAGATGAAGGAATGAACGACGTACGGCATCGAATCGTCGAGAGCAACGGCATTCGTCTGCACGTTGCCGAGGCGGGCAGCGGTCCGGTGGTGTTGCTGATCCACGGCTTCCCGGAGTCGTGGTATTCGTGGCGCTATCAGTTGCCCGCGCTTGCCGCGGCCGGCTATCGCGCTGTCGCGCTCGACGTACGCGGCTACGGTCGCTCTTCGAAGCCGACGGCGGTGCCGGACTATCGTATGGTGAAGAAGGTTGGCGACGTGGTCGGCCTCGTGGCGGATCTCGGCGCTCCCGTGACGATCGTCGGGCACGACTGGGGTGCGCCGATCGCATGGATGAGTGCGCTGTTGCGGCCGGATCTGTTTCGCGGCGTGGCCGGACTCTCCGTGCCGTACGCACCGCCCGCTGCACCGACCGGTCCTCGGCCGACCGAACGGATGCGCACGATGGCGGGCGAAGAGAATGAATTCTACGTGGAGTATTTCCAGCAGCCGGGGCGCGCAGAGGCCGAAATCGAAAGCAACGTTCGCGAGTGGCTGCTCGGCTTCTACTGGTGCGCGTCGGGCGACGTCCGCAACGGCCCCAACATTTCCCTGGTGCCGCGCGGAACGAAGTTACGCGACAAGTTCGTGTATCCGGAAACGATGCCGCGCTGGCTGTCGAAGGCGGATCTCGACGTATATACGCAGGAGTTCGAGTACTCGGGCTTCTTCGGGCCGCTGTCGCGGTATCGCAACGTCGACCGCGACTGGGAAGATCTGGCCGGCTTCGCCAACAGGCCCATCACCATTCCGTCATTGTTCGTCGGCGGCTCGCGCGACGGTCCGACCATATGGGGCGCGCCGGCGATCGCGCGCTTCCCCGAAACGCTGCCGAAACTCTACAAGAGCGAGATCATCGAAGGTGCCGGCCACTGGATTCAGCAGGAAGCTGCGCCGCGCACCAACGAACTGCTGATCGAGTTCCTGCGTACGCTTCACTAGCAGGCGTTGAAAACGGGCTGCTAGTCCGTTCGCGGCGGCTCGAGCCGCACTTCGCTGATCCAGCGCTCCGCCTGCGAGCGCTCGCGAAACACCCTGAGCAGGTTGATCGAGCGCACCTGCAGCATCTCGTACATCCGGGATAGTCCGAACTCGAGATCTCCCGACGCGACAATGGCAACCCTCACCGGCACACCGAGGCTCGTGTACTCCTCGGTGAATGCTGAGAGCTTGCGTACGTCGTCGGCGGTCAAGTCGATCTGCTCCACCTCGGTGGCGTCGAAGATCTCGTTCAGGTTGCGTCTGAAGTCGGGGTGCGCACGCAGGCGCTGGTAGTAGTCGATGAGATCGGCGCCGGTGACGTGGCCCGTTGCGTGCGTGTGGATCAATGCGTTCTGCTTGTCGATGGTGATGCGTATCGGCATGGCGAGGTCCGTCAACGCTCCAGAAGCGTGAGCACGTTGCCGTCGGGGTCGCGCATGTGTGCGAGCACGCCGCCCCACGGTTGTTGTTCGGGAAGTCCGAGGAACTCTACGCCTCGCGCCGCGAGCGTCCTGTAAACGTCGTCGACGTTGCCGACTTCGAGCGATACGCCCACGAAACGGCCCACCGAATCGCCGCTTTCCGGGTCGGCCGGATCGACCCGTTCGAGCGCGAGTTGCGCCTCGCCGGTTGCGAACTGCGCCCACCCGTCGGTGATCAGAACGGGTTTCATCTCGAGCGTTTCCGTGTAGAAGCGGATCGCACGCTCCCAGTCTGTGACGAAAACACGGACGAACGAAAGTCGGTAGTTCACGTCGCTTCCTCCTTGTGCGACCGGCCGTCGGAAGCGCGATTATCAGGTCAAGCTTCTGCGTCGTCGACCGACTCGTGTATAACTCACCGTGCTTGTAAGAAGTGGGCTTGGAATAATGGGCTGGGGGAAACGGCGTAGGCGCGGCTCATCCGAATCGCCGATCGCGCGCCGAATTCACGATCGTCGCAACAAAAAATCGAGTGAGCATGCCAGTCAAGAAAACGAAGAACACGGCCAGGAATGGAGTGTCGGGGAAGTCGAAGAAGGGAACGCAGTACGTTTATGCGTTCGGTAAGAAGACCGACGGCGGCAGCGCCATGCGCAATCTGCTCGGAGGCAAGGGCGCGAATCTGGCCGAGATGGCGTCCATCGGCTTGCCGGTTCCGCCGGGATTCACCATCAGCACCGAAGTCTGCAGCTACTTCTACGACAATCAGCGCCGCTACCCGGCACAGCTGACCGCCGACGTCGAAAAAGCGGTTGCCGACGTAGAGGCGCAGCAGAACAAAGGCTTCGGCAACCGCAACAACCCATTGCTGCTGTCAGTGCGCTCCGGCGCACGCGAATCGATGCCCGGCATGATGGATACGATTCTGAATCTCGGCCTCAACGACGAGACTGTTGAGGGGCTGGCGGCGCGCACCTCGAATCCACGCTTCGCCTACGACTGCTATCGCCGCTTCATTCAGATGTACGGCGGCGTGGTGATGAATGTGACGGCCGCAACGCAGGAATCGCACGACCCGTTCGATGCGTTGATGGATGGCCTCAAACACGAACTGCACAAGACGCAGGACACTGAACTCACCGCCGACGACCTGAAGGAACTGGTGAAGCGCTACAAGCGTCTCATCAAGACACGCAGGAAAGCGGAGTTCCCGCAGAACGTATTCGAACAGTTGTGGGGCGCGATCGGTGCGGTGTTCGGTTCGTGGAAAAACGAACGCGCGATCATCTATCGGCAGCGTTACAGCATTCCCACCGAATGGGGCACCGCCGTCAACGTACAAGCGATGGTGTTCGGCAACCTCGGCGACGACAGCGCCACAGGCGTTGCGTTCACGCGCGATCCTGCCAACGGCGAAAAAGTCATCTACGGTGAATACCTCGTCAACGCGCAGGGCGAAGACGTTGTCGCCGGTGTACGCACGCCGAAACAGATCGCCGAAATGGCGACCGAGATGCCCGAGAGTTTCAAAGAGCTGCAGCGCGTGCGTGCGAAGCTCGAACAGCATTTCCGCGACATGCAGGACCTCGAGTTCACCATCGAAGATCGCCGGTTGTTCATTCTCCAGACGCGCAACGGCAAACGCACCGGCGTGGCCGCAATCCGAATCGCGGTCGAGATGACCGAAGAGAAGTTGATGGATCAACGCACGGCGCTGCTGAAGATTCCGGCGGAGTCGATCGACTCGTTGCTGGTGCCGGTGTTCGATGCGCGGGCACAGAAGGCCGCGCGCGTGATCGGGCACGGGTTACCGGCTGGCCCGGGCGCCGCCTCGGGTCTCATCGTGTTCACTGCAACCGCCGCAGAGCAGGAATCCAAGCGCGGTAACCGCGTGGTGCTATGCCGGATGGAGACGTCGCCCGACGATCTGAAGGGCATGCTGTATTCGCAGGGAATTCTCACCTCGCGCGGCGGTGTGTCGTCACACGCGGCTTTGGTGGCTCGTCAGCTCGGCAAGGTGTGCGTGTGCGGCGCCACGAACATCGTCATCAACTACGAGAAGAAGACTCTTACCGCCGACGGTGTGGTGCTGAAGGAAGGCGACTACATCTCGCTCGACGGTTCCACGGGCGAAATCTATGCAGGGCCGATCGACAGCGCCGACTCGGAAGTGAAGCGGGTACTGAGCGGCAGCCTGAAGGCGTCGCAAAGTTATACGTATCGTTTGTTCGAAACGGTGATGGCGTGGGCCGACAAACATCGTCGCCTGAGGATCCGCACGAACGCCGATACGCCGGAGATGGCGCAACAGGCGGTTACGTATGGCGCGGAAGGCATCGGCCTGTGCCGCACGGAGCACATGTTTTTCGAAGGTGATCGCATCGACTACATGCGGCAGATGATTCTCGCGGCCGATGAAGTGCAACGCCGCAGCGCGTTGAAGATGCTGCTACCGTTCCAGAAGAAGGACTTCGCCGGGCTCTTCAAGGCGATGGACGGGCGTCCCGTCACGATCCGGTTGCTCGATCCGCCGCTGCACGAGTTCCTGCCGCACGACGACGGCGTGCGCCGCAAACTCGCGATCAAACTCGGCGTTACGGCGGAGTTCATCCTCGACCGAATTCGTGCGCTGCACGAAGAGAACCCGATGCTCGGTTGTCGCGGTTGCAGGCTCGGCATCCTGTACCCCGAAATCACCGAAATGCAGGCGCGTGCGATCTTCGAGGCTGCCGCGCAGGTGATGACTGGCAAGCACCCCGTGGTCGTGAAGCCCGAAATCATGATTCCGCTCGTCGGCTTCAAGGCTGAACTCGCCGACCAGGTGGAGATCGTGCACCGGGTGGCGCGCGAAGTGATCGAGCGAACGGGCATCAAGATCGACTACATGGTCGGCACGATGATCGAGGTGCCGCGCGCGGCGATCACCGCTGACGAACTCGCCGAGGTGGCGGAGTTCTTCAGCTTCGGCACCAACGACCTGACGCAGACCACGCTCGGCCTCAGCCGCGACGACATGGGCTCGTTCTTCGAAACGTATCGACAGAAAGAGATCTACCAGCACAACCCGTTCGCGAGCATCGACGAACAGGGGGTCGGTCGACTGATCACTACCGCAGTAGAGCGCGGTCGTTCGACGCGACCGAAGATCAAGCTTGGCATCTGCGGCGAACACGCGGGTGATCCGGCGTCGATCGCGTTTTGTCATCGCGCAGGACTCGACTACGTGAGCTGCTCGCCGCCGCGCGTGCCGATTGCGCGATTGGCGGCGGCGCAAGCCGCATTGCGAGATACCTGAAGCGACACCCGCAGTGCCGGTCATCACCTGCATCGAAGATCTGCGTCTTCTGGCGAAACGCCGCGTCCCGCGCATGTTCTACGACTACGCGGACTCGGGCTCGTGGTCGGAGTCGACTTACCGCGACAACTCGACCGATCTCGCTTCGATCAAGTTGCGGCAACGCGTGGCAGTGAACATGGACCGTCGCACCATCGCGACGCAGATGATCGGCGAAGACGTGTCGATGCCGGTGGCGCTTGCACCAGTCGGTCTCACGGGCATGCAGCACGCAGACGGAGAAATTCTGGCGGCGCGTTCCGCCGAGAAATTCGGCGTGCCGTACATCCTGTCGACGATGAGCATCGCTTCGATCGAAGACATCGCGGCAAACACTTCGCGGCCGTTCTGGTTTCAGCTGTACGTAATGCGCGATCGCGACTACATCGGCCGCCTGATCGACCGGGCCAAGGCCGCGGGTTGTTCTGCACTCGTGCTGACGCTCGACCTGCAGATCCTCGGCCAGCGCCACAAGGACCTGAAGAACGGTCTGTCCACGCCGCCGAAACTCACGCTCGCGAACATCGCCAACATGGCCACTAAGCCGCGCTGGTGCTGGAACATGTTGCATACGAAGCGCCGCCAGTTCGGCAACATCGTCGGCCACGTTACCGGCATTCAGGACATGAGTTCGCTGTCCGGTTGGACGGCCCAGCAGTTCGATCCGACGCTGAGCTGGGACGACGTGGCGTGGATCAAAGAGCGGTGGGGCGGCAAGCTGGTGCTGAAAGGCATCATGTATGCGGAAGACGCGCGGCTCGCCGTGCGCAGCGGCGCGGATGCGCTGGTGGTGTCGAATCACGGTGGCCGGCAGCTC
>JBGSNQ010000072.1:0-18432 GCA_041739525.1 Pseudomonadales bacterium | reverse complement strand
CGCGACGGCGAGACGTCGTTGATGGCGAAAGGCATCTTCGGCTACACGGCCGGTGAATCACTCGCCGCCGCAGGCGTTGCCGATCCGCACGCGCCCAAGCAACAACGCTGAAGACGCTGAACAGGTCACGCATGCTCACATCGCATTTCGTTCGCAACGGCGACGTTCTCACTGCCTATCACGACGAAGGCCGGGGTGAACCGTTCGTGCTGGTGCATGGGTTCACCGGTTCGAAGCTCGACTTCCACGATCAACTGCAATGGTTCACCGAGACACATCGCGTGCTCGCACCGGACCAGCGCGGCCATGGCGAATCGTCGAACTTCGGCCACGTCGACGCGTATTCGTTCGACATTCTGGCGGAGGATCTCGCAGGCTTTCTCGACGCGCTCGACATCGAACGCTGTCACCTGCTGGGCCATTCCATGGGCGGCATGGTCGCCATTCGTTTCGCGCTGCGTCATCCGCAGCGGCTCAAATCGCTGATCCTCATGGACACGTTGGCCGAACCGCTGCCGATGTTCTCGAAGACGATTCGCGATCAACTCGCCAAAGACGTGCGTGCCAACGGCTGTGCCGGCCGCGTGACCATGATGCGCGAAATGCCGATGGGCGATGCGCAGAAGCGCGGCATCAACTTTCTCGGCAACGACGAACACTGGCACCGCATCGAGTTGAAGTTGTCGCAGATGGACCCCGAAGCGTGGGTCGCGTTGAGCGACGAGATTTCGAGCCAGAAATCGCTGCTGCCGGAACTCGGCGCAATGACGGTACCGACGACGATCATCGTGGGTGAACACGATGCCCCCTTCGTGGAACCGTCAGGGCGTATGGCAAACGCCATTCCCAACGCACGGCTCGAGACGATTCCCCTGGCCGCGCACAGCCCGCAGTACGAGAACGCCGACGTCTGGCGAAACGCCGTCGCAGCACACCTCGCCCGGATCTAGCGACCAGTAAAACCCGCAAACAAAGCACCGCGGCGTTGCGCTGCGGCGGGCTGTTCAACTAGGCTGCGCGTTCACCGTTTGTCCTTTGGGGGATCGCTATGCAATTCCGGCTGACAGCCATACTCAGTGCGACCTTGATCGGGTTCGCTTCGGGAAGCGCGGTTGCTGCCGACGTCGCAAATCACCCCCAACGTGAAGCGTACTTCGGTGAAACGCACGTCCACACGAGCTGGTCGTTCGACGCGTACATCTTCGGCAATCACATGACGGGGCCTGCCGACGCATACAACTACGCGAAGGGCCAGCCGATCAAACATCCGCTCGGCTACGACATCAAAATCGAAGCGCCCCTCGACTGGATGGGCGTAACCGACCACTCCGAATATGCCGGCGTCGTGCGCCTCGCGAACGATCCAGCGTCGCCGATCAGCAAGCTGCCTATTGCGAAAGACCTCGTCGTGCACAAACCGGAAGACATCCAGCGCATCTACCTGCAGCTGGGCACCTCGATGATTCAGATGAAGCCGATCGCGGCACTGGTCGATCCTTCGGTGTCGGGCACGGTCTGGAAGTCCAACAATGCGGCCGCCGATGCGGCGAACGAGCCGGGCAAGTTCACGGCGTTCTGCGCCTATGAATGGACCTCGACCCCCCGCTACTCGAACATGCACCGCAACGTGTTCTTCCGCGACTGCGCGAAAGTGCCAGAGATGCCGTTCAGTTCGCTCGACTCACAATCGCCGGAAGATCTGTGGAACTGGATGGACGGGCAGCGCAAACAAGGCAACGAGCTGCTCGCGATTTCGCACAACGCAAACCTCTCGAACGGGATCATGTATCCCACCGATGTCGACTTCAAAGGCCGGCCGATCGACAAGGCGTGGGCCGAGTCGCGCGACCGCAACGAACATCTGACCGAAATCAAACAGATCAAAGGGCAGTCGGAGACACACCCGGTGCTGTCGCCCACCGACGAGTTCGCGAACTTCGAAGTGCTTTCGTATCTGCTCGGCGATCCAGCGGGCACATTCCCGCAGATACCCGGCAGCTATGTACGGCAGGCGCTGAAGGACGGTCTCGGATTACACGCCAATCTCGGCGTGAACCCGTACAAGATGGGTTTCGTCGGCGGCTCCGATTCGCACAACACCGGTGTGCCCTATCGGCAGGACAACTTCTTCGGCGGCCATGGCCACGCCGACGGCGAGATCAAAACCCGCATGACGGGCGCGTTGTTCGCGGGTCTCGACACGCGCCTCGAGAATCCTGCCGGCCTCACCGGCGTGTGGGCCGAGCAGAACACGCGTGCGTCGCTGTTCGATGCGATGCAGCGCAGGGAAACGTTCGCGACCAGCGGCCCGCACATCAAAGTGCGCTTCTTCGGCGGCTGGGGTTTCACGAAGGACGACGACAAGAAAGCCGACTGGATCAAGAACGCATATGCGAAGGGTGTACCGATGGGCGGCGACCTCGCGGCACCGGCAGGCAAGGCACCTTCGTTCGTGGTGTGGGCGGTGAAAGCGCCGACGTCTGGCAATCTGGACCGGATACAGATCGTCAAAGGTTGGGCCAAGAACGGCCAGACGTTCGAGAAGATCTACAACGTCGCGTGGTCGGGCGACCGCAAAGCCGATCGCCTGACCGGCCGCGTGCCGGCGGTCGGCAACACCGTCGATATCGAAAAGGCGACGTACACGAACTCGATCGGCTCGGTCGAACTCACGACCGTGTGGACCGACCCCGATTTCGAACCCGGCGTCGACGCCTTCTACTACGCGCGCGTGCTGGAAATTCCGACGCCGCGCTGGACCACCATTCAGGCGAAAGAGCTCGGCATCCCGCCGCCGGATGTGGTGGCGGCCACCGTTCAGGAACGCGCGTGGAGTTCGCCGATCTGGTTCACGCCGACCGATGCCGCACGCAAGGCCGTGCCCGCCGGAACGACCGTGGCCGACCTCAAGTCGAAGGGCGCGGTCGCCTTGACGGATGCGCAGCTCAACGACCTCATCGTCGGTAAGAATCTGTGGCTGCGGAACAATGTCACCGGCGGCATCTTCAAAGCGATGTTCGCAACGAACGGCCAGCGCGTGATCCGCAACGTCACCCAAGGTCGCATGCCGGAACAGTCCGAAATCGGCGCTGCGCTCGAGAACGGATTGCTCGGCATACCGACGACGTATGTGATCCGCAACGGCAAGATCGTCACCTACTTCGGCAACGCACCATTCGAAATGACCGTCTTCAAAGCGGGCGACAAGACATTTGCTGCGCGCAGCAATGAATTCGGTTTTGCGAACTACGAGATCGTTCCGGAGCCGGCCGCGTTGAACCCCAACCTTCCGCCGGGGGCCTCGCTGTAACGGAACCATCTTCGGCGCAGCCATCGCTCATCCGGCGATGGCTGCGCGAGCCGCTGCTGCATTTCGTGCTGATCGGTGCGGCGCTGTTCGTCGTACAGCGCGCGCTGCACGCGCCGGCAGACGCCCCCTCGCCCCTCAACACAATCGTGCTGACGCAGGATGACTTGCGGCAGATGAGCGTGTCGTGGCTCGCGCAGGGGCGTCCACCGCTAACGCCGGAAGAATGGCGCAGCCTCATCGAAGCAAAAGTGCGCGAAGAAGTGCTCTATCGCGAGGCGCTGGCGCTTGGTCTCGAGAAGGACGATACGATCGTCAAGCGACGTATGGTCCAGAAGATGGAGTTCCTCGCGGAGGACGTAGCCGCCGCGCGCGAACCCAACGATGCCGAACTACAGGCATGGTTCGATAAGGATCCGGCGCGTTTCGCCATGCCGCCGCGCATCACGTTCCGGCATCTGTACTTCGGCATCGATCGGCGCGGCGCACAGGCGAAATCCGCGGCCGATGCGGCGCTGACGCGAGTCCGCCCGCTGAGCGAAGACGCCGCGGTTGCGCTGAACGTGGCCGACGCGTTCATGTTCGAGGATGTGTATCGGGACCGGACGCCCGATCACATCGCAAAGGACTTCGGACCGCCGTTCGCGCGCGTGCTCTTCGAGCTTCCGGTCGGGGTATGGTCCGGTCCCGTCGAATCGGGCTACGGCTGGCATCTGATCTTCGTGGAATCGCTCGAGCCCCAGCGGATTCCGGCCTACGAGGAAGTTGCGGATGACGTCCGCACGCAATGGATCGGCGAGCAATCGGATCTGGCGAAGCGAACCGCGTACGAGCAGATGCGCAGCAAATACGTGGTCGTGCTGCCGAGCGTACCCGCCGATGCGCCTGGCGCTGCAAGCCGGCCGCAAGCATCCGACGACGCGCCGCAACAATGATGCGCACCGCGGCCGTCTGCATGGCGATCGCGCTGATGTGTTCGGCGATCCCGGCATTCGCTCACGAAGCGCGCCCTGCGTATCTCGAAATCACCGAGACCAAAGCCGAGCGGTACAGCGTGCTGTGGCGAACGCCGGTGCTCTCGGGCATGCAACTGCCCGTAAAGCTCGCCTTGCCTGCAGAGGCCCGCGACGTCATCGAACCGTATACGCAGCAGCTCCCTGATTCACTCGTCGAGAGACGCATCGTCGAAGTACCCGGCGGATTGGGTGGACACCGCATCGACATCGTCGGTTTGCAGGGCACCATTACCGACGTGCTGGTGCGTACCCAGTGGCGCGATGGCCGCACCTCTACGGAACTGGTCAGGCCGTCGCGGCCGTGGATCGATGTCGCCGCGCCGCGCGGTGCTCTCGCCACCGCTACGGTATTCCTCGTGCAGGGTATCGAGCACATTCTGCTCGGCGTCGACCATCTGCTGTTCGTGTTCGGACTGCTGCTGCTCGTGCGCACGAACTGGATGCTCGTGAAGACAATCACCGCCTTCACCGTGGCCCACAGCATTACGCTTGCGCTCGCGACGCTGGGTTATGCGCACATTCCGGCTGAACCGTTGAATGCGGTGATCGCGCTTTCCATTCTGTTTCTCGGCCCGGAGATCATCCGCGCATGGAATGGCGGCACCAGCCTGACGATCCGTCACCCGTGGGTCGTCGCCTTTGTGTTCGGCTTGATGCACGGCTTCGGTTTTGCAAGCGGTCTTGCAACCGTCGGACTACCGGACAGCGACATTCCGCTCGCATTGTTGATGTTCAACGTTGGTGTAGAGATCGGTCAGCTCGCGTTCGTCGCGCTGATCATGCTGCTCGTACGCGCGTTCAACGTGCTGCAGATGCAGTGGCCGCACTGGGTTTCGGTAGCGCCGGCCTACGTCGTAGGTTCACTCGGCGCGTTGTGGAGCATTCAACGCGTGCTTGTCGTATTCGAGGGATCGTAGTGACCCAGGCTTACCAACGAACCATTCTGACCGCGCTGTCGCTTTTCGGCGCAGCCCTAGCACACGCCCACGCACAAACCGGTGCTGTATCGGGAATGGCGACCGGTTTCATGCATCCGATCACCGGACTCGATCATGTGCTGGCGATGGTGGCGGTGGGTTTGTGGGGCGCACAACTGGGCGCACCGGCCATGTGGCTTTTGCCGGTTACGTTTCCCATCGTGATGGCCATCGGCGGGCTGCTCGGTCTGCTTGGGGTGCCCTTGCCCGGTGTCGAGATCGGCATCGCCGCATCCGCGATCCTGCTTGGGTTGGCGGTGATGACCGAACGGCGGCCGCCGTTGATCGTTGCTGCGCTGCTGGTCGGCTTCTTCGCCATTTTCCACGGCCACGCACACGGAACCGAACTGCCGCCGGGCGAGAACGGTCTGCTCTACAGCATCGGTTTCGTGGTGGCCACGGGATGCCTGCACCTGGTTGGAGTCGGCATCGGCACGATTCACCGCTGGCGCTCCGGGCAGATGGCGCTGCGCGTGGCCGGCGCTTTCGTCAGCATCGCCGGTGTCTTCTTCATGTGGCGCGCAATCGCATGACTCGCACTGCAATGCGGGCCGCCTGCGGCGCGCTGTCGCTCTTCGCGCTGCCTGCGCATGCGCATCTCATCGAAACGGGTCTGGGCCCGGTATACGACGGCGTAATGCACTTCGCATTAACCCCGGAAGACGTCGCTCCGACACTCGCGCTCGCCCTGTTCACCGGTTTGCGTGGCGCGGCACACGGTCGCGCTGCGATGTTGGCGCTGCCGGTCGCATGGTTCGTGAGCGGCTGTATCGGCCTTGCGGCGGCGGGGCTCGCCAACGACATCGCACTAGGGGCAGCCGCATGGGTTCCGTTGCTTCTACTGGGCGGTCTCGCTGCGGGAGACGTACGCGTATCGAGTTGCGTTACTGCAGCGCTCGCAATTGCGCTCGGTGTGTTCCTCGGCTTCGAAAACGGCGTAACGATGGCGCCGCCCGGGCCGGGCGTTTCGGGGCTGATGGGCGTGGTGACGTGCGCCTTCGTCGTGGTGACCCTGACGTCCGCGCTGGTGGCATCGCGCGACAGCCAACTGATGCGCACCGCCGCACGCGTTGTCGGCAGCTGGATCGCCGCCAGCGGCCTTCTGTTGCTCGGCTGGTCGTTCCGATGAGTCGCTACGCTGTAGAATCCGCCGACGCCTTTGGAGAGTCTCGCGATGAACGCCAAGCTTCCGGGTCGAGTCAGCATCGAAGAGAACGTCGTCTTCGGCACCGGTGGCGGACGCAACCTCCACTGCGATGTGTTCACGCCACCCGACAGTCGCACCGACCGCACGGCGGTGTTGCTGATCCACGGTGGCGGTTGGCAGAACGGTAGTCGCGCGCAACTGCGCGGCTACGGCATTCAACTCGCCCGATACGGATATCTCTGCGTGTGTCCCGAGTACCGGCTCTCCGGCGAGAGCACCTGGCCGGCGCAGATTCACGACTTGAAGGCAGCATTGCGATGGTTGCGTGCGAACGCCGCCGCACTCGGCGTCGATGCCGAGAAGATCGCCGTCTCCGGCAATTCGGCCGGCGCGCATCTCGCGTTGATGCTGGCAGCCACGCCGAACGTGCCCGTGTTCGACGGCAAAGGCGGCAACTCCGGCACGTCGTCGAACTGCGCGGCCGTGATCGCCATTTATCCACCGACGGCGTTGCGCATCGGCGCGATCGGCGACGCGGTGGCGAATCTGTTTGGCGGCAAAGCGAGCCGCGAAGCGCAAGACGCGGCGAGCCCGATCACCTACGTGCACCGGCACTTTCCGCCGACGCTGCTGATCCACGGCAACGCCGATGACATCGTGCCGGTGGAAGCCAGTTTCTCCATGTATCGCAGTCTCGCCGAGGTCGGCGCGCCGGTGGAGCTGCACGTTTACGACGGTGCACCGCACGCATTCGACGTGTTGCCCGAGTTCGGCCATCAGCTGACCGACATCATGGCGCTGTTCCTCGACCGTAAAGTGGCAAACCCACGCGCGGTGGACCTGCCTGGCGCATAGCACAGGCGCCGGATCAACAACGGAGCAAACCATTCCCACGGATTCGCCGATCGACTCGCCCGCGCGCTCCCCGCGCGTCCAACCGGTCGCGTTCACCGAGGGTTCCGTTGCGCGACATATGATCAAGCTGTCGGCGTTCATGATCATGGGCTTCCTGACCATGACCATCGCGCAGCTCATAGAAGCCGTATACCTCGGCCTGGTCGGAACCGCGGAACTCGCCGCAATCGCCTTTACGTTTCCGTTGGTGATGTCGCTGAACGCTGCGGTGCGCGGCATCGGCATAGGTGCGTCGTCGGTGATCGCACGTGTCGTCGGCGCGGGCGATCGTGCGCGCGGCGCCGTGCTCACCACGCACTGTCTCATCCTCGTCGCGGCGTTCGCGGCCATATGTGTGGTGACCGGCGTACCCGCGGCGCGCGCCTTCTTCACGCTGTTGGGCGCACAGGGACGGGTGTTGGAACTGGCCAACGCCTACATCGCAGTCTGGCTCGTCGGCTTTACGTTCTTCGCGACGTCGATGGTAGGCACCAACCTGCTGCGTTCCGCCGGCAACGCGGCGATGCCGGGCATCGTGATGACCGTCGGCTCGTTGCTGCAGGTATTGATCGCGCCGTTCCTGATATTCGGTTGGGCCGGACTGCCGGCGTTGGGCATCGAGGGTGCAGCGTGGTCGTTCGTGATCGCGCGGCTGATGAGTTTCGCGCTGTGCATGTACTGGCTCGCAGTGAAGGAACGCATGCTGGTGGCGTGTGTGACGGGCTGGCTGCATTCGGCGCGGCAGATCCTGCATGTGGGTTTGCCGGCGACTGCGTCGAACCTCGTGGCGCCGTTGTCCACCGCAGTGGTGACACGCCTGCTGGCCGATTTCGGCCACGGCGTGGTCGCCGGTTTCGCGGTGGCATCGCGCATCGAAGCGGTCATCGCGATGGTGGTCATCGCGGTGTCGACGTCGGTCGGACCATTCGTCGGCCAGAACTGGGGCGCGCAGTTGTTCGATCGTGTGCGCAGCGCGCTGGCGCTGTGCCACGGCTTCTGCCTCGCCTGGGGTGTCGCGTCGTTTCTCGCAATGGCTGTTGCCGCGCGCTGGCTCGTCGGAATGATCAACGACGAACCCGAAGTGGTGGAGACCGCGACGATGTACCTGCTGATCGTGCCGATCAGCCTGGGCTTCATGGGCGTGATGGGCGTTGCGAGTGCGTGCTTCAACGCGCTCGGCAAACCGACGCCGCCACTGGTGCTGTCGTTGCTGCGGCTGGTCGTGCTGTTGATACCGCTGGCGCTGATCGGTCGATCGCTCGCGGGTTACGCAGGCGTGTTCGGCGCCACCGCAATCGCCAACGTGGCTGTCGGGATACTCGCGCTCGCCTGGAACAATCGAACGGTTCGCAACGATTCGATTGCCCTTCGCAACGCCGCCGCAGCCGCGGCCTGAACAAGGACCTCCCATGACGATTTCGTTCCGGCTGGTCTCCTCATTCAGCGCGGCGATCGCCGTGTGGTGCGCGTGCGCGGCACATGCGCAAGACGCTGCTGTACCGGTGATCGACGCACCGCCAAGCGTTGCACCGACGCCGGTCGAGTCGACCGTAGCCGCCGATTCCACGGCAAGCATCGAGACTAACGCGCCCGCAGAGGCGACGCTGGCAACCGAATCCTCGACGCCTCCGAATACGCTGGATGCCGCGCCGCCTGCGGGTTCGATCGACGTCGTCGCAATGCAGGACTTCCTCGACGGCTTCTTCGCAGCCGCCATGGAATCGAGCCACGTGCCGGGCGCGGTGTTCGTGTTCGTCGAAAATGGCCGCATCGTTCTGAAGCGCGGTTACGGGTTTGCCAATCTGGAAACAAAGGCGCGCGTAGATCCCGATACCACGCTGTTTCAGATCGCGTCGGTGTCGAAGCTGTTCACCGCAACGGCAGTGATGCAGTTGTACGAACAGGGCAAGCTGCAACTCGACGAAGACGTGAACACGTACCTCAGCACGTTCAAGATTCCGGCGACGTTTCCGAAACCCGTGACGCTGCGTTCGCTGCTGACGCACACCGCGGGGTTCGACGAGCGCGGCATCGGTATGGCGGCGCGCACTGCAAGAGAGTGGCGGCCGCTCGGCGAATACCTCGCCGCCCGCATGCCGCCGCGTGTGCGCCCGGTAGGCGACGGTGCGAGTTACTCGAACCACGGTGTGGCCCTGGAGGGCCTGATCGTCGAGCAGGTTTCCGGCACGCCTTTCAACGACTACATCGCGAAGAACATCTATCAGCCGCTGGGCATGGCGCACAGCACGTTCGCGATCATCGATCCGCTGCCGCCGACGCTCGCGCAGGGCTACAAATTCGACGGTCTCGGATTCAAACCCGAGCCGTTCCTGTACAACAACACGATCCCCGCCGGCGGTTTGTTGACCACCGGAGACGACATCGCGCGATTCATGATCGCCCACCTGCAGAACGGCCAGTACGGCGACGTTCGCATCCTCAATGAAGCAACTGCAAAGGAGATGCACGCACGGCAATTCAGCGCCGACCCGCGCATGCAAGGCAGCGCCGGACAGTTCTTCGAAGACAACGTCAATGGTTATCCCGCAATTCAACACGGCGGCGATCTGCCGGGCTTCGCGTCGCTGCTGTATCTGATACCGGAGAAGAACGCGGGCTTCTTCGTCTCGTCGAACGTCGATCGCGACGAGCTGCGCCGGCTTCTGACGAAGGTGTTCATGGATCGCTACTACCCCGCGATCAAGCCGCTGCCGCCGATGCAGACGTCGGCCGATTTCAAACAGCGCGCGGCGTCGTACATCGGCCGCTATCGCGACAACCGCCACGAAAAGACAGGTCTCGCGAAAGTGGCCGCGATGCTGTCGGAAGTGAACGTCGCTTCCAACGGCGTGGACGGCGAGCTGATCGTCGCAGGCGGCGATCAAGTGAGGCGCGTGGTCGAACTGGAGCCCGGACTGTTTCGCGCCGACGACACGGACCATAGAGTGCTGTTCACGCCGGGCGATGTTACGCGGCCTGGCAGAATGGATTCCGAGCACGCTTCGTTCCGCAAGCTCGCCGTGTGGGAAACGGCGCCGATGCAGCAGCTGTTCATCGCAACCGTGTTGTTCGTGTTCCTTACGACCCTCATCGGCGCATTCGGTCGCGGCTTTTCACGTTTGATTTTGCGACGCGCGCAGCCAACGGACCGCGCCACGCGCATCGCACGCCGGCTCGCATTCGGTGCTGCAATACTCAACATCGTCACGCTGGTGGGCCTCGGCTGGGGATTGGTCGGCGTCGATCAGAACGAGTTCCTGTTCGGCATGCCGACCGTGTTCAAAGTCATGCTGTGTCTGCCGCCGATCGCAACGTTGCTGGCAGCGGGAATGGTGATCGCGCTGGTGTTCCTGCTGTTCGGTCAGGAGCTGACGGCGGGCGCGAAGGTGCGCTACGCGATCGTGACCCTTGCGGCGGCGGCGATGGTGCCGTTCTACTGGTACTGGAATCTCTACGGATTCAACTGGTGAAGTGAACTCGCGGTGAGTTGAGGGGCGCTCACACGGGATCGTCGAGCCACACGCACGTCGCGCAGCCGCCACGTGCGAGTTCTGCTTCCGCGAGCACTCGATCGTCAGCCGTTTGATATTGCGGTGACGCATCTCGCTCCACGCGCGAGTCGTCGTGTTTTGCGCCCGGGTTGCGCGGGCGCATCACCGTATCTTTCCACGCATCGTCGCTCGCCCACTCGTACGGCAACATTGACACGTCTCCCGGCTGAGTCAGCGTTTCGAACGCTTTGAGCGCGTCACGCACGATGTCGCGATTGAGTTGCGGTTGATGCGGTTTTCCCGCCGTGTGGCCCAACGGAAAGTCGAGGTATGCCGCGCGTGGCGGATTCGCGGATCGGGTAATCGACAGGGCACTGGTCATCGACAGCGTCGGAATGCCACGCCCTTCGATTTCACGCGCTATCAGCCCCACGGACTGATGACAAACGGGTCACACGGGCACCAGCAGGACAACATCCACGCCGTCGCGCTCGACGCGGTTTGCGAGTTCCGGGGCCAACCGCTCGCGAACGCGGCGCGATGAATAGATGCCGCCCATGAATGCGTATGCGTTTTCTGCCAACGAGCCGATGAAGCCTTCGCGCACGAGTTCGTTGAGCGTATCGATGGGGAAGACCACGTTCGGGTCGCTGCGCGCGTCGGTGAGGTCGTACGCGAAGTGCGTGGCGCGCAACGTCGTGGTCGATTCGCGCGTGTCGATGATCCGGAAGCTGGTGTCGTCCTTGTAGTGGAACGCAACCTGGCCGGTCTTGTAGATGCCCCCGGATCCGATGAGGCCGACGCGACACTGCGACAACGGCTTCGTCAGCTCGGCCCATGGCGGCGCGGTGTCGTTTCGCACCCAGTGATACGGCGGATAGCCGAGCGCGTCGTATTGCGCGCGCGTGCGTTCGATGTAGTCGACTGGCGCTCGTGTGCTCGGCATCGGACGATCGTATCAACCTCTGGCAGCGGTGCAACGAAGTTGTTACGGTCCTGCCATGCCATTTCATTCTCAGATCACTCTCTAATCCGAAGGAGCCAGTCATGCCGATCGATCCGAAAGCCGTTGGTGCGGTGGGTAAACCCAGTCGCCGTTCGTGGACGTCGAAAGACGCGTTGTTATATGCCGTAGGCGTCGGCGCCGGCACCAGCGAACTCGCCTTCACCACCGAGAACACGAAGGACGTCGCCCAACGCGTGTTGCCGACTTTCGCGGTCATCATCGGCGGTGGCGGCGTGCCGATGGACAAGATCGGTTCGTTCAATCCGTTCCTGATGGTGCACGGCACGCAAGGCATCGAACTGCTCGATGAGATTCCGCCCGAAGGAGAAATCGAAAGCGTCGGCCGCTGCACCGGCATCTGGGATAAAGGCAATGCGGCGGTACTCGAATTCGAATCGACGTCTACGAACGTGGCCACCGGCAAACCGCTGCTGAAGAACCGTATGTCGCTGTTCTGTCGCGGCGAAGGCGGCTGGGGCGGCGATCGCGGTCCGTCGGAAAAGCTCGCGATTCCCGATCGCAAACCCGACCACAAGATCACGTACCAGACGCGCGAAGACCAGGCGCTGACGTATCGCCTGTCGGGTGATCGCAACCCGCTGCACTCCGATCCATCGTTCGCAAAAGCCGGCGGCTTCGACAAACCGATCCTGCACGGCCTGTGCACCTACGGCTTCACCGGTCGCGCACTGCTGCACGCGCTGTGCAACGGCGATCCCAAGCGGTTCCGCTCGATGGACGGTAAGTTCTCGAGACCGGTATTCCCCGGCGACGCGCTAACGGTTTCGATGTGGGTGGACGGCAAGACCTGCATCTTCCAAACCGCGAATCAGGCTGGCGTCGTGGTGCTGGATCAGGGCCGCGCTACGTTCGTCTGAGAGGAGTGCTGCCGCGTCGAATTCGCGACGCGGCAGGCTCACGGACGCATCAGCCGTTCGCTCGTCGGCGACCCAACAGCAACACCTTCGGGTCGCCCTTGGCGTCGAAGCTAGCCACGAGCAAGTACACCGTCAGCACGCCCATTCCGCCGAAGAACCCGAGTACGCCGAGTGCGAGTCCGCTCGCGGAAAAATCGTGGCGCCACGCGAGCCACAGTGCAGACAGAGCCAGGAATCCCATGAAATCGAGGTTGAACTGACCCGCCCAGGTCATTGCAACGATGTCGGCGAAGAACAGCGGCAGCAGATTCCAGCCGTAATTCATCCCGACGACCACCGTGTAGCCGCCGAGACACAAGAAAAACAACACAAGGAACACGCGAAACACCGCCACTCACCCTCTCCCGCATTGAATTCGCCGACAACGCTATGTGATGCACAGACGCGCGTCGACGACCTGCGAGGTAATCGCGGGGGTGCAGCGTTCGGCTACGACCTCGCGTTACGCGGGCAGCTTCAGCGGACCCCGTGCCTGTTCATACGCATGCCCGGCGCGGATCAGCGTCGGTTCGCCCAACAAGCGGCCGATCAGCTGAAACGACATCGGTAAACCGTCGTCATTGAAGGCTGACGGCAACGTGATGGTGGGATGGCCAGAGTAGTTGAAGGGTGCGGTGAAGGTGATGAAGTCCGCCACGCCGCCGGCCAGCAATGCTGCCATTTGATTCATTCGCGGTGGCGCGAACACCATCGCCGGCGCTGCGATCACGTCGACGCGGCGTAGCAGAACTTCGAGGTCGGCGCGAAATCTCTCTCGCGCCCGCTCGAGCGTTGCGTAAGCCGTTGCCGGCGCCGCGAGTCCGCTGTCGATCAGCCGCGCCAGCACCGGACCGTAATCGGCGCGGCGTGCCGGATAGTATTGTGCGTGAGCGAGCGCGGTTTCGACGCCGCACGTGATGCCCCAGCCTTGCACGAGCGCGCCGTAAGGAGGCAGTTCTATCTCGACCACCTCCGCACCGAGTTCGGTGAATGTTGCGAGCGCCTGCCGAAGCGATGCAACCACGTCCGCGGCAACACCTTTCTCCGCATAGCTTCGGTCGATGCCGATGCGCATACCGCGTACCGACTCGCCGATCGACGCGCCGTAGTTCGGCGGCGCAGACTCGATCGAGGTCGGGTCGCGCTTGTCGTGGCCGGCGAGCACACCGAGCATACGCGCCGCGTCTTCGACACTGCGTGTCATCGGACCGATGTGGTCCAACGACTCTGCAAGGGGGAAGGCGCCGTGGCGGCTAACGCGGCCATACGTCGGTTTGATTCCGACGATGCCGTTCGACGCCGACGGAAACCGGATGCTGCCGCCCGTGTCGGTGCCGATGGCGCCGTATGCGAGACCCGCGCCCACTGCTACGCCGGAACCTGAGGACGACACGCCCGGCCACACCGCCGGGTCCCAAACGTTACGCGGCGGATCCACTTCAGGATGGTGATCGGAAAACGCGCCCTCGGTGAGTTTCACTTTGCCGACGATTACGGCGCCCGCCTCCTTCAAGCGCGTCACCGTGGTCGAATCTTCGTCGGGTACCCAGTTCGCCAGCACTTTGGTGCCGCACGTGGTCTTCACACCGCGCGTCCACAGAAGATCTTTCAGCGCGATCGGTACGCCGTGCAGCGGACCCAGCGGTTCGCCTTTTGCGCGCGCCGCGTCGAGCCGTTCTGCGCTCGCCAGCGCGGCATCCGCCGTTACCGTAACGAACGCACGATAACGGTCGTCCGTTGCCTTGATGCGGTTCAGCGTGTGCTCGGTGACGGCCTTCGACGTCAGCTCGCCGCTTTTGATCCGACGGCAGACCTCCGACAACGTCAGCCAGTGCAGATCCGTCACGCGACACCTTCCAGGTCGAATATCTTCCCCGGGTTGAGTATGTGCTTCGGGTCTAACGTTTCCTTCAAGGTGCGCATCAACGCGAGCTCTACCGGCGAACGGCAAATTGACAGATACGGTTTCTTCTCGAGCCCCACGCCGTGTTCCGCCGACACGGAACCCTCGATGTCCGCCAGCGGTTCGTAAACACTACGTTCGACCTTTTCGCGCGCTTCGTGATCGTTCTGCCCCACCGAAATCACGAAGTGCAGATTGCCGTCGCCCATATGGCCGAACGTGAAGTTGTGCACGTCGTTGTAGTGCGCGGCCAGGCGCCTGTTCACTTCCTCGACGTACGCCTCCATCTTCGAGATGCGCATGCTGACGTCGAACACGAACGTGGGTCCCAGGCGCGTGGTTTGCCCGACGTCGTCGCGCATCGCCCAGATCTGCTGGCGCTGTGCTTCGGACTGCGCGATCACGGCGTCCGCAATGAGTCCTTCTTCATAGGCCTGGCCCAGCGCCGTCTCGATCCGCTCGTGATCTTTTTCCGGGTCACCGCCCATTGCTTCGACGAGCACGTAGTAGGGATACGTTTGCGGCAGCGGCGGCTGGTTCTTCGCCGGCTCGGTCGTTACAAGCGTGTAGAAGTTGTTCCACATCACCTCGAACGCCGACAGCGTGCCACCCAATGAAGCGTCCATCGACTTCAGGAATTTGCCGAGCTTCGCGAACTCGTCCACCGCGACGAACAGCGTCTCGGTGCTGCGCGGCTTTTCGCGCAGACGCAGAATCGCGCGCGTGACGATGCCGAGGCTGCCTTCGGAGCCGATGAACAGCTGCTTCAGATCGTAGCCGGCGTTGTTCTTGATCATACGGTTCAGGCTCGAAACCACGGTGCCGTCGGCGAGCACCGCCTCGAGACCGAGCACCATGTCGCGCGCCATGCCATATCGAATCACCCGGTTGCCGCCGGCATTCGTTGAGATGTTGCCGCCGATGGTTGCAGTGCCGCGCCCGCCGAGGTCGAGGGGAAACATCAAACCGGCCGCGTCGGCCTGCTCCTGCACCGTCTGCAGAATGACGCCGGCCTGAACCGTCATCGTGCGGTCGACGGTGTTGATCTCTTCGATCTTGTTCAGGCGCTCGAGCGAAAGGACGACGTCTTCAGGCGCGGTCAACGCACTGCCCACGAGGCCGGTCAGGCCGCCGTGCGCAATGACGCTCTGTCCATGTGTATGACACAGCGCGAGCGTTTTGCTCACTCCAGCGGTATCGCGCGGCCGCACCAGCGCCTTTGCGCGAATGCCTTCGCGGCGCCAGATGCCCGACGCGCGGTTGTGCACGTCGGCACCGGTCAGCACGCTGTCGTCGCCCAGCACGCTGCGCAATTCGCCAATCAGATCCGCCATGATTTCTCCCCTCGTATGTCAACGCAGAATAGCGCGGCGCTGTTGCGTGCCTCAATGCGGTTCGCGGCGAGCCAACAAATGACGCTTCAGAGCCGGACTCTCTGCCGCGAAGTGCAGAGGAATTCTCGTTTTGTGATGCGATTCAAGTATATGATTCAAGCACTTGTCCGCGGTTCTTCAGTTTGGCTTTGCACGTTCCAGCTTTGATGACTTCCTGTTTGCTCCGCTCAGCGCGCCGCTCCCTCGCTGCACTCGCGCTCGTCTCGCTGCTCTTCTCGCTAGCGGCATCCGCTGCCGACGCGCCGAATCAGGTTGCGATGGTGACCAAAGCCGGTCCCACCGATCCGCTATCGCTCACGCTGCAGCCATTCACAATTCCAAACAACGCCGCCGGCGAACAAAAGCCCATGTCATTGCTGGGCAAGACGATCGATCCGGGGATGATCGACGTGTTGTATTGGTCGCCGGGGGTCTCGTTCGACGGCAACTCGATCCCGCGCGGCGTACTGGTAGCGAACGGCACACGCACCGGCCCGACTCTGTGTCTGACTGCGGTGCTGCACGGCGACGAACACAACGGCCTCGAGATCGTGCGGCGTGTGCTGTACGAAATCGATCCGACGCACCTCAGCGGCGCCGTTGTCGGCGTGCCCATCGTGAACCTCGACGGGTTTCGCCGCGGCACGCGTTATCTGCCCGACCGGCGCGATCTCAATCGCTACTTTCCGGGCAAAGACACAGGCAGCGCAGCCGCACGCCTCGCGCATTCGCTGTTCGAAGACGTGATCCGGTCCTGCAACTACCTGGTGGACATCCACACCGGCTCGTTCCACCGCGCCAACCTCACGCAGGTGCGGGGCGATCTGACCAATCTCGACGTGGTCGATCTTTCGCGGCGGTTCGGTTCGACCGTGATCCTGCACAATCGCGGCGCCGTCGGAACGCTGAGGCGGGCAGCCACCGATGCAGGCATTCCCACGGTTACCCTCGAAACGGGCGAGCCGATGCGCATTCAGGAACGCGAAGTTCGCCACGGCGTAACGGCGATCCAGCACGCGATGAATCAGCTTTCGATGTATCCGCGCGCGCTGCAATCGAAGGCATCTGCCCCCGTGTATTTCGAATCGCGCTGGGTACGCGTGAACGAAGGCGGCGTGCTGATGAGCGGCGTGCACCTCGGCGATCTCGTCGAGCAGGGCGCGCGCCTCGGCACCGTTACCGATCCGGTGACCAGTCAGGTGTCGACCGTGGTCGCACCGTACCCGGGACGGGTGCTCGGCATGGCGCTGAATCAGATGGTGTTGCCGGGATATGCTGCCTTCCACATCGGCATAACATCGACCATCGAAGACGCCAAAGCCGCGGAGCCGAACGACCCGATGGACGCCGACTCCGACTCACCGGACGCGCCGGAACACGACCCGCTCGAAAGCTCCGAGTAACGTCCCGCGGCGCCGGCCGCGACTATTTCCCGCTCAAACGCGCGACCACCGGCGCAAACCCCGCCATTGCGTCTTCCGGCACGGTTACATAAGAGATCCCGTATTCGTCGCGACGCCGTTGCAGCTCTTCGCAGATCGTGTCCACGCCGCCAAACAACGCGTGCGGGTGCTGCAGCATCTCGGCTTCCGAGAAGCCGAAGTTCTTCGCGAACATCGAAACCATCGGCTTCGCGTCGTCCATCACGAACGTGAAGTACGCGCCGATCTCGATCTCTACCTCGCTGAAACGCGCGCCGGCCCCACCGCGGATCCAGCCGATCTTCTTCTTCGTCTCAGCGGCTGATGACGACTGCACGCCGTCGGGTCCGATCACACCCCTGCGATTGTTGAAGTTGAGGCTGACGATGTCCGCTTCGCGTCCGGCGATACGCAGGATGCGCGGACTTCCGCCGCCGATCATCAAAGGCGGGTGTGGCCGCTTCGCGGGCTTCGGCAAGCCTTCGAAGTCGCGCCACTGGATCGTCTCGTTGGCGACGTTGACCAAACCTTCGGCCGCAAATGCCCGCAGACCTTCGATGACGTCCTCGAGCCTGCTGATGCGTTCGCCCGGCGGGTCGAACTCGATGCCGGTCGCGTGATACTCCTCTTCGAGCCACCCAGCGCCGAGGCCGAGTTCGAGACGACCGTTCGACAACAGGTCCAGCGTCATCGCTTCCTTGATCAGCACGATCGGCAACCGGTAGTCGATGCAGAAGACGCGACAGCCGATGTTCAGCGTGTTTGTCACCGCAGCGGCGTGTGCCATCGCCGGCACAGCGGCGAGGTTCTGCACCGGATGATTCGTTTTGGCGAGCGCGGGGCCGGGGCCAAGCAGGTGATCGGCGAGATGCAACGTCGAAAATCCGAGCGCTTCAACCTTGCGCGCGGTTTCGCCCCAGGCTTTACCCGACGCAGAGTTGAACGACTGAACGCCGAACCGGAACGGCTTGGGCATAATC
>JBGSNQ010000066.1:0-3214 GCA_041739525.1 Pseudomonadales bacterium | reverse complement strand
TGGACCGTGTTTGGCCATGGATGGCCAAACGCGAGCGCCCAGGGATGGCTCGAGCGTGTCCAGCGCACCGGACCCCCGCCGCTCGCCCCATCCGAAGTCGAAAACCCCAATCGCCTAAGCAAACACCTCAGCAAAGAAATTCTGCATGGCGACCCACGACCGCGCGTCGGACTGCGCGTTGAATTTGATGCCGGGCATCATCGTGCCGTCGGCGTCGGGGTTGGTGAAGCTGTGTACGGTGTTGCCGTAGCTGACGAGTTGCCAGTCGGCGCCCGCTTTCGTCATCTCGTCTACGAACGCGTTCACTTGCGGGGTCTGGATCATCGGATCGTCGGAGCCGTGGCAGACGAGGATCTTCGCCTTCACTTGCCCGGGTTGCGCCGGACGCTGCGTCTGCAATCCGCCGTGAAACGACACGATCCCGCGCAACGGCGCGCCGTCGCGCGCGAGCTCCAGCGAAAACGTGCCGCCCATGCAGTAGCCGATGCAGGCGAGACGATTCGGATCGACCTGCGGCAGTGAGGCGAGCTTGTCGATGCCGGCGCGGGCACGCGCGCGGAATTTTGCGGGGTCCGCCATCAACGCGCCGGCGACTTTGATTGCTTCCTGCAGGTCGGTGAATTCCTTGCCGTCGCCAAACGGGTCTCCGCCAAGCGCGACATAGCCGAGTTCGGCCAGCATCTTGGCGCGGTTCTTCGCGTTCTTCCCGAGGCCGAACGCTTCGGGCATCACCAGAATGCCGGGACGCTTGCCGGTCTTCTTCTCGTCATACGCGAGAAATCCTTTGAGCGTGGTGCCCGCGTCGGTGTAGGTGAGAGTTTCGGTGTGCATCGTTCGCTCCATGGTTGCTTGTCGAAAGTGGATTTACACGAGCCAGCGGCGAATCGCTTCGCTGTGCTGGCCGAGCAGCGGGCCTGGTCGGCGCAGTTGCGCCGGCGTGCGTGAGAAACGTGTGACGGGGCCGTCGTACGGCGTCGGTCCCATCACCGGATGATCCAACGTGACGAAGAAGCCGCGGTGCTGCAGTTGCGGATCTCCGAACAGGTCGGTCGGCCGCGACACCAGATGGCTGGGTACGCCGGCGCGCTGCAGCTGGTCCGTCAGCTCGAACGCATCGCGCTCGGCGCACCAGCGTGCGAGTTCGGTTTCGATTGCGTCGCGCTGGCCGATGCGTTCGTGCAGGTCCGTCAGTGAACGCAGCGAGATAGGGAACGGCACCAGTTCGCACAGCGAGTTCCATTGCGCCGCGGTACATACCCCGATCGCCACATATCGTTCGACACCGCGCGTTTTGTACGTGCCATGAGGGCAGGCGTAGTTCGATGCGTTGCCTGCCGCCTGCGCGATTCGGCCGTTGACGGCGTGATCGAGAAGGAGAGGCGTGTGGAATTGAATGCCAGCTTCGATCTGCGACAGATCAATGTACTGGCCCTGGCCCGTCGCATCGCGGTGTAGCAAGGCCGCGGTCAGTGCCGCGATGCCGTAACGCGGCGTGATGAAATCGGTGTAGGCACCCCATGGCCCGGCCGGCGCACGATCGGGCCATCCGGTGATGGCCACTAGGCCGGCGAGCGCCGCGCCTTGATTGCCAAAACCGGTGTAGTGGCGTTCGGGTCCCGTCTGGCCGCGCATGCACGTGCTCACCATCACGAGATCGCTGCGTTTTTCCGACAGCGTCGCGTAGTCGAGGCCGTAGCGCGCCATCGTGCCGGGGGTGAAGCTCTCTACCACCACGTCGGCCCAATCCGCCAGTTTGCGCGCCATCGCACAGTCGTTGGGCTCGTTCAACTCCAGGCGCAGTCCTTGCTTCGACGTATTGAAGTTGGCGAAGAACTGCGAACGGTTTATGCCCGCTTCGGCGTCCTTGAACGGGGGCAGCGAACGCAGCAGATCGGTCTTCACCTCGGATTCGACGTGGATGACCGTGGCGCCGTGGTCCGCCAGCGCTTTGCTTATGATCGGACCCACACCAACCCAGGCAAAGTCGGCGACTTTCAATCCTTCGAACGTCGGCGCGTCGGCTTTCTTGCGCACCGGAGTCGCCTTGCGAGAGGGTGCTGTGGTCGGCAGGCTCTGGTCGGCGCCCAGCTTTGGTGCCGGCGCCTTCAGCTGTATCGGCGTTGCCGACAGTTTCGCGAAGGGGCCGGGATGCGGGTCGCCGCCGACTTCGGTCCAGTAGTTGCGCGCCGCGAGTTGTGGATCGGCGCGCACGTCGCTGACGTCGTGTATCGGTGCCAGCAGCAGTTTGCGCTCCAGCGCGCCGTCGAGCAGTTGTCGCTTCGTGCGTTTCGCCACGAACTCGCCGATGGTGTCGTAGCCGCGATTGAAGTCATCCACCGTCAATACGCCGGTGGCGAGGTCGTTCATATAGGTGAGCCAGCTGCGCTGCAGAAGATCGGCCGCGGCGCAGCCCTCGTCACCGGCCCACCTGATCATGCCGTCGAGCGTGCGTTCGCCGATACCGGGTTGGTACGTGCCGATCACGACGAAGCCGCCTTTGCACGCCATCGTGCGCGGCGCGCGCATGCCCGGCAGCAACGTCGGCCGTACGTCGTTGCGGAACTCGCTGGTTCCCGGCGGGTTGCCGCCGATGTTTGCCGGATAGCCGGTGGCGTTCATCAGCGTCCAGATCATGGCCGCCTGCATTGATACGTCGAGATGCTGGCCGAGACCGCTGTGATTGCGCTCGTAGAGCGCGATCAAGGTATCTGCCGCAGCCTGTACTCCGCCGTGGAACGACGCTTGCGGAAGACCGATGGCCACGGGAGGACGATCGCCGTCGCCCTGCAACCCGACCAGACCGCCGCTTGCCTCGATCGTTAGATCGATCGCGGGAACGTTCGCCTTCGGTCCGGTCTGGCCGAACGGCGTAACGGACGTGTACACCAGTGCGGGATTGCGCGCCGCGAGCGCGGCATAGCCGAGTCCCAGGGATTCCATAACGCCCGGATCGGACGATTCGATGAGTATGTCTGCGCCGTCGATGAGGTTCAGGATCCGTTCGCGATCGCTATTCGAACCTATGTCGAGTACCACGCTACGTTTGCCCAGGCCGACGAAGGCCCAGTACAACGACCCCTCGATCGAATCGTCAGCACCATTGCGGAACGGCGGCAGCCGGCGCGCGTCGACACCGCCCGGCGGTTCCACCTTGATCACCTCGGCGCCGAGATCGGCCAGCACACGGCCGGCCAGTTCCGCGCGCGACGTCGTG
>JBGSNQ010000027.1:0-5071 GCA_041739525.1 Pseudomonadales bacterium | reverse complement strand
TCGCGATCCTCGAGCGCCGCCTGTCGGCCGATCTCCGGGTTCGCACCGGCACCAAGTCCCTTCGTGAACGCTCCACCGATCTGCAGCGTGGTTTTTGCGTCGAGGCTCTTCAGTGCTTGCGCATCCGTGTTCGCCGCAATGAAATCCACACCTTCTACGCCCCTGCTCAGCATGTGCTGAATGGCGTTGCCGCCACCACCACCGACACCAATTACTTTGATGATCGCGCTTTGCGGCCCGCTATCGACGAGTTCAAACATTTTCTTACTCCTGATCCCTAAGGATTGCCGAAAGGTACTGTCAAAAATTCTCGCTAACCCAACTCTTCAGTCGTTTCACTACGCTCGATGTTCTGCCCTTCCCACGACCACGCGTCTCCTCTTCTCGTTGTTTTCCATACAGCAGCAGTCCGACGCCAGTCGCGTAGATCGGATTCCTGACGATGTCCTTGAGGCCGGTGACATGCTTCGGTGTACCGAGGCTTACCGGCATGTGAAAAATCTCTTCGGCTAGTTCGATTACGCCCTCCATCTTCGACGAGCCACCGGTCAGCACGATTCCGGCGGCAACCAGATCTTCGAACCCGCTGCGTCGCAGTTCGGCCTGTACCAGCGTGAACAGTTCGTCGTAGCGCGGCTCAACGACCTCGGCCAAGGCCTGTCGCGACAGCTCCTTCGCTGGCTTGTCGCCCACTCCTGGCACCTTGATGGTCTCATCAGCACGCGCGAGTTGTGTAAGCGCGCATGCATATTTTATTTTGATCTCCTCCGCGTTCTGCGTAGGCGTGCGCAGCGCCATTGCAATGTCGTTGGTAACTTGATCACCTGCGATGGGAATGACCGCGGTGTGGCGAATTGCACCGTCCGTGAACACCGCGATGTCGGTCGTGCCGCCGCCGATGTCGACCAGGCACACACCCAACTCTCGCTCATCATCTGAAAGCACCGCGTAACTCGACGCGAGTTGCTCGAGGATCACATCCTTGACCTTCAATCCACAGCGCTCGATGCACTTCTCGACGTTCTGTGCAGCGTTGACCGCACAGGTCACGAGATGGACCTTCGCTTCGAGACGCACGCCCGACATGCCGAGCGGTTCGCGCACGCCTTCCTGGTTGTCGACCAGATACTCCTGCGGCAGGATGTGAAGCACCTTCTGGTCCGCCGGAATCGCCACCGCCTGTGCCGCGTCGATGACACGCTCGATGTCCTGCGGGAAAACTTCTCGATCGCGAATGGCCACGATGCCATGCGAATTCAGGCTGCGAACGTGGCTGCCGGCGATACCCGCGTACACCTCATCGATGTGGCAACCCGCCATCAATTCGGCTTCCTCGATGGCGCGCTGAATCGACTGCACGGTCGATTCAATGTTCACTACAACACCTTTCTTCAGACCCCGCGATCGATGCGACCCGATGCCGATGATCTCGATGTCACCGTCGGCCGTGAGTTCGCCGACGATCGCTGCGACTTTGCTCGTGCCGATGTCGAGACCAACGATGAGCCGCCGGCCGCTATCAGACGCCATTTATTGAACTACCCCAATCGATTGAGAAACCGAGGCCACCTGCATCGCATCGCCACTGCGCCAACTCACCGCTACACCATTGCGATATCGCGCATCTACGTGATCGACCTGACCCATTCGGTCTTCAATCACCTTTCGATACACGTGCGAGAAACGTTCCACACGTTTCAGCAACTCTTCGTGGCCAAGCGACACGGTCAGCTCGTTGGTGAACTTAACGCGCCACTCCCCCAGGGCATCTTCTTCGACCTCGGCCACCTTCAGCGGTGTGTCTGCAAGGACCTGGCCCAGCATCTGGAAGATCTGCATGGCGCGCGCACCGTTAGCATTTGCGCAGCGAATCAGCGGCAGTGACTCGTCCGGAGGACCCGCGCTTTCCACTACCTGACCACCGCTGTTCAGAACGCCGCCAACGCCCCACCGGGCAACAAACGTGTCTTTCGTTACGTTCACGTCCACGATGCCGGGCCAGACGCGGCGCACACGAACCTCGCGTGGCCACGACAACGCCAGCACTCCTTCGACCACATCGTCGAGACTGATGCCCAGCAAACCGCCATCGAGCCGCTGCGACACCGCGGCCTTCACCGCATCACGCTCAGGGAGACTGAGGTCTCCGCTGACTCGCACGATCTGCACGGGATTGTTCATCACGATCAGCAGCGCCACGAACGTGCTTGTCACGCTAGCGAGAACTGCGCCTGACAAGACGCGCCGCGCAAGCGACATGCGATCAGTGACTTTCATTGTCGCCTCGCAGCCGGTTCGACAACTGATTCACATTGCCGGCACCTTGCACCAGCAACACGTCGCCGTTCTCGATAACGTTCGGCAGCAACTCGAAGGCTTCGGATGTGTCCGCAGCGTAAATCGGGTTCAGAACTCCGCGGTCCCTGATACCCTGACAAAGAGCGTGGCTGTCCGCGCCTGCTATCGGGTCCTCTCCGGCTGCATACACTTCCAGCAAAACCAGCTTGTCGACCGTCGACAGCACCTTAGTGAAGTCGTCGTACAAATCGTGCGTGCGCGT
The DNA here is from genome assembly GCA_041739525.1 of Pseudomonadales bacterium. Taxonomy (GTDB): domain Bacteria; phylum Pseudomonadota; class Gammaproteobacteria; order Pseudomonadales; family Azotimanducaceae; genus DATJGR01. Next base: position 2,511 of record JBGSNQ010000027.1, on the reverse strand, counting down.
GAATCGATGCGGTTGGTAAGCCATCACGAGGCGCCGTTCGGGCCACACCTTGCGAGCCGCTTCGATCACCATCGCAACCTCGGTCGGGTGGTGTCCGTAGTCGTCGACCACGGTGATCTGCTTTCCGGCGAACCGCACACCATCGGCAACATCGAAACGCCGTCCGACGCCGGAGAACGCACTAAGGCCCGCTAGGATCGCAGCGTCTGAAACGCCTTCCTCCGTTGCTACGGTAATGGCCGCCAACGCATTCAAGACGTTGTGCGCACCCGCCAGATTGATCACCACGTCGAGCGGCGCATGCCCGGCAGGACGAACCGCGCGGAATTTCCACGCAAGCCCGCGTACTTCGATCTGCGTGGCGCGGAAGTCGGCGTCGGCCGAGATGCCATACGTGAGCATGGGGCGCGACACCGCATCGAGAATCGCGCGCACATGCGGATCGTCGATGCACAACACCGCAACGCCATAGAACGGCAGGCGATGCACGAATTCGACGAAGGTGTTCGACAGGCGCGCGAAGTCACCGCCGTACGTTCGCAAGTGATCGCGGTCGATGTTGGTGACCACAGCCACCATCGGTTGAAGATGCAGGAACGATGCATCGCTTTCGTCGGCTTCAGCGATCAGGTAACGGCTCGCGCCCAGCTGGGCATTGCTGCCCGTACTGTTCAGCAATCCGCCGATGACAAATGTGGGATCGAGGTTCGCTTCCTTGAATATCGACGTGATGAGGCTCGTGGTAGTTGTCTTGCCGTGCGTTCCAGCGACGGCGATGCCGTGTCGATAGCGCATCAACTCGCCGAGCATTTCCGCGCGCGCAACGACCGGAATACGTGCCGCATGCGCTGCTACGAGTTCCGGATTCGTTGCGGCCACCGCGCTCGACACAACCACCACATCGGCGCCGACAACGTTTTCCGCGCAGTGGCCGATCGATACGCTGGCACCCAGTTGCACCAGCCGATTGATGGTTGCCGAACGCGAAACATCGGAACCGGAGATTCGATATCCCTGGTTCAACAGCACTTCCGCGATCCCGCACATACCCGAGCCGCCGATCCCAACGAAATGGATCTGGCGCACTCGGCGCATTTCAGGCACCTGGATGACCACTTAACGTGACCTCCCACGCTCGAGTTGCACACGCAACACCAAACCGAGCAGTGCGCAACAGATGATCAGACTGTTACCGCCATACGATATGAATGGCAACGTGAGTCCTTTCGTCGGCAATGTGCCGGTGTTCACGCCGATATTGATGATGCATTGGATGCCGAGCAGCAGCGCGGTTCCGTACGCGATGTATGCCGCGAACGGTCGTCCTTCTTCGAGCGCCTGCCCGGCGATTCGGAAGATCCGTAACACTATGGTCACCAGCAGCGCGAACACGACAAGCGCGCCAACCAGCCCCAGTTCTTCGGCGATCACTGCGAAGATGAAGTCGTTGTGCGCTTCCGGCAGATAACTGAGTTTCTGAATGCCGGCGCCAAGACCGAGCCCAAATAGATCACCGCGACCAAACGCGATCAGCGCCTGCGTCAGCTGATAGCCGCTCTCGAACGGATCCGCCCACGGATCGAGGAACGTGATCATGCGTTGCAGCCGATAGGGTTGCAGCACCGATATCAGCGCCAACAAAGCACCTGCAATGACAACGATCAACAGGAAGTGGCGCAAACGTGCACCGGCAAGGAACAGTACGCCGCCGGTTACCGCCGCCAGCACCACGACCGAACCGAAGTCTGGTTGTGCAAGTAGCAAGATGCACAGCAGGGCGACGAGCGCCAACGGTCGCACGAGGGCGATTGCGTCCGTGGAAAGAGCTGCTTGATTCCGCGTGAGATAGCCGGCGAGGTAGACGACCAGCGCGAACTTCGCGACTTCCGCCGACTGAATCGAGATCGGTCCGAGTGCGATCCATCGACTGCTGCCTTTGGCAGAGTGACCGAGCATCGGCAGGAACACCATCGCCGTCAGCAGCAATGCGGCAATCAACAACGGCCGGTGGACATCGAGCCACAGTCGCAGCGGAACCACCGCGCAAATGCAAAGCGCCGTTAGTCCACCGAAAAGATATATGCCGTGTCGAATGACGAGGTGAGTCTGAGCTCCGTTCCTCAATGCAATCGGATACGCGGCGGATGCCACCATGACAAGGCCGATGGTTACTGCGGCGAGCCACAACATCATCAGCGAGTAGTCCCACTGCCGCGTCATGGCTGAAGCTCCAGAACCGCAGCGGCAAATTCGCGTCCGCGCGCCTCGAAGTTCTTGAACATGTCGAGGCTGGCGCACGCCGGCGAAAGCAATACCAGATCTCCATTGCGTGCCAGCGACTGACAGGCGCGAACCGCTTCAGGGAGCGTCGCAACACGATGCACCGGAACTACTCCCGAAACTGCCGCCTCGACCACCGCCGCATCTTTGCCGAGCGTTACAACGTGGCGTACGTACTTCGATACGGGTTCGCGCAACGGCGTAAGGTCTGCGTTCTTTGCATCGCCACCT
>JBGSNQ010000037.1:0-4841 GCA_041739525.1 Pseudomonadales bacterium | reverse complement strand
CGACTGGCGCAGTTGCGCAGCCTGTTCGTCATCGCGCAAGGCAGCGTGTTCGCGCTGCACGAGCGGCGCGTCGGTCCGGAAGAAGCGGGGCGCCTGTTGAACGTCGACTACGTGGTGAGCGGTTCGGTGCGTCGCGACGCAACGCGCTTGAGCGTGTCGGTGGAACTGTCCGATACGCGCACCGCGCGCCTCATCTGGAGCGACGTGTTCAATCGCACGCCCGACGACGCGCTCGCGGTGCTCGATGAAATCGGCAACCGCATCGTCGCCTCGGTTGCGAGCGAGATCGAAACGCTGGAACGCAATCGCGCCATTCTCAAGCCGCCGAATTCGCTCGATGCCTGGGAGGCGCACCACCGCGGGTTGTGGCACATGTATCTGTTCACGCAGGCCGACAACGCGCGCGCGCAGCAGTTCTTCGAAATGGCAGTGCGGCTCGATCCGACGTTCTCGCGTGCCTACGCGGGCCTGTCGTTCACGCATTTCCAGAGCGCATTTCAGGGTTGGGCGCCGCGCGACACCGAAACCGACCTCGCATACGACGCGGCCGGACGCAGCGTGATGGTGGACGATCGCGATCCTGCCGCGCATTGGGCGATGGGCCGGGCGCTGTGGCTGCGCGGGCGCCATCAGGAATCCGTTGGCGAGCTCGAACGCAGCATCGATCTGAGCCCCAATTTCGCGATGGGCTACTACACGCTGTCGTGCGTTCATTCGCAGGCGAACAATCCGCATGCCGCCATCGAAGCATCCGACCGCGCACGTCAGTTGAGCCCGTTCGATCCGCTGCTGTTCGGTATGCTCGCGACGCGCGCGATGTCGCTGATGCGGCTTGGCCAGTTCCAGGAGGCGGCGGCGTGGGGAGAGAAGGCGGCAGCACGCGCGAATGCGCATCCGCACATCGTTGCGATTGCCGCTTATGGCCTTGCGTTGGCTGGGTCGGTGGACGAAGCGCGCGACTACATGGCGACGATTCGGAAAAGCCGACCCGATTACGGAATATCGGACTTCCTCAGTGCATTTCGCTTCGATGTGGAAGGCGAGAAGCTTTTCCGCGGCAGCGCGGAACGCATCGAAAAATCGACGGCCGCGGGGCTACGCCGCAAGGCCACGTGAAGGAAGAAGCGATCATGGCCGCGAATCTGAACACGATCGAAGCGAGGGCGCTGGTGCCGACCGGCGACTTCGAACAGTCGAAGCGCTTCTACCAGGCTATTGGCTTCACGATGGAATGGGCCAACGCCGAGATGGCGTCGTTCCGTCGCGGGCCAGCCGGGTTCCTGCTGCAGAAGTTCTACGTGCCCGACCATACGAACAACTTCGTGATGAGCCTGCTGGTTGAAGATGTCGATGCGTGGTGGGAGCACGTTTCCGCCGCCACGAAAGAGTTTGGTTTGACGGTGGAGCGGCCTGCCGACCGGCCGTGGGGTTTGCGCGATTTTCCGCTGATCGATCCGAGTGGCGTGTTGTGGCGGATCGGACAGCGATTGTAGGAGTGGAGCGACTGGCCCTCCGGCGCTTACGCGGACTGGGCGCGGTCGAGTTCGTCCAGTCGGCCTTGTAGAAAACGCCGCTCCGGGTCGAGCCGCGCGAGTTCCAGCGCGCGCCGATACGACGCGCGTGCATCCTCGGTTCTGCCGAGGCGGCGGCACATGTCGGCGCGCGCAGAGTGGGCGAGGTAGTAGGCATCCAGGCTGCCGTCGGCCATCACTTCATCGATCGCTGCGAGACCCTTAGATGGCCCGTCTGCCATCGCGATGGCGGCCGCACGGTTGAGCCGTACCACCGGCGAGGGATCGGCGCGCACCAGCACGTCGTAGAGCGCAACGATCTGTTTCCAGTCGGTTTCCTGCACGCTCGCGGCGCTCGTGTGCACTGCCGCGATGGCGGCCTGCAGCGTGTACGCGCCGAAGCGCCGCGTCTGAAGCGCGCGTTCGATCAGCGTTTCGGCTTCGGCAATGCGTACACGGTCCCAGCGCGATCGATCCTGATTTTCGAGCAGCACCAGTTCGCCGGCCGGCGTGGTGCGCGATTCGCGGCGTGCTTCGTGCAGCAGCATCAGCGCGAGCAGGCCGAGCGCTTCCGGGTCGTCCAGCAGATGTACAACGAGACGACAGAGGCGCAGTGCTTCCACCGAAAGCTCGCTGCGCGTGAGCTCCGCGCCGTCGGTGGCGCTGTAACCTTCGTTGAATATCAGGTACAGCACATGCAACACACTCTCGAGTCGCTCCGGCAACTCGGCTAGTGCGGGTACCACGTACGGCAACGCGTCGTCGCGGATCTTCGATTTCGCCCGGACGATGCGCTGCGCGATGGTCGGCGTCGGCACCAGAAACGCACGGCGATCTGCTCGGTGGTGAGTCCGCCCACCTCTCGCAACGTCAGCGCGATGCGTGCATCCGGCGTCAGCACTGGGTGGCAGCAGGTGAAGATCAGCCTGAGTTCGTCGTCGTTGATTTCGGGTTGCTCCTCGTCGCCCGCGGCTTCGTCGTCTTCTTGCGCCAGTTCATGCAGCGCCGCGTCGAGACGTGCGTTACGCCGCCAGCGATCGATCGTCTTGAAACGGCCGGCGGATACGAGCCACGCGTAGGGGTTGTTCGGCTCGCCGTCGACCGGCCAGCGTTCTGCCGCCGCTGCGCATGCATCGTGCAGCGCTTCCTCGGCGGCATCGAAATCGCCGAGCAGGCGGATCAACGTCGCGAGCACGCGCCGCCCGTGCGAGCGATACACGGCCTCGAGGGCGTCGTGCTTCATCGGGAAGTGGTTGCAATTTGCATGATCGGGCGTACCTCCACGGTGCCCAGCTTCGCCAACGGAATCTTCGAGGCGATTTGTACGGCCTCGTTCAGGTCGCGTGCGTCGATCAGAACGAAACCGCCGAGCGCTTCTTTCGTTTCCATGAACGGACCGTCGGTTGCGGACATGCGCGCGTCACGCACGCGGATCGACATGGCGGCCGTCACACTCTGCAACGCATGCGCTACGACGAGGTGACCGCGCTCCTGCAGCTCCGCGTCGTATGCCATCGAGTCTCGATCGAGCGCGTGCTTTGCATCGGTATCGAGCGATCGCAACGCACGCTCTTCGAAATACACCAAGCAGACGTAGCGCATCTCGCTTGCTCCCAGTCGGCACTAACGGAAATTGGTGCCGGGTAGTCGAACGGTACGCGAACGATTCGACATGGCGCAGCACATTTCTACGGGCCGGCGGCGAGTTGTTGTAGTGTCCTTCGCATGTCGAAACAGCGTTTCCTCGTGTGGACCCTGATTGCCTGGCCGCTGCCGGCGCTGATTGCCGGTGCGCTCGGCTGGGAAGGAATATGGGGCAGCGGCAGCGCACTGGTCGATTATCTGATTCCGATTCCGGTCGCCGGCGGCACGCTGCACGTTCCGTCGTTTCTGTTCTGCGGACTCGCGGTGGCGCGAATGCCGTCGATGGGCGGCATTCAGGCCAGCCGGATGCGCGCGGCACTTGTCGGAATCACGCTGGTCGGGGTGCTGTGGCTGCTCGATCTTTCCGAAGTCCTGCTGGCGTGGCAGACCCACTCGACGGTGGTCGGCGGCCTGTGGCAGGAAAATCCGCTAGGCCTGTTCCTGGTGTGCGACGGTGCGCTCGGGCTCGCATTCAGCGTCGTGCGCGCGGAACTGCCGCTCCTTCGCGCAGATGCGTTGACAATCGCGCTCACTTTTCTGCCGTGTGCTTTGCCGCTGGCGATGGCCTGGCCGCAGTCGAGTGCGGAACAACCGTTCCGGCACGGCAGCAGCAAGGTAGGTGAGACGCGCGGCGACGAAACCTATTTCATCTATACACGCCTGGGGCCGGATGACGGCGGCTTTCGGCAGGCTGCGCTTGCGTGGGCTTCCGCACCGTCCAAGGTGATGCACCCGCGCTATCACATCGACAACGAAGACTCCGCGATCATGTTCAGTGAAGATCTCAACGCAGCCGGCCGCGGCGACGAAACGCGCGTTGCCGTTACGTTGTGCCTCTACGAGGACGGAACGGAACCGCAGTGGCTCGAAGGTGCCGGCGACTGCTTCGGACGGCACGTAACGTTCGCGGAGCGCCTGCACGAGGCGTTCGAAGCGCGCGCCGCAGACGAGCCGAGTGAGGTGCGCAGCTATCTGGCGGGGCGCGACCTGTGCAGGAACGTGGCGGTTCCGCAGATGCAGCCGGAGCCGGGAGTGGAGATCATGTCGCTGAGCTACTGCGGTGGACTGGCGCGCAGGCACGAGGAATTGTTGCGGCGGTATCCGGACGAAGCGCGGCTGCGCGATCCGGCGTGACGGACTCGGTCGAGGCGATCAGGGCGAGGGTGCGAGCTCCGAGAACTCGCTGACGTTCACCTCGAACTCTTCGTCGGCAGCCTGGCGGCTTGGATCGATGAATACCTTCAGCGGCACGCCGCCGCCCGAAGAGGTGAAACGAACTTCGTCCGCCTTGCATTGCATCTGGTCGATTCGTTCGTATAGAGCGTCGATGGTGAGCAGATCGGCGCGCAGATCATCCGATACGGCAACACCCTTAACGTCCGTAGCGCTGACGATTTCACCGTGCCGCACAGTCACCAGCATCGGCTGCACGGCGTCCACCAGGCAGAAGCACTGCTGCTGCCATACGAAGCGATAGTCGGATAGATGCCGCGCTTTCCATTCGGCTTCGGCTTTGGCGATCGCAGGATCGCCGTTGCACGTGGCTGCGTGCGTTTGGCATCCGCCCGCAAGTGCAGCCAGCAGCAACGCCTGAATGAACCGAGGTGCGCGCGTCATACGCGGGTCGATCGGCGCCGCAGCGCCAACAGCACCAGCAGCAGCGGCGCAAGTTCGGCGCCGAACGAT
>JBGSNQ010000004.1:0-8989 GCA_041739525.1 Pseudomonadales bacterium | reverse complement strand
CGCCACCGACGAGTGCGCCGGCGGTCTGCGCGCCCTGGTTCTGAAGGTCCACCCCTCGCACCGCGGTGATGCGGCCGAAGCTCACGGTACTTGCGCTTGCGTGCGCCGTTGCGAGCACGGCCCCGGCGAGCACGATCGATCGAAGAAGAAGTCCGCGTACGTTCATTGTTGTTGCCCCTGCAAATTCGATGTTCGGGAGTTCAGGTGTAGTCAGGTTCACGTATCGAGATAGGCTCGCAGCGCGCGCGCATCAGCAACGCCTAACGGATTCCTCCTGCCGCCATTCGCCGCCATCCCTCCCGCGTGCGCAGAATACCAGCTTCGATGGGATTGCCGTTGCGCAAGATTGCACGACAACGCCTCCTGACGTTCTCATCACAGGCGCTCGTTTGCTTGCGACGTGCAAGCCAAGCCAAACTGGGGCTATGCGAAATCATGCGAAATGAAGTGCCGCCGGTTCGATCTTTGTCGCTGAAACCCTTCCTGAAGAACCCGACTCCCGCGCGTTCGGCTCGCGGCTGCACCCGCCGAGTCCTCGCAGGCCTCGCAGCCGTGCTCGTAACGGCGCTTCTTGCTGGCTGCGCTTCGCCCGTACGGCTGATGCCCACACCCGTGACATTTCGAACCGGCGAGGTCGACCCGTTCCAGACAGCCGACACGAAGGCGCACAGCACCGACGTGCCGATCCTCTACGTCACCAACCGCGGCGCAATCGTCGAGAAGCCCGAACCCATCCACACGATTCTTCCGAGCGATCGGCTGCGCATGGGCGTCGCGCACGTGCGCATCGGCGATGACGATCTCGACTGGGACACCCTGCACCGGCTCTCCACCAGCGACGACCCGGACAAGCGCCCGATCGTGAAGCTCGACTGGCTCGAGCCGATCGCATCGCTGGGGCAGACGGACAACGTTGCGAACTCTCCCGACGCGCAAGCTTTCTTTTACCTGATCGACAAGGTGCTGGCAGCCACCGACAACAACGAACTCGTGATCTACGTCCACGGTTCCAACAACACGATGTCGCGCGCGACTGCCCAGGCGGCGCAGCTGCGTCACTTCACGGGCCGGCGCATTGCGGTGTTGGCGTTCGTGTGGCCCTCTGCGGGCTCGATCCTGCGCTACCTCACCGACGTGAGTAGTGCGAAGGCGTCGGTCGAGCCGTTTGCGCGGTTGATCGAACTGCTGACTGAACACACGAACGTTTCGGCGATCGATGTACTGGCCTACAGCGCCGGCGCGCAGGTCGTCAGCCCGGGCCTGGCGCTACTGGGCAATTCCGCGCGACCGGGCGAAACACGCCCGCAGTTGCGCGAGCGCCTGCGCTTGAATCACATCTACTTCGCGGCGGCAGACGTCGGCACGCGGCAGTTCATCGACGACCTCGCCCAATACGTGGATCTCGTGAATCGCGTCAGCAACGCGGCGAATCTCAACGACTCGGCGCTCCGATTCGCCGCGATCGTGCATCGCGCCTCGCGGATCGGCAGCCTCGACCGGACCGAACTCGATGACGAACAGTCGCGCTTCCTGCTCGACGCTTCGCAAAGCCTCGGGTTCGACCTGATCAAGGTAGACCCGAGCGCCATTCCGAAGCTCCCCCGCGGTTCGCATGCGTTCTGGTACGAAGACCCCTGGGTCAGCAGCGACCTGCTCGGGCTGTTGCTGCTCAACGCCGAACCGCAGCGGCGCGGCTTGACCGCTCAAACGAGCGACCGCGGAAGCCGCTACTGGACATTTCCACCGGACTTCAACGACCGCGTGACGAGGCTGTTCGCGCCGACGTCGGGGGCAGCGACACCTGAAGAACCGCCACAACCGGCCACACCTGAATCGCCGTTGCCGCCGAACACGCCTGCCGCCGGCGGCCCCGGGTAACGCTGGTCACTCAGTCACAGCTCGATCACAGCCGTTCCTTGACCACGAGCAGGATCTGCATCGACTGAACATCCGGTCCGTCGACCAACGGAAATGCGAAGTCGAGGTGAAGCACACGATCCTGGCGCGTTCGCGTCGACTCGAATCTGAACCCGAACCCTACGTCGGCGAGCGTGTCGTAACCCGCACCACTTGAGCCTGCGAACCACGTGCGGCCTGCGTCGAAGAACGCAGCTACGCCGACCCGGACGATGCGCGCGAAATACACGTCGCTGAAGTAGCGTTGTTCGATGCTCGCAAGCCAGCTGCGGTTGCCCCACTGATAGCGGCTCGGGTAGCCGCGCAGCCCCGTATCACCGCCGCCGAGCAGCTGCATGTCGGTGGGAAGGTTGCGCACCGCCGCCGCCTCCAGAGTTCCAGCGAGACTGAACCGGCCCGTTTGCTGTTGCCGATACGCCGCGGATGCTCGCGCAATCACTTGTTCGGAGCGATTCGTGGAGAAGTTGTAGTAGCCCTCCATCTGCGCACCGTAGAACAACAGATGTTTGTCGCCGTACCGTTGGCCATCGCGATACTCGCTGCGGAACACGAGACGATCCTGATCGTCGCCCCCGAACGCAGCCGTCGAATAGCCAAGCGACATCGAGTAACGCCGACCCATGTTCAGATCTTCGATGCGATGGATTCGGTCGACGTCGAACGACGTGTCGAACCGATCCTCGACGCTCTCGAAGCCAAGCCATGGATAGCCGAACTTCCGCTCTTCGGGAAAGGGGTCCGGCGGAACACCTTCGGCCGCGGGCGAGAAGGTACGTTTTTCGTACGTGTAGCCGCCGAGCCACCGCCACACCTGCCCCTCCTTTTGACCGTTGGAGAAGCCGCCGCTCACGTCGGCGCGGCGAAAATCCTGCGCGAACTCCGCGAACTTGTCCCCGAGCACGTATAGTCCCTGTTCCTGGTCGATCTTCTCTCCGCGCACATCGAACGCATACCTCGCGTCGATCGCATAGAACGGCTGGCCTATATCGACCGCGCGACGCGAACCGTCGCTGTTGTTCTCGTAACGTGTCTCGAGCGCGATGCGCGATCCGCGAACGTTCGGGTCCAGATAGTAAATTCCCGTTCCATCGCGGTCCGCATCCTTCTCGTAGAACAACGACAACGTGCGACCGGTGCCCGCGACGTTCGCATCGGTCAAGCCATAGCTGTACGCATTGTCTCCGCCCGATCGGGAAAAGTCGGCATCGGGCAGCAGTGTCCACACGTCTCGCACCACCACATCCACGTCGATCCGGTCACCGCAGAGTCGGCGCGGCAGGATGCGCGCGTCATAGAGATACGGCTTTGCGCGCAAGATGCGCTCGCTCTCCTGCATCGCGGACCACGTTACGGATTGACCGCTGCGAAACAGAATTGCTGCCTGAATCGTCGATTGCCGCGTGTCTGCATGCAGGCGATCCGCCAGCCGGTACATGGCATTGTTTTCGGCCGGATTCGCCTGGTCGAAGATCGGCTGCACGACGATGCGCACATCGCCCGTAACGTACGTCCGGCTTCGTTCGAACGGCGCAGGCGGCTGGTGTTCCGACACATCGTCGAAGGAAAAGTGCGCCAGCGCGGTCTCGTCAGCGGCAAAAGGCGACAAGTCTACGCAGCCGGCCGGCGCGTCGGCAGACGCGAGTGCAGTGTTCAACGCGCACACAGCCGCCATGACGAGGCGGCTGCATGACAACGCTCGGCGTTTTAGGGTCGAAACTGCAGCGCCCTCGACACAAGCCCCGCCGGCTGCCGCACGATGCGATAAGCGTTTTCCACCCATTCGCATACGAGCCGGCGCGTGTCGCGCGGATCGATCATCTCTTCGATCTGGAACCGGTTTAGCGGCCCGATAGGACCACGCGCGCTCTCGATACGCGCGTTGATCTCGGCGCGCAGCGCAGCAGGGTCGGCTGCCTCAGCCAGCTGACGCTTATACGCAGCTTCTATGCCGCCTTCCGGCGGAATGCCGCCGACGTCGGCGGCCGGCCACGCAACACGAACCGACGCGCGTCCCAACGGCGTTGCGAAGTTGTTGCCCGCCACACCGAAGCTGCGCCGCATCAACACCGAGAAGATCGGCACCTTCACCTGCGCAAACGCCACCATCCACTCGCCGCCTTTGCGGATCGTTCCCGCAATCTCGTGTTCGAGCCCCACTGCGAAACCCGGATTGTCGATGAGGCTCAGCACCGGCACGTGGAACAGATCGCACAGGTCGAGATGGCGCTTCAGTTTGTCGCAGCCGTCGGCGGTCAACGCGCCGCCGTTGACGTGCCGGCTGTCGCTCGCGATCACACCGAGCGGATGGCCGTTGAAGCGCACGAAGCCGACGATCTGGTCGGTGCCCCATAGCGGACCGATTTCGAAGAACGATTCGGCGTCGGCCATCAATCGGATCGCGCGGCGCATGTCGAACGTCGTAGTGCGTTTGCGCGGAATCAGCGTGAACAGTTCGTCGTCGCGGCGATCGGGCGGATCGGCCGGATCCGGCGCCAGCACGGGCGGCGCTTCATACACGCTCGACGGCAGGTACGACAGGAACTGCTTCGTCATCGCGGCCGCTTCTTCTTCCGACTCTGCGAGGTTGTCGACCGAACCGTTCTTGCAGTGGATGTGCCAGCCGCCGAGGTCTTCCTTGGTGATTTCATAACCCATCGCATGGCTCACCACCGGGGGACCTGCGACGAACAGTTGCGCGATGTCGCGCACCATCACCGAGAAGTGACCGAGCACCGCCTTCGCGGCGCCGATGCCGACGACGCTGCCGAGCAGCATGTTCACCACCGGCACGGTGCACAGCTGCTCGGTGTACATGGCGCTACCGAGGTGGCCCGGCAGAAACGAACCGCCGCCGCCGGTAACGCGCGGGCGCCCCGCTTTGATCGCGCCGGTGCTCTCCTTCGCTTCGCTCTCGCCCGACTTCTGCTGCTGCGGAACCATGGCGGCCACGCTGCCGCCCCCGGACGATCCATCCAACAACCGCACCGAGGGGATGCGCAATTCGATGGACAAGCGGTCGAGATGGCCGCTCTTTGCACCGATGGCGCCGTCCGCATGGCCGCCGCGCGACGTGAAGTCGTCGGCACAGACGATGCTCTCGCGGCCGTCGATCTTGCCCCAGCCGCCGACATGGTTCGCAGGCGTGAAATCTGCCACCGCGCCTTCGTCGTCGTACGACGCGAATCCGGCAAGGCTGCCGACTTCGCGGAACGTTCCCTCGTCCAGCAACAGCGCGATGCGTTCACGGCACGTGAGCTTGCCGCGGCTGCGCTGCCGCACTACACCGGGGTCGCGCGAGTCGCTCGCAAAACGCGCATGCGCGATGTTCTGCAAAGCGCTCACTTCCGCGAGCAGCGGCGCCCACGTGTTTTCACCGCTGAGACGCGATGGCGCAGTCGCACCATTCGTTTGGGAAGGTGCAATCACGGCGATCACCTGGCCCATCGTCACCGCATCACCTGCGCTCAAGCGCTGCACTTGCATCACGGTGCCCGCGCACGGTGCGGTCACCGCGGTTTCCATCTTCATCGCCGTGATGATTGCGAGCGTTTCACCTGCTGCGACGACGGCGCCTTCTGCAACGTTCACTTCGAGCACACTTCCAGCCATCGGTGTTTCCACGCCGCGTTGACCGTCTTCAACGGACAGTCGGGGGGCCGCGGGCGCAACCGGTGCTCGCTTCGCAACGCCACTGCCGATGGCGGTGGCTTGCTCATCGAGCAGTGCGAGTGCGCCGGTGTTACCCGACACCGGTGCCGAAGGCTGCATCAACGCGGGATTTTCGACGAGCAGCGACGTGCGCGCGTCACCCGCGCGAAACGTCGCATCCGTGAGAATCGCACGCAACTGCGCCACGTTAGTGGGCAAACCCGCGATGTGGAACTCCGCCAGCGCACGCACGCTGCGATCTACGGCAGACTCGAACGAGCCGGACGAATTCGATTGGCCGATCAGCTTTGCGAGCAGCGGATCGAACTGCGGCGGCGGCGTGTAACCGAGATACCCGCACGCGTCCACGCGCACGCCGGGACCAGATGGTTCCTTATAGGCAGTCAACGTGCCGACGCCCTGCGCGACGATGCGCAACTGCACGGCAAAGCCGCGCGGTAATCCGACTGCACGCTGGTCGCCGATCCCCAACGATGTCAATGAGGCGCCGGCCGCGATCCGGAACTGCGCCTCCACCAGATCTATCCCGGTTATCTGCTCGGTAATGGTGTGTTCCACCTGGATACGCGGGTTACATTCGATGAAGAAGAACTCGGCGCCAGGCAAAACGAGGAACTCGACCGTACCGGCATTCACGTAGCCGGATGCGTGCACCAGTTTCACCGCCGCCGCGAGAAGGCGCTCGCGCAGCGCGGGGTCCAGCCCCGGCGCCGGCGCGATCTCGATCACTTTCTGATTGCGCAACTGCACCGAACAATCGCGTTCGTGCAGGTGCACGACGTTGCCTTTGGAGTCGGCGAGTATCTGCACCTCGATGTGGCGCGGCCGGGCGACGAGTTTTTCCACGAACACGGCGCTGTCGCCGAATGCCGCTTCGGCTTCGCTCTGGCATCGCGCCAGCGCCTCAGGCATGTCGTTGGCAGTGGCGACGGCGCGCATACCGCGACCACCGCCGCCCGCCGCGGCCTTTAACATCACCGGATAACCCAGGTCGCGCGCCACCGCGATTGCTTCATCGGCCGAACGCAATGGCGCCGCACTGCCGGGCACCACCGGAATATCGAGCGATTGCGCCAGCGCGCGTGCCTTCACCTTGTCGCCGAACAGCTCGATCGCAGCCCGCTTCGGCCCGATGAACGCGATGCCGGCGGCATTGCACGCTTCCGCGAACGCGGCGTTCTCGGCGAGAAAACCGTAACCCGGGTGCACACAATCGCAACCGGTTGCCACAGCGGCCGCGACCATCGCCTCTACATCGAGATAGGCGCGCACGCCGTCGCCGGCAAGCAGATGCGACGCGGTGGCAACTCGTGTATGCAACGACAACGCGTCCACCGCGGCATACACGGCGACGGAATCCACACCCAGCGCCGCGGCGGCGCGTGCAATTCGAATGGCAATTTCGCCGCGGTTGGCGATCAGTACACGCTTGAACACCGTTGTTTCCTTGTTGAGAGTTGTTAACGCAGCTGCAGCGATTTCAGAACAGGCAGAAGCTGACCGGCAATGCTGAAGTGGCCGAGCGCCGGCACTATCTGCAGCTTTCCGCCCGGCACGACCATGTTAGGCGACGCGCCCGGGTTTCGGTGTGAAACGTCCATACCCGGCGCGATCGATTCCGATCAGCCGAAGTCCCGCCGCAGCGGGCGCAAACGCGGCGGGCTCCATGCGACTACCGGGGCCACCGCGGCACCACAACACCGGAACGCCCGTAGCGGGACCGTAGTCGACGAAACCGGCGTCGCGACCGTCGGCGAGCTTGATCGTGCGAGTTGCAGGCATGCGCTCTCTTCCGTCAGTGGTTATCCTGTGCGCCCATCTTGGCCGGTGGCCGCACGAACGAAAAGAGGAAGCGCATGAACCAGACGTCGCAACTGCAAATGGTCGCCGATCGAATCGCGTTGATGGACGTGATGCTGAAATACGCGAAGGGCGTGGACGAGCGCGACATGGCGCTGTACCGGTCGGTATTCGCCGACGACGTTCAGATCGTCGGATTCGCACGTGAAGAAGTTCGCGGCGCCGCCGCGTGGCTTGCGTTCGTCGAGCAGGCACTTTCGCAATACGGCGCGACACAACACATGCTCGGTCCGCAACTCGCGACGGTAAACGGTAACACCGCACACTGCCGCACCGACGTGCAGGCGCTGCACTATATGAAGGACAAACCGAACACCACGCTGACGCTGTGGGCCACTTACGAGAGCGAAATGCGTCGTATCGACGGTGAGTGGAAGATCTCGCGCCATAAACTGGTTCCGCGCGGTACCCGCATTCAATCCGACTGAGCAGATCCGGCGACATGGCGACAAAGGACACTTTCACATCTGACGAATGGACGCTGCTGCGCATCGCCCCCTCGTTCGTGTCGGTGGGAATTTCCGCTGCAGATCCCTCCGGACTCTTTGCGTCGATCAAAGAGGTGGTGGCGGGCGCGAACCGCACGATGGCGACGCTGCACTCGAACAACCGCCTCGAGCTGTTCGCGGCACTCGCCGCCGATCGCAGCATTCCCGGCGTACCGGATGTCGACGCGTTGGTGGGCCGGGGCACCCGTGAACAACAGATGCAGAGTTTCAGACTCGCCGCGCTCGAACGCGTGAAATCCGCGACTGCGGTGATCGCCGCGAAGGCGTCGCCCGTCGAAGCGGATGCCTATCGCAAAATGCTGCTGGCCGTCGCCGAGGACGCCGCCAACGCGGCCAAGGAAGGCGGTTTTCTCGGCATCGGCGGTGTGCGCGTGAGCGAGAAGGAACGCACCTTCATCGATGAGGTCAGCAAGGCGGCCGGACTCGGCTGACACCTCAAACAAGAGCAGGAGTTCGATATGCGACTTGGAACGATGCTGTCGATGCCGGGCGATCCGTGCGGCACACATACGCTCAGCGAACGCGCCGCCGCGGCCGAAGCAGCGGGGTTTGCCTCGGTGTGGTTGCCACAGGTCAACACGATCGACGCATTGATGTCGCTCGCACTCGCCGGGCGCGAGACGCGCACCATCGAACTCGGTACTGCGGTGGTGCCCACTTATCCGCGTCATCCCATGGCGCTTGCGGCGCAGGCGCTCACGGTGCAGGACGCAACACACAATCGTCTCGCGTTGGGCATCGGTCTCAGTCACCGCTTCTTCATCGAAGACAACCTCGGTATGGACTACTCGAAGCCCATTCCGCACATGCGCGACTACCTGACGATTCTGAACGGTCTGCTGCAGGGCGAACGGGTGCAGCACAGCGGCACGGAGTACACCGTGAACACGCAGGTGTCGGTGGCCGGTGCAAAGAAACCGCCGGTGATCGTCGCCGCGCTGGGGCCTGCGATGCTGCGGCTGTGCGGTCGTCTCGCCGACGGCACGCTGACGTGGATGGGCGGCATCGACTACCTGCGCGACATCGCGGTGCCG
>JBGSNQ010000192.1:0-127898 GCA_041739525.1 Pseudomonadales bacterium | reverse complement strand
GAGCAACGCAGCGCGGCACACGGCGCTCACGAACGTGTTCACCGGGCGCCCGGCACGCGGCATCGTGAATCGCATCGTTCGCGAGCAGGGTCCGATGTCCGCATCGGTGCCTGCGTTCCCGTTGGCGGGTGCTGCGCTTGCACCGATCCGCGCGAAGGCCGAGGCGCATGGCAGCGGCGACTTCTCGCCGTTGTGGTGTGGCCAGAATCCCACGGGATTCCGTGAGATTCCGGCGGCGGACCTGACGCGCGAACTCGCGGCCGGTGCCGCCTGATGGATCACAACGTCACGCTGATCACGACCATTGCGGCCGCGCTTGGGCTGGGGTTGGTGCTGGGGCTGATTGCGGTTCGGCTGCGCCTGCCCGCACTCGTTGGCTACCTGATAGCCGGCATCGTCATCGGCCCGGCAACGCCCGGTTTCGTTGCCGACATCAATCTGGCGCAGCAGCTCTCCGAGATCGGCGTGATGTTGCTGATGTTCGGTGTAGGCCTGCACTTTTCCATGAAAGATCTGCTCGAGGTGAAGCGGATTGCGTTACCCGGTGCTGTTCTGCAGATCGCCGTGGCAACTGCGCTCGGCGCGCTAACGGCCACATGGTGGGGCTGGCCCCTCGGCGCCAGTCTGGTGTTCGGCCTCGCGTTGTCGGTTGCGAGCACCGTGGTGCTGCTGCGCGCGCTCGAAAGCCGCGGCCAGCTCGAATCGCTGAACGGTCACATCGCCATCGGCTGGCTGGTGGTGGAAGACCTCGTGATGGTGCTGGTGCTGGTGCTGTTGCCGGCGCTGTCGGGATGGCTTGGTGGCGACGGTGCCGAAACCGCAGAAATGAGCAACGGCGAGGTGTTGACCGCGTTCGGGGTGACGCTCGGCAAAGTGGCGCTGTTCATCGCATTCATGCTGATCGTCGGGCGGCGCGTGTTCCCGTGGATGTTGTGGCAGGTGGCGCGCACCGGGTCGCGCGAGTTGTTCACGCTGTGCGTGATCGCGGCGGCGGTAGGCATTGCGTACGGCTCGGCGGCAATCTTCGGCGTGTCGTTCGCGCTCGGCGCCTTCTTCGCGGGCATGGTGCTGCGCGAATCGTCGCTCAGCCGTCGCGCGGCCGACGAGTCCCTGCCGCTGCGCGATGCGTTCTCCGTGTTGTTCTTCGTGTCGGTCGGCATGTTGTTCGACCCCGCGATGCTGGTGCGCGAGCCTGTGCACATCCTCGTGGTGGTAGCGATCATCATGATCGGCAAAACGCTGGCTGCGTTCCTGCTCGTGCTGGCGTTCCGCTATCCGCTCAATACCGCGCTTACGGTGTCGGCGAGTCTCGCGCAGATCGGCGAATTCTCGTTCATTCTGGCGAGCCTCGGCGTATCGCTGAAACTGCTGCCGTTAGAGGGGCAGAGCATCATTCTGGCGGGCGCGCTGATATCGATCGCGTTGAATCCCTTGATGTTCAATGCCATCGAACCGGTGCAGCGATGGATCAGGGCGCGATCGGACGTCGCGCGCGCGATGGAACGACGCGACGATCCGCTGGCCGAATTGCCGATGACGGTGAACCAGAACTTGCTCACCAACCACGTGGTGATCGTGGGCTACGGTCGGGTCGGGCAGCGGATTGCAGAAGCGTTGCTGGCGCAACGCATCTCGGTGGTGGTCGCCGAGCAGAATCGCGAACTCGTCGAGCAGTTGCGTCGCAGCAACATCCCCGCCGTATCGGGCGACGCGTCCGAACCGGAAGTGCTGATTCAGGCTCACATCGCGCGCGCGCATACGTTGGTAATCGCGATTCCGGATACGTTCAGCGCGCGCAAGATGATCGAAATCGCACGCACGTTGAAGCCGAATGTGCGCACGGTGGTGCGCACGCATAGCGACGAAGAAGCACGGCTGCTGCGCGCGGAAAACGCCGGCGAAGTGTTCATCGGTGAGCACGAACTGGCACAGGCGATGACGCGTCACGTGATCGAAACGGTGATGGGTAGTGCGATGCGCGAAGCGAGCGGTTGAACGCAGCTTGCCGTGCTCGTTAGCGTGGATGCTGCAAAGCGCCAGCATGTGTAGATGCACGTGAAGGAGGCGCCTGCCGCGGGACTGTCAGGTTTGCTGCGCCCGCGTCGTCACGGCGACCTTCAGAAGACCGTCACCCGTTGATCGCCGTCCACGATTACCACGTCCGCAAAGCTCGCGGCGGCGCGCTGTCGACCGAACAGGCTGTTGCCGATGAACCACACACCCACGATGCGCGTCGGCGGCGCGCCGCCGACCGCGGTGGCATAGTCGGCGAGCACGTTGCGCGTGTGAGTCGTCCACTCACCGAGCGGCGCTTCCGCACCTTGCAGCACGTAGTGCGTTTCGCGCGTGTCCCACCACGCCAGCGGGCAATGGAAGTGCGTGCCGGCGTCGAGGTGCGATGAGCGCAGCCAGGTCAGATCCTGGCCGTTGTCGAGCTCGACGGCGATGCTGACGTAGTCGTGGAACTGTTGCTCCGTCTCCGGCCCCAGCGCCGGCACGGCGTCGTAACGCCAGTCGAACGTGATCTCGGAATTGGGCGTGAGCGGGAAGTCGACCACCTTCTTGACGATGTCGGCGTCGTCGTTGGTCTCGGC
Organism: Pseudomonadales bacterium; assembly: GCA_041739525.1. Lineage (GTDB taxonomy): Bacteria > Pseudomonadota > Gammaproteobacteria > Pseudomonadales > Azotimanducaceae > DATJGR01. The sequence goes on along the minus strand of JBGSNQ010000192.1, from coordinate 125,304 downwards.
GGTGATGCCCGGTCGACCGTCGCTCGCACCGTCGCCCACACGTTGCCACGTCCGAGAAACCACAGCGACTCGAAGCCGGCGGGCAGACGCTTACGCGCTGCAGTGCTCTCGAGCGCCGCCTTCGCCGCGGCGTCCCCAGCGCTCGCGAGCACCGACAGTCCGCTCGCAGCCGTGCCATCGAAACGAAGGAGGTCGACCTTGACGTCGACAGGCACCGCGGGCGCGTCGCTGAAGCCTGCGGGATACGTGCCGCGGCGATCGGACCAGTACAGCCCCAGTGGCCTCAGCGTCAGGAAGACCTCGCCGTCCACAGGTGCGATGAACGTGTCCTGGTTGAAGACGACGCTCGTCGCATCGCCATCCTCGCCTATGCGATACCAGAGCAGGAAGCGCGGCTCGAGCACGAGGCCCATCGCCTCCATCTTGCCATCCGCGAAGATCGCGACCTCATCGCCCTTCGCGACGCGCAAACCGGAGCTCACCCAGCCGGCGACAACATTGTTGAATTCGACGTGCGCGCGGGCAGCCACCGGGTCGGCGGGTGAGTTCGAAGACGTTTGCGCGGCACTGGCCGGCGGCTCCTGCTCAGAGCAGGCTGCAACGAGTCCGAGCGCCATCAGGCTCGCCGTAAGGCTGCAGAGCCAACGAAGGCGTAGAGGTTTGCGCATGGCGATCCTGAACTGTTGTGTTGAGGTGCGCGGCACTCTAACACGGCCTCGCAGGTCGCCCGGACGCCCGCCGCATCTCGACAAGTCGATGCTTTGGCCCCACGATCGGATCACCGGCCGATTCATCGCGCCGGCACACCCTTGGGGAGGGATCACCGTGATGTTGTCGAAGCTGACTTCGGGTCTGATTGTGTCCGTCTGTGTGGCCGCGCTCGCCGCGCACGCCCTCGCCGCGTCCGGCCACAAGGCTGCGAACGTCGACGACAAGCGGCTGCTCGATGCCGCCGACGATGGCGCGAACTGGCTCACGTACGGCCGCACATACGACGAGCAACGTTTCTCACCGCTGGCGTCCATCAACGACGCCAACGTCGCGAGGCTCGGGCTGCACTGGTCGCACGATCTCGAGACAGCGCGGGGCCAGGAAGCAACGCCCATCGTGGTCGACGGCGTCATGTACGTGTCGACCGCGTGGTCGATCGTCAAAGCCTTCGACGCCGCGACGGGCAAGCTCCTCTGGTCGTACGACCCGCAGGTTCCGCGCGAGAAGCTCGTCGATGTGTGCTGCGACGCCGTCAATCGCGGTGTCGCCGTGTACAAGGGCAAGGTCTTCGTCGGTACGCTCGCGGGCCACGTGGTGGCGCTCGACGCCGCGACGGGCAAAGTCGTGTGGGACGTGCGCAGCATTCCCGAGGGATCGCACATGGCGATCACCGGTGCGCCGCGCATCGTGAAGGGCAAGGTCGTTATCGGTGCGGCCGGGTCGGAGTATTTCACGCGCGGCTACATCGCGGCCTTCAACGCCGAGAGCGGCAAGGAAGCGTGGCGCTTCTACACCGTGCCGGGCGATCCGTCGAAACCGTTCGAGGGCAAACATCTCGAGAAAGCGGCGAAGACCTGGAGCGGCGAGTGGTGGAAGTACGGCGGCGGAGGCACGGTGTGGGATTCGACAACGTACGACCCCGAGACCGATCTCATCTATTTCGGCACCGCGAATGCTGAACCCTGGAATCCCGCCGTACGCAACACGGAGGAAGGCGACAATCTCTACACCGCGTCCATCGTCGCGATCCGAGCCGACACCGGCGAATACGTCTGGCACTATCAGGAAACGCCGGAGGATCGCTGGGATTTCGATTCGAACCAGCAGATCATCGCCGCGACCCTCGACATCGACGGCAAACCGCGGCGCGTCGTGCTGCACGCCCCGAAGAACGGCTTCTTCTACGTGCTCGATGCGAAGACCGGCAAGTTCATCTCGGGCACTGCGTTCGCAACGGTGAACTGGGCGTCGGGGCTCGACCCCGTCACCGGTCGCCCGAACGTCAATCCCGAGGCGAAATACGACATTACAGGCAAACCGTTCACCAGCCTGCCGAGCGCGACGGGTGCGCACACCTGGCATCCGATGTCGTACAGCCCGAAGACCGGGCTCGTGTACATCCCGAAGAACGAGGCCGCCGGTACCTTCATGACGGTGGGCAAGGATTGGAAGCCCGGCAAGGTGGGCGCGCAGCTCGGCGTCGACTTCAGTGCGGGCGCCATGCCGGCCGATCCCGCCGTGCGCGAATCGTGGCTCACCAAGACGACCGGCGCGCTCGTCGCGTGGGATCCCGTTGCGCGCAAGCCGCGCTGGACCGTCGATTACCCCGGCCCCATCAACGGCGGCACGTTGTCGACGGCGGGTAATCTGGTCTTTCAGGGCACGGCGGGCGGTGAGTTCCGCGCCTACTCGGCCGATGCGGGCAAGTTGCTGTGGAAGTTCGCGGCGCAAACGGGCGTCGTCGCGGGCCCGATCACCTATGCGGTCGACGGCACACAGTACGTCGCAGTACTCGCGGGATGGGGCGGCGTGTGGGATCTCTTCGCCGGTGTCCTCGCGAGCAAGTCGGGCCCCGTGCGAAATGTGAGCCGCATGCTCGTCTTCAAGCTGGACGGCACTGCGACGCTGCCAGAGCTCGTGAAACAAACACAGGCCGTGCTCGATCCGCCGCCTGTGACGGGCACACCGGAGCAGGTCGCAGACGGTGCGTACATCTTTGCCAACAGCTGTTCCGTCTGCCACGGCGATGCCGCGGTGGCGGGCGTGCTCGTCAAGGATCTGCGCCACTCGGCGACGCTCAACAATCCAAAGCTCTGGCAGCAGATCGTGCACGACGGAGTTTTGAAAGACGTCGGCATGGTCGGCTGGTCGGCGAACTTCACGCCGGCGCAGATCGACAACATCCGCCACTACGTCATCAAGCGCGCGAACGAGGACATGGCGATTGAGATGCGAGCAGCCGCGCGTTAGGGAGACGATCCGATCGAGGGGCTGCCGTGAAACGTCCGGTGCACATTTCTGACCTTCCGTTCGAGACGTGGTACGCCGGTACCGACCGGGAGATTCGCGGCAAGGCGCTCGGGGACTACGGCGGTGCGTCGAAAGTGGGTGTGGGATTTCTCGAACTGCCGCCGGGTTCCAATACGAAGCCGGCGCATTGGCACAAGCAGGAAGAAGAGCACCTGTATGTACTGAGCGGATGCGCGACGTTGCATCTCGGCGCGCAGCAGTTCGAGTTGCGCGCCGGCAGCTTCGTCTGCTTTCCGGCGGGACAGGCTGAAGCGCACTACCTCGATAACACCGGTACCGAGCCGTTCAGGTACATCATCGTCGGTGAGCGAATTGCCGACGACGAGGTCGTGTATCCTCCCGCGCGCTCCTGACGGACCAAACGAGGGGAAGCATGCCGATCACCGGCGCAACCACGTTACTCGGATTGATCGCCGATCCGCTGATTCACGCGCGCAGTCCCGCAATGGCGAATGCACTGCTGGAGCGATGGGGCCGGGCCGACGAATACGTGCTCGCGCCGATGCGCGTCGCTGCCGGCGATCTCGCCGAGTTTGTCGCTGCGCTCCATCATCTGCAGAGTTTCGGCGGCGCTATCGTCTCGATGCCGCACAAGACGGCGATCGTGCAACTGCTCGACGAACTCACGCCTGAAGCCCGACTGGTCGGTGCGGTGAACGTGATCCGGAGGCGCGCGGACTGCAGCCTTGTAGGCACCATTCTCGACGGCGAAGGCTTCGTGGGCGGACTCGCTCGCGAAGGACATCGGGTCGACGGGGCGCACTGTCTGCTCGCGGGTGCAGGCGGCGCGGCCTCGGCCGTTGCGTTTGCGCTGGCGAAGCACGGCGCGAATTCGCTGTGCATCGTCAATCGAACGCAGGCGAAAGCGGACGAACTTGCGCGGCGCGTCGGCGCAGCTTTCCCTTCGGTGCGACTCTGCACCGACGTGGCATCGATGCCGCGCATCGACCTCGCAGTGAACGGCACGTCACTCGGCATGCAGCCCCGCGATGCACTGCCGTTCGACGAAGCGGTGATCGAACGAAGCGCGCTGGTGGCCGAGTGCGTCGTCGCGCCGGAAATGACGCAGCTGCTCGAAATCGCGCGGCGACGCGGCCGCGCGATTCACACCGGCGTACCGATGCTCGAAGCGCAACTCGAAATGCTGCTGCGCTTCATGAGTGTCGGCTGACGACCGCTACGGTTTGCCTTTCAGCTCTTTTGCAGCGGCGGCGAAGAACGTGTCGAGTACGCCGAAGAACGCACCGTCCGCATCCGGATACGACGATTGTGTGACCATCGCGATGTCGCTTTTCGGCAGGAAGTAGATCGTCTGACCGTGAATGCCGGCAGCCGACACGACGCCGTTCGAATGGTTGATGTACCACTGCGACATGTACGAGTGGTCCTTGCCGCCGTTCTCGTTGCCCCAGAGACTCGGCCGCGGTGTGCTGCCCGCCGCGATCTTCGCAACCACCGCGGCTGGAACGATCTGTTGGCCGTTGAACTTGCCTTCGCGCGACATCATCACCGCCAACCGCAACGCATCGCGTGCGGTCACGCTGAGCCCGCCCCCTGCAATAGCCTTGCCGTGCGGATCGGTGGCATAGAACGCGTCGCGTTCGGCACCGATCTTTGTGTAGATCCTCTGTTCGAAGGAGCGGGCGAAGCCGCTGCCGGTGACCTTTTCTACAACCCAACCGAGCACCTCGGAATTCGCGGTGACGTAGTGGAAGTCTTTGCCGTGCTCGCCCTTCTTGCGCAGCGACGGCAGGAACTCATATAGCGACGGGTATGCTCTGACGCCGCCGGGAACGGGCCGGAATCCCGCGGCGTAGCTGAACTGATAGATCGACGAATTGGGATCGTCGTAGATCTCGGTGAAGTCGATGCCGATCTCCATGTTGAGCAGTTCGCGCAGCGTTGCACCTTCCCATGCGCTGCCCTTCAGCTCGGGTACGTAGTCGGTCACCAACTTCGTTTCGTCGAGCTTGCCTTCGGCGATCAGCAGTTCTGCCACCAGGCCGGTGAACGACTTCGTCACCGACATCATCAGATGGCGCGTGCGCGCGGTTTCGCCGTTGCGGTACACCTCGTAGCGCAGCTTGCCGTTCGACCACAGCACCAGAGCGTCGATGTGCTGGTCGCTGAGGAATTGTGCGACGTTGCGTTTCTTACCGGTGGGATCGGCGAATTCGAACTTGCCGAGATCGTAAGGCTGCGCGTCGAGTGCACTAACTGCACCGGTGCCGCGGTCGACTGTGGTGGTAGGCATGATCGATTCGACGTGCTGGAACGACCACGCGTTGAACTGCGGCGTTAGCCAGTTCTCGAGCGTCACCTGTTGCGCGGCGGGCGGCGGAGCGCCGACCATGATGCCGCCGGGCTCCGCGGCATACGTTCCAGCGCATACGATCGTCAGGCAAAGCGTCAGTACCAGCGTTTTCATGCATCTCTCCTTTTGAACGGCGGCGGATGTTACCCGGTTCGAGTGGCGGTGGCATTCGGGTTCGATCGGGTTACGACTCGATTCCGATCGAGCTGTGGTGGCAACATGCGCGCCATATCGTGTTGGTTGGCGACCCAGCAGGTGGATCAAATGAAATTGACCGTCCGACCGCTTACGCCGGAGCGTTGGAGCGATCTCGAAGCGATCTTCAACGCGAAAGGTTGCTCGGTTGCGCGCGGATGCTGGTGCATGTTCTATCGCCGCAGCGGAGAAACGGCCGTGCCGCCAGGCACGACGCGCGCGAACGCCAACCGCATTGCGCTCAAGCAACTCGTGGAGAAGGATGAGCCGCCCGGCCTGATCGGATACCGAGGCAAAACACCGGTCGGGTGGGTTTCGCTCGGTCCGCGAGAAGACTATGCGAAGTTGAAACGCTCGCAAGTGATGAAGGCGGTAGACGACCAGCCGGTGTGGTCGATCATCTGCTTCGTGGTACCGGGTGAGTTTCGCGGCCAAGGCGTTGCGCACGAACTGCTTCGTGGTGCGATTGCCTACGCGAAGAAGCGCGGGGCGCGACTGCTCGAAGCATATCCGGTGGACAAGAGCGAACGCGGTCGCGACGATTCCATGTGGTTCGGTTCGAAGTCGATGTACGACGCGGCCGGATTCGTAGAGGTGGCGCGTCGCAAGCCGCATCGACCCATCGTAAGACGTCGGGTGCGTTGATAGAAGGAGAACGGCACAGATGGAGGCTTTGAGTTTCGAAGAGGTGCTGAGCGTGGTGAAACGGCTCGTCAATGCCGGTCCGCTCGCACTGTTGCCGAAGAAGCGTGGCGATCAAACCGTGCTGCTCGCACTCGCGAGTGCGCGATTCGACTCCGCGCGCGTCTATCGCGAAGACGAAGTGAACGAAACGTTGCAGACGTGGCTCGAAAAGTTCACCTCACCGATTACGATGGACCACGTGTCGTTTCGTCGTCAGATGGTCGATGAGTATTTCTTCCTGCGTGACGCTGCCGGCAATGCGTATCGCGTGAACGGCCCGAAGCTCGATCGTGAAATCGCGGCGGCTGCGCGCACGATCGACCCCGGTGCGGTGATGGCAACGGTGCGAGCGGAACGCGAAGAACGCAAACGCGCACGCGCCGGTTGATGCTGCCTGAATGGCAACGCTGTTCCTCACGTGCGGATTGCCGGGCTCCGGCAAAACGACACTCGCGAAGCAGATCGAGCAGGATCGCCCCGCGCTTCGCCTCACTGCGGATGAGTGGTTGTACGAGCTGTTCGGCCCCCAACCCGAACTGCCGGAAGCGAAGGGTGCGCCGAGCGAACAGCGCAACGCCGTCGAAGCGTTGCAGTGGCAGGTTGCTGCGGCAGCGCTGCGGCGCGGCGTCGACGTGGTGATCGATTGGGGTGTGTGGAGTCGCTCCGAACGCGACGACTATCGGGCGCGTGCAAAAGCACTGGGCGCGCGCACCATCGTTAGGTTTCTCGACATCACGCGCGAAGAGCAATGGCGGCGGCTCTCGGCGCGCAACGCGAACCTGCCGCCCGGCACGTTTGTCATCGAGGAGAAGTATCTCGACCTATGGGCTTCGTGGTTCGAACGCCCGACCGAAGACGAACTGCGTGACGATGAAGTTCCTCAGGAGTAGCTGCATGAAACGAGGTGTGTGGGTTGTATTGTTGACGTTCGGTACCGCTGCGGCAGCAGCGGCGGACGAACCCACGGAAACGGGCGTGCGCTACGTGAAAAAAATCGCACTGCCCGATAATCAGACGGCAATCGTCGCGGAAGGCGACTTCGAAGCGCGTTCGATCGGCAGCTACACGGTACGGTTGTATGCAGCGGGCGCAGTTGCGAACGACACCACTCTTTACGAGTCCGGCGTGCTGCTGACGCGCGACGGCACGATCGAAGACGTTCGCCTCGCCGACATCGACGGCGACAAGCACGACGAGATCATCGTGATCGTGCGCTCCGCAGGTACCGGCGGCTATCTCTCAGCGCAGGCGTTGTCGTTCGCAAACGGCCGCATCGAGGCGCGCACCAAGGTCGAAAATCTCCCGGCGGACGCGGATCCCGTGGCTGCGCTCGATAAGACGCAGCGCAGCGACAAGGTGATGGGTAAGGGCAAATACCATCATCCGAGCTCCGGTTCGCGCGGCGCCTGATCGAGGGGATCAAAAGGCCGAGCGAAAATCAGTCGAGGTCGGCAAACACCGGCGCGTGATCGGACGCGATGAAGCCTTCGACCTTCTTGCGGTAGTCGCGATCGATCTCCACTTCTTTCACGCGCTGTACCACCGCCGCGGTTGCGAGCACCATGTCGATCCGCAGCCCTTGCCCTTTGTGGAAGGCGCCGGCGCGGTAGTCCCACCAGGAGAACGCCTTTTTGTCTGGATGCCGATGCCGGAACAGATCGGTGAGGCCCATATCGAGCAGCGCGGCATAACGGTCGCGTTCGGATTTGGTGTGAAAGATCAGATCGTCGGTGTCGCCGGTAAGCCACGTGTCGAGCGGGGTGGGCACGAGGTTGAAGTCGCCGCACAACACGGCCGGTGCGGTGCGATCTTGCGTGGCCCAGTAACGCAGCAGCGAATCGAACCACGCGAGCTTCTTCGCAAAGTCGTCGTGGCCGAGATCTTTGCCGTTGGGGCAGTAAACGGTGGTGAACTGCAGGTCGTCGACTTTCACGCGCAACAGCCGCGCACCGAACTCTTCTTCGCCCGGCAAGCCGCGCTCGAGCACTTCTGCCGGGCGCAGGCTCAGCACCGCTACGCCGTTCCAGGCCTTCTGTCCGTACGTGGTCGTGTGATAACCGAGTTCGGAAAAGAACTCGGTGGGGAATTCGTCGTCGGTGATCTTCAGTTCCTGCAGGCCGACTACGTCGGGCTTGCGCGCCTGTAACCAGAAGCGCAAGTAATCCAGACGGGCACGCAGTCCGTTGATGTTCCAGGTAGCCACTCGCATGCGCGAGAGTGTGCGATCATCGGCACGGGTGGGGCAAGCATCAAACGGCGAGATAGAGAATTTACGGAGAGTCAGCAGATGAAATTCGAGGGCGGTTGTTATTGCAAAGCGGTACGTTATCAGTCGGAAGGCGAGCCGGTGTTCAAAGCACAGTGCCATTGTCGCGAGTGCCAGTACCTCACCGGCGGAAGTCCGAACGTGTTCCTCGCGATGCCGGAAAGCGGCTTCAAATACACAAAAGGTGCCCCGAAGAAGTTCAAGCGCGCAGACCTGCCGAACGGGGTGACGCGTGAATTCTGCGCCGAGTGCGGCACGCATCTGACGACACGAACCGCGGGTTTGCCGGGCGCTGCGATAGTCAAAGTCGGCACGATGGACGATCCGTCGCTCTACGGCACACCACAAATGGCCATCTTCACCATCGACAAGCAGGCGTTTCACCAGCTGCCGGCCGGCATTCCGTCGTTCGAACGAGTCCCGGGCTGACAGCTAGGTAGAGGGGATCGTGCTCGAACTGAGACCGAGCTGCGAACACTGCAACATCGCGCTTCCACCGGAAGCGACGGAAGCGCGTATCTGCTCGTTCGAATGTACGTTCTGCGCGACGTGTGTCGAAAAAGTGCTCGAAAATGTCTGTCCGAATTGCGGCGGCGGTTTCGAACGCAGGCCGGTACGTCCTTCGACGAACCTGAAGGGCGACAACTATCTGGGCAAGTACCCAGCTGGTACGAAGGTGCGGCACCGGCCAGTAGATTCCGCAGCGCATGCGAAGTTCGCCGCGTCCATCAAATCCACGCAGCCTTCGCGACGATGAACGCGCCATCCTGAACAACTGAGTCAGTCGTCGATCGCCTGATAAGCCGAAGTCCAGAAGTCCACGAACACCTTCGGCGGACTCGGCGAGTCCATCAGCCGCTGCGTCATCAACACACCGATCAGTTCTTCCGCAGGGTCGGTGTAACCGGACGTGCCGATGCCGCCGTCCCAACCGAAGCGTCCGGGGGCGAATACGTTGGTGCGACGTGTAACCACCGAAACGCCGAAGCCCCAGCCCACGCCTTCGCCGAAAAACAGGCTCGCATCGGTCTTCTGCTGTTGTGTCAGATGGTCGGTGGTCATCAGTTCAACGGACGGGCGCGACAGAATCCGTTCGCGGCCGTAGCGGCCCTTGCCGAGCAGCATCTGACAGAAGGCGAGATAGTCGTCGGCAGTGGACACGAGCCCGCCGCCGCCGGACGCGAATGCCGGAGGCTTGGCCCAACGGCTGTTGGCCGGGTCGTCGTGCTGTTGCAGTTTGCCGGTGGTGTGGTTGGTGACGTACGACGGCGGCAATCGGCCGAGTTTGTCGGCAGGAACATGAAAGGCGGTGTCGCTCATCCCGAGCGGTGCAAAGATGCGCTCCTGCAGGAATGTTGGGAACGGTTGATCCGCAACGCGTGCGACCAGCACGCCGAGTACGTCGGAGCCGGTGTGGTAGGCCCACTGCTCGCCGGGTTGATGCAGCAGCGGCAGCGAGCCGAGATTTTTCATCCATGCATCCGGCGTCAGCGACGACGGGTCGGGGCCGGGCATCAACCCGGCATCGATGATCGCCTTCTGAATCGGGTACTTCCCGGGCGGTGCCAGTACGAGTCCCATTCCGAAGCGGAACGTCAACAGATCGCGCGCGGTGATCGGCCGACGCGCCGGCACCGTTTCGTCTATCGGCGCATCGATTCGCGCCAGTACGCGGCGGTTGGCGAGTTCGGGCAGGAAGCGATCGACCGGATCGTCGAGACGCAGTTTGCCTTCCTCGATCAGTATCATGACGGCCGCCGCGGTAACCGGTTTGGTCATCGACGCGATGCGGAACAGCGTATCGCGCTGCATCGGCTTCGATCCGCCGACGGCGAAATTGCCGATCGCATCGACATGAACTTCGCCGCGGCGGCACACCAGAGCGACGAGACCCGGCAGGTCGCCGCGGGTTACGTGGTCGCTCAGAGTGTCGTGCATACGGGAGAGGCGAGAGTTTGAGAGTCCGGCGGCGCTCATGATTGATGGGTCGTGCGATGAACTGGCGGTCGAGTATGCATGCCATGGTGGACGACGTGAATCGGCGAGGTACGCTGAGCCATGACTGACGACGTTTCGATTCCTGCGCGTCTTTCGAAAACGTGCAGCGAGCGACCCGAGTGGTCGGCGTGGCTCGATCGCGTGCCCGCGGTGGTGCACGAGCTCGCGGAGCGATGGGGGCTGACGCTGGGGGAACCGTTCACGAACGGCATGGCTGCGTGGGTTGCGCCCGCGCAGTCGAAGGATGGCGCGGTGGTGCTAAAACTCGGACTGCCGCACATGGAGGCAGAACAGGAACTTGCCGCGCTGCGTTTCTGGAACGGCGATCCGACCGTGCGATTGATCGATGCCGACGAAGGGTTCAATGCGATGTTGCTGGAACGCGCTGTGCCGGGTGAATTGCTGCGTACCCGACCTGAACCGGAGCAGGATGTCGTGATCGCGCGTTTGTTGAATCGCATGTGGCGTCGTCCTGTCGAACCTCACCCCTTCAGGCCATTGTCGGCAATGGCACGCCACTGGTGTGAAGCGTCCCTGGCGGACGCTGATCGGTGGCCCGAGCCCGACCTCGCTCGGGAAGGATTGCGCGTGATGGAAGAGATGGCACGCGCGCGACCGGACGACGTGTTGCTCGCAACCGACCTCCATGCCGGTAATGTGCTGTCGGCGGAACGCCAACCGTGGCTCGCGATCGATCCGAAGCCGTTCGTCGGGGATCCGGCCTACGACGCAACGCAGCATCTGTTCAACTGCGAAGATCGCTTCAACGCCGATCCGCTCGCGTTGATCGCGCGTTTCGCCGATCTGCTCGGCGTAGATCGAGAGCGAGTGCGTTTGTGGACGTTTGCGCGCCTTGCGGGCGAACCGCGCGACTGGAGCATCGGCTGGCCCAAGTCGCTCGCGGCAGCGCACAAGCTCGCGCCATGAAGCTGCCGGCGTCGATTGCGTTCTTTGTCGGCGATCAGCCGATGCGCGCCGAATCGGTTGGCCGATCGAACGCGCGCGTGTGGCAGATCGGGAAGTTCTATCTCAAGGTGGGCACAACCGATGAGGTTGCGGACGAGGCGGCGCGATTACGCTGGTTCGCCGGTCGTGTACCGGTACCGAGCGTGATCGCGTACGAACGCGTTGGCGATGAACGGTATCTGTTCACGCAGGCGATCGAGGGCGTTGCGGCATACGCGGTGACGGAACAACCTCTCGACACCGTGCATGCACTTGCCGACGGTTTGCGGTTGCTGCACTCGCTCGATGTCGGCGCGTGCCCCTTCGATGCACGGCTCGACACGGTGATGGCGAAAGCACGTGCAAATGCGCTTGCGGGGCGCGTTGACGAAACGGACTTCGACGATGCGCGGCTCGGCCGCAGCGCGCTCGATCTGCTCGGCGAACTCGAAGCAACGCGGCCGGATGACGAAGACCTGGTCGTGACGCACGGCGACTACTGTCTGCCGAACGTGATCGTGCGCAACGGTGTTGTGGCCGGCTTCGTCGACGTCGGGCGCGCCGGTGTGGCGGATCGGCACCAGGATTTCGCGTGCGCTGCGCACAGCATTGCGTATAACTACGGCGCGCAATTCGTCGGGCCGTTCTTCGAGGCATATGGCATGACACCGGATCCGCTACGCATCGCGTTCTATCAACTGCTGGACGAGTTCTTCTGATGGCCCGCATCGCAGCACGCCGCATCACGCAGAGCGACGGACGCAGCTCGGAGATCCGAGTGGCACAGCCGGCGGATTCGGGCGCGATGCTCGCCTATCTCGAAGCCGTCAGCGGCGAATCGGATTTCCTCACGTTCGGACCCGGAGAGTTCGAGTTGACCGAAGCGCAGGAAGCGGAACACCTGGCGACCGTGCTGGACGCGCCGGATCAGTTGTTCGTCGTTGCAACCGACGAAGGCCGCATCGTCGCATGTCTGACGTTTACACCGGGGCGCCGTGCACGCGTGCGGCATAGCGGTGAGTTCGCGATCTCGGTGCGCCGGTCGCACTGGGGTAGAAGGATCGGTGCCGAGTTGCTCGACACACTCATTGAGTGGGCGCGCAGCGTGGGCACGATTCGCAAGATAGGGTTGCGCGTTCGAACCGACAACGCACGCGGCATAGCGTTGTATCGCGACAAGGGATTTGTCGTTGAGGGAACGTTGCATAGCGAAATCTGCATCGACGGCAAATACTTCGACCTCTTCTACATGGGACTGCTGTTGTGAGCGCTACGTGCTGTACATGATCGTTGAACACTTCAACACGGGTGCTGCGCCTGCGATTTATCGACGCGCACGCGTCGCGGATCGGCTCTGATGAACCTCACCGAGCTCCCTGCACTGGCGTTGGCCCGTGCCATTCGCGCCAAGGAGCTGTCCTCGGTCGAAGTAGTCGCGGCGCATCTTGAACGGATCGAGGCCCTAAATCCGCGCCTCAACGCGGTTGTTCAGCTCTCACAAACCGCGCTGTCGGAGGCGCGCGCCGCGGACGCCGCGGTTGCGCGCGGCGAAGCGCTCGGTGTGTTACATGGCGTGCCGTTTACGGTGAAGGACTGGATCGAGACGGCCGGCATAGTGTGCGCGGCTGGCGTGGAAATGCGGCGCGAATACCTGCCGAAGCACGACGCACCGGTGGTTGCGCGGATGCGCGCGGCGGGCGCGGTCCTTCTCGGCAAGACAAAACCCGGTGCAACGGACGACGTGTATCCGGCTGCGCACAATCCGTACGACGTAACGCGCACGCCCGGCGGTAGCAGTGCCGGCGAGGCAGTGATCATCGCGGCGTGCGGATCGCCAATCGGACTCGGCAGCGATTCCGGCGGCAGCATTCGCCAACCGGCGCACTATTGCGGTATCGCGGGGTTGAAGCCGACCAGCGGCCGCGTGCCGAACACCGGCCATTTCCCGCCGATCACCGCGCTTGCCGATCCACGCACCGTCATCGGCCCGATGGCGCGCAGCGTCGATGACCTGGCGGCTGCACTGTCGATCATTGCGGGGGCAGATGCGAACGATGCGAGCGTGGTGCCGATGCCGATGGCCGACATCGATGGTGTCGACGTCGGCGCGTTGCGTGTCGCGCGCTTCGACGCGTTCGACGGGGCCACGTGCTCGAGCGATGTCGTTCACGCGCTGTCGGCTGCCGTGGCTGTGCTTTCGCAGGCGCACGCAAGCGTGCGGACTGCGGTCCCGCCTCGCATCGAGGAATCGATGGCGATTACGCGCGCGTACTGGGCGAGACCGGAATCGGTGTCGACCAAAGCGTGGCGGCCATGGGGCAAGAGCACCTTGAACGCAGACGACGTGGAGCGCTCGCTGTTCGAATGGGACCGCCTGCGCCGGGCATTCCTCGGTTTCATGTCGGAGTTCGACGTGATCGTCTGTCCGGTGGCTCCAACGGCGACACCATCGACAGGTGCCGCGAACGGGCCGGAAGACTATGTCTACATGCTGCCGTTCAGTCTGGTCGGCTATCCGGTTGCCGTCGTGAGGGCCGGAACTTCGAGCGACGGAATGCCGATCGGCGTGCAGGTCGTCGCGAGGCCGTGGTGCGAACACGTCGCACTTGCGGCGGCGCGCACCATTGAACGCGCGTTGGGCGGGTGGAAACGCACGCCGCTTTGACGGCTCGCGAGGACGCTCAGGTGGCTCGCGAGGACGCTCAGGTGGCTCGCGCGAACGCTCAGGTGGCGCTCGCGGAACGTCAGGTGCCGGCCGGTTTGGCGGTCATCGCCGCTTGCAGCGCTTTCAGCACCTCGGCTTCCTCGGTGGTCAGTTCCGCCGGAGCGCCGCAGCGTGGATCGGTCTTTTGCAACGCTTTGACCATCACCGGTGTCAACGGGATGGGGTCGCAGCCATGGCCGGTTTCACAGATCAGGTCCCATTCCGGCTTCGCTTTCACGTGGCATGCAAAGCAATTGCCGCCGAAGCGGTTCACCACATCGACGAAGCCGCGCGTGCGAATCACGGACTTGCCGTCTTTCACGTCGAGTTCGAAGAATTCCCAGTCCTTCGTTGCGGCGTTGAAACCGGCTTCGCGTTTCACCATCACTTCGCCCGGCACGAGTTGCACCACAGATCCGGGCGGATAGACGCCACCCGTCGCGGAGTTCGCTACGGCGACGGTGCCTTTCAAGTCGCCGTGCAAGTTGTCGACGTAGAACCCGCGTACCGGCGTCATTGTACGAATGCACTTGAAGCTTGCTTCGGTGATGGGAGCGGGCTCGCTCTTTTGCGCGGCGGTGACAGTGAGGCCGCCACACAGTACGGCGAAGGCGCCGAGCCGAAGAATCCGGTTCATCTGATCTCCCCAACGGTTTTTGTAGCGCCGAACGGTATCAGATCGGTTGCCGGCCATCACGCCGCTCAACCGATCATTCGACCTTTCATTAAGTATTGACTTATATAAGCGCATTCTGCAGCATCGAATCATGCGTGAATTTGCTGCATTGGCCGATCCAACCCGCCGCCGAATCGTCGAACTGTTGAGTGCCGGTGAACGTTCCGCCGGCGAAATCGTCGAGGAGTTCGATGTCAGCGCGCCGGCGATTTCCCAACACCTGAAGGCATTACGCGACGCCGGGCTGGTGCAGGTGCGAACGGATGCACAACGGCGCATCTACGCGCTCGACGCCGCGGGTCTGGAGAACATCGACGCGTGGTTGAAAGACGTGCGGAAGTTCTGGAGCGGCAGGCTCGACCAGCTTGCGCGCGAGTTGCGCAAACCGGCGTCGCTGCGCGGCGGGAAGCAGAGAACGAACAGGAGGAAGCGATGAGCGAGCATGGGCAAATCATCGACAGCGGTACCGTTCGGTTCGAGCGGTTGCTGCCGGGCCCCGTAGATCGGGTGTGGCGCCACCTCACCGATTCGCAGTTGCGCGGCAAGTGGCTCGCCAGCGGCGAGATGGAGGCACGCGTCGACGGAGCGGTGACGCTGCGGTTTCAGCATCGGGAACTCACCGATCACAACGAGTCGACGCCGGCGAAGTTCAAGGCGATGGAGAACGGCCACACGACGATCGGCCGCATTACGCGCTGGGAACCGCCGCACCATCTGGCATACACGTGGGATGCCGATTCGGAAGTGTCGTTCGACCTCGAACCCATCGGTAAGGATGTGTTGCTGACGCTCACGCACCGGCACCTGCGCATGCGAAGCGACATGATCAGCGTATCGAGCGGATGGCATTCGCATCTTGGCGTGCTGACCGAACGACTGAGAGGTGAGCAGCCGGCGCGGTTCTGGCCGCGCGTGGAACGCTACGAACGCGAATACGCGGAGCTGTTTGGTGGCGAGCAGTCGTGAACGAACAACGGATTCACATCGTTACGCACATCGCGTCTACGCCGGCGGCAGTGTGGAACGCGTTGACCAACCCCGATCTGACGCAGCAGTACTGGGGCGGGATGCGCATCCAGTCCGATTGGAAGCCGGGTTCGAAGGTGTTGTACGTGCTGGACGGCAAGGTCACGGACGAGAATACGGCGCTCGTCGTGGAGCCGCCTCATAGGCTCAGCTACACATTTCATCCGGTGTTCGGCGAATACGCGAAGGAGCCCGCGTCGCGCGTGACGTTCACGATCGAGCAGAACGGCGATGTGGTGACGCTCGATACGCTGCACGACGACTTTCCGCCGAACAGCGCGGTTTTCGAAGCCTGCAGCAAAGGTTGGCCGCCGATCCTGAGCGGGTTGAAAGCGCTGCTCGAAGCGCAGAAACCTGCGGCGACTTGAACCGCTGTTCCGCAAAGAGGCTCGAACAACGTGAGCGCAACCAGACATTTCATCGTCATCTTCGGTCCACCCGCGGTCGGCAAGATGGCGGTGGGTCGCCAAATAGAAGCGGCCACCGGCTTGCGGTTGTTCCACAACCACGTGGCGATCGAACCCGTGCTGCCTTTTTTCACGTTTGGAACGGAGCCGTTTGTTCGCCTGGTAGACGGATTTCGAAGGCGCATGTTCGAAGAAGTGGCGCAAAGCGACCTGCCCGGAATGATCTTCACCTTCGTATGGGACCTGAACAGTCAGGCCGATACGGACTTCATCGAAGGCGCGTGCAGCGTGTTTGCGCGACAAGGACACCGCATCGACTTGGTCGAATTGAGCGCCACGGTCGAACAGCGCCTGATTCGAAACCGCGGCGTGGACCGGCTGCGCGAGAAGCCGTCAAAACGCGACGTGGAGCGTTCGGAGCAACATCTGTTCATCGACTCCTCGCAATACAAGCTGAACAGCGATGGTCCGCTTCCACTGGCGTTTCCGCACCTGCGCATCGACAACACCGAACTCTCGGCGAAGGCAGCCGCGCAGCGTGTGATCGACGAACTGGGCATCGCGCGGGCGCCGGTGTGACGTTCGTGTAGCGCTCGCCTCGACCGTTCCGCGCACACTGCCGGCGCTGGCAAGTCTGCCCATGCCTTGGCATCCTCGCGCGCAGCACGACTGGTGGCTGCTTGCGGCCCCGATAACGTTGAGTGCATCGGGATGGAAAAATGGCGGAGCAAGGCATCGTCGTCGCGGTGAGTTCGAGCGTGGGTCATACGTTCTCGAAGGCGACGGGTGCGCAGATCACGTTGCTGGAAGGTCTGGGTGTCGAAGGCGATGCACATTGCGGCGTTACGGTGAAGCACCGCTCGCGCGTGGCGCGCGATCCGACGCAGCCGAATCTGCGGCAGGTGCACCTTATGCACGCAGAACTGTTCCACGAACTGGCCGCGAAAGGCTTCGAGGTACTGCCCGGGCAGATGGGTGAGAACATCACCACACGCGGCGTCCCCCTGCTCGCGTTGCCGGAAGGCACCAAGCTGCACATCGGCGACACCGCGGTGGTGCGTCTCACCGGTTTGCGCAATCCGTGCACGCAACTCGACAAGTTCAAGCGCGGGCTGATGTCGGCGTTGCTGGATCATGGACCTGAAGGGCAACTGCTTCGCAAAGCCGGAGTCATGAGCGTGGTCATCGCCGGCGGCGTGGTGCGGTCGGGCGACACGATCGGAGTCGAGTTACCGAGCGGCACGCATCGCGCGCTGGAGCCGGTATGACGCAGCACATCGGCATCGTCGCGTGTTCGGCAGAGGGCGCGGCGCTGTGTTATCGCGCGATCTGCGCCGAAGGCGCGCGCGTGTCCGGTTCGCGCGCACATCCGGAAGTGTCGCTGCACTCGCTGTCGTTCGCCGATTACGTGGATTGTCTCGACAGGGGTGACCTCGACGGCGTCGGCGACTTGATGCTGTCGTCAGCCGCGAAGCTCGCCGCGATCGGCGCCGACTTTCTGATCTGCCCTGACAACACCATCCGCCAGGCCTTCGACTACGTGGCGGCGCGCTCACCGAAACCCTGGCTGCACATCGCCGAGGTGGTCGCGGCAGAAGCCGCCGAGCACGGCTTCAAACGACTCGGGCTCACCGGCACGCGTTGGCTGGTCGAGAGCGACGTCTATCCGCAGATGTTGACCCGGCGTCGGCTCGAATGTGTTCGACCGAGCGCCGCCGAGCGCGCAGAAATCCATCGCATCATCATGGACGAACTCGTGTTCGGCGTGTTCGAACCCGAACAGATCGCGTATTTCCAGCAGGTGTTCTTGCGCATGAAGCGCGACGGCTGCGACGCGGTCGTACTCGGCTGCACCGAGATACCGTTGATCATGAACGACGCGAATTCGCCGCTGCCCACGCTCGATTCGACGCGATTGCTCGCGGCGGCCGCGGTGCATCGTTCGGTAAGCGGAGGATCGTAGTGCCGATTGACGTTGCACCACTGTGGGATTTCAAACATCCGGAAGTCAGCGAGCAGCGATTTCGCTCCGCGCTACAGGGCGCGGTCGGTGACGACGCGTTGATTCTGCAAACGCAGATCGCGCGGACGTTCGGCATCCGCAAAGACTTCACGACGGCGCGCGAGTGGCTTACGAACATCGAGCCGAACATGGCGGGCGCGGGTGCGGAAGCGCGGGTGAGGTATCAACTCGAACTCGGGCGCACGTATGCATCCGCAACGCACGCACCGGAGCTGTTGACGCCCGATGCGAAGGAGCGGGCGCGCGCTGCGTACAACGAAGCGCTCCGAACCGCCCAGGCCGCACATCTGGATGGCCTCGCGATCGACGCGATACACATGCTCGCGTTCGTCGATACCTCACCGGAAGATCAGCTGAAGTGGGCGCAGAACGCGCTTGCAGTGGTGGAAGCCTCGACGCAACCCGAAGCGAAGCGATGGGAAGCATCCATTCGCAACAACCTGGGTTATGCGCTGCATCAGCTCGGCCGCTACGACGAAGCGCTACAACAGTTCAACGAAGGGGTGGTACTGCGTGAACGCGGCACCGACGCGGGCGCCGTTCGTGTGGCGTACTGGATGGTGGCGTGGACGTTACGCGCGATGCAGCGCAACGACGAAGCACTGGCGATTCAGCTGCGGCTCGAACGCGAGTGCGATGCGGCGGGCGAGCCGGACCCTTACGTGTTCGAAGAGCTGGAGACGTTGTATCGGGTAGCAGGCAACAACGAACGCGCCGAGTTCTACGCGAACAGGAAGCGATCGGTTGCGCCGTGATGCGAAACGGCAGTAGCCGATGACGTTCATTCTGGTTTTGAAGTTGGCGCTGGTTCCGATGCTGATCGGTGCCGTCACGCTGGCAGGACGTCGTTGGGGTGCGACGGTTGCTGGCTGGCTCTCCGCCTTTCCGATCGTGTCCGGGCCGATTCTGCTTTTCATCGCGCTGGAGCAGGGCGCCGATTTCGTCGCGCGAGCCGCGCTCGGCACGCTGTCGGCGGTGCTCGCGATCCTGGTGTTTGCGGTGAGCTACGCGTGGGCGGCAACTCGGTTTAGCCTGTCTGTTTGTCTCGCCCTGGCGTTCGTTGCCTACTTCGCCACCGTCGCGCTGCTGAACCTGACGCCCCCTGCGGTGTGGATCGTCGCGCCACTGGTGTTCGCGGGCTTGTGGGTTGCGCCGCGATTGTTCCCGACGCTCGCCGCAGCGGCCCCGACGACGCTGTCGCGAGGCAACGACATCTACTTGCGCATGATCGCCGGCGCGATTCTTGTCTACCTCGTCACTCGCTTCTCGGCGTCGCTCGGCCCGCAGTTGAGCGGCATCTTCGCGATGTTCCCCGTGATGGCGTCGGTGCTGGTAGCGTTCTCGCACCGGCACTCGGGCGCGGAGTTTGCCGTGAATCTGTTGCGCGGCATGGTGCTCGGGTTCTATGCGTTCGCAACGTTCTGCCTCGTGCTCGCGCTCACGTTGCCGGCGATGGGAATTGCACCTGCGTTCATCGCGGCGCTGGCAAGTGCCGTGGTCGTGCAAGCCGGTACGCGCGTGTATCTTCGACGCAGGGCGCAACTGCCCCCCAGCGTGGTCGTTCAGCAGTCACGCATCTGAATACTGGAATACCCGGTCGAGCGGCAGCTCGAACACTCGTGCGATCCGAAAAGCCACCTCGAGTGATGGCGAATATTTGTTCGCTTCGATCGCGTTCACTGTTTGCCGCGTAACGCCGATGCGATCGGCGAGTTCCTGCTGCGTCATCTCGCCGCGCTGGAAACGTAGCGTGCGGATTTCGTTTCTGATCGCCCCGCCGGCCTTGCCCATCGATTAAGCCCCGCGCCGATACAGAAACAGCTGCGAACCGATCTGCATCATTTGCGCGAGCACCCAGAACGCGAGCAATACGTGGGTGAAAACGAAGTTGCCGTCTGTCAGAAGCGCCGCGCACAGCGCCATGAACACGCCGGTGGCGAGCAAGTAGCCCGAATTGCGCATGCCCTTGAGCTCGATCAACCGGTCGCGCTCATCGGGGTCGGTGCTCCGGTCAGCAAGTGCAATCAGCACGTGGCCGACGATCTGCGTGACTACCAGCATCGCCACCGCGCCGACGAACAGCGCAATCTGCTGCGGCGATACGTCGACGGCGCCCATCGGCAGCACCTTCGCGAAGTAGAAGGCGAACGCGACGAGCAGGCCGACGAGCATCAGCCAGAGACTCTTTTCTTGAAAAGAAAGATCCACGGCGCCTCCGAGAAAAGTCATGTTTGTAAGATACAGTGTCAAAATAATTGGACATACTGAGCCTATCTTGTGCGGTCCACATGTCAAGTATTTATGACACCGAAGAATTGGAGTCGTGCCGCCGTACCGCGATGAATGGTGGCTCGTGTATGTTCGCTCCTCCGTAGCCGTCGTTCGAACAAGGACATCCCGATGAGACCACTCGCCGTCGCCGCGGCCACATTCGCAATTCTGTTTGCAGCGCAGATTGCGGCGGACCAGATCGCCATCGGGCCATGGCGCATCGGCATGTCGAAGGAACAGGTGACGGCGTTTGCGCGCTATCAGCCGTACGCGACCGTCGCGTCGAAGCACGGTCTCGAAACTCCGAACGGCACCTTTCTCGGAGAGACGAGAAAAGTCACGTTCATGTTCGACGACGGTGGGCTGAGCTACATCAAGGTGTCGGAATACGAAGGCGACAACTTCGAAGACGCCGGCAACGGCATTCTGCGTGTCTTCGATTTCTTCGAGAAGAACCTCGGTGGGGCGAGCGTCGACCGTGTCGACCTCAAGGAAGGCAACGCAACGACCAAGCTCGACCGCTCGGTGCTGAAGCTGCTGATCGTGCAGACGCTGGGCAGCGCCGAAGATCAAAACGAAAAGGCGCAGCAGGAGAAGGGCGCAACGATGACGATGGTGTTCGACATGCGTCCGGCGCAACAGCCTGATGGATCGGTGCTGCACTGCCAGTGGGGATTCACCGGGCGAAGCAAGACGTATTTCGTTCACGTCTTCCAGGACCGAACGACAAATCCCAAGCGCGCGGCCGAATCGATCGTGAGTCTGCAGAAGCAATGAGCGAGGTTAGCATCGAGTATCGAATGGACCTGCCGCCGTTCGATGCACGACTCGTCGATGAACTCGAATCGCTCAATGCCGGCGTCTTCGAATCCGTTGCGCCTCGATACGTCAGTTGGCGAATGTCGAGCATGCCGGACGTCGGCGCGTTCCTGGCGATCGCCGGCAACAGGATCGTCGGCTTCAAAGTCGGTTACGCGATGAGCCAGTGTAAGTACTACAGCTGGCTCGGCGGCGTGCACACCGAGTTCCGTAGACGCGGCATCGCGTCGGAGCTGATGGAACGGCAGCATCGATGGATTGCCGCGCGCGGATACACGGTGGTGGAAACGTCTGCGAATCAGGAGAACGTTGCAATGGCGCAGGTGAACCCGCGACACGGCTTCGCGGTGTGCGGTTTACGCGTGGAGGAGGCGCGGACGCAGGTGCTGTATTCGAAATCGCTGGTATCGAAATGATGAAGCTGTATGCGCATCCGTTCTCGTCGTATTGCCAGAAGGTGCTCGTCGCGCTCTATGAGAACGCGACGCCGTTCGAACTACGCATGCTCGCGCCAGACAATCCGCAGGCCATGGCCGAGCACGCGGCCGTGTGGCCGCTGAAACGTATGCCGGTGATCGTGGACGGCCCGCGCACCGTCATCGAAGCGAGCATCATCATCGAGTACCTCGACCTGTATCACCCGGGACGCGTGCAATTCGTGCCTTCGGACGCGCGTGCCGCGCTCGAAGTGCGCACCATGGATCGTTTCTTCGACAACTACGTGATGACGCCGATGCAACGGATCGTGTTCGACGTGATACGCAGTCCCGATGCGCGCCACCCTCCGACCGTGCAGGAATCGCACGAGCTGCTCGACAAGTCGTATCACTGGCTGAACGGCATCATGAAGGGGCGCGAGTGGGCGAGTGGTGGTGCTTTTGGCCTTGCGGACTGCGCGGCGGCGCCGGCGCTGTTTTACTCCGACTGGGTGCATCCTATCGACCCTGCTCTGTCGGAGCTGCGCGCGTACCGGAAACGATTGCTTGCGAGACCGTCGTTTGCGCGCGCCGTGGATGAAGCGCGGCCATACCGTGTTAACTTTCCGCCGGGTGCACCGGACCGTGACTGAGGCCTGAAGCAAGGGAGAAATCACATGGACCTGCAAGAGCTGAACAACCAGATCATCAAGGAATTTCGCGCCAACGGCGGCAACGTCGGCGGCCAGTTCCAGGGTGCTCCGCTGCTGTTGCTGACGACGAAAGGCGCGAAGAGCGGCAAAACACGCGTCAATCCGCTCGCGTATCTGAACGATGCCGGCCGCCACGTCATCATTGCGTCGTACGCCGGCGCCGATTCGAATCCGCCCTGGTATCACAACCTGGTCGCGAACCCGGTCGTGGAAGTAGAAGTGGGCAAAGAGCGATTCAAGGCGCGCGCACAAGTGGTCGGCGAACCCGATCGCACGACGCTCTACCAGAAGATGACGCAGACGATGCCGGTGTTCGCGGACTACGCGAAGAAGACTACGCGCAAGATCCCGGTGATCGCGCTGACGAAGGTGTGAGCGGGGTCAGCGTTGAGCCTTCGGCGGCTTGAACTCGTAGCGCATGATCGGCCGCTCGGGCGCGTGGCGCGCCACCACCTTGAAGCCGGCGCGTGCGAACGTGGAGACGATGCCGGTAGACGTTGCGCTCGGGGATAGCGCCCGATCGAGCGGGTAGGCCTCTAATGCAGGTGCCTTCGCGTGCTTTGCTGCTCCGAGGGCCGCGTCGATCAACAGGCGCGTAACGCCCTGCCGGCGGTAGCCCTTGCGTACGTAGAAACATGAAATCGACCATACCGGCGCGTCGTCGACGCGCCGCATCCGCCATGGACGTTCGAGCCATGGCAACGCGTCGCGAGGCGTTACCTGACACCAACCGATCGCCAGCGCGCCGTCGAATGCGAGCAAGCCCGGCGGCGGGCCGCTTTTCACCACTGCGCGAAAGGCTTTGCGGTTGTCGCGTGCGGGTTGCCTCCGGTACGCACTGCCCACTCGCCAGTACATGCACCAGCATTGGCTGCACACGGCGCTGTCGGCGAACAAGTCTTCGAGCGCCGGCAACAACTCCGCGGTGAGTGGTCGGACATCGAGCTTCATGCGCGATACTGTTGCGACGACGAGGAGTACATCTGCATGGCTTCCAAACGCGGCGCCGAGCCACGAATCGTTCCGAGCGCGGATTGCGGCAACTCGCCGAAGAATACGCTTCTGCAGGACATCGCGATTGCGTTTGCAAAACGCGACGCCGAATTCCTGCTCGGACGTGTAACCGACGACATTCGCTGGGAGGTGGTTGGTGGACGCGTGGTCGAAGGACGCGAAGCGTTCGCACGCGCGCTGCAAACGCTTGGAAGCGTCACGCAATTGACGATCGATCATGTGATTAGCCACGGCCGAGTAGGGGCCGTGAACGGCGTAGCGGCGCATCGCGACGGCGAGCGCGAATTCTGCGACGTCTATGAATTCGCCAACGCGAAGGCGGAACGCATCAAGTCGATCAAGTCGTATGTGATCGAACAGGGCGATGCGCGAGGACGGTGACCCCGCCGACTTTTCGATTGCAGCGCTACATGACGCGCGGTTCGAGCCCAGCGGTGCGAAGAACCTCAGTTCATCTACGGTGAGCGGATTGCGCACGAAGAGTTCTGTCGAAGGCGATGGTGTGTTGCAGATGTTGTTGTGGCTCGATCGAAGTGCAGAGAGCTTTGTACCGGGTTGCGATGCGCACGACACGCGCGGTGCACTGCAGAAGCCCGACGCGCGACTGATCGTGCGATTCGACGCGGAAGCGTTGCACGCTGCGCTCGACGCGCGCCGCGTCGAATGCAATCTCACCTGGGCGCAGGTGGCGCGCGAAATCGGCGGCACAAACGCATCTGCACTTACGCGTCTGGCCAAGGGCGGGCGTGTCGCATTCCCGCAGGTGATGCGCATTACGCGCTGGCTCAACCAGCCGGTAGCGGCGTTCACGCGCGCGAGCGCCTGGTAGCGTCCGCGAAATGGATTCGCGCGAGACGGAACGGCTGACCTTACGCGCGTACGAAGTCGGCGACGTCGACGCGTTGTACGCGATTCAGGGCGACCGCGAGTACATGCGCTTCACCCACTGGTCGCAGTCGCGCGAAGCCTGCGCCGCATGGCTGCAGCAATACGTCGATGCAGAACCGGAAGTGGGTTACGCGCCGTGGACGATCGTGCATCGCGTGGATCGCCGAGTCGTCGGATGGGGCGGGCTCAACATCGATCCCAACGCGCGGGAGTGGGGTCCGGAAGTGAGCTACTTCATCCACGCGGACTATCAGGGAATCGGACTCGCAACCGAACTCGTTCTCGCGTCCGTTGAGTTCGGGTTCCGGGACCTGCAGCTACCGACAATCGGCGCCTTCGCGCGCCCGGAGAACTCAGGCTCCGCGCGTGTGCTGACAAAGTGCGGATTCGAGTACATCGGATACGAACGGACGCTGCAACGGAATCACTACGAACTGACGAGTGCACGCTGGCGCAATCGCGGCGGACCGGCTGGTGGCGCCGGTTCCTGAGCAAGTTCGTAGTTCCACTGTGCTTCATGGGCGAGTAGCCAGCGTTTGCGCTCGATGCCGCCGCCGTATCCGGTGAGGCTGCCGTTCGCGCCGATGACGCGATGGCACGGCACGATGATGCCGATCGGGTTGTGGCCATTCGCGAGTCCGACTGCGCGCGGTGCGTTCGGCGAGCCGATGCGACGCGCGATTTCGCCGTATGTCGTCGTGGTGCCGAACTCGATGTTCAGCAGCGCACGCCATACAGTGCGCTGGAAATCCGTGCCGTACGGCGCCAACGAAAGGTCGAAGGTGCGCAGCTCACCGGCGAAGTAAGCGGTGAGCTGCTCGTCAATGGTGCGGAACGCCTTCGCGTCGCGCCGCCATCCTTCCTGCACTTCGCGCGCGTACTTCTGTGCCTGCATGTACAAGCCCGTCAAAGACTGACCGTCGCCGACCAACAGCAGCTCGCCGAGCGGACTGTCGCGGGTTGTGTACAACACTGTGGAGCGAGTCATCGGATCACCCTCCTGCCGAAAGGCTGTGCCAGAGATGCACGGCCGCGTAAGAGCGCCACGGGCGCCACGTTTCTGCGGCCGCAGTGAGATGTTTCGGATGCGAGAGGTTCAGCGCCTTCAGCAGGCCGAGGTCGCTCGCGGGGAACGCGTCGGGATTGCCGAGCGCGCGCATCGAAATGTACTGGATTGTCCACGGTCCGATACCGGGAAGCTCGTCGAGTGCCGCGGCCGTTTCCTCTGCATTCGCGGACGGCTCGAGCCGTACGCGGCCGTCTGCAAGGGCGCGCGCGAGGCTGCTCACGGTTTCGGCGCGTTTGCGCGTTAGCCCGCGTTCGATGATCTGTTGCAACGATGCGTTCGCAATCACCTCCGCGTTCGGTGCGACGTGATCCAGCCCCTCGAACGGTGTCTGCACCGAATCGCCGAAGAACTGCGCGAAGCGTCCGAAGATCGTCGTAGCGGCTTTCACAGTGATCTGCTGACCCAGCACCGCGCGAAGCGCGAGCTCGAAGCCGTCCATTGCGCCGGGAACCCGCAGACCCGGTGTCGCGCGGACGGTCTTCGCGAGTCGGCGATCGAGCGACAGGTGTTCGCCGATCACCGACGGGCTCGCATCGAGATCGAACAAGCGGCGTATACGCGCGAGCAAGGGCGTCAATACGGGGAGCAGGCTCGGCGCCACGTCGACGCGCAGTACGTTCGGTTGTGTACCCGGCTCCACCGCGATCCAGCCAACGTGCCCGTTGAGGCGCACGGTGCGCAGATATCGGACGCCGTCGAGGCGTTCGGTGCAGATCGCACCGCGGCTCGTGAGGAATCCCGCGAGTGCGGGCCACGCGAGCGGCGGCCTATAGCCGAGTTTGAGCGTGATTGCGCCGGCGCTCGTTTGTGGTGCCCGACCGCGGCGCATCGCCGTCGGGTTCAGGCCATAACGCGTTCGAAACAGGTGATTGAAACGCCGCACGCTCGAAAAGCCGCTCGCGAATGCGACGTCGGCCATCTTCAGCTGAGTGTCGGTGAGTAAGTGCTTGGCGAGCAGCAAACGGCGCGTCTGCGCGAGTTCCACCGGCGTAACACCGTACTCGTGTTCGATGACGCGGCGCAGCTGCCGCGAGCTCAGCGAAAACTCGGCAGCCAGGTCTTCCATGTCGGCGTCGCACAGAAAGCCCTCTTCGATGCGTGCGACGGCAAGCCGGGAGACGCGCCGCACCGAGTCCATTGGCGCCGAACCCGGTGCGAGTTCGGGGCGGCAGCGCAGGCACGGCCGATAACCCGCGGCCTCGGCGCTGGCTGCGTTGCTATAGAAGGTGCACCGGTCGCGACCCGGCGTGCGCACCGTGCAGACGGGGCGGCAGTAGATGCGGGTCGTGGAAACGGCCACGAAAAACACGCCGTCGAAACGCGTGTCGCGCGCCTTGATCGCTTCGTAGCAGTGGTCTTGATCAAGTTGCATGGCGCCAGAGTAGCGGCGCGATCGGAACCAGTCTCGCCGTTTTCGGACACGATCGCTGTTGCCCCGAGAAATGTTTGTGTCGGCTGGACGGCCTCGTACAATCGGAGCAATCACACAGCCCGAACATAGAGAGATGCCATGAACGTGCGGCCCGAAATCGTTGAACTGGTCGGCGACGTCGACTTCGATCCCGATGCGTTGAAGAGGAAGTACCTGTCCGAGCGCGACAAGCGTCTGCGCGCCGACGGCAATGCGCAGTACATCGAAGTGAAAGCGGAGTTCTCGCGTTACATCGAAGATCCGTACGTGGAGCCGGGCTTCACGCGCGCGCCGGTGTTCGACCACGTGGAATTCGCGATCATCGGCGGTGGCTTCGGCGGATTGCTGATGGGCGCGCGTCTGCGCGAAGCGGGATTCAAGGATCTGCGCGTGGTGGAAAGCGCCGGCGACTTCGGCGGCACGTGGTACTGGAACCGGTATCCGGGCGCGATGTGCGACGTCGAATCGTATTGTTATCTGCCGCTGCTCGAAGAACTCGGCTACATGCCGAAGCACAAGTACTCGTTTGCTCCGGAGATTCTCGAACACAGCCGCCGCATCGCACGGCACTACAACCTGTACGAGAACGCGTTGATGCAGACCGGCATTACCGGCATGGAATGGGACGAAGCGGCGTCGCGCTGGATCATCAGCACGAATCGCGGCGATCGGTTCACAGCGCAATACGTCGCAATGGCGAACGGGCCGTTGAGCCGTCCGAAATTGCCAGGCATTCCCGGCATCAACGATTTCAAAGGCTACACGTTCCACACCAGCCGCTGGGACTACCGCTACACCGGCGGCGACAGCACCGGCAACCTGACGAATCTGAAAGACAAACGCGTCGGCATCATCGGCACCGGTGCAACGGCGATTCAGTGCATTCCACATCTCGGTGAATGGGCCAAGCAGTTGTACGTGTTCCAGCGCACGCCGTCGTCGGTGGACGTGCGCAACAACGGCGAGACCGACCCGAAGTGGGCGGCGTCTCTCGAACCCGGCTGGCAGAAGCGCCGGCAGATGAACTTCAACGTGCTCGTCGCCGGCGGCGATCAGGACGAGGATCTCGTGCACGACGGCTGGACCGACATCTTCCGCAACCTCACCGGAACGGCGGCGAAGGAAGCGTCGCGCAAACTCGGTCGTCGCCTGGCGGGCGAAGAACGCGCCGCGCTGATGGAATTGATGGACTACAAGAAGATGAATCAGGTGCGCGCGCGCGTCGATTCGATCGTCAACGATCCCGCGACGGCGGCCGCACTGAAGCCGTGGTACCGACAGTTCTGTAAACGGCCGTGCTTCCACGACGAATACCTGCCCACGTACAACCGGCCGAACGTCGAGCTCGTCGATACGAAGGGCAAAGGCGTGGAAGCGCTGACGGCGCGCGGCGTGGTTGCGAACGGCAAAGAATACGAAGTGGATTGCCTGATCTTCGCGACGGGCTTCGAGGTGGGCACGTCGTATACGCGGCGCGCCGGCTACGACATCGTCGGTCGCGGCGGAGTGACGTTGTCGGAGCGCTGGGCCGACGGATTGCGCACGCTTCATGGCATGACCACGCACGGCTTCCCGAACTGCTTCTTCCTCGGCTTCACACAAACCGCGATCACGATCAGCGTGCCGCAGGCGTTGAACGAGCAGGCGGAACACGTGGTGCACATGGTGACCGAGTCGCGCGCGCGCGGCGCGAAGTCGCTGGAGCCGACGCTGGAAGGCGAGGCGAACTACGTCGACGAAGTGAAAAGCCTCGCGCGGATCGGCGCGCGCTTCTACATGGAGTGCACGCCCGGCTACTACAACAGCGAAGGTGCGTCGGGCAATAAGGGCGGGTTCTTCTCCGACATGTATGGGGCAGGTCCGTTGCGGTTCTTCGAGGTGCTCGCCGAATGGCGCGCTGACGGCCGCATGGAGGGGCTCGAACTGCGCTGATGTCGAATCGCGTGTGACGGAAACGGATCGCTGGCTCGAACCCTGGCTCGAAACCGTTCGGCAACGCAGTGGCCAGATGCCGGTGCTCGAACTCGGTTGCGGCAGCGGCAGAGATTCGGCGGTGCTGGCGGCCGGCGGTGTGGATGTAGTCGGACTGGATCGTTCGAAGGACGCAATCGATCTCGCGCGCGCGGCGGTTCCCGATGCTGAATTTCACGTCGGCGATATTCGCGATCGGTTTCCGCTCGAGCATGCTGGCGTCGTCATTGCGAGTCTTTCGCTGCATTACTTCGAGTGGGACCAGACGGTCGACATCGTGGAACGAATTCGCGCGGTTCTCGCGGGCGGCGGTCTTCTGATCTGCCGCCTGAACTCCACGCGCGACGATAACTATGGCGCGAGCGGCCATGCACGCATCGAGGATCACTTCTACGACGTGCGCGGGCGACCGAAACGGTTCTTCGACGAAAGTGACGTGGTGCGTTTGTTCGATGGCTGGAAAACGCTGCTGCGCGAGGAACGAACCATCCATCGCTATGAACGGCCGAAGGTAGTGTGGGAGGTCGCCGTCGAGACGCCCCGTGTTACATGAACGTCTTTGTCAGCGAGAAGAACACGCGCGTCCCTTCCTGTTGCGCGAGCAGATTCGAATGCGGTTCCTCGATCGGTGCGGCGTTCACGACGAATACCAACGATCAGACCATTGTGCGCACCACGCTGCGGATGGCGCACAGCCTCGAGTTGTCGGTAGTCGCAGAAGGTATCGAAGAGCGCGCGCACTACGAAATGCTGCGCGACCTCGGCTGCGATGTCGGCCAGGGTTACTGGATCGCGAAGCCGATGTCGGCGGACAAACTGCTGGCCTGGGCCGATGCATGGGATCGCGGTCGCACCTTGCTGCAACCGGTAGCGAAGCAAGTCGCCGGCTGACGTTCCCTCTACAATGCGCGGGACGAATCACTGGATCTGCGATGGTGATCATCCCGCGGAACGCCGTGCGCGCCATCGTGCTCACGCCGGAACTCAAAGTATTGCTGATGCGCATCCGCGCGCCCGAAGGCGGCGATTGGTTCTGGATCACGCCCGGCGGCGGACTGGAATCGGGTGAGACCGAAGAAGCGGGGCTGCGCCGCGAACTGAAGGAAGAGTTGGGGCTCGAGCGATTCGAGATCGGTCCGTTGGTCTGGCGGCGCCAACACACGTTCAATTGGGGCGGCCGACGGATCTGTCAGCGCGAGCAGTATCGGATCGTGCAGGTGACCGAGTTCGAGCCGGCGATGTCGGATGTGGTCGAAGCAAAGGTGCTCGACCAGTTTCGTTGGTGGCACACGGGTGAACTGACCGGGGCGCGTGAAGCGCTGACGCCGCGATCGCTGGCCGATATCGTTGCGCGATATCTGGCGCACGGTGCGCCTGCCGACGTAACGCATGTCGAGGTGCTCGTCGATTGAATTGGATGACGTTGCACGTGCTCGATCTCGTAGGCGTTGCCGTGTTCGCGGTGAGCGGTGCGCTGGCGGCAGGACGAAAAGCGCTCGATCTGTTCGGTGTGATCGTCATTGCCACGCTGACGGCCGTAGGCGGGGGCACCATTCGCGATCTGCTGCTCGATCGGCATCCGATTTTCTGGATCGCCGATCCGAGCTATCTGGTAGTGATCGCCGTTGCGGCGCTGCTGACGCTACTCTACGTTCGAGTCCGCCCGCCGCCTGGGAACGCGCTGTCGCTCGCCGATGCATTGGGGCTCGCGCTCTTCTCGTTGTCCGGTGCACAGATTGCCGAGGCCGCGGGACTGCCGCCGATCATCACAGTACTGATGGGCACCATCACTGGAGTAGCGGGCGGCATGCTTCGCGACGTATTGTGCGCCGAGATTCCATTGATTCTTCGTCGCGACATTTACGCAACCGCATCCATCGCCGGCATTTCTTTCTATCTGATTGCAGAAGCAGTCGGCGTGCCTCGCTTGTGGGCCTTCGCGTTGGGGATGACCGTCACCGTTGCGCTACGCGTATCCGCAATTGTCTGGGGACTTCGGTTGCCGACCTTCAAACTGCCGGAGCCGCGGGCGTGAACCGATCGCTCAAACGTTTCGTCAAATCGCGCCTGCCGCAACTGTTCGAGCTATGGCGAAAGATGAAGGAGCCGTCGCGGGTTACGCGATCGGCGAAGCAGACGTTCACCCGCAAGTTCCACAAGCACTCGGCACAGGGCGTGGAGTCTCTGTCGGGACCGGGCTCCGATCTTGCACAGACCGAGGCGGTTCGCCGCCTGCTTCCGCCGTTGGTGAAGGACCTGGGGTGCAAGACGCTGCTCGATGTGCCGTGTGGCGACTTCTATTGGATGCGTCTCGTCGACCTGAACGCCGACTATGTGGGCGCGGACGTCGTTGACGAACTGATCCGGCAGAACGAGCGTGCGTACGGCAACGGTCGCCGTAAATTCGTGCAACGCGATCTGCTGACGGATGCGTTGCCGCAGGCTGATCTCGTGCTGTGCCGCGACTGCCTGGTGCACTTTTCCAATGCAGACATCGCGCGCGCGCTCGCGAACATCCGCCGCTCGGGCGCAACCTGGCTGCTGGCGACGACGTTCGTCGGCCGCGACCGGAACGAAGACATTCCTACGGGCAAATGGCGTGCAGTGAACCTGCAGCAAGCGCCGTTCGATCTTCCGCCGCCGGTCGAGTTGTTTGACGAGGCGCACCCGTCGGCCGAGTTCAAGGACAAGCACCTCGGGCTATGGCGAGTTGCGGATCTGCCTGCTGGAGTCTCCTAGCTCTTCGGCACTTTAGATGGGTGATCGGTCAGCTCGCGTGCGCTGAACAACCCTGATGACGCGTGAGGGCGGGCTTCCATTCGGCCGCCGCGTTCCAGAGCTGGCCTCTAAACAAATGGATGTTGGTGGTGCGATCAGCGCTTGCGTCGTGCGAGATGTCGCATCGGTTAAGCCGTCATGGCAGTGGCCGCAGCTCTCGACCATCGCCCCAATCAATCAATGTGAAATCAATGTGCTCAGGCGGCTAGCGCGTTCGAATCCGTGAGCGCCACGGGCTGGATTGAATGGGGCCATGGTTCAAAGTGCGGCTGACCAACGGCCCACCCGACGCGACGTCTCATGCGTCCGCGGCTCAGCGCATCACCGACCCCTCATTGATAAACCAAGCCCGCTCGAAGCAACCGGCTCAGCCTGATCCACGAGGGTGCCTCGAAAAGACCAGTGAACGCTGGGGCGTTTCAGGAAATGCCTATGCCGCCGACGCGAACCCACGGAAAGATTCCGGAGCCGTAGTCCGCTCGCTCGGACGAGACCGCGACGATGTTCGTCAGCAGCGCCGCCATGTTGCCGCTCACCATCGTCTCCGAAATCGGGAACGCAACGGCGCCGTTCTCAATGTAGTAGCTGTTCTTGGCGATGCCCGAAAAATCGCCTTTGTCGTTCGGGCGACCGCCCGAGAATCGCGTGATCAGAATGCCGCTCTTCACATCGCGAATCATGGCGTCGAGCGGAGTCGAACCCGCGTCGACCACCCAAGCGCCACCACCGGTCACCGCCCGCGCGCGCCCGGTTTTGCGCGCGCCGTAGTGGTCGAGCAGGAAACTGCGCAGTACTCCTTCTTCGACTACGGTTGCGTTCTGAGCTTCGTATCCGTCGCCGGTGACGAAGTAGCCGCCAACGAGATCTCGCGGGCGCGAGTGCAACGTCAATGCTGCGTCAGCGACGGGTTGGCCGAGGCTGTCTTTGTATAGGGATGTTCCCGAGATCAGCGGCTGATTGCCGATGTTGCCGAGCAGGAAACCGAGGAAATCGCCGATGCAATCGGGCGTGACGATCATGTCGCCGGTGAACTTGCGCGGCACCTTCTTCGTGCGCACCTGCTCGGTGGTCTGTCTCATCAGCGTGTCGGTGGTTGCGTGCGACACCAACGGCTTGTCCAATGCGGCCAGCGTAACGCCGGTGTAGTTGAACGAAGATACATCCGTGCCGTCGCGTGCCGTGAACATCAGATTGGCGTGATAAGCGGAGCGCGTCGTGTCGAAGTCGACGCCGTTCGAGTTCAGGAACAAGGCATGGCGCGATGCGAACGAGATGGAAGCGTTGCCCATCTTCAGCGTCGGATAGTTCGACTTCGCGTGGTCGAGCGCTTCGGCGATGCGCTGGTACATCAGGTCGAGATCCGGTGCATCGGGTCCGCTCTTGAAGACGCGCTTCGCCTGCGCCTCTGAGATATCGTTGGCGGAATCGGCGCGCGATCCGCTCGTGACGGCCCATAAGTTCTCTACAGCGTCGGCCAAACCATCGTCGGATACGTTGTTCAGCGTCAGCGTGCCTTGTTTGTCGTCGACGATGCCGAGCAGACCCAACTCGGTGTTGTGGGTAGTGCGCAGTAAATTGGTGTGGCCGAACTCGGCTTGCAGTTCATGCTGGTCGCTGCCGACGAGGCGAACGCGAGCCTTTTGGAAGCCGCGTTTCAATAGAGCGTCGAGGCTTCGCTCGGCAAGGGCGCGGTCGATCATGTCAAACGCCTCCGAGGTGCACGCGGCATTTGATCGACGGTCCGCCCATGCCCACGGGAATCAGCGTTTTCTTGCCGCACATCCCGGCGCACGTCCAGCTCAAATCGTCTGAAACCATCGTTACGGTCTTCAGCATGTCGAACGCAACGCCGGAGATGGTCGTGTCGGTGATGGCGCTGCCCAGTTTGCCGTTCTTGATCTCGTAGCCGAGTGTCACGCCGAACATGAATTCCGATGTGGAGTCGGCCTGTCCGTTCGACGGGCGCAGCAGGTAGTAGCCGTCTTCGATGCTCGCGATCATGTCATCGAGTTTGTCTTTGCCCGGCAGGATTGCGGTGTTGCGCATACGAATGAGCGGTTCATCGGAGAACGTGTACGCACGCGCGTTGCCGGTTGGCGGTACGCCGAACAGAACGGAACTCTCCTTGTTGTGCATGAAGTTCTTCAGCACGCCGTTTTCGATCAGGATGGCGTCACGGCTCTCCACGCCTTCGTCGTCGACATAGATCGGTACAGGCAACGTTTCGCCGCGATAGGTGTTCGCGAAGTCGACCAGCGTGATGAGCGGGCTCGCCACCAGTTTGCCGATGTAGTCGCCGGCCACTGAACCTTCCTGCACGATGTCCGCTTCGGTGGTGTGACCGATCGCTTCGTGCGCGAGGATGCCGGCGAGATCGGAGTCGAGCACGACGTCGTGTAAACCCGCGCGCGGCGCCACCGCTTTGCGTTTGTTCATCAGGTGGCGATGCGTTGCGGCGATATCGGCGAACAGAGCATCCGGTTCGGTGAACACGTCTTCGAACTGTCCGCGGCCGCCGAACGTCTTGCTGTATTCCACCGGCTGGCCGGCGTCGTTGGTGGTCGTCATCCGGACCTGAATCAACGAGCGCGTCGTGTTCGAGTAACCCTCGGACGCATCGGCGGTGTACAGGTGTTTCTCCATGTCGAGGTCGAGACGGGCCACGCTGCGCGACTTCAGATCCGGATAGGTCTTCGCGATGTGCGCGTCGATCACCTGCAGGAACTCTATCGACTGCTGTTGCGACAGCCGCGGCCGCTTTGTAGCGAAGTCGCTCTCTTTGAACGTCTTCGTTCGCGGCAGCACGATCTCGGGGCGCGCCGCGTGCCGCGCCAGCAGCGCTGCATTGCGTGTTGCTTCGTCCACCGTTGCGATGACCGAGTCGTTGTCGATCTGCGGGCGCGATGCGAAGCCCCACACACCGTCCTTGAACACGCGCGCCGAAACGCCGCCATCTGAAGTCTTCGTGTTCGAAACGACGTCGCCGTTCAACAAAGCGATCTGGGTGCTGCGATTACGTTGCAGCCGGAGTTCCGTGTACGCGTTGAAACGATTGCCGTAAACGGCAAGGTTGGTTTCGCGAATCGACATGACGACCTCGAATCGGAGAGACGAGGTCGCATTCTAGCGCCGACGGACGTAGGTCCGACCAGATGAACGTCTGTGGGGCGAAGTTACCCGTCGAACCGGATTCCTTCGAGCGTTCCCTCATTGCGCCACGCATCCAGGATCGACGAGAACGCCATGATGCCCGGCGCATATGAACCGTTGCGACGGATCAGCAGGCCGTTCGGCTGACCTTCGTTGTTGTAATAGCCGGGCGTGCACGACTCGAGGAACTTCACGCTCATCACCGACGCGTCGATGACCTTCTGCACCCACTCGGCTTCGGCTGCTTCCGTTACGTCGAAGGTGCGGACCTGATGATCGTGCGCGTGTTTCAGGATGTAGCCGATGTGGCGGCTCTGAACGTCGAGCACGTGTGGAATGTTCGCCGATACGCCGGTTTGCGACAGACCGACGATGAAGCAGTTCGGGAAACCGTTCGTCTGCATG
Source organism: Pseudomonadales bacterium (assembly GCA_041739525.1). Lineage (GTDB taxonomy): Bacteria > Pseudomonadota > Gammaproteobacteria > Pseudomonadales > Azotimanducaceae > DATJGR01. Next base: position 90,140 of record JBGSNQ010000192.1, on the reverse strand, counting down.
CCGAACATCGTGGAGACACCATCTTTCCACTTCTGGCTCAATGCGACACCGCCGCGGCCGTACACCTCGTAGCCGGCGCGACGTTCGAGCGGCGTGCCCACTTCGAAACCGCTCGCGAAGATGATGCAGTCGAGTTCGTACTCCACGCCGTTCGCAACAATGCCTTTCTCGGTGATGCGATCGATGCCTTTACCGTCGGTATGCACGAGCGTCACGTTCGGACGGTTGAAGGTGTCGAGATATTCGTCGTGAAAGCACGGCCGCTTGCAGAACTGGCGGTAGTACGGCTTCAACGCTTCCGCGGTTTGCGGATCGTTCACGATCGCTTCGGCACGTGCGCGCACCTGTTCCATCTTCTCGAAGTCGACCATCTCGAGCGTGCGCATGATCGATTCCGGATCGGTGCTGAGACCGCGGCCGCGCAGCAGCTTTCCGATGATCTCGGTCCAGCCGTCCATGACGAGATCTTCCTCGGCGTAACCGCCGCTAGTCAGCGTCGAGAAGTTCTCCATGCGCTTGCGCTGCCAGCCGGACTCTAACGACTTCGCCCAGTCTGGGTCGGTGGGGCGGTTTGCGCGCACGTCGATCGACGACGGCGTGCGTTGGAACAGGAGCGTCTGCTTCGCGCTTGCACCCACGTGCGGCACGCACTGAACTGCAGTTGCGCCGGTGCCGATGATGCCGACGCGTTTGTCTTTCAAGCCGGTGAGGTTTCCGTAGCTGTCGCCGCCCGTGTACGCGTAGTCCCAACGGCTGGTATGGAACGAATGTCCTTTGAATGAACTCACTCCCGGAACGCCGGGGAGTTTCGGGCGGTTCAGCGGGCCATTGGCCATACAAACGTATTGCGCTTTGAAGCGGTCGCCGCGATCGGTGGATACGATCCAGCGCGACGACGCTTCGTCCCAGCGCAGTTCGGTGATCTGCGTCTGGAACAACACATTGCGGTACAAGTCGTAATGCTCCGCGATGCGCCGACTGTGCGCGAGAATCTCCGGTGCCTTCGCGTACTTCTCGGTCGGGATGTAGCCCGTTTCTTCGAGCAGCGGCAGATAGATGTAGGCTTCGGTGTCGCACGCGGCGCCGGGATAACGGTTCCAGTACCACGTGCCGCCGAAGTCGCCGCCTTTCTCCACGATGCGAATGTCTTGTATGCCGCCTTCGCGCAGTCGCGCACCGATCAACAACCCGGCGAAGCCGCCGCCGATCACCAGCACTTCGACGTCGTCGTGCAGCGCGGCGCGTTCGATCGGCTTCACGTACGGATCTTCCAGGAAGTGCGCGAACTCGTTGATTACTTCGAGGTACTGCGCGTTGCCGTCTTTGCGGAGGCGTTTGTCGCGCTCCTGGCGGTATTTCTCGCGCAGTGCATCGGGGTCAAAGCTCGGCGTCGCGGCGGCCTCTGCCATGGCATCTCCAGTTCGCAAATATAGAATGCGTTCTAGTTTAGCGATGGCCCAGCCCGCGGAAAAGCCTGGCTTTCAATCGGCGCACAAACGCCGTCGCGGCAGTTCCGCCGGTGCGTTCAGGTGAGTTCGAGGGGTGTTACCGGGCGCGCGAGCTTCGTCGGCAGCGTCTCTTTCATGAACGACATTGCGATGATGCCGACCACCGCGGCGCCGATCATGTACCAGGCCGGCGCCAGCGGACTGCCGGTCGCTTTGATGAGCCAGGTGACATACGGCTGTGCGATGCCGCCGAACACGGTGACGCCGATTGCGTAGACGACGGCGAGGCCGGTGCTTCGAACGTCTTTGCGCAACGATTCCGTGAGGCACACCAGTGCAACGCCCACGCTCGTGGAACTCAGTGCGCTGAGCACGCCGATGGCGAGAACCAGCGTCAACACGTCGCGGTTTTCTACCATCAGACTGAAGGCTGGATAAATCGCGAGCAGGAACAGCACGCGCGCAGTGATCATCACCGGCTTGCGGCCGAACCGATCGGACAGCGCGCCGCCGAGCAGTGCGAACACCACCCCAGGTAAACCGTTGGCGACTGCCGCGCCGAATGAAGCGGCGGTCGACATGTGTAGCGTCTCGGACGCAAACGTCGTCATGTAGAGCAGCACATACGTCGACGTCGTGAAGCTCATGATCATGCCGAGCCCGATCAGAATCGGTCGCGCGTGACTGAACATACCCCGCTCGGTTGGATGGAAATCACGCGGCACTTCTACGTGATGCAGCGTCTCGGGCAGACGTCTGCGCATGAGCAGGCCAAACGGCAGCACGACGGCGCCAATGCCGAACGCAATGCGCCAGCCGAACGACTCGAGCTGCTCGGGCGTGAGCAAATAAGAGAGCAGTAGCCCCACCGCGGCGCCCGTGAGCGATGCGACCGCCTGGCTGCCGCTCTGCCACGCGCCGATCAGGCCACGCCTGTGCGGTGGCGCGGCCTCGATCAGGAATGCAGTGGTCGGCCCCACTTCGCCGCCGAGCGCAAACCCTTGAACGAGTCTGAAGAACACCAGCAAGGCGGGTGCTGCAGCGCCGATCATCGCGTACGACGGCGTGAGCACGATGCCGAGGATGCCGATGCCCATCAGCGTGAAGCTGAGCAGCATCGCCGGCTTTCTTCCGGCACGATCGCCGAACCGGCCAATGACGATGGCCCCTATCGGGCGGCCAACGAAGCCGATCGCGAACGTCAGCAACGTCAGCATCAGGCTCTCGAACGGCGTGTGTGTCGCCGGGAAGAACGTTCGGCTGATCTGTATCGAGAACAGCGCGTAGGTGGTGAAGTCGTAGAACTCGAGCGCGTTGCCGATGACGGCGGCAGTGATCTGACGCCGCGTTACTGCAGGCACTGCGTCACTCGCCGCGGCCTGGCCGGAGAGTTCTGCCATCGGTGTATTCCTGGAGCGGTAGAGGCGTGCGGGTGTCGATGCCGTCAGTCCGGCAGGCCGAGCACCCGCTTCGCGAGAATGTTGAGTTGCACTTCCGACGTGCCGCCTTCGATCGAGTTCGCTTTCGAGCGCAACCAGGCGCGCGTGGTCGTCAGTTCGTCCGAACTGAACGAGTCGCCGCTCCAGCCGACCGCCTGTGTGCCCATGATCGACAACAGCAGTTCATAACGACGGATGTTCTGTTCGGTGCCGTAGTACTTGAACATCGACGACGCGGCGCCCGGCGCGCGGCCCGACTGCGACTCTTCCATCGAGCGACGCATCGTCAACCCGAAGCTGCGATCGTTCATACGATGCGCGATCACGCGCTGCCGGGTTGCGTCGTCGGCAATGCGCCCGTCGGTCACGCCGACATAGTCCTTCGCGATGTCTTCGAGCTTCGTCGTTTGCTGCGTGCCGCCGCCGATGCCGCCGATAGACGTGCGTTCGTATTGCAGCAACCGCTTCGCGACGGTCCAGCCCTTGTTCACTTCGCCGACAACGTTCTTCTTCAGCGCGCGGGCGTTGTCGAAAAATGTCTCGCAGAACGGCGACATGCCGCTCACCAGCAGAATCGGCTTCACCGTTACGCCGGGCTGATCGATGTCGAACAGGATGAACGTGATGCCGTCGTGCTTCGGCGCCTTCGGATCGGTGCGCACCAGGCAGAAAATCCAGTCGGCGTGATCGGCGCCGGATGTCCAGATCTTCGAGCCGTTGATGATGTACTCGTCGCCGTTCTCCACGGCGCTCGTCTTCAGGCTGGCGAGGTCGGAACCGGCATTCGGTTCGCTATAGCCCTGGCACCACCAGATCTGTCCGCGCGCGATCTTTGGCAGGTGTTCGGCTTTCTGTTCGTCGGTGCCGAACTCGAGCAGTGCCGGGCCGATCATGCTGATGCCCATGCCGAACAACGGCGGGCGTGCGTTGATGCGGCGCAGCTCTTCCTGCAGTACCTGATTGCGGTCTTTGTCGAGACCCGCGCCGCCGTACTTCACCGGCCACGTTGGAACGGTCCAGCCTTTTTCGGCCATCGCGTCGAGCCAGACCTTTGTCTCCGGATGTTTGTATTGCGCGCGTCGCCCGCCACCCGGCATTTCGTCCTGCGGCATCGGGGTGCGCATCCGCGACGGACAGTTGGCATCGAGCCAGCGACGTACATCCTGACGGAATGTTGCAAGTTCACTCATAGCGCTTTCACGAACACGATTTTCGAATCGCCCGGTGCATAAAAATCCTTCAGTTCGCCCGCGATGGTGTAGCCCATCGCGACGTAGAACGCGCGCGTGCGCTTGTAGTTTTCGCGGCCTGCCGTTTCGACCCAGAGATGCGTACAACCACCGGCCCGCGCGCGCGATTCGACTTCGCCCAGCAGCAAGCGGCCGACGCCGGTGCCGTGACATTCGGGATCGACGGCGATCCAGTACAAGTCCCAGCTCGACTGAGTCATCGAGTTGAAGCCGTAGATCGCGTAGCCGAGCGTGTCCTCGCCTTCGTCGACGAACAGGAACAGGTAGTCGGATGCCTTGCCCTTAGTCAGCCGGTCATCGACGAGTTCCACCGCCACTGCGACTTCGGGCGGATGGAACATGTCCGTGGCCGTCGTGATTTCCGCGATGCGCTCGCGGTCGCGACGCTGCACTTCGGTGCGCAGTGTCAGGGCCTGCATGCAACTGCTCTGCAGCGGATTCGGATTCCCATCGACGACCCCACACCTGCGAACGGTAGCGGAGCATCTTTATTGCGAACGCCGCCGTGCGCAAGTCCTCGATCGAGCTCGCAGATCAGTGGTGGCCGAATGCGGCACTCACGATTCGGCCGATCGCGTCGCGGTAGCGGATGCCGCTGTGTTCGAGTGCTGCCGCGAAGCCGGCATCGGGAGAGATGCACGGGTTCGCGTTCACCTCCAGTATCCACGGACCTTCGGCGTCGACACGGAAGTCGACGCGTGCGTACCCGGACAATCCCATCACCTGGAACGTCTCGCGCGCGAGCCGCTCGAGGTGTGCGAGCAGCTTTGCATCAGAGGTGGGGAATTCGAACCGGCGCGGTGTATTGGCGAACTCGAACGACTCTTCGACCCACTTTGCGCGATAGCCGACCATGTGCGCTTTGCCGGGCGGGAACGCGGAGAAGTCGATCTCTGCAGGCGAGAGCACTTCGGGCTCGGCAGGACCGCTCAACACCGAGAGATTGAATTCGCGGCCGCGGATGAAGCGCTCCGCGAAGCACGGACGTCCCATGGCGCGCGATCGCTCGCGTACGGCCTGCTGTGCCGCGACGAGCGAGTCGCAACGCACGATTGCGTCTTCTTCGAGATCGCGTGAGGCGTGTTCGAAGCGCGCTTTCACGATGTAGTGGTCGTCGCGAAATGCCGATGCGCGGCCTGGGGTGACCCACTCCGGTGTCGGCAGCGCGAGTTGCGTCATGAATTCCTTCGCCGCGCACTTGTCGTTAGAGAGCGCGATGCTTGCCGCGCGCGACCCGGTGTACGGAATGCCGAGTCCGTCGAGCATGGCGGGCACAGCAACCGCGGTGGCGTCGGAGCCGGCGAGCGATTCGACGAGGTTGAAGACCAGATCTGGCCGCGACTCACCAAGTCGTTTGCTCAGTGCGCCGAGATCGTGGTCGACGGCCAGCACCTGTGGTGTATGCCCGAGTGCGATCAGCGCTTCGCGCACGGCCGCGGCTTGCACCAATGTGTCCTGCGCATCGGGCCGCGCTGTGGGCGGCACCGCGTCGTGCAACAGGAACACGTTCATTCGACTATTTCATTCGGTCAGGCGGCGCGGACGCGCGCCTTGGGAATTCGCGTGGCAGCGGAATCGACGATGGCGCGAATCAACTCCGCGTACGGCATACCGATGGCCGTGGCGATCATCGGCAGGTCGGAGTGCGTCGGATGCAATCCCGCGAGAGGATTGACCTCTAGGAACTGAGGCTTGCCCCGCGCATCGCAGCGGATGTCGACACGACCGCCGTCGCGGCAATCGAGCGCGACCCACGCATCGAGCGCGATTCGCTCCGCTGCAGCCACGAGCGGATCGGTGCGCGTGACATGCCGGTAGTCCACCCGTGTCTCGCACTCTTCCTTGTTGGTGTACGAGTAAACCTCGGGCTCCGCGTCGCTGCGCAACACGATTTCGATAGAGCCGATCGCGCGCGATGCAGCGCCGCTGCCGACAATGCCTACCGTAAATTCGCGACCGGGCAGGAACGCTTCGACGAGCACCGGCTGGTGATACCGGTCGAGCAACTCGATGGCCACCTGCGACAGATCCGCTTTCGAACGCACCACCGATTTGGGCGTGACGCCTTTGCCGGTGCCTTCGGCGATCGGTTTCGCGAGCATCGGATATTCGAGCGCAACACGATCGATATCGGCGGGAGATTCGATGATCGCGAAGTCTGCGGTCGGCACGCCGGCTGTCCGCACGATCATCTTCGACCAGCCCTTGTGCAGACACACCGAAGCGGCCAACGGATCGGCAAAGGTGTAGGCGATGCCGTAGACATCGAGGATGGCCGGTACCTGCGCTTCGCGACCGTAGCCGTACAGACCTTCTGCGATGTTGAACACCAGTTCCCAGCGATCACCTTTCGCGAGCCGATTCACCAGCGAGCGCGCCGACCCGATGCGATCGACGCTGTGGCCCAGCGATTCAATGGCGTCGGCCAGGGCGTCGATGGTGCCCTGCTGATCGAACTCGGCGGTTTCTTCTTCGCCGTAGCCGAGCGCCAGGTACTCGGAGCGCAGGTCGTACGTCAGGCCGATGCGCACTACACGCGCTCCGCGTCCGCGCCGAGGGGATCGGGATAGCGGTACGCGTTACCTTCATAGTTGCGAAGCAGCAGGTCTTCGCCGTCGCGGCCGACCACGTAGTTCGGTTGCAGCGGAATCTTGCCGCCGCCGCCCGGTGCGTCGACCACGTACGTCGGCACGCCGTAGCCGGTGGTGTGCCCGCGCAGACCTTCCATGATGTCGAGCCCGGTCTGGATCGAGGTGCGGAAGTGGCCGGATCCGGAGATCGGGTCGCACTGATAGAGGTAGTACGGTCGCACGCGCATCAGCAGCAGCCGCTGCATCAGTTCCTTCATGGTGTCGACGTCGTCGTTGACACCCTTGAGCAGCACCGTCTGCGAGCCGATCGGGATGCCGGCGTCGGCGAGACGGGCACACGCGTTGAACGCTTCCACCGTGCATTCGTCGGGATGCAGGTAGTGCACGCTCATCCAGATCGGGTGGTGTTTGCGCAATACGCGCACCAGGCTCGGGGTGATGCGTTGCGGCAGCACCGCCGGCATTTTCGTACCGATGCGGATGAACTCGACGTGCGGAATATCGCGCAACCGGCCGAGGATGTAGTCGAGCTTCTCGTCGGCGAGCGCGAGCGGGTCGCCACCGGAGATCAGCACGTCGCGGATTGCCGGAGTCGCGCGGATGTAGTCGAACATCGCTTCGAGGCGGGCATCCGAGGGCGCCAGCTCGCCGTGGCCTACAACGCGCGATCGCGTGCAGTAGCGGCAATAAGTGGTGCAGAAGTCGAGCGCGAGGAACAGCACGCGATCCGGATAACGATGCACGAGACCGGGCACGGGGCTGTGGCCGTCTTCACCCAGCGGATCGTCCGCCTCGCCCGGTGCGCGCAGAAATTCGCCGGTCACTGGAATGACAGTGCGGCGCAGCGCGTTGTTCGGGTTGGTCGGGTCGAGCAGGCTCACGTAATACGGCGTGATTCCCAACGGCAACATCGAGCCGCCTTCGACGATCGCGCGGCGTTCATCGGCCGACAGCTCGAGCAGATTCTCGAGTTGCGCGAGGTTCTTGATGCGGTTGCGCGACTGCCAGCGCCAATCGGTCCACTCGGCGTCGGTCACCATCGGATAGTGCGCGCGTCTGAACACGCGGACGCGACGGCTTTCGCGCGGAGGTCGGGTACGGATTTTCGTGCGGTCGAAGCGAGGATCGATGTCGCGGTGAATATACGGCGCCGGGCGGGCCGTGATGTTTCTGACTGAGATTTTTAGTGATTGCGTTGACGCGGATCGCGTGGGAGGTTTGTCGTCATCGCTGACGATTACTCCTTTTTCTTCTTTGGACGCAGAGGCCCGTGATTTCACCGTATCGCACTCCTTCTCGTACAGATGGTACTGATTGCCGGTATTCCATGGTCGGCGCAGTCGTTGTTCGTGATTGAAGACGCGATCTGATGTCGGTCGGTCACGACGGCGGGGTATTAGACAACTCTTCTTCGAGATTTGTCACCGGGGTTGCCGCATTTTTTGCGACGATGTACTTCATTCAAGGCGTTGGTGATCCAACGTCCGGCTTGATCGCACAACCTGTTCGTTCTTTGTTGAAGAGTTGGGGCGACAGTCCGACCACTATCGCTGCCTTCATGGCACTGCTTGCGCTGCCGTGGTCGCTGAAAGTGTTGTTCGGTCTGCTGTCCGATGCGGTGCCGCTGTTCGGATCGCGACGCAGGAATTACCTGTTGATTTCCAGTGTTTCCGCGTCTGTCGGTCTGCTCGTGCTGTATTTCTTTCCGGTACCGCAAGGCGCGCATTGGTTGTTGTTCTTCTGGTTGTTGTTGCCGACGATCGGCATCGCATTCGGCGACGTACTGGTAGATGCGCTGATGGTGGAGACCGGTCAGCCGCTCGGACTTACCGGTCGTCTGCAATCGATTCAGTGGACGGCGGTGAACGTGGCGCTGCTCCTCACCGGGGTCGTTGGCGGATACCTCAGTACGGTCGACCGTCAGCAGACGGCGTTGCTGTTGTGTGCTGCGCTGTGGGCGGGCAGCTTCGCGCTCGCGTATCGGTTCGCATACGACACAGCCGACGTTCGACCGATCAGCGGCCGCCAGACGATGCGTGCACTCATGCGAGCGTTCGCACGCCCGGGACTGCTTACCGTATGCATCATTCTGTTCCTGTGGAGTTTCAATCCGTTGTGGGTGTCGGTGCTGTATCTGCACATGACTACCGTGCTCCACTTCGACGAGCAGACATACGGTAATACTTACTCGGTGTTCTCGGCCGGCAGCATCGTGGCGAGCGTGCTGTATGGTATCTACTGCCGCCGATTCAGGATCGGACACCTCGTGCAGGCGTCGATCTTCGCCGGCGCATTCGCAAACATCATTTATTGGCACATGACGACGCTGCCCGGCGCTTACGCGGTGTCGTTCATCGCAGGCGCCGCGTTCATGACGGGTATGCTGATTCAGCTGGACGTGGCAGCGCGCCTGGTACCGATCGAAGTGGCCGCCACGATGTTCGCGCTGATCATGGCGGTAACGAATCTGGCGTCGTCGGTGTCAGAAGGGTTGGGTGGTTACGTTTACGACTATCTCGGCGCAGGCAACTTCGCATTCGATGTGGTTGTCGTACTATCGACACTGTGTGCGGCGAGTTGTTGGTTGCTGGTGCCAAGATTGCGCAGAGAGGTTCCGCAGTGGTGGGCATGATCCGGATTCTCGCGACGATCCTGACGGTGGCGTCGCTGTGCGGCGCAGCGCAGGCATCGACCTCGAAGAGCGGGGAGAGCTTGCCCTTCAACGAGACGGCCGACGCGCAGGCCGAAATTCAGGCCGCCATGACCCAAGCGGCTGCCGAGAAGAAGTACGTTCTGCTGATCTTCGGTGCGAACTGGTGCATCGATTGCCGTGAGCTGTCGGCGAATATGGTCAAGTCGCCGCTTTCGGATCTGATCCGCCAGCGCTACGTGGTGGTAAAGATCGACATCGGGAACTGGAACAGGAATCTCGACATCGTGAAGGCGTGGGGTGACCCGACTGCGAAGGGCATTCCGGGGGTGGTCGTTGCCGACCCGAGCGGCTCTACCCTTTATATGACCAAGGCGGGCGAGGTGGCGAACGCACGCTGGATGGGGTCTGAGGGATTGATGAAGTTCTTCGCAGCCCTGCCGCAAAGCAGGCTGTAAAGTCCAGGAACGCGCCGGCTGAGGTAAGATGCGCGCCGCCGCAAGGTGCCGGTCGTAAGACCCATTTTTTTTCAGGGAAGGAGTCGCGTTGAAGAGGTTCGGACGTTTTGCCGTGAGTCGGTTGCGCTATGCGCGGTGGCTCGCCGTGCTGCTTGGTTCGATCGCGGTCGAGGCAACCGCGTCGACATTCATTCTCCCCGACGCGAACGATGGGCTGGTCGGTGAGCCGGTGGCGTTGACCGTGACTTACGAGGATCGCTTCTCGACCCTCGCGATCAAGTACGACCTCGGCTTCGAAGAGCTACGGCATGCCAACCCGGACGTGGATCCATGGATTCCCGGCGAAGGCGCACGCGTGGTGCTGCCGACGCAGTTCATGCTGCCTCCCGGTCCGCGTGAAGGCATCGTGATCAATCTGCCCGAATATCGCCTGTACTACTTCCCGAAGGATAAGGGCACCGTGATGACGTTTCCGATCGGCATCGGCCGCACCGGATTCCAGACGCCCGCTACGACGGCGAAAGTCGTTGCGAAGATCAACAACCCGAGCTGGTACCCGACGAAAGCGCACCGCGTCGAGCATGCCGAGATGGGAGACATTCTGCCTACGGTGGTGCCACCCGGTCCGGACAATCCCCTCGGCGATCTGGCGATCCAGTTGACGATAAAGGGCTACTTCCTGCACGGCACCAACAAGCCGTTCGGTGTCGGTCAACGTGTCAGCCACGGTTGCGTACGGTTGTACCCGCCCGACATCCACGCGCTGGCTGAGGCCGTGCCGGTCGGCGTGCACGTGCGCATCATCGATTCACCGGTGAAGGTCGCCTGGCATGACGGTGTGCTGTGGATGGAGGCGCATCCGCCGCTCGAAGGCGAGCCGGACATGGCAAAGATGACTCAGATCATCAACCGGGCGATCGCGGGGAAAAACGTGACGATCGATTGGACGCGGGCAGAAGAAATGGCCCGGACATCCATTGGAATGCCCGGGCCAATCTCGACTGAAAGGGCGATCTCAGCGCAGCAATCAGCTTCGCTGAACTAACGACCTAGCTTACTTGCGGGTGCAGCAGGTTTCGCTGACGCGCTTGGCACGATCGCTGGCTTCTTGAGCAGCGGCCATGGCTTTGTCGGCAGCGGCTTGAGCAGCTGCGATACCTTGTGCGTTGCCGCTTTGGGCTGCACGAGCGGCCGCCATTGCATCGGCTGCGGCTTTCTCGTTAGCGGTTACGCGCGCGGTGAGGTCAGCGATTTCTTTCTTGGTGGCCGAACTCTCGCAACCAGCAAGGGCGACCAGCAAGCCCAGCATCAACAGTTTTGTTTTCATGAGACGTCGTCCTTCAACGAATGTGGCTATGTACGGGGCGCTAAGGTTATCACAACAAACGCCCCTGTTAAGGGGGAAAGCCGAAATTGACAACGCTCCGGAATGCGGAATTCGCATGGCGTGATTTGACCGCCGGGCTCACATCGCTGTTCGGAGGACTCGCACCGCACTTACTCGATGCGCGACTCGACGCGACTGTTCAGCCGATGCAGCACATGCGCGTACTGAATCATCTGAACGCAACGCTGCAACTGGGAACTGGCGTAACGCGGTCGCTGTGCGAGAGCGTCGATCGGTTACGAAGCGAACTGCGATGGCGGCAGAACCCGAACTACGCCGGTGCGGAATTTCTCGACGGCTATGCCTACTGCGAGTTGATCGGGCCGCACGGCCACCTGCGTCATTCCGAGGTTGCGCTCGGACTGTTGTTGCTCGGCCCGCACATCACCTATCCGGAGCACGCGCATACCGCAGCCGAGATCTACGCGGTAATCGCGGGGCAAGCCGAATGGCTTCAGGGTGATCGGATCTGGCGCGGCCGCGAACCGGGTGAGTTGATTCACCACGCGTCGATGGAATCGCACGCGATGCGTACTTCGGATCAGCCGTTGCTCGCCGCGTACCTTTGGCAGGATCATCTGGCGGACGGCGCGCGGCTGGTCCGCGCGCCGCGTTCGTTGAACGAGCGAGGCATGCCGCGATGACCGATGTCGCTGATCTGATCAATCGCACGCGCTATCCGATCACCGAGGCGGGATCGGCGGTGCTTGCCGCAGAGGTTGCAGCCTTGCGCGCGTCGCTGCGGAAGACCGGCGCTGCGGAGGCACCTGAGTTTCTGTCCGCACGCGGTCTCGAGCGTTGTATCGCCGACGCGGAGTCGCTCGCATCGCAACAGTACAAAAGCGTTGGTGAGGGAACGGCGTATCTCGAAGAACCCGATCCGAAGTGGCCCGCCGATCATCCGCGCGCGACTCGACGCCGCTATAGCGTGGGCGTGGTTGCGTACGACCAGTTTCCCGCCGCATCGCCGGTGCGGCGTTTGTACGAGTGGCGCCCGGTGATCGATTTCGTAAGCTCAGTGATCGAGCGCGCGCCGCTGTATCAGTACGCCGATCCGATGGGTGCGCTGAACCTCGCTGTGATGGGCGACGGCGACGAACTGCAGTGGCACTACGATCAGACCGATTTCGTGGTGTCGCTGGCATTGCGCGATGCCGACGCGGGCGGCGACTTCGAAGTGGCGCCGAAACTGCGCAGCACCAGCGACGAGAACTACGCCGGCGTTTCGCGCGTACTCGAAGGCGACAGCGATGCGGTAACGCGTCTGCCGATGACGCCGGGTACGCTGCTGATCTTCGCGGGTCGCCACTCATTGCATCGCGTCAGCCCGATCGCCGGCGCGACGGAGCGGCTCGTCGCATTGCTCGGATACGACACCCGCCCGGATACGCGCAGCACGCCGCATCTGCAGCGCAAACGTTACGGAAGAGTGCTCGCCTAACGCTCGAATTGTGTGAGCACGTCGGGTTCATCGAGCGCGCCTTCGATCCACTTCTGCATCGAAGGCAATGCAAGCATCGTATCGACATACGCCTGTGCGACGGCAGGTAGTGACACTTGATAGATCGTGAAACGCAGGACGACCGGTGCATACATGGCGTCGGCAATGCCGAAGGCGCCGAATAGAAACGAACCCGAAGCCGTTTTCCGACAACTCGTCCAGATTTCGGTCACACGGTCGATCTCGCCCTGAAGCTGCGCACTCTGCGTTACGGGTGCGCGCTCGCGGCGGCAGTTCATCGGCATCTCGCTGCGCAGCGTTGTGAAGCCTGCGTGCATCTCGGCGCTGATCGCACGCGCGTGAGCGCGCCGCGTGATATCGGCGGGCCAACCGTGTATCGAAGGCCACCGTTCGGCGGCGTATTCGCAGATCGCGAGGGAATCCCACACGGTGGTCGCGCCATCGCGAAGAATCGGCACTTTTCCATACGGTGTGCGGCCTGCAGGCGCGTGTGCCTGGATCGCGACCTTGCTGCCCTGTTGGTACAGCGGCACACATACTTCGTCGAACGCGATACCGTTGGTCGAGAGCAATATCCAGGGCCGCAAAGACCACGACGAGTAGTTCTTGTTGCCGATTACCAACACCGGGTTGCCCATCGAGGCGCCTCTTGGTCCAAGAGGCGTGGAGTATACTGCGCGACCTCTCACCAACCGGCACAGAACGCTGATGGCCATTGATATAGACGACCGCAATCTCGCGGTGTTCTGCGATTTCGAAAACGTCGCGCTCGGCGTGCGCGACGCCAAATACGCAAAGTTCAACATCGGTCACGTGCTGGAACGGCTGCTGCTGAAGGGCAGCATCGTGGTGAAGAAGGCGTACTGCGATTGGGAACGCTATAAGGAATTCAAGGCGGTGATGCACGAAGCCGCGTTCGAACTCATTGAAATTCCGCACGTCCGCCAATCAGGCAAGAACTCGGCCGACATCCGCATGGTGGTCGACGCGCTCGACCTCTGCTACACGAAGGCCCACGTCGACACGTTCGTCATCGTCAGTGGCGATTCCGACTTCTCGCCGCTGGTCAGCAAGTTGCGCGAGAACAACAAAACGGTGATCGGCGTCGGCGTGAAGAACTCGTCGTCGGACCTTCTCATCAGCAACTGCGACGAGTTCATTTATTACGACGACCTGGTGCGGCAGGAAGAGTCGAGCCGCAAACGGCGTCGCCGGCCGGCGAAGAAGCAGGTGGACACCGACACCGACAAAGCCGCCGCGAAGAAGGAAGACGCACCGTCGAAGGACGATGGCGGGCAGAAGGAAGAGGCGTCTCCTCAAGAGGCGTTCGATCTCGTGCTCGAAACCGCCGACGCGTTGTACGCCGAGCGGGGTCACGGCGACAAACTCTGGGGCTCGATGATCAAGCAGGCGCTGCGCCGCCGCCGTCCCGGGTTCAACGAACGCTATTACGGTTTTGCGTCGTTCAGCGATCTGCTGGAGGAAGCGCAGAATCGTGGTCTGTTAGAACTCGAAGCCGACGAGCGTTCCGGCGGCTACACGGTTCGACGGATCACCGAAGTCGATTGATCGTGGTGCGGTATCGGTTGGCGGCATTGATCGCCGCAGTGGTATTGCTGGCGGGTTGCGGCGATCGCGCGCAGGAATCGAATGCGCCTACACCGGCGACAGCTGCGACTGAATCTGCCGACTCGCAACAGACCGCGGTGCTGCCGACGCAGCCACACCCGGTCGCGCCGAAACTGCAACTTCCGACCGGTGTAACGCCACTCGCGTATCAACTCGATCTGACCGTGATACCCGAGCGCGAGACGTTCTCGGGACGCGTGCGAATCGACGTTCGATTCGACGCTGCCGCTGACGGTTTCTGGATGCATGGCCGCGGCCTCGAGGTGAGCAATGTGTCGCTGCATGTTGGCGACAGCATCGTTCCCGCAACTTATCGACAGGTGACGCGCGACGGCGTGGTGTGGATATCCCTCGCGCAACCGATCGAGCCGCAGACCGCGCAGCTCGACATCAGTTATCGCGCCCGTTTCAGCAACATGCTCGAGGGGCTGTTTCACGAACAGGTCGATGGCCATTGGTATGCGTTCACGCAGTTCGAACCGATCGACGCGCGCGCGGCGTTCCCCGCATTCGACGAGCCGCGCTTCAAGACGCCATTCACGCTCAGCATCGTGGCGCCGAAGGCAGCGACCGTGGCGGCCAACACCCCGATCGCCGAAATTGCGACGTTGCCCGACGATACGAAACGTGTGTTGTTCCAGCCGACGCCGCCGTTCCCGACATATCTGGTCGCGTTCGCGGTCGGTCCGCTCGACGTCGCCGACGGCGGAAAGTTGCGCGAGGCTGTGGATGCGCCTCCGCTGCGCGGCCTCGCGGCGCGTGGGCGCGGACCCGAGTTCGAGTTCGCGCTGTCGAACACGCCCGAGATCGTTGCATTGCTTGCTGATTATTTTGGACAACCGTATCCGTTCGCGAAGCTCGACCTGGTGGCGGTGCCGTCGCAGGTCGGTGCGATGGAGAACGCAGGGCTGATCACCTATGGCGAATACCACGTGCTGTTGGGCGAGAAGCCCCCGCTGCGCCAGCAGCGCGTTTTCGCCGGCGTGCACGCGCACGAGCTGGCACACCAGTGGTTCGGAAACTCGGTGACGATGCCGTGGTGGGACGACCTGTGGTTGAACGAAGCGTTCGCGACCTTCATGAGCAGCAAGATCGTGCATCAGTGGCGCCCGAGCTACCGCGCGGCCGAAGGGTTGGTGCAGTCCGCGCTGGCGACGATGGATGTCGACGGCCTCGCGAGCGCACGACGTATTCGCGAACCAATCACCGATTTCAACGACATCATCAACGCGTTCGACGGCATCACCTACGAGAAGGGTGCAGGCGTGCTGAACATGCTCGATGGCTTCATCGGCGAGAGTGCGTTTCGCGACGGTGTACGCGCGCATCTCAAACGGCACGCTGGCGGTTCCGCCGACATGAGCGACCTCGTGGCGTCGTTGGTGGAATCATCTGGCCGTGCGGAACTCGGCGGCATCATGAAGACCTACACCGAACTTGCAGGCACTCCTTTGATCGACGTGCAGCTGCATTGCGGCGCGCAGCAGCAGGCTAGCGTCACGTTGTCGCAAAAGCGCTATCTTCCGGTTGGATCGAAGGCCGATGCACGACAACAGTGGGACGTTCCGGTGTGTATGCGCATCGGCGTCGTCGACGGAGTACGCGAACAGTGCGTGGTGCTGAGCGAGCGGACGATGGACGTAACGCTCGATGGTGTCGACGGCTGTCCGAACTGGGTCATGCCGAATCGCGGCGGGCGCGGATACTACCGATGGAGCCTCGACGAGACCCGTCTCGATCGGCTGACGTCGGTGATGAACTCCGATCTCGACGCCGGCGAACGCCTTGCGGTAGCCGACAGCATCAGCGCCGGGGTAGATGGCGGCACAGCGACCCTCGCGGCGTTCTTCAATCGCATGCCGCAGTTGCTGAAGAGCGGCGATCGCTATCTGTTGATGAGTCCGATCGACGTATGGCGTCGGGTGCAGTTGAATACACTGGACGATGCCGGACGGTCGGTATCGCGCGCGCGACTACGTGCGATGTACGCAGCGGTGCTCGGTGAACTCGAGAAACGCGGCGCCACGAGCGACGAAGAACGGCTGACGCGCGCGTGGTTGATCGGCGTACTCGCGTTCGACGGTCTCGATCCGTCGCTGCGGGCCGAACTGACCAGGCAGGCGGTTGCGTTCACGGGCTTCGGGATGGACGGCCAGCTGCACCGCGACAAACTCGACCCGAATCTCCTCAACACCGCATTGCGCGTTGCTGCGCAGGACGCCGAGCCGGGTTATGCAACAGATCTGGTGGCGCGATTGAAGGACACGAACGATCCGGTGCTGCGGTTTGCTTTCGTCGATGCCATCGGGGGCGCTAACGACGCGAGCCTGGCGCAACGCCTCGCGCTCGATGACGCGATACGGGACGACGACTACCTCACGCTGCTTGGTTCGATGTTCAGAGCCGAGCAGGCGGAGCGGAACTGGCAGTGGCTTTCGGCAAACGTCGACGCGCTGCTCGATAGAGCGCCGACCTTCGAACGTAACGGCGTCATCTACGTGGCCGCCTCCTATTGCAGCACGGAACGCGCCGATGATGTGGCTGCCTTGTTCGAGCCGCGCCTCGGGCGCATCGATGGAGGTCGCCGCACGCTCGACCAGGTGCTGGAGCGGATCAACCTATGTGCAGCGTTTCGGGCGAGGTACGCTGATGAGGCCCGCGCATTATTTCGTTGAGGTAGCCCGATGAAGCGCACTTTTTCGTTCGAGGACGTGTTCTTCGTCGTGCTGTTGATGGTCGCGACCATCGGCTTTCTGTGGATCGTCCGTGGTTTCCTGGAGGCGGTGTTCTGGGCTGCGCTACTCGCGAGCCTTTTTTACGGCGTGCACCAACGGTTGATGCGGCGGCTCAACGGCCGCGCTTCGTTGAGCGCGTTGCTGGTGCTGGTGGCGATTCTGCTGATCGTCATCCTGCCGTTGTTCTTCGTGGGTGTCGCGGTAACGCGCGAGACGTTGTCGCTTGTTCAGCGCGTGACGAGCGGAGAGATCGACTTGAACGCGCCGATACAGTGGTCGGCCAAGGCGATGCCCATGGTCAATGATCTACTGACGCGCGTCGGCATCGATCCGGGCAACGTCAGCCAATGGCTTTCGTCCGCGGCGGTAACGGCGAGCCGGTTTTTGGCGAGCCGCGCACTCAGCATCGGACAGAACACGTTGAGCATCACCGTGCAGTTCTTCCTGATGATGTACCTCGTGTTCTTCTTCGTGCGCGACGGGGTTGCGCTGTTGGAGCGGCTGGTTCAGGTGATACCACTCGGCGACCGGCGCGAACGGCGGCTGTTCCGCAAATTCGCGGAAGTGTCGCGCGCAACGCTGAAAGGCACCGTCGTCGTCGCGATCGTTCAGGGCACGTTGGGGGGTGTCGCGTTGGCGGTGGTCGGCATCGACGGCGCGGTGTTCTGGGGTGTCGTCATGACGATTCTGTCGGTGCTTCCCGCAGTGGGAACGTCGCTGGTCTGGCTGCCGGCCGCGGTATGGTTGTTTGCAACCGGTGCGACGATGCAAGCGGTCGCGCTGCTGGTGATGGGTGTGCTGATCGGATTCATCGACAACTTCCTGCGGCCGGTGCTGGTCGGGCGCGATACAAAGATGCCGGACTATCTGATTCTGCTGTCGACATTGGGCGGCATCACTGCGTTCGGCCTTTCCGGCTTCGTTATCGGTCCGATCATCGCAGCGCTTTGCGTGGCGGGATGGGACATGTTCGCCGCCGACTTCGGCGAGACAGAAGGCGAATCTTCCGAGACTGTCGAGCCGTAGTGTCTGTCGCCACCATCGCCATCGCCGGATTCAGCGATCCGGTCAGTTCGCTCACACATCTGACGGGTGCCGTCGTCTTTGCGGTGATGGGCGCGCTGCTGATCGCGCGCGGACGCGGCAGCCCGTTGCGCGTCATTGCGTTAGCGGTTTACGCGGTGGGCGTGGTGTTCGCACTCGCGATGAGCGGTGTTTTCCATCTGCTCGAACCCGGCGGAGTTGCACGCCCGGTATTGCGCCGGCTCGATCACGCCGGGATCTTCTTCCTGATCGCCGCAACGTACACGCCGATCCACGTCATTCAGTTTCGCGGCTTGATGCGTTGGGGCGTGTTGGGTTTCGTGTGGACTTGTGCCATCACGGGCATCGTGTTCAAGGCGGTTTTCTTCGACCACATCCCGGAATGGGTGGGGCTGACGCTTTACCTCGGGCTCGGTTGGGTCGGAATCGTGTCCTTGTTTTCGCTTCGGCGATCGTATGGTTGGCCGCCCCTCGCTCCTCTCGTTTGGGGTGCGCTTGCTTATACCGCCGGAGCGGTGCTCGAGTTTGCGCGTTGGCCCGTGCCGATTCCCGGTATCGTCGGTCCGCACGAGCTGTTTCATCTGTTCGTGCTGGCCGGCGTATCGTGGCACTTCGTCTATATATGGCGCTTGTTGCCAATCAGGGAGGGTTCGTGAGCGGGTTGCGTTGGTTGGAAGAAGAGAGCGGTAACGGCGTGCTGCAACGCGAATTCGAGTTGCCTCGGGGCGATCGAACGGTGACCGGTGTGCTTTGGACGAATGAAACGCCGTCGTCCGGAAAACCGTTGGTGCTGTTCGGGCACGGTGCGTCCGGCGACCGTCATCAGTCGCCGATTCCATACGTCGCACAGAAGCTCGTCTCGGAGTCCGGATTCTCGGCGCTTTCGATCGACGGCCCCGTGCACGGCAAGCGCCGCGTCGGCGACGGCGCGCGTGGGGCGTTTGCGGTGGAGTGGCGACGCGAAGCGTGCGTCGACGACATGCTCGGCGATTGGCGTGCCGCGCTCGATGCGATTCAAGGTCTTCCCGACATCGGAACGGGACCTGTCGGGTATTGGGGACTGTCGATGGGTACGATCTTTGGAGCGCCGCTGGTTGCTGCGGAGCGGCGCATCCGGGTTGCGGTGCTCGGCTTGATGGGCATCGTTGCTCCAACCGAGCGATATCGCCAACAGATCAGCGATGCCGCTGCGGCGATAGAGTGCCCGGTGCTGTTCCTCATGCAACTCGAGGACGAGCTATTCACGCGCGAACAATATCTCGATCTGTTCGATCGGATGGCGTCCAGCGACAAACGCGTGCACGCAAACCCCGGGCTGCACCCCGAAGTGCCTGTCGAGGAACTCGACTATTCGGCGGAGTTTCTGACTCGTTACCTGGCGGGCACCGGCAAGACCAAACGCAAGATCGGCTTCAGTGTTTCGCAGTAGGGCTGCGTTCGGCGCTGCGCGGTGCATGCGCGGCATCGTGTTCGCCACTCGAAGTGCACGTATCCGCTGCGGGTAACGACGCTTCAAAAGCGGCGAGCGCCGCGGTCAACATTTCAGCGGGTGTCGCGGCCGCGGGCTTACCGAGCGCGGCGCGGTTGCGGCGCAGTGTTGCCGTGACGTGTGTGCCGAGGGTGCGTTCCGCGGCTTTCCAGTCGGTCATCCATTTTTCCGTGCTCGGTACCGCACGGAAGCGGCGTTGGCGCTGTGCGCTCTTCAACCGTTGCCATACCGAGGTGTATTTCGGCAGCGTCGAGTCGGCCCATTCCGCCACCGCCTCTGCACCGCGGCCGCAGGCGATTCGAAACTGCATGCGCTCCGACGGCGCGAGGGTGTCGACCACGTAATTGCGGATGTAGGTCGCGAGCCAATCGTCGGGGAGCACGTGTGAGATCTTTGCCATCGCGCGACTCTATACTGCACCGCGTGCGAGACGAGGAGCGCTTTGTGCCCTTTTTGTACGCGTCGGACTGCGAGACCGACCGCATGGACATCGTTTGGGGAACGCCGCAGAATCCCGGCGAGTAGTGGAGTTTGGTTATGGCCGGTTTGAGCTTCCTTGCGAACCTCGAAACGAACAAGACGTTCGACCGGATCTTCAACATTGGACTGTTGTTGATCCTCACCCTGATCGTGCAAGCCACGTATGCCCTCTACGTGCGTCCGGGAGCGGAGCATTTCATGGCGGAAGAGCAGCGCATGGTCGACGCCGATCCGAGCTACCAGGGCCGCCGCTCCATTCTGGTGATCATTGAGGAGCCCGAGCCGCAAGCCGCCATCATCATGTGTTTGTGGTCGCTGCTGCTGGCGGCGCGTCAGGGTTACAAAGTGTCGCGTTTCCGCAAGCTGCTCGATCAGGATCTCATGCAGATGCCGCCGGGTTCGTGCGTGTTGCCCGACGACGTGCGCGATCACATCCGCCAACTCGATCAGATTCCGCCGGGCTTGAGTGAATCGGTGGTGCCGCGCGTCTTGCGCTCAGCGCTGAAGCGCTTCGGCGCGACGCAGAACGTTCAGGACGCAGCGACCACGGTGCATCAGGTCGTCGAGATCGAAGCGGCACGCATGGACTCGGAGCTGGCGATGATCCGCTTCGGCGCGTGGTCGATCCCGGCGATCGGCTTCGTCGGGACGGTGCGCGGTCTTGGTGAAGCGTTGCAGAGCGCGCAGTTCGCGTTGAGCAGCAACAACCCGGGCGCGTTGACGGGCGGTTTGGGTGTGTCGTTCAACTCGACGTTCACCGCGCTGACGTTGTCGATCATCGTGATGTACGTAATCCACGAACTGCAGCTCGCGCAGGAGCGGCTCGCGCTCGACACGCAGGAGTATGCGGAAGAGCATCTCATCAGCAATCTGCGCACGAGTCTGGTGGATGCATCCGAAAGGCCGCTCGCTCCTGCGCAGATGACGAGCGAGCGACTCGTTCGTCAGCGCTAAACGGGGCGAAGCTTCATGAACGGTTTTCTACTGCGTCTGGCAATTTCCGCGTTTGGTTTGTGGCTCGCGTCGCAGCTGGTGCCCGGCGTCGACATCAAGGGCGGCTGGACGTTGCTGTTTGCCGCGCTGTGGCTCGGCATCGTGAACGCGTTGCTGCGGCCGATCGTGTTGTTGATCACGCTGCCGTTCACGCTGATTACGCTCGGGCTGTTCATTCTGGTCGTGAACGCAGCGATGTTCGGACTCGTGGCAGCGATGCTCGACGGGTTCAGGTTGAGCGGGTTTGGCGCCGCTCTGCTCGGTGCGCTCGTCGTCAGCATCACGTCGTGGCTCGCCTCGTCGTTCATCGGTCCGAAGGGCCGGTACGAGGTCATAGTCATGCAGCGACGATCCTAGTGACGGCCTACTAGATGTTCCAGGAACCCGATCGCCGTCGGATCTACCTGCTGCGACATGCCGAAGCCGCGTATCTGCGCGATGACGGCACACCGGTGGCCGATACGCGCATCGTCGGATTGACCGCCAACGGCGAAGATCAGGCGCGCCGTCAGAGCGAAGTGCTGGCCGACGTCGACTTCGATCGTGCGGTGTGCTCCGGATTGCCGCGCACGCGCGCAACCGCCGGCTTCATTCTCGCCAGTCGCAAAGCACCCCAACTGGAAATCGTGCCGGAACTCGAAGAGATTCACGGCGGCGACAGCTTCGACGACATCACCGATATGCAGGCCTGGATTCGTCACGTCGCCAATCCACGGGCCGACGCGGCGCATCCCGACTCACGGTTCCTGGGTGGCGAACGTTTCGCTGATTTCGAGTACCGCGTGGTACCGGCATTCAAGGCGCTGGTGAATGATCGCAGCTGGCGTACGTTGCTGATCGTCGCGCACGGCGGCGTCAATCGTCTGCTGCTCAACCACATGATGAACCTGCCGTGGCAGGGCACGGTGAGCGTCGAGCAGGACGCTTGCTGCATCAACGTCGTCGACGTAGACATGGACGGCGGCCGAGTCGAGCGCTATCTCGTGCGTGGCATCAACATCACCGGCTATAACCTGAGCAAGCGCGGCATGGGCCTTACCGACATGGAACGCGCCGCGCAACGGATTGCCGCAGCACAGCGCTGAACCGTCAGCGCCGCTTGTCTTTCTCGGCAACCACCCGCTTCACGTGTTTGGCAAACTGTCGGTTGCGATGCCGCTGCACTGCGATCGACTCGGTGTGGCGCGCCTGTTCGCGCAGCAGTTTGCGGTAGTTGTGCAGCCGCCGTTCGTCGAGCACGCCCGATGCGATTGCCGCCTGCACTGCGCAACCGGGTTCGTCTTCGTGGCCGCAGTTGGTGAATTTGCATTGCAACGCCAGATCGCCGACGTCGGCGAACATTTCCGTTACGCCCTGTTCCGCGTCGACCATCTTGAGTTCACGCATGCCGGGTGAATCGAGCAGCAGTGAACCGTTGGGCAGCAGGTGCAGCGACCGGTGCGATGTCGTGTGTCGGCCGCTGGAATCGGATTCGCGAATTCCGCCTGTCAGCTGCTTCTGTTCACCTGCGAGGCTGTTGAGCAGAGACGACTTGCCGACACCGGACGAGCCGATGAGCGCGACGGTCTGGCCCGGATGGCACCATGCGCGAACGCCGTCTATCGCCGTTGGGTCCGTCGCGTTCACGCATTCGATCGCGACGTTCTTGTGAACGCCGCGTACGGCGTGAACGTAGTCGTCGACGGTGTCGCACAAGTCGGCTTTCGTCAGCACCACTACCGCATCGACGTGCGCCTCGATGGCCAGCGCGAGATAACGTTCGAGGCGCGAGACGTTGAACTCTTCGTTGCACGATGACACGACGAACAGCGTGTCGACGTTTGCGGCGATCACCTGCAGATCGGTTTTGACGCCGGCTGTCACGCGTGTGAATACACTGCAGCGGTCAAGCACGCGTGTTACAGCGTCGCCGTGTTCGCTGAGCAGTACCCAATCGCCGATCGCGGGGCGTTGTTCCGCCGGCAACGAAAACCATTTGCTGCTGAGCGCGATATGGCGCTCGCCTTGTGTATCGCCCACCGTGATGCCGCTGCGTTGAACCGTCAGCACGCGTGCCGGGCGAGCCTGCTCGACCTCGTCGATCGAGAGCTGCTGTTGGAAGAAAGCTCTCCAGCCGAGGCTCGAGAGCGTGTATTGCTTAGTCATCGATAACCCTTCATCAAATCCGACGTCGAACGTCGGCAAGTACTATGCCGTGGGCATTCCGCAACAGCGGACGACCCGTTGAATGACGTAGCGGAATGGGAAGGGTGAGAAGGGGAGCTCGAGAGAAGGCGCTCTACAAAGGAAATGGGCGCCAGCCTTATCGTTTACCTGCCCATCCCGCGATGGACCAACTTCGATGCGACACTCATGTCTTTCCTCCTTGCAATGCAGGATATGCGCGCGATGCGCAATCTTGCGCGGCTCGCCCAGCGTAGGCAAGCGATCTGTCGGCGTTTTGGGCCGTGCAGCTATGTCTTCCTGGTCGGCTTGCGTGGTTTGTTGTCGGCGTTCGACTTGCGTGGAGCAGCTGTGCGTTTTTTGATCGGTCGCGACGGCGGTGCGGCGCCCATCCGGCTGATTTCGAGTTGACGGCCGGAAACCCAGACCTTCTTCAGCAGTTGGAAGACTTCCTTCGGCATGCCTTCCGGCAACTCGATGGTGCTGAAGGCGTCGTAGATTTCGATGCGACCGATGTTCGAGCTCGCGAGCCCCGCTTCGTTGGTGATTGCCCCAACGAGATTGCCCGGTTGCACTCCGTTGGTGTGTCCGACCTCTACCCGATACAGCTCCAGACCTACGCTTGTGGGTCGCTGTGTCGGAGTTCGTGGCCCCTTTGCTGGCTTGTCGGGCCGTTTGCGGTCGGGCGTTGCTTCGTCGCGCGGCGGCCGCTTTTCCAATGTGATCACGTCCTTCACCAGCAGCGGCTTGTCGCCTTGCGCCAATTGCGCGAGTGCTGCTGCTATGTCCACCGGATCGGCGTCGTGCTGTTGCTGATAGCGCACCACGATGTCGCGGAAGAAGCCGAGGTCGCGTGTGGCCAGCGTGTCGGTAATGCTCTGCGTGAATTTGGCGATACGTTTGTCGTTGACCGCTTCGGCTGAAGGCAGCTCCATCGGTTCGATCTGCTGGCGCGTGGACTTCTCGATCGCCCTTAGCAGGTGGCGCTCGCGCGGCGCCACGAACAGAATCGCTTCACCGCTGCGTCCCGCGCGGCCCGTTCGACCGATGCGATGGACGTACGCTTCAGTATCGTTCGGAATATCGAAGTTGATGACGTGGCTGATGCGTTCGACGTCGAGCCCACGCGCGGCGACATCGGTGGCTACGAGAATGTCGAGCTTGCCGGCTTTCAAGCGGCTGATGGTCTGTTCGCGCTGCTTCTGCGGCATGTCGCCATTCAAAGCCGATGTCGCGTAGCCGCGCGCCTGCAGGCGTTCTGCGAGTTCGACCGCGGCGATGCGCGTACGCACGAACACCAGCACACCGTCGAATGGTTCGGTTTCAAGCAGGCGTGTGAGCGCGTCGAGTTTGTGTACGCCGGTGACGATCCAATAACGCTGACGGATCGTCTCTGCGGTGGTCGTGCGCAGTTTGATGGTGACTTCCGCCGGATCGCGCAAGTACTGTTCTGCGATGCGGCGGATGGCAGTGGGCATCGTCGCGGAGAACAGCGCCACCTGCCGAGTCGGCGGTGTCTGGCTGAGAATCCATTCGACGTCTTCGATGAACCCCATC
This sequence comes from Pseudomonadales bacterium, assembly GCA_041739525.1. Lineage (GTDB taxonomy): Bacteria > Pseudomonadota > Gammaproteobacteria > Pseudomonadales > Azotimanducaceae > DATJGR01. The sequence continues at coordinate 65,365 of JBGSNQ010000192.1, read as the reverse complement.
CGCAGCATTTCGTCGGCTTCGTCCAGCACGACCGTGCTCAATCCAGTCAGTTTCAGGGTGCCGCGGCGCATGTGGTCCATCAGCCGACCAGGCGTTCCAACGATCACGTGCACACCACGCTTCAATTGCCGCAACTGCACCGCGTAGTCCTGGCCGCCGTAGACCGGTAAGACCTGAAAACCGCGCAGGTGACTCGCGTACGACTGGAACGCTTCCGCGACCTGAATCGCCAGTTCACGCGTCGGTGTCAGCACGAGAATCTGCGGATCGAGCCGCTTCAGATCGAGCCGCGACAACAGCGGCAGCGCGAATGCCGCGGTTTTTCCGGTGCCGGTCTGCGCCTGGCCGACGACGTCGCGACCCGCCAACAGGTGTGGAATGGTGGGGATCTGTATCGGCGTCGGCGTCTCGTAACCGACATCGCGAACGGCAGCGAGTACCTGTGGAATCAGGGCAAAGTCGGCGAACGTCGGCAGCTTTTCTTCGGTCATCGAATCGTCGGACATAACGAGGGCCGACAGCGTAACGCACTCGAGACGCCTAAGTCTGATCGGATAGCGGCTGTGCTATCGTCGCGACGACTGCGCGAAGGGGGAAGCATGTCGGTCACGAACTCAACCGGTTGGAACTACGGCGACATTCTCGACGCCGTCGACGCGATGGTGGATCCGGCCCGAATCGCGCTGGTGCATGCCGATCACGTGGTGCGATGGCGCGATTTCACGCGCCGCACCAACAACCTGGCCCGGGCGCTGCACGAGCGAGCCAAGCCGGGCGAGAAGATCGCCTTCTATATGCGCAATCGCGCGGAATACAGCGAGGGCATTGCGGCGGCCTTCAAAGCACGGCTGACGCACGTAAACGTCAACTACCGATACGTCGACCACGAACTCGTATATCTGCTCGACAACGCCGACGCGACCGTTGTTCTGTTCACCGCGGAATTTGCCGCGCGGGTGGCAGCGATCCGCGCCCAACTTCCGAAGGTTCGTTACTGGGTCGAGATTGCCGACGGCCATCCCGGCTGTGCCGACGTTGTCGAATACGAAACGCTGGCGGGTGTCGGCAGCGGCGCGCCGCTTGGCATCGACCGCTCCGGCGACGACATGCTGTTCCTGTATACCGGCGGAACGACCGGGATGCCCAAGGGAGTGATGTGGCGTCACGACGATTTGTGGCGTGGCACCGGTGCCGGCGGGAATCCGCGCATCGGCGTACCCCCGTCGCCGGACCTGGCGGCGTACATCGAACGTTTGAGACTCGAACCGCCGCCGGTGAATCTGCCGCTGCCGCCGATGATGCACGGCACCGGACTGCTCTCCTCCGTTTCTGCCATGACGCATGGCGGTACCTGTGTCACCTTGCCGGCGCGCAGCTTCGACGCCGACGAGGCGTTGGCCGCGATCGAGCGTCACAAGGTTACGGCTGCCACCATCGTCGGTGATGCTTTTGCACGCCCCCTCGTGGAGGCGTTGGATGCAGCGACGGTGAAACGCGATATCTCGTCGCTGCGTTTCATCAGTTCGTCCGGCGTCATGTGGACGCGCGAAGTCAAAGCGGGGTTGCTGCGCCACAATCCTGACCTGACCCTGGTCGACGGTTTTGCGTCGTCGGAGGCGCTTGGCCTCGGCAGCTCGGTAATGACCCGCGACCAGGCGGTCGACGTGGCGCGCTTCTCGCTCGGTCCCACCTGCAAGGTGTTCACGGAAGATCATCGGGAAGTTCGCGCCGGGTCCGGCGAATCCGGCATGGTGGCGGTGAGCGGGCCGTTGCCGGTCGGTTACTACAAGGATGAGGCGAAGACGGCGAAGACGTTCCCCGTGATCGGCGGGGTACGCTATTCGATCCCCGGCGATTGGGTGCGCGTGGAAGCGGACGGCACATTGACGCTGCTCGGCCGCGGCAGCAACTGCATCAATACCGCCGGCGAAAAGGTCTACCCGGAGGAAGTCGAGGAGGCGCTGAAGGCCCACGCCTCGGTCGCAGACGCCCTGGTTGTCGGAATCGCGGACGCGAAGTGGGGGCAGTCCATCACCGCGGTCGTGCAGCTCGAGCCGGGGACGGCCCTCGATGAAATCGAGTTGAAAGACTTCGTTCGTACGCGCATCGCGGCCTATAAGGTGCCGAAACGAATTCTCGCCAAGGCCGACCTGGCGCGTGCCCCGAACGGGAAGGCCGACTACAAGCACATCCGTGAATTCGCCGAGGCGCAGCTGCTCCCGCGAACTTGATTGAATCCACACCCCGTCGCCCCTATTTTCGAAGGTCGGAGCGTGTGTTCGAAGATCGTCTGATCATCTACACATTCACGACAATCGGGTACCGCGAACCATGGAGAATGGCCAAGGGTCGTTAGTTGTACCGGGGCCGTGGGGACGGCAATAGATGTGCTGGATTGACCGATGAGCGCGCTCGCCCGAGACATCGATCGGGTGGCGCCCGCGCTCCCGTCGCGTCGGGACGACGATCGTGTGCGCTATCCGTTACCGCTCATTCTCGCGCCGCGTTTCGTTCATGCCGACGTACCCGCACCGACGAACGCCGGGTTCGAAGATCCCCAAGCGACGCCGATCCGAGGCAATGCTCCGCGCGGTCCGCGCTTTACCGATCGTCAGTTGTTCAGACTGATCGCAGTCGTCGGTTTGTTCATCATCGTCTCGCACGAGCTGCGGTATTCCCCGTTGCAGGCGGAGTTGTGGTCGCGTGTGGCCGAGCCGCTGGGTTTTCAGCTGGAACCTGGCGCGGACCCGACGCCGATCACGCCCGCTCGTGGACCTTACGACCTGCGCCTCGGCTACGCCGACCTGCCCGCAGACGTTGCGCGGTTGCGCGCAGGCGGCTTCGACGTGGTGAGCCAGGCGCGGCCGTCTGCACAGATGCGTGCGCTGAGCGACCGCGGGCTCGACGTCATCTATCCGGAGAAGGCGCGTGCGGGCTTGTCGCTGTTCGACAGCGGCGGCCGCATGATCTACAACGCGCGTTATCCGCACTTCATCTACGACCGATTCGAAGAGATTCCGCCGCTGCTTGTGGCGAGCCTGCTGTTCGTCGAAGACCGCGAAGTGCTGGACGGCCGCTGGACACGCAACCCGGTGATGGATTGGGAGCGCCTGTCGAAGGCGGCCGGGCTGCGCCTCCTGAGTTATGCAGGAATCGACGATCCGGTGATCGGCGGCAGCACCCTCGCGACTCAACTCGAGAAATTCAGACATTCGCCGGGTGGCCGCACGGAAACGATCGGCGAAAAGCTGCGTCAGATGGCGTCGGCCAGCGTTCGTATTTACAGCGGCGGCATCAACAACGAGCAGGCAAGGCGCCAGCTGGTGCTCGACTACATCAATTCGCTGCCGTTGGCGGGTCGGTCGGACCAGGGTGAAATCATCGGGCTTGGAGATGGTCTGCAGGCCTGGTACGGGGAGAAATTCGACGCGGTCAATCGCAAGCTCGTCGGTGCCGACTCCGACCCCGAGGGTGGCGCCGCGGCGTTCAAGCAGGCGCTGAGCCTCATCGTTGCAGCGCGTCGACCCACCTACTATCTCGGCCAGAGCCCGGCCGACCTCGAAACGCTGACCGACAGCTATGTGCGGGTAATGGCGAGTGCGGGCGTGATATCGCCGGCACTGCGCGACTCGGCGTTGGAACAACGCCTTTCGACATTCGGTCATCACGAAGAACGTCAGGCATCGGCGACCCACTACGTAGACCAGAAAGACATCAACCTGGCGCGCGGCCGCCTTGCCAACCTGCTGAACGTCGACGGTCTGTACGCGCTCGATCGCTATGACCTCGATGCGCGCACCACGATCGACGCGCCGGTTCAGAGCGCCATCAACGCGCGGTTATCGAGCCTCAAAGATCCGGCGACCCTGCAGAAGCTCGGGCTCATCGGCGACCGCCTGCTGGGCTCGAGCGATCCTGCCAAAGTGATCTACAGCTTTACGCTGTATGAACGCACCCCGCGCGGCAATCTGTTGCGCATCAACACCGACAGCCTTGAGCAACCGTTCGACATCAACACCGGTGCGCGCATCGACCTCGGTTCGACCGCGAAGCTGCGCACGCTGGTGACGTATCTCGAATTGATCGGCGAAGCACACGCGCGTTATGTCGGCATGACTCCGGCGGAACTGCGTGTATTGGATGTGCCGGAGAAGGATCGACTGTCAAAGTGGATAGTCGCCTATCTGCTCGAAACCCCCGGCGCGGGTCTGACCGCCACGCTCGAAGCCGCGATGCAGCGGCGTTACTCGGCGAGTCCGTATCAGACGTTTTTCACCGGCAGCGGCGCGCAGACGTTCTCGAATTTCGATCGCAACGACAACGATCGCATCCTCACCGTCGAACACGCGCTGCAGAACTCCGTGAACCTCGTGTTCGTGCGACTGATGCGCGAGATCACCGATCACCTCACGTATCGCGCGCCGTCGGTGGCAGCGACATTGCTCGACGATCCGAAACATCCCGAGCGGGCCGCCTATCTCGCACGGTTCGCAGACAGCGAAGGCCGGCAGTTCGTTTACCGCTTCTACCGGAAGTATGCAGGCCAGTCGCGCGATGCCGCGCTCGAACTCGCACTGGAAGGCGACCGTGTGGCGCCACGGAAAGTGGCGACTGTGGTGCGCTCGGTGCGCCCCGATGCACCACCGCGTGTACTCGCGGCATATCTTGCGGAGCATTCGCGCTCGCAACCGATGACGGACGAAGACGTCTCCGCGCTATATGACAAGTATTCGGCCGACCGATTCTCGCTGAACGACCGCGGCTATCTTGCGCGGGTACACCCACTGGAGCTATGGGTGCTCACATATCTCGAGACGCATCCGAACGCGACGCTCTCGGAAGTGGTAAACGCGAGCGCCGAGGCGCGGCAGAGTGTGTACGCGTGGCTGCTGAAGAGCAGTCGGCGCGCAGGTCAGGATCGGCGCATCGCGCAACTGTTCGAAATCGACGCGTTCCTCGAGGTGCACGATCGCTGGCAGCGCGTCGGCTATCCCTTTGCATCGCTTACACCCTCGCTCGCAACAGCGCTGGGCGCGTCCGGCGACCGTCCCGGTGCGCTGGCAGAATTGATGGGCATCATCGCGAACGACGGTGTTCGCTACCCGACGGTGTTGATCGACGATCTACACTTCGCTGCTAACACCCCTTATGAAACTCGTTTGCAGCGCTCCGTCACCGAGGGCGAGAAGGTGTTGTCGCCGGAGATCGCTGCGGTGGTACGTTCCGCGTTGACGAAGGTCGTCGACGGCGGCACTGCAATCGCGTTGAAGTCGAGGATGAAGGCAAACGGCGTGGAGCACGTTGTTGCGGGGAAGACGGGTACCGGCGATCACCGCAGCAAGACGTTCGCGGGGCGGGGGCGCCTGATCGAGTCGCGCGTGGTCAATCGCGCAGCTACGTTCGTGTTCATGATCGACGGCCGCTTTTTCGGCAACATCACCGCATTCGTGCCTGGTGCGGATGCCGCGAACTACCACTTCACCAGCAGCCTGCCGGTGCGCGTGCTCGGCTCTCTGCTGCCCGATCTGGAGCCGCTGTTGCAGCAGTCCGGCGAACCGGCGGCGTGCGCCGATGGCAATTGCGATCTCGTCGCTCACCGCTGAGCGCGTAGCCTAACGGATCAACTCAGTCGCGTGTGAGTGTAGCGGCTTCAAACCCGTCGATCGGCGTCTTTCTGATACTCATCGTAAGGCCGGTCGAACTTTGCCATCATACCGATCGGTTGCAACCACGAGGTCCGTCCAATGAACGCGAATCGTTATCTGAAAGACAACTTCGCCCCGGTCGCAGAAGAAATCACCACAACCGATCTGCGCGTCACCGGCGCGATTCCGCGCGAACTCAACGGTCGCTATTTGCGTAACGGTCCGAATCCGATGGGTCAGGTCGATCCGGCAAAACACCACTGGTTCACCGGCGCGGGTATGGTGCACGGCGTGCGGCTGTCGAGCGGACGCGCGCAGTGGTACCGAAACCGCTGGGTACGCAGTGCGGAAGTGGTCGATGCGTTGGGTGAAGACGTCGGCGGACGTGAACTCGCGGGCGCGAACAACACGCACGTGATCGGGCACGCGGGAAGAACCTGGGCGCTGGTGGAAGCCGGCTCGCCGCCCGTGGAACTGTCGGAGGAACTAGAGACGCTCGGCGTCAACGCGTTCTTCGGAACATTGAAGGACCGCACCTTTACCGCGCACCCGAAGGTCGACCCCGATACTGGAGATCTGCATGCGGTCTGCTATCACTGGCCCGATTGGACAGATCATCTGCAGTACGTGCATGTCGGCAAGAACGGTCGTGTAGTACGAACGGTGAACATTCCCGTGCCCGGCATGACGATGGTGCACGACGTGAGCCTGACACCGAACTATGTCGTCGTGTACGACCTGCCGGTGACCATCAATATCGAACTGGCGATGAGGGGCATGAACTTCCCGTTTGCATGGAACGACGATTATCAGCCGCGGGTCGGCCTGCTGCCGCGCAACGGTGAGGCGAAAGACATCGTCTGGGTCGAGGTCGGCGCGTGCTACGTATTCCATCCGATGAACGCGTTCGAGGATGCAGAAGGCCGCGTCGTCATCGACGTGTGCCGTTATCAAAGAATGTTCGATCGAGACGTCACCGGTCCGTTCGGCGACAGCCTCGCGACGCTGGATCGCTGGACCATCGATCCAAAAACGCGCCGGGTGAACGAGCAACGCATCGACGACCGCGCACAGGAGTTTCCGCGCTTCAACCCGAGCTTGTCCTCCAAGCCCTACCGTTACGGTTACAGCGTCGCGGTCGCGGGCAACGGATTCCCGTCCATTCTCAAACACGACCTGCACACGGGCGCGTCTTCATCGTACGTGTTCGGTGCGGGACGACATGGCGCAGAGCCGTACTTCGTCGCGAAAGAAGGCGCGAAAGCGGAAGACGACGGTTACTTGATGACGTTCGTGTACGACGAAGCGAGTCGCAAGAGCGAGTTGGCCGTGCTGAACGCGCAGGATCTTTCCGCAGCGCCGATTGCGACGGTGCATCTGCCGACACGCGTGCCGTATGGATTTCACGGCAGCTGGATTCCCGACGGCGCGAGCGGTCCGAGCGTCTGACGGCCATGGCAGTGCGGCCGTTTCGATTCGGAGTTCAGCTGTCGAGCCTGCCCGTAGGCGAGTGGGCGGAAAGCGCGCGGCGCATCGAGGCGCTCGGCTATTCATCGCTATTGGTACCTGATCACTTTTCGGCCACGCAGTGGGACCCAACGACGATGCTCGGGGGAGTTGCTGCGGTAACGACGACGCTGCGTGTCGGCGCGCTGGTGTACGGCATCGACTATCGGCATCCGGTGATCTATGCGCGCCAGGCCGCCACGTTGCAGGCAATGTCGGGCGGCAGACACGAGTTCGGTATCGGCGCCGGCTGGATGATCGACGATTACAACTGGGCCGGCATGCAATACGACAAGCCGAGTGTGCGCATCGAACGTCTTGAGGAAGCGCTGACGATCATCCGCTCGATGTGGTCGAACAAACGGACGTCGCTCGAGGGTAAACACTATCGTGTGAAAGAAGCGCCCATGAAAATCGAGATGCGTACACCGCCGCAGGTATTGATCGGTGGCGGCGGGGAAAAACTGTTGGCCGTGGCAGGGCGCCATGCCGACATCGTTGGCATCAACCCGAAGATCCCGGAAGGACGCATCACTGCCGCCACGGCGCTCGACATCACCCCCGAGTCGATTCGGCAGAAAATCGGTTGGGTGCGCGCAGCGGCGGAAGCGTCCGGGCGAGATCCGAACGAAATCGAACTCAATGCGCTCGTGTTCATGACGACCATTACGGACGATCCGAAACCGGTGCGCGAGATGGTCGGCGCCAGCACCGGGATGACCGCCGCGCAGGTTGCGGCATGCCCGCTGTTTCTGATCGGTTCGGCGACCGAAATACGCGATGCGCTGCAACGGCGACGCGACGATACCGGCATCAGCTACGTCGTGATTCAGGGTCAGGACCGCGCCCAAGTGGAGCGGTTTGCAGAGAAAATCGTCGCCCCTCTCTCCGGGAAGTAGCACTGCTGCAAGTGACCATCAGGCCGTAAGTCATTCCCTACCGGTCAGGGGGGGTGTTACCTATTGACCCACCCCGATGGAATATGGATATTCGATCGGGCATTTCCGGGGGATCGGAGTCAGATGCGGCGCCAGCGCGGCAGAACTGGTCGTGATACGCACACCGCTCGAGGTCACGTGTGACCTGGGCCGCTGAGCTATCGGCGTTTTTCCAGGTCATTCTGGTCGACCTCGTTCTTGCAGGCGACAACGCCATCGTCATCGCGATGGCGGTCGCGAGTTTCCCCGCCCGCCAACGCGCCCAATTGCTGATGATCGGCATTGTCGCCGCCACCCTTGTCCGGGTGCTGTTCGCAATCGCCACCGTACATTTGATGCAGATCGTCGGCCTGATGCTCGCTGGCGGCCTGCTGTTGCTGTGGGTCTGCTGGAAGCTGTGGCGCGAAATCGAATCGGTTCGCACCATGCAACTCAGCCCGGCCGGCATCTATCCCGGCGGTGCTGCCGCCGGACAAGCCCCGCCGACCAAAACCGTCGGCAAAGCCATCACCCAAATCGTGGTCGCCGACATATCGATGTCCCTCGACAACGTCCTCGCCGTCGCCGGTATCGCCCGCGACCACACCTGGGTTCTCGTTTTCGGCCTGACGCTGTCGATCGCGTTCATGGGTTTCTGTGCGACGGTGCTGGCGCGTTGGCTGCAGCGCTACCACTGGATCGCGTACGTCGGCCTCATCACCATTCTGTATGTTTCCGTCTCGATGATCTGGGACGGTTCCATGGAAGTAGTTCGCGGCGCGCAACTCGCGTTCAGCGACGCCCCGTAAATCTCCACCGCGCTCCCTTCGCCCATCGAGGTTTCCATGTCAGTCAGTCAACAAGACCGAATATCGCTGTCGCACGCCGAAACCTTTCAAGACCTCGCGAAGCCGCATGCGATCTTCACGCAGTTCCGGCGGGAGGAACCGGTGGCGTGGTGTCCGGAGCCGTGGGGTGGCCCCGGTTTCTGGTCGATAACGAAGTACGACGACATCCAGACGATTTCCAAGCTCCCGCAGATCTTCAGCTCCGACGATCGGCTGGGTGGCATCACCCTGCCAAGCGTCGAGATGATCGCGAATCAGCGCGGTATTCCGCTCGAACAGTTGCAACAGACCGACAGCCGCTTTCAACAGTTCGAAGGCGGCCGCAGCATGATCGGCATCGACCCGCCGGAACACGTGCAGCGTCGTCGAATGGTCGCACCTGGTTTCACTCCGCAGCGCCTCGACGCGTTGACTCCTCGCATTCGCGAGCGCGCGTGCGTGATTCTCGATGCGATCGCCGATCGCAATGAATGCGAATTCGTTTCGAGTGTGGCGGCTGAACTACCTATTCAAATGCTCGCGGAGCTGTTCGGCGTACCGCAAGAGGACCGGCACATGCTGTTCCAATGGTCGAACGTGATCATCGGTTTCGACGATCCCGAGATCTCCTCGTCGAACGAGCAGCGCGGACAAGTGTTCATGGATCTGGCGATGTACGCGCTGAAGCTATACGCCGCGCGCAAGGAAAACCCGGGTGACGACCTCATCACAATGCTGGTCAACACCGAGGTCAACGGCGAGACGATGAGCGTGCCGGATTTTCTGTCCGCATTCATTCTGCTCGTCGTCGCGGGCAATGAGACGACGCGTAATTCGATCTCGGGTGGCACGCTCGCGCTCTCGCAGTTCCCTGCCGAACGACAAAAGCTCATCGACGATCCGTCCCTGATCGGCGGCGCGGTCGACGAGATCATCCGTTGGGTGCATCCGGTGATCTACATGCGCCGCACTGCGGTAGCGGACTACACGCTGCGCGGCGTCACGATCAAGAAAGGCGACAAGGTCGCGCTGTGGTACATGTCGGGCAATCGCGACGAAGAGAAGTGGGCCGACCCGTTCACCTTCAACGTCACCCGCAACGGACCGCGCCACCTTTCGTTCGGCTACGGCCAGCACCTGTGCATAGGCTGGCGGCTGGCTGAGATTCAGTTGACGGTGTTGCTCGAAGAAATGCTGGCCCGGTATCCGGATTTCGAAGTGACCGGCGGAATAACGCGGATGCGGACGAACTTTCTCAACAGCATAAAGACCATGCAGGTCCGGCACCGGTCGCGCCGAGCCGCCTGACGTCGCGGTGGCAGCGATTTTGCCGCGGTAACGCAAGGTCCCCAACAGCTACGCTGAGTACGATAGTCACATAGTCCCGGCTCGCATCGACCCGGAATCTGAGTGACAATTGGCCTGCTCCGGGCCAATTCGATTCGAAACAAACAACAGCAAGCTGGAAGGACCGAAGTGTCTCGATTGCTACTTGCGTGCCTCTCGGCACTCACCGCGGCCTTGCCGGTTCGATTCGGCTATGCCATTGCCAACAGTCTCGCTCGTGCGCATCTGTGGTTCTTCCCGCAACGCAAACACGCCGCACTCGTCAATCTCGCAACGATCATGCCCGGCAGTTCGCGTCGCGAACGTATGCGCACCGTGCTGAAGATGATGGCGAGTTACAACTGCATGCTGTTCGAGTTCTTCCGCCTGCCGCGCCTCGAACGCGACGAACTGCTGCGCAACGTCGACGTCGACGGCCATCAACACGTCATCGATGCGCTCGCGCGCGGCAAAGGCGTGATCATCACGTCGAGTCATATCGGAAACTGGGAGTTGGGTGCAGTCGTGTTGGCGCACCTGGGTCATCAGGTTCATGCGGTGGCCGGCGTGCAACTCGGACGCTGGCTCGCGCCGGCAGTGCGCGATGCAAAGAGCGAACTCGCCGTGCATACGATCAGGCCGGAGGACGGATACCGCAAACTGTGGCGCGCGTTGTCGCGCAACGATCTGCTCGCATTGATGGTCGATGGCGACATCTTCGGACAAGGCGTGGAGTTGCCGTTTTTCGAACGTAACGTGCGCTGGCCCGCAGGGCCGGGCGTCTTGTCGAAGCGAACCGGAGCGCCTGTCGTCAGCGGCTATTGCCAGCGCTTGCCTGGCGGTCGCTTCCGCCTGGTACTCGAACCGATGCTCGACCCGGAATCGTTCGATAGTTCAGACGCCTTGAACGCTGCGATCGCCGCGACTACACAGCGACAGATCCGTGACAACGTCACGCAGTGGTGCATCTTCCGTTCCTTCTGGGGCGAGCCCGCCGAGGCGGCAGATTCGAGCGCTGCCGAAAAACGCGAGGTTGCCGTATGAGAATCGGCATCGTCACTCAATCGTATTACCCGCGTTTCGGCGGCGTCACCGAGCACGTGCATGCGACCGCAACGGAACTGGTGCGGAAGGGGCACGACGTTAGAGTCATTACCGCGCGCTTCAAGGAAGAACGCGACGCCGGTCTGCGAGTGGAGCGGATCGGACGTAACGTGCTGATTCCGTTCAACCGCGCCTATGTCGACTACACCGTGGGCTGGAATCTGAAAGCGCAACTGAAGGCGCTGTTCCGCCGGCACGCGTTCGATTTGGTTCACACGCACTGTCCGGCGGCGCCAAGCCTGCCGTTGCTCGCCCTTGCTGCAGCAGAGTGCCCGCAGGTCGGCACGTTTCACATGACGGGACGCAATCGACTGCAGGACATGTTCAAAGCGCCACTTGCACGGCGTATGGAGCGGCTCGATGCGCGCATCGCGGTTTCGGCGACGGCGGAGGAGTGCGCCGAGCATTACTTCGGCGGAACCTATCGTGTGATTCCGAACGGTGTCGACGTTGAACGTTTTCATCCCGACAACGATCCGTTCGAGCAGTGGCAGTCGCGCGACAAGGTCAACATCGTATTCGTCGGCAGGCTCGACCCGCGTAAAGGCGTCAATCATCTGATCGCGGCGGTGCCGCGGGTAATCGAGCGGACACGCGGTCGTGCGCGCTTTCTGATCGTCGGCGATTCGTATCTGCGCAACAAACTCGAAGCTTCGGTGCAGCCCGACATGCGTGAGCACGTCGAATTCATCGGCGCCGTTCCAGCTGAGGATCTACCGCGCTGGTATGCCACGGCCGACATTTTCGTGTCGCCGGCAACCGGTAACGAGAGCTTCGGCATCGTACTGCTCGAAGCGATGGCTGCGGGCAAACCGGTGGTGTGTTCCGACATTCCCGGTTATCGATCGGTGGTAGTTCCCGGTCAGAACGGCGTGTTGCATGCGCCGAACGACGTCGAGTCGCTGGCGGACGCGTTGTCGGGTCTCGTAGACGACGAAGACCATCGCACGACGCTGAGCATCAATGGCCGCAAACGGGCGCTCGAGTTTGCGTGGCCGCGCGTTACCGACGAGATCGAAGCGGTGTATCAATCGCTCGTTGGACGTCCGCCAGTGGTGTCGACGCGAAGCCGCCCGGCTGCGCGCTCCGCGGCGTGAGCGGTCGGAGTTGAGCACGGAAGGTTCGCTGTTCCGACAGCGCAGCTTTGCGTCGTTGTGGTGGGGGCAGTTCTTCTCGATCACCGGCGACCGTTTTACATATCTTGCGCTTGCTGGTCTCTTCTACGAACACAGCCGTACCGATCCCTCTGTGAGTTACGCGGCGCTGCTGGCCGTGTTTGCGAACGTGGTTGTTGCGCCGGTGTTGTTGTTCGCCCCGTTCACCGGCGCGTGGGTGGATCGCCACAACCTGAAACACGTGCTCGTCGTCAGCGACGTGCTGCGCGCGCTGATCGTGTTGGCGATTCCGATTCTATTTCAGCTGACACACTCCACCGACGTCGTGTTCGCGCTGATATTCGCTCTGTTCACGGTGAACGTCGTGTTCCTCCCCGCGAAGAGTGCGGTGCTGCCTGAGGTCGTTCGCACCGATCAGCTTCTCGCCGCAAATTCGCTGCTGGCCGGCGCGGGCATTCTCGCCACTGCAGTCGGCGCGCTCCTCGGCGGATACATCATCGACCGCTGGGGGTGGGCGTTTGCGATGCGGCTCGATGCGGCGAGCTATCTGATATCGGTCGTGGGGCTTGCGTTGATCTCGTATCGAGCGGTCGACCACCATGCGCAGTTGGTGCCCATTAACGTTCGCGGCTATCTCGACGAAGTCGGCGCGGGGCTCGGCGTCGTGCGCCGTAGTCGGGCCGTTGGCATCGGGCTGATCGCGCTTGCCGCGGTATGGTTTGCCGGTGGTGTGCTGCACGTTGCCGGCAACCAGCACATTCAGGCGATGGCAAGTGCACCGGGTATGTCGCGGCTCGGCGCACTCTTGTTCGCCATCGGTGTTGGCAGCGGAATTGGAGCGTGGTGGATCAACACGCGCGGCAAGCGCCTGCCGCGCGCGCTCGTGCTCGGTGCAGGTCTGGTGCTGGCCGGATTCACACTGGTGCTGTTCGCGTCCAGTCGTCTGTTTGCAGTTTTTGTCGGCTCGGCGCTGTTGTTGGGGCTATTCGCAGCGCCGGCGCTTGTGCTCACCGAAACGGTGTTGCAGGAAGGTACCGAACTTGCGCATCGGGCACGCGTGTTCAGCTTGCGCGACTTCCTCATGCGTCTGACGTTGCTGGTGTCGGTGAGTGCCGCCGCGTGGATGGTGAGCCTGACAGACACGCGCATGACGTTGCTCGCCTGCGCCGTCGGACTGGTCGCAGTCGGTGGATGTACGATCGCGCTCGGTCGTCGTGGGGCCGATACCGATGCGGATACTTACGCCGCGAAGGGCGGCGCATCGCGTTGACCGGGGAGCCGTCTTGACTCGCTTGCAGGTCGGGCAAATGCTCGGCGTCGTTCCAATTTCGTAAGGCGGAGGTCGCGGCCATGAGCGAACCCACCACTCCACCGGGCAGTCGCGCATTCGAACCGGCCGGCGATTTGCCTCCGCTCGATCCGCATCGCCACGAACCGCTCGACCTCGAAGGTCTGACGCTGCTCGTCGGCACGAAGAAAGGTGTGTTCTCGCTAACGGCGGCCGCGGAGCGCAGCTCGTTCCGGCTGAACGGTCCGGCGTTTCTCGGCCACATCGTGCAACACGCGATCGTCGACCCGCGCGACCGGCGTACGCTGCTCGTCGCGTTGCGAACCGGTCATCTCGGTCCCACGGTGTTTCGTTCTACCGACTTCGGCCGATCGTGGCAGGAGGCATCGAAGCCACCGGCGTTCGCCAAACCGAAAGACGATCGCAAATCGAACGTCGTGGAAATCGTGTTCTGGCTGACGCCAGGGCACGCGGACGAACCGGGCGTCTGGTACGCCGGTACTTCTCCTGAAGGTCTCTTTCGGTCGGAGGACGCCGGCGACACCTGGTATCCGGTCGCGGGCTGGAACGATCATCCGAACTGGATCCGCTGGACCGGTGACATGAAGGAGCGCAATCCCGACGGCTCCCCGATCCATTCGATCCTGATCGATCCACGCGACGCGCGGCACATGTACTTCGGTACAGGCTCGGCGGGCGTGTTCGAGTCGAACGATCAGGGCGCGAACTGGCACTTGCTCAACACCGGAATGTTGTCGCCGACGGGACCCGATCCGCATCCGGAATTCGGCTACGACCCGCATTGCATGACGCTGCATCCGCTGGCGCCCGACCTGCTGTATCAACAGAACCACTGTGGCATCTATCGAATGCGTCGGTCGGAGGCGCGTTGGATACGGATCGGCGACAACATGCCGCGCGAAGTCGGCGACATCGGCTTCCCGATTGCGCTGCATCCGCGCGAGCCGAACACGGCCTGGGTATTTCCGATGGATGGCACTGACGTGTGGCCGCGGACGTGTCCGGGCGGAAAGCCAGCCGTGTATCGAACGCGCGACGCCGGCGAATCGTGGACGCGGCTCGACCGCGGATTCCCTGAACGCGCCTGGTACACGGTGTTACGGCAATCGATGGCCGTCGATACCGAGCGCAGCATCGGTGTGTACTTCGGCACCACCAACGGCGAAGTATGGGGGAGCACCGACGAAGGCGAGAGTTGGCGTTGTCTCGCCGCGCACCTGCCGCACGTTTATTCGGTCGAAGTCGCGAGCGTGGTGCGATAGCGATGCAGGTCCGGATTCCCTCGGTGCTGCATTCGTACACGGCAGGCGCTCGCACGGTGACTGCGAATGGCGCCACGGTAGCGGCGCTGCTGCTCGATCTGGATGCGCGCTATCCGGGCATTCGCTTTCGGATGGTCAATGAAGCGAACGCGCTGCGGCCGCACATGCGCGTGTTCGTCAATCGCGAATCGATTTCCGACCTGGACAGAAGTCTTGCGCCTGAAGACGAGGTGATGATTCTGCACGCGCTCTCCGGCGGCTAGTGGCCGCAACAGCCAAATGGGTGGTGATTGCGTGATGCATCCTTTATAAGAGCGTGCACGAGCGAACCGGACGCAAACGATGGCTGATGATCTGAAAACCGAAATCGAAGCGCTTCGCAGCCAGATCGAAGCTCTTACCAAACAAATACCGCGCACGGCAGACGCCGCTCCGGGCGGCTCGCCTACCGGCCCGACAGATCTGCTGGGTGGCGCAGCGCTCGGCCAGTTCGGAATCGATGCCGACACCGTCGACAAGATCAAAGATCAGTTCGATGGTTTCGTCGACGTGCTCGAAAAGCACATGCAGGAGATTCCCGCCGGAACGGCGCTTGCAATCTTCGCACTCGGCGTACTGCTGGGCCGCCTGCTCCCCCGATAAACTCTCAAGGCGCACTACATGGATCCTCTACTTCAACGATTGGCATTGCTCCTGCGCGCCGAAGCGCTCGGGTTGCGTATTCGCGGCAAGCACGCCGCGCGTTCGGCGGCGTTCACCGCCGCTGCAATTGCGGTGGCGCTGTTTGCGTTCGCGCTGCTGAATCTGTGTGCGTTCAACGCGCTGGCCTCGATGTACGGCCAGACTATTGCGGCGTTGATTCTGGCAGCGGTCGACGCAGTGTTTGCGTGGGTTCTGTACCTGCAGGCGCAACGCAAAACGCCGACATCTGAAGAAGTGATGGTCGACGAATTGCGGGCGTTAGCGCTGGCGGAACTCTCCAACGACACTGCGCGACTGAAGGCGCAGCTCGCTCATTTGCAACAGCAGGTGACGAGCATCGGCCAGGGCATTTCGCGCGTTACGCACGGCGATCCGTTGCAGTTCGGTCTGTCGAGCATCGGACCGATCATCTCGATCGCTGCGCGCTTGCTCAATCGCAACAAGAAGGATGCTTGAAGGGCCGAAGCCGATTGTAGAGACTTCGAAAGGTCGTCATGCAAAGAAGGAGTCAGGGACGTGAAAGAACACCGCAGCAAGAAACAGGACAAGAAGAAGGCCGCGAAGACGCTGACCGAGAAGCGGGCCGAGAAGCGGGCGAAGAAGCAGGGAAAGATGTCGGGCGGCTGAACGTAGCGCTCGTCGCTGAAGCGTTGTTATCGGGATTGCGCCCGATAACAACGCGCACGACCGGATCAGAACCGCTGGTTCAGAACTGGTAGGTCAAACCTACCGACGTCATGTACAGATCGTCGATGTTGTTGCCGACGTCGTACTCCGTGTACTCCGCACGAATCTTGATTCCACCGAGACCGAACGCTGCACCGACACCGTAGGCGGCTTTCTCGTCGCTGTCGGAACCGGAGATCAGCGTGCTGCCGTTGACTCGCAGCTTCGCGTCGACGTTGACCGATGCACCGCCCACTTTTGCAAACAGATCCACCGGACCTAGCGGCAATACACCGATGACGAACGCCTCCCACGCGTCGACTTCGAACTCGGCGTTCGCGCCGTTGAAGTTCTTGTTGGGGCTACCGAGGTTCGTGTAACCGCCTTCGAAACCGACGAACGGCAGCACCAGGTAACCGACGAAAAGCTTGTAGCTCGTGTCGTCCTCGTCGAAGTGCAGCGTGCCCGCTGTGCCCGCGTTTTGCGTGGCCTCCACTGTGGTTTGACCCACGCTGCCGCCGACGTAGAGTCCGGTTTCTGCGTTTGCCGATGCTGCGACGCCGAGCGAGGCCGCGAGAAGAGTAAGAGCAGATAGCCTTTGGAACATGACAACTCCTCCTGAGTTTGTTCGTTCTTTCGTTGCTCGAGCCGTTCCAGGCACGAGCGCGCGGCATTCTCGCGTTGGTGTCGTGGCTGTGTCAACGAAGGCGGCGTGAACGTGCAAGGCACGCTGATTCGATGCCAACAGCGAACGGTATGCGCTAACAAGAGCGCGAGGGGGCGACGGCGGAGGATTAATCAGGGCGGGTTCGTGAATCCGAACCCGAACCGGGAGCAGCAGCCGGTGCTACCTCGTGCTGCGTGCGGCGTATCGGTGGCGGAGGAGCGTCGAGCGCTGGGCCTGCTTCCTGCGTCAGTGCTTCTTCGGCTTTCTTGTTCAACACGATCAGCGAGATGCGTCGGTTGATGGGGCTGAGTGGATCGTCTTTGACGAACGGAACCGATGAGCCGAGTCCGACTACGCGGCCGATTTTGTCTTCGGGCAGACCCGCGGCAACGAGCACGCGGCGTGCGGCGTTCGCGCGGTCCACTGAGAGCTCCCAGTTCGAGTATTCCTCGTCGTCGCTGATGTACGGCGCCTGGTCGGTGTGTCCCGACAGGCTCACCTTGCTCGACACCTGTGCGATTGCCGGAACCGTCGCGGCAAGTATCTTCACCGTATATGACTTCAGCGAGGCGCTGCCGCTGTCGAACATCGATCGGTTTTCCTTGTCGACGATCTGAATGCGCAGGCCGTCGCTCATGATGTCGATCAGGAGTTGGTCGCGGAATTGTTTGATTTCCGGATTCGCGTCGATTGCCGCTTCGATCTGTTCCTTCAGCTCTTCGAGTTTCTTGTATTCGAGCGCGCGCGCTTCCGCTTCGATGTCGAGTTGTTTCGAGTTGTCGTCGAGCGGTGCGTCCGGGTCGGGTACATGGTCGCTGCTGGTTGTGGCGATCATGCCGCCGCCGAGATCGATCGCAGAAATCGAAACTCCGGTTACGCCATCGATCGCGGTGGGGTTCTGAAAGTAGTCGGAGATACCGGCCTTCTGTTCGGGCGTCGTCGAACCGACGAGCCACAGAAGCATGAAGAACGCCATCATCGCGGTAACGAAGTCGGCGAGTGCCACCTTCCACGCACCGCCGTGGTGGCCGTGGCCGCCTTTCTTGACGCGCTTGATGACGATGATCGGCGCGTTCGTCTCACTCATGGTCGCTCTCTAATCGGCGACGGTGCGACCGCGTACCGACCACGTTTCAGGCCTTGTTGTTCTTGATGTGTTCGTCGAGTTCGCGGAAGCCGGGGCGTTCCGTCGAGAAGATTGCCTTGCGGCCGAACTCCACGGCGATCTGCGGCGGATAGCCCTGTATCGAGGCCATCAGGCAGGTCTTCAGCACCTTTACGAACTGCGATTCGTCGCGCGCGGCGAACTCGAGGTAGTTCGCCATCGGGCCTACAAGGCCGTAGGCGAGCAGAATACCGAGGAACGTTCCGACCAGTGCGGTGGCCACCTTGTGGCCGATCACCTCGGCCCCGTCGTTGAGCGATGCCATGGTGATCACGATGCCCAATACCGCCGCCACGATCCCGAAGCCGGGTAGTCCGTCCGCGATGCGGGTTACTGCACTCGAAGGCGCATGTCCTTCCTCGTGGTGGGTGTCGAGTTCGACGTCCATGAGCGCCTCGATCTCGAACGAATTCAGCTTCGCGCTGACCATCATGCGCAGGTAGTCGCAGATGAAGTCGAGCGCGTGGTGGTTTCTGGCGATGGTCGGGTACCTCTGGAAGATCGCGCTGTTTTCCGGCTCGTCGACGTCGGCTTCTAGCGCGACCATGCCGTCTTTACGCGCCTTGTTGAGCAGTTCGTACATGAGCGACAGCGCGTCCAGATACGTCTGTTTGGTGTATTTGGAACCCTTGAAGAGCAGCCCGAGATCTTTGCCGACCTTTTTGATGATCTTCATCGGGTTGGAAATGATGAAGGCGCCCATGGCGGCACCGAAGATCACGAGCAGTTCGCTGGGGTGCCACAAGGCGAGCACGTGCCCGCCGGAAATGACGAATCCACCCAGCACGCAACCCATAACTACGACGAATCCGATCAGGAAATTCATACGACAGCGATTTCCGGGCGCTTAAGAGGATATCGAAAGCGTAGTTCACAAATTCGGATCGCGCCGGGGTTGAAACCCGCGAAATTGCGGGCTCGCACCCGAGTGCGTAACATCCGCGCCACTCGCCGACGAGGACAGACCCCTCCGAGAGGCTTTTCCGAACCGGAAGCGCTGCGCAAGAGTAGCTGCAGGCCCTAGTAGGAACAGACGTTCGCTACGACACAGCGCATTGAGTGCCGGCCCGATTTTCAAGAAAGCAGGGCCGGAAGCTGGATGGCACCGCCGAGCATCGTTTACGAGAAGGGGTTACGAGCATCGGTTCCAGCAGGTTTCCAACCATTGTGGAAAGCTGCCATGGAATCGACGTTTCAGTCCCGCATACCCGTTCGTTCGATCGCAGAGCACCTCGGTGAAACCGTTGTGCTGCGCGGTTGGATCTTTCGCCTACGCGTGCTCGCCAGCACCACGTTCGTGGTCCTTCGGGACGCGAGTGGGGAAGTGCAGTGCGTCGGCGCATCCGCTGCGCTGAATGCGTTGCACCTGAAGCTCGACGATGCCATCGAAGTGGTGGGTTCGGTGCGCGCCGACGTACGCGCGAAGCTCGGGTTCGAAATCGACGTGGTGCACGTTCGGGTAATGAATCCGGCGACCAACAAGCTGCCGTTCAACGCCTCGAGCGACATTTCGGGTGTAGGCATCGACGCGCGGCTCGAATACCGCCCGCTCGCAGCGCGCAACGACACGGTCGGCGATGTGTTCCGCGTGCAGGGCGCGCTGCTGCGCTATTACCGCGAATTCCTCACCGAACGCGGCTTCACCGAGATCATCACGTCGAAGATCGTCGCGTCCGGCACCGAAGGCGGCACGAATCTGTTCGCCATCGACTACTTCGATCGCGTGGCATATCTGGCGCAGAGCCCGCAGTTCTATAAAGAGCACGGGCTGCGTTCGAAAAGGTATTCGAAACGGGGCACGTGTATCGCGCCGAACCGCATGCGACTTCGCGGCACCTCACCGAGTACTACTCGCTCGACCTCGAATTCGGTTTCATCGATGCGGCGGAAGACGTCATTCGGTTGGAAAAGGAACTGCTGACATCGATGTTCGAAAAGCTCAACCGCGAACGGCGCGACGCTGCGGCGACACAAAGCGGTGCCCCCACCGTCGATGCTGGATGCGCCGGTCTGGGAATTCGAGGAGTGTCTCGAACGCCTGAATCGAGCGTACGGAACGAAGCACCTCATCGACGACCTCGATCCGGAAGCTGAAAGACGTCTGTGTGCGCTCGCCGATGCCGAGTGGGGCATACCCGCGGTATTCGTGGTCGGGTTTCCTGCGTCAGGGCGGCCGTTCTATTCCGCGCCGCGCGGCAATCGCGGTGCCGCGCAGAGCTTCGACCTGCTCTTCCGCGGTGTCGAAATCACGACAGGCGGGCAGCGCCTGCATCGACGCGCCGACCTCGAAGCGGCGCTGCGCTCACGCAACATCGAGCCGGCCGCGTTCGAAAGCCACCTGCGCATGTTCGAACTCGGTATGCCGCCACACGGTGGGCTGGCCATAGGGCTCGAGCGGTTGACGGCGCAGGTGATGGGGCTGCCGAATGTGCGGGAAGCCGTGCTGTATCCGCGCGACCGCGATCGACTGACACCCTGAACGAGGCGGGTTAAGCTCGACCTCCGCACGGAGGATCGGCCATGGCAGAGCGCATCATCGATTCGAACGGCATTCGTCTGTGGACCGAGAGTTTCGGTGACCGTCGCAACCCAACACTGTTGTTGGTGATGGGTGCAAGCGCGCAGGGTATTCAATGGCCCGAGGCGTTCATTCAGCCGTTCGTCGACAAGGGTTTTCACGTCATCCGCTTCGACAATCGCGACGTCGGTCAGTCGTCGTGTTTCGACTTCGCGAAGCAGCCGTACACCTTGAACGATCTTGCGGCCGACGCGATCGGTGTGCTCGATGCGTACGACATTTCGGCCGCGCATGTCGCGGGCGCGTCGATGGGCGGCATGATCACGCAGACATTGATGATTCAGCAGCCGAAGCGCGTGCGCTCCGCGACGATCATCATGTCGTCGCCGTTGGCCGGCAGCGTGGACGGTGTGCCGATGCCGCAGAGCGAAGATCTAGCCGGACCCGATCCGAAGTGGCTCGGCGAGCTGATTCAGCTACAGATGTCGATGCCGACTAGCACGCCGGCGGAACTCATCGACATGCGCGTGGCGATGTTCACGAAACTGGCGGGACGCCTGCCGGTCGACACCGCGGGACTGCGCGACATCGCGACGCGCGAAGTCGGTCGCGCGATCAATTTCGCGGCGCAGGCCAATCACTCGCTGGCCATCGGGGCGAGTTCACCGAACGACCGCAGGCCGCTTTTGCGAGAAGCGCTGCGCAAGACGTCGATTCCAACGCTCGTCGTGCACGGCACTGACGATCCGATCCTGCCGTACCCGCACGGCAAAGCGCTGGCGGAGGCGATCCCCGGTGCGAAGCTGCTGAAAATTGACGGTATGGGGCACGACCTGCCCGTGCAGGTCTGGCCGCAGATCATCGGCGAGATGATTGCCGTCACGCAGCGCGCGTAGATACACGATGCGCGTCCGCCGTCTTTCAGCGCCCCTCGGTGCAGTCGTCGAAGACATCGATGTACGCAGCATCGACGCAGCGCAGTGGCGTACGCTGAACGATCTGCTCTGCGAGCATCACGTGCTGTCGTTCCCGAATCAGCAGCTCACGCCGGAAGATCAGATGGCATTCGCGCAACGCTGGGGTCGTTTGGTGCGACATCCGTACGCGGGCATGAAGGCGTATCCCGACGTCATCGAGTTGCGCAATCACGGCAAAGCGAAAGACGTGAATCAGCACTGGCACTCGGACATGACGTACAACGCGGCGCCGCCGAAGCTGACGATGTTGTATGCGCTGGAAACACCGGAGATCGGCGGCGACACCGCGTTCGCCAATCAGGAACTCGCGTACGACGCGTTGTCCGATGGATTGCGCGGCGTGGTGGACGGACTCAGAGCCGTGCACTCCGCCGAAGGTCTGGCGGCGCTGTACGGCGAAAGTGGAAAGACCGCGCCGCGCGCCGAACATCCGGTGGTGCGGGTGCACGACGAAACGGGGCGCAAGTCGCTGTACGTGTGCCGCGCCTTCACTCAGCGATTCGTCGGCTGGTCGCGCGAAGAAAGCGCGCCGTTGCTCGAATATCTGTATCGGCATGCGTCGCGACAAGAGTTCCAGGCGCGCCATGTCTGGCATGTTGGCGATCTGGTGATGTGGGACAACCGGTGTTTGCAGCACTACGCCGTGCACGACCACGACGATCAGCCGCGCGTGATCCATCGCGTGCAGGTCGAAGGTCCCGTGCCTGTTTAGTCGGTTTCTAATTCTCGAGAACTGAGGAACTCACGATGATCGTCGGGCTTCATCACGTTGCGCTCGGTGTGCCGGACTTCGAGCGCGGACTTGCGTTCTATCGCGACGTGCTCGGGTTCGAGGTCGTCGAACGGGCCGAATTCAATCGCGATCATCCCAAAGCGGATCGCGCCATCGGCTTGCCGGAAGTGGCAGCGAGGATGGCGATGCTGAAGCTGCCGAACGCATATCTCGAGTTGTGGCAGTATACGAATCCTGCGCCGGAAGATCGGCGCCAGCGGCCGTGCGACTACGGCTATCCGCACTTCGCGCTGCAGGTCGACGGGCTCGAACGTGAATACGAGCGATTATCGGCGGCCGGCATGGAGTTCGTCGGGCCGCCCGTGGACTTCGGGACGGCTTCGGCGATCTACGGTCGCGATCCGTTCGGCAACGTCATCGAGCTCTACGAAATTCGCGATGCCAGGATCGCTCAACTGAACCGCGACTGAGGATGCGCAAGAGCTCCCCTCGCGCATCCGTTGGACTACTGGCTCTTAGCGCGGGTTCAATCCGCGTGCCGCGCGCTCCCTGGCCACGCGCACTTTGTCGCTTTCGAGCCGTGTGCCGAGTTCCTCTTCGCTGACCGTACCCGCCATGTGGCGGCCCGCCAGCGCCGCGTTGTACATGATCTTCTTCTCGGGAGTTACGCCGAGTATGACGCGCAGCGGTGAGTCGAGCAGCGTGTTGAAGAAGTCCTCACCGGCCGCGTTGGTCGGATTCAGCTTTTTCGACAACGCCGGATAAAACCAGTCTTTGCTGGCCTGATCGTCGAACAGCTGCGCGTGTCCTTTGAAGGTGATGGCGCCGCGCGGCAGATTCCCGGCCGCGCCGGCCGGATATCCCGCACTGCTGACGCACACGGAGACGCGGTTGTCGCGTTTGATTGCCGCTGCGCGATGGCGGTGTGCGGCGAATGTGATCCAGATCTTGCCGTCTCGCCATACGAACGAGTGAATTACGCCGACCGGCCAGCCGTCCTTCGTTGCCCACATCAGCACACATTCGTTCGAATGTGTCATCAGCTGTTCTGTTTCGGCGTCCGAAAACGGATAGATCGAGACAATTTCGTGATCGTGCGTCTTGGCCATGTATGGTCCTCCCCTTAGTTGATTTGTTGTCAGTACGGCGACTGTCCGCCGTCGACGTTGAAAAAGCTGCCAGTGATACCGCGCCCCGCTTCCGACGCGAGCAGCACGGCAACGGCGGCAACCTGCTCGACAGTGTTGAGTTCGCCGGTCAGCGTTTTCGACTTGAACACCTTCTCGACCATCTCGTCGTAGCTCATGCCCATCGCCGCCGCGGTGCCCGGACCGCCCTGCAGCACGGCATCGGTGATGATCAGACCCGGGCAGATCGCATTGACCGTAACGCCCATCGGGCCGCCTTCGGCAGCCGCGCTTTTGGTGAGCCCATGCACGCCGTGTTTGGCGGCGACGTAACCCGCCATGCCCGCCGCGCCGGTTTTGCCTTCCACTGACGAGATGTTGATCACCGAGCCGCGACCGCTCGGCAGCATATGCGCAAAGGCGTGTTTGGTGCCGTAGAACACGCTGCTGAGATTCCATTGCAGATCGTTCGCCCAGGCGTCGTCGGCGAGTTGTGCGATCGGTGCTGGCGCGGTGATTCCACCCGCGTTGTTGACCATCACGTCGAGGCGTCCCCAACGCGCCACAGCGGCGTCGGTCAGCGCCTTCACGTCTGCCGACGAGCGTGCGTCTCCGGTTATGAAGATCGCGCGATCGCTTACGCCGATTTCCGCAAGCGCGCGTTCACCTTTTGCGGCGTCTCGGCCATTGAAAGCGACGTATGCGCCTTCAGCAAGGAACGCCTCGACGATGCCGCGCCCGATGCTGCGGCTGCCGCCGGTCACCGCGGCCACTTTGCCTGACAATTTCATAGAGGTGCCCCCAAACCGCTATTCGGCATTCAGCACGCTGTAGACGCGCTTCTGAAAAAACCAGCGTCCGTCGCGTTTCACGTAGTCGTCTTCATAACGTCCGGTGATGCGGCGCTTGGCGCCGTCCTTCTGATGCAGAAACTCCTGCTGATACCAGGTGGCATGCGCGGTATTGCCGGTAACTACGATCGGTCCTGCCGATGCGAAGAACCCCACGAACGAAAAGCCGGACATCATCTGCTGCCACATGGGAACGAACTTGTCCTTTCCGGCCACGTCGCCCATACCGGGCAGCGACCAGACTGCGTCGTCCGCCCAGTTGGCCGCCCAAGCATCGCGGTCGAAGCGCATGACGGCGTCGTTGTATGAATCCACCAGTTCCCGAATGGCGAGACGATCTTCGATAGGCCCACTGCTGATCATGGTTTACTCTCTCCTCCCACGAAACCGTCAGCGTATCCGGTTTTAACGAATCCACCAAGACCCGCGCTTTGAAGGAGACATTCGTGACGACGCTGGGTACCTATCCGCTGTTTCAACAGGCGTATCTGGTCAACGACATCGAGCAATCGATTCATCGCTGGAGCGACCTCTTCGGCGCCGGACCGTTCGTGATCGCTCCGCATCACAAGACCGATCGCTTCACGTATCGCGGCACAGCGCAGGAGGCCGACGTTACCTACGCGTTCGGCTACCTGGGCGACATGATGATTCAGTTCATTCAGCAGCACGACGACACGCCGTCGATCTATCGCGACATGTTTGCCAAGGGACAAGAAGGGTTTCATCACGTCGGCGTGCTGGTGCACGACTGGGCTGCGGAGCGTCAGCGCATGCTCGACAGAGGATTCGAACTCGCCTGTGAGCTATGGGCCGACAACGTGAACGCCGCGTACTTCGATACGCGCGGGGTGAATGGCTGCTTCACGGAAATTCACGGCGATCCGCCGCACATTCTCGGCGCATTCGCGACGTGGCGGCGTGCACACGCGCTGTTCAAACCCGGCGACGATCCGATCACACGGCGCCGTTAGGAGATCTGCGGCTCAGCGGACGACGATCGATTCCTCGTGCCACGGCGTGAGCGTGCGCGAGTAATCGCGAAAAGCCTCGGGCAGCTCCGCGGTCATGTCGAGCGTGGCGGCAAGGCGGCCGAAGCCGACGAACAGCGCGAGTGTCATGCCTAGTTCCACGATTTCCGGTTCGGTGAAGTGGCGCCGCAGCGCGGCGTACGTCTCTTCACCGATCGACAGGTGGTCGGTTGCGAAACGGTCGGCATAGTCGAGCGCGCAGCGTTCGGCCTCCGTGAGGTCCGCCGCTTCCTCGGGCTGCTCGAGAGAACAGACCAGATCCTCCGTGAGGCCGTCGGCAACTGCGTCGCGATAGCGGATGGCCATGCAACTGCGGCACTGGTTGTGAAACGCAACGCGCAGACGAACGAGTTCGACTAACCGGTCCGAAAGGGCGCGATGCACCTTCAACGACCCGGCGAACTGCAGCATGCCTTTCGCGAGCTCGGAGCGGTGCGCGAACATTCTCAGCAGGCCTTGCTCGAGAGGCGTGGCCGAGTCCGCGTGCGTGAGTTTGCGCAATTCGGGATCCCATTGATCGAGAGGGAGTTGCGTGATGCGGCTCATGGCGCGCCTCCATTCGAAAGAGCACGCATAGTGAACGGTGCACAACGCCGATGTCGAGTCGATGCATGCCCCTGCTCGTGTACCATCCCGCGACCGTGACATCGGAGGCATCATGGCTGATATCGACACGAACGAATGGCTCGTCATTTGCGGGCTCGGCGCCGTGTGGTTGGGTTGGCAGGTCTTCATGGTCGCCGGAATGCCGAACGCGTTCCGAGCGCGGCGGACACCGCCGACGAACGAAGATCCGGCTGTGTCGTTTCAGCGATTCTGGGCCGAGCAATACCGCTTCTTCGGTCTCACTCTTTCGATCGGCGGAGTGCTGCTGACGCTCGTTGGAACACTGCGATGATCGGCGTACCCATCAGCGCGCTATATGCGGGCCTGTTCGGCCTTCTTGCCGTTCTGCTCGCGAACAACGTGCTGCGCGGACGCGTACGTGCGGCGCGCCTGCCGAATTGGAGCCCCGACGCACAGCTGCGTGTGCAGGCGAACTTCGTCGAGAACGTGCCGCTCGCACTCGCGATGCTGCTCATCCTCGAGCTGCAGCATGCTCCGGCGATGGCGCTGCACGCGTTCGGCGCTGCGCTGCTGCTGTGTCGCGTGCTGCACGCATGGGGGCTCGGCAGCAATGCAGGCCCCAACTATCCGCGCCTGATCGGCGCACAGGGCACCTTCCTGTTGATGTCGATCATGGGCGTCGCGCTGATCTATTCGGTGTGGCGCTGACAACGCCGATCAGACGCTACCGAATCTGTCGACGAACACCATTTTCTCCATCGACTTGCGGCTGATCGGACCGTGGCCGCCGCCGACGGCATAGCCGATCGGCACATGTGCGCACGTATACCAGCCATCCGGCAGCTGCAGCAGTTCGCGCACCTTCGGTTCTTCGAGACAGAGCAAGGTCGTTAGAACGCAACCGAGTCCTTCGTTGCGGCACGCGAGCAGCAGGTTCTGAACGGCGGGATACACGGAGCCGCCGCCGACCACCGAAGGTCTCGGTTGCTCCGCGTCGGTAATCGTCATCATGCCCGGATTGAAGCAGAACACCGCGATCACCGGCGCTTCGTGCATATGCGTCGCGAGGTACGTGCCGGCTTCGATCGCGCGCGATGAGGTATCGCGTTCCGCTGCCGGCATCGATTCCATGTGCTTGCGATAGTTGACGATGTAGCCCTCCCAGTACGGGCGATACAGGTCTTCGAGCACCTGTTTCTTTTTCGGATCCTTCACCGCGACGATTCGCCACGGTTGTCGGTTGCCGCCGGTGGGCGCCCATGTGGCGGCCGTGAGCACGCGCTGGAAAACGTCTTCGGGAATCGGGTCGGGACGCAGCCGGCGCACCGCCCGCAGCGTGCTCATTGCTTCGTATAGTTCCATTGCTCTCTCCACCGAAAAGAAAAAAGGCGCGTCGGGTGACGCGCCTTTGTCTCGCGGGGCTAAGCAAGCCCCAACAACTGGATTAAGCCGCGTTGTAGCCCAGAATGGCTTTCGTCTCGAGGAATTCTTCGAGACCCCACTCGCTGAACTCGCGACCGTTCCCCGATTGCTTGTAACCGCCGAACGGTGCACCCGGATCGACGCCCGCGCCGTTCACGTGGATGTTGCCGGCACGAATCTGACGCGCCACGTTGCGCGCGCGATCGAGATCTTTCGACTGCACGTAGCCAGACAAGCCGTACAGCGTGTCGTTGGCGATGCGAATTGCGTCCTCGTCGTCCTTGTAGCCGATGATCGACAACACGGGTCCGAAGATCTCTTCGCGCGCAATCGTCATTTCGTTGGTGACGTGCGAGAAGACTGTGGGCTTCACGAAGTAGCCGTTGTTCAAACCTTCCGGCAGACCTTCCCCGCCGCACTCGAGCTTGGCGCCTTCTTCGATGCCTTTCTTGATGAGTCCCTGGATCTTGTTCCACTGCACTTTCGAAACGACCGGGCCGACGTTGGTGTCCTGTTTCGAGGGATCGCCGACTTTTGCAGCCATCGCGGTTGCTTTCGCAATCGCAGCGGCTTCGTCCATGCGCTTCATCGGTACCAGCATGCGTGTCGGTGCGTTACACGATTGGCCGCTGTTCATCACGCACGAGCCCATACCTTGTGCGACAGCTTTCGGGAAGTCCGCGTCGTCGAGCAGGATGTTGGCCGACTTGCCGCCCAGTTCCTGCGTAACGCGTTTGACGGTGGGTGCCGCGTTCTGCGCAACGGAAATACCTGCGCGCGTAGAACCGGTGAACGACACCATATCGACGTCTGGGTGCGACGACAGCGCAACGCCCACACCGGGGCCGTCGCCGTTGACGAGGTTGAACACGCCCGGCGGTACGCCGGCTTCGTCCATGACCTCTGCGAAGATGATCGCGTTCAACGGTGCGACCTCCGTTGGCTTCAGAATCATCGTGCAACCGGCAGCAATCGCAGGCGCCACCTTTGCGGCGATCTGGTTCAGCGGCCAGTTCCACGGCGTGATCAACGCGCATACGCCGATCGGTTCGTGAACGATTCGGTTGCGTCCTTTGTCTTCTTCCCACTTGAACGTCTTCATTGCATTCAACGTGTACGCGATGTGGCCGAGACCGGCCGGCGCCTGCGCCATGTTTGCAAGACCGATGGGTGCGCCCATTTCTTTCGAGACGGTGGCGCCGATGTCGGGCATGCGTTTCTGGTAAGCGGCAATGATCTTCTCGAGCAACGCGGCACGCTCTTCGACCGTCGTTTTCGAGAATGTCTGGAAGGCCTTCTTCGCGGCGGCGACCGCGCGGTTGACGTCTTCCTGATCACCCAGCGTGATCGTGCCGATCACTTCTTCGTTCGCGGGGTTCAGAACGTCGAGGGTCTTCGTGCTATGCGGCGTGACCCATTTGCCATCGATGTAGAAATTGCGCTCGTTCTTCATGCTCACTCCCTAATCTGACCCATCTTCGTGGGCGGTTCGTGACGCGTCCGGCGAACCTTCGAGAAGTTCCGGAAACTGGCCGCGTGCGGGGGTGGGATTCTGTCCCATCTGCCGACCGCCCGCTAGAGCGATGCACGTCCACTCGATGGAAAGTCCGACGGCGGATTACTGCGATTTTTCCGGTGCGGCGGCGCGAGCGTCGTAGATGACGCGACCGTCGCGCAGCGTATAGCGGACCTGCGCAAATGCCGTGATGTCGCGTGCCGGATCGCCGTCCAGAACGGTCAGATCGGCGACATACCCGGCGGTCACTCGCCCGAGCTGCAGCCCTTTCTGGAAGCGGGCGGCAGGAGCGGAGGTGAGCGACGCGAGGATCTGCATCGGCGTCATGCCGGCGCGTGTCATCAACGTGTACTCGGCGGTGGGATCGAAGTCGCGCATGTAGCCCACGTCGGTACCGAACAGCGTTTCGCCGCCGCCCTTCACGAACGCCGTCAGCTGCGCGAGTGCTTCGTTGGTGAATGCGTCGCTCTCCGCCGCGCTTGCTTGTTGTCTGGCGGATTCGTAGGGCCACAACTTCAGAGTGGGCACGAGCGCGGTTCGGTGCTCGAGCATCAAGGCGACGAGCGCGGGCGTCCAGCCCTGCGAGTTCGTGTGTGCGAGCACGTCGACGCCGGCCTCGACGGCGATCGTCGCGCCTTCGGAATTCGACGGGTGCGCGAATACCGGAACGCCTCGGCGGTGCGCTTCGGCGACCGCGGCTTGTGCGATTGCTACCGGCATCGGCTTGATCACGCCGCCGCCCATGATGGAGCCCGTGAACAACTTCACCGCGTTGGCGCCGCGATCGACGTTCGTGTCGACTGCAGCCGCCGCTTCGTCGGCGGACGTGGGTTCCTTCATCAACTTCAGCAATTCCGGGGGCAGGTCGCGCAGATAGATGGGAATGCCATCGGGGGGATATAACGGCTCGCCCGCGGTGAGAATGCGAGGCCCGGCAATCTCGCCTGACTCGATGCGCTTGCGTAGTGCAAGCGTATCTTCGAGGCGGGAGCCCGTATCGAACACCGTCGTGAAGCCGTATCGAGTCAACATCGCGATGAGCTGTGCCGCGATTGCGTCCGGCTTCGCGTGTGCCGCGTCGGTCCACTCCGGTCCCATGAAATGGACGTGGCTGTTGTGCAGACCGGCGACTACGGTGAGGCCACGGCAGTCGAGTTCGCGTGCGCCGGCCGGCACCGCGCCGCCGATCGCTGCAATCTTGCCATCGCTGACGACCACGTTGGCGTCGTGCAACGGCGCGGTCTGCGCATCGACGTAAACGGTCGCGCCGCTTAGCACGAGTGTCTCTGCAGCGCGAACGGCTGCGCTCGTGAAGATCAGCAATATCGCCAACGATCGAACGACGGTGCGCAAGGTGGGTTCCTTTGTCAGTGGTTGGGTCGCGGCCGAATCGGCATCAACAGATCGACGATCGGACCTTCGTAGCTCGGCGCATCGTCGAGATATCGTTCGAGCATTGGCCGGGCGTGTGTGTCGTCGAATTCGAAATCGCTGCGCGGGAGCCAGTCGCTCTGCATCGCGCGGAACGTCTGCGCGATTACCGATCCAGGTCCACGCAGCCGATAGCGCGCGTAACACCCGCCGGGCAGAGAAAGCCTCGTGACATCGCGGAAGACGCGATCGTCCGCGTCCACCTCTACGGCGCAGTAGTAGCGGAAGCCGTTGGTTTCGCGGCTGTCCATATAGATGACGCCGACCGTTTGCCGCACACGTTGCAGCAACGCACTGCGTAAAAGCCAACGCCAGTAGTGACGCGAGCTGTTCGGAATGGAGAGCACCGGGCCGTCGTGGCGCATTGCCAAGACGCGACACGCGGGTTCATCGACGATGTCGATCGCGTTTTCGAATACGGTGCCAACGGTCAAACGGTGGCGCGCAGCGCGTCCAGCCGTGCGGAACCGACGGCGGTATTCCACGGGCGCCGTGCGCTTGAAACCGCGGAACGCGCGCGCGAACGCCTGCGGGCTTTCGTAGCCCGCCGACTCCGCGATGCGGCCCACGGGTTCTCTTCCGTTGATGAGTCGGTCTGCGGCGAGACTGAGCCGCACGCGCCGCATCGTCGCGTTCACCGTCTCGCCCATGACCGTGCGGAACACGCGATGGAAGTGATATGCCGACATGTTGGCGACCGCCGCGAGACTCTCGACGCTGTGCGCCTCCGCGGGCGCAGACAGCAGCGCGTCGACCACGCGTTCAATTCGTTCGAGATATCGGTGGTTCGTGCTTTGTCGCATTGGGTTGCTGCCATTCCTGCGCGAGATGCTAAGCGACATCAGCTATCACGACAGTGCAGGGTTTGCTGTTTTGTGGCCGCCCGTCAGAGGCCGAGCATAGAATGTTATGAGTCGAAGGCGAGTCGGGAGAGGGCACGATGGCGAAACGCAAATCGAGCGGAGTTCCGCAGCAGACCGACGGCGCGAAGATGGTCTATCTGATCAAGCGCCGCGACACCGCAACCCGCGAAGAGCTATTGGTGCATTGGTTCGCCAACCACATGCCTCTGGTCATCAAGTCGCAGCACGACGCGGCCGTGGCCGGTCGTCTGCACGCGCGCCGGTACATCGCCACGTTGTTCGATGCGAACGCCGACGGCGTGCATCCGTGGGACGGTGTCGCGCAGCTCTGGTGGGATCAGGCGCTGCCGAAGCCGAAAACCCCCACCGGCACCACGCCGCGCGATACGTTTCAGCAGAAGGCGCAGCCGTATGTGGGCTGGGCCACGAAGGAATACGTCGTGATCGACGGATCCGAACACCTTCCGGTGGAACCGCTGACGCTGAATCCGCCGTTTCCCTGCACCCGAACGGGCTTCTTCAAGACGACGTTTCTGGTGAAGGCAAAGCCCACCGCGGCGTTCGAGGAGTTGTTCGACCATTGGCTGAACGTGCACGTGCCGAACGTGGCCGGCGTGATGCGCAAGATCGGCGGCTTCCGCTACGTGGTGAGCCACAGCATCGATCCTGCGAACGAGACCTATGCCGGCATGGCGGAGCTGTACTTTCCGGAAGCCTCCGGCTGGAAACGTTATCGCGAGACGATCAAGCCCGACGGCATGGAGCAGTGGGTAGACGGCGACGCGACGCTGGCGCTGCGCGGCCGCACCGAGATGATCGGCATCCCCTGAGTTTCGTCAGGAGGTCGTCGGAAGGCGTCACTCCATCCTGAACAGCTCAAGGGCGGTCTTGCCGACGATCTTCTGCGCGTTCGCAACGCTGGTTGCGTCGAACACTGCCTGGATCGAACTGCGCGTGTAGCCGAACGTGCTCTCGGTGTGCGGATAGTCCGACGACCACATGCACGTCTCCGGTCCGATCCTGTCGAGCAGCGAGAGTCCCACCGGGTCGGTCATCAAAGTGGCGTAACAGTGATGTTTCCAATACCAGCTCGGCGGGTGCGCAAGCTTCGGGTTCATGGCGTCTTTGAAGTGCGTGGCGACCATGTCGGCGTCGTGCAGCATGCTGGCGATCCAGGCGAGTCCGCCTTCCACGAACACGACTTTCAACGCCGGGAATCGGTCGAACACACCGCCGAACGTCAGCTGCGACCATTGCAGCCTGAAACCTTGCATCTGCGTGACCACGCCGATGCCCGCGGCGCCGGGCATGGCGGACGGAATCGCTTCGCCGATGTGGAAAATCAGCGGAAGGCCGCTGTCTGCGATGGCTGCGTACAAGGGATCCATGCGGCCGTGGTTGTAGTGGATGGTCGTGCCATCCACGTCTTTGCCCGGCTTCAGCGGCACCATGAGTCCGCGGGCACCGAGCGCCTTGCAGCGTTCGACCGATTCCTTCGCGTTCGACATATCCCAGTAATTCGGCACCATCACCGGGAACAATCGTCCCGGCGCTTCGGCGCAGCGCCGCGCGATTGCTTCGTTGTAGAGGCCGAATACCTCTTCGCGATTCTGCATTTCACCGAACATGAACAGACCGAAGAGGCGTTGCGGGAATATCAGTTCCTTCTCCACGCCTTCGATGTCGAGATCTTTCAGTCGCGCCTGAACGTCGTTGAGCCCCGGTGTGCATTCCATCGAACGGCAGAGAAAGTCCGCGATCTCCGGCGGCGTCATCGACTTCTCGCCGATGCTGAACTCGAACCGGTTGTTCTCGAACAGCATACGCGGCGCCTGGTCTTTCTTGTGCTCGGGGAAGCCGGCGTACCAGTAGTCCTGCTCGATCAGATGGCTGTCGGCCGAAACGATGACGGTGCCGGCGGGCCATGGTTTCCGCGCGGCCTGCGGGATGCGCTTTGTCGATGCCTCGATGGTGATCTGCTCTGGAATCTCGAGAACGTATGCGTCTGCCATGGCAGGGGTGTCCGGGTTCGCGTTCTTGAATCTTATAACGCATGCAAAATTTGGCGGCAACGCTGGGATTGAGCAAGCATCCGCTTACGCCAGCGGCGTGTCCGACGCATAAGTGATTGTGGCCGCACGCCGTGCGCACGCAACAGTTCGCCTAGTTGCGCCCGCGTCATACCGCCCAGCGTGACGCGTAGCGGACTTCGAATGCGAACCGCGGGATCGTCGAAGAAAGTGCTCTGTGTAGGTCGAGTTGCACGCACAGCGCCGTCAGCATCACGACGGAACTGGCATGCCGCAATGTGATTGCGACTCGAACGATCTGGTCAGATCGGCGTAGTCGGTTTTCGGGATCGCCGCATCGCGAGGCCGCTGCAGCAGATCAGGTAGCTTGGCTTCGTATGCGCATGCCACGAACGCATCGATGACTTCATCGACGGTGCGCCTTCGTAGATCTTGAAGGTGCGGTTCGCGATCAGCTTCGCGGTCTTTGCGCCGGTCAACATTAGCGGCGTGGATGTGTCGGCGTCGCGGTGAATCAGCAGCGTCGGTGTGGTGAAATCGCGCAGATCGGAGCGGAAGTCCGTGTCGACCATTGAGCGATTGCACGCCACTGCGACGGGCAGCGACGTCGGCAGCATCATCGAAGCACCTCATTGCTGAATCGCCGGTGACGTCAGAAAACCCCAATCAGTTCGAGGATGTTTCGTCTCGAACCGAGCAATTCGAGTAAGTAGACGGTACGCTCACGCTCACGGGCGTCGGTTTGCATCATCATTTGATGTGTAAAGAAATGAACGCTGCAGCGACGTTGGCGCGGCGGTACCTGAGGAGGCCATACCTTGGAGGAAGCCAGTCTATCCAACCGCGTTCGCGCGGTGATCAATGGCGTATACACGCGCGGCTTCATTGCGCCGAAGTACAAACGTCGATTCCACGCGTACTGTGTGGGTACCGAGAAATCCGGCACGCACTCCGTCGCCAGCATTGTGGCGCGCCGCTATCGTTCCGATCACGAGCCCGACTACCCCATGCTGATTCCGAAGATTGTGGCGGGCCGATGCGAGCGACCGGAATGGGCGTCGTTCCTGCAACGACGCGATCGCCGGCTGTGGCTCGAGATGGAGTCCTGTTGGCTGCACGTCTTTGATCTCGAGCAGCTCGCACGGACGTTCCCCGAAGCGCGGTTCGTTCTCACGATCCGAGATTGCTATACGTGGCTCGATTCGCTCGCCAATCACCTCATCGCATTCGACGTGGGGCCCTACTGGAGACGGGCGCAGTCGGCCTACTACCGCCCCGAACGATTCACTTATCAGCCCGGCGAAGAGGCGTTTCGCGACGCCGGCTTGTATCCCATCCGGGCTTACCTTTCCGCCTGGGGAGATCACAACCGCCGTGCGCAGGAGGTCATCCCGCCGGAGCGCCTCTTGGTCATCCGGACCCCCGAGATCATGAACTCCGCCGAGCAGCTTGCTGCCTTTCTGGATATCGATCCGGCTTCGATTGACGTGAAGCTGGGCCATCAGGCCGCCAACGCACGCAAATTTGGCGTACTGCAACGGGTGGACCCGAATCTGTTGGATGACAGCGTTCGCGAATGCTGCGGCGACGTGATGGATCGATGGTTTCCGAACTGATTTGACTCGGACAATCGCCACCGTTCTGAAGCGAGCGCGACAACGATCCTATCGAGGGACGTGTCACCGGGAGCAGCGCCGGCGACCGTATCCGCGATTTCCCCGGCCCGCGCCGGCAGCGATCGCCATGGTACGTGTCGTGGTCGCGGAACTGCTCGGTGGGTGGCCTTCGGGTGGTCGGCCTAGCGCGTAGCGCGCGGCACGATCGTCTCGTCAGCACGGTACGTCTATGCGACAGGTCGCGAAGTATGCCGCACGAGATAGAGCTTGCGACCCAGCGCGCCATGACGGTTGAGATCCGCCAACACTCTGAACGCATCGGTGCTCGACAGGAACTTGTCCGCTCCCTCTGCAACGCCCGGAAAATCTCTGTGATGGTAGTCGTCCATTACGATGACGCCGTTCGCCAGAAGGTGCCGGCTGCACAGCTCGAGATCGAAGAACGTCTGTTGCGCGGAATGTCCACCGTCGATGTGGATGAATCTGAACATCTGGTCCCCGAGCTTCAGATCGTTACTCAGGCACTTGTGAACGACGATGCGACTCCGCTCGAGTTGCGGATTCAGACGCGCGATGTTCGCAAAGAGGTTTTCCACCGATGGCTTGTCGGCATAGGGATCGTCCGTATCCGATTCGAACGCGTCGCATACGACGATGCGTTCTCCAGGCAACAAATACCTCGCCATGAGCGCCGTCGATCGTCCGTGATAGCTGCCGATCTCCAACAAGTCTCCGTGAATTCCCATGGCCGATTGGAAAGACAACACCAGTGAAAAGTGGCCGCAGTCGTCGACATTGAACCAACCCGGAATGTCCTTGATGCGACGGAAAACGTCCGTTATCAGCGGGCTGGGTTCACCGAGATCGGCATAGCGGGTCGACTCGCGAAGATCGACTGCAGGTTGCACTTCGCCGCGCCGGTATCGGCGAACGATCCGCTTCAATGGCTCAGGAACGAATTGCCTCAGAGTACTTCGCATGGTGCTTCTTCGCCGATTCGGCAGGTGTGCCGGATTATGTGCCTCATTGCCCGTCACGCGGTGCAAATGTCTTCGCACGCTCCTATCGGCGCTCGGACCAACCACCCATGGATTGGTACGACATGGCGACGCCCGTGCGACCGGACGATCGCGTTGCTGGCCGATTGTCGCAGCACGCGAACTTCTCCGTCGGCTGCTACTGCGAGAACGATTCGCGCTACCTCGCAGCTTGCTGCTCGATGTTCGCGGCGAGCGTTGCGTGCGTCGTGGTCGAATTCGCGGCGACCTGGCGGACTTTCGAGCGCAACGTTCGGACCGGTGCTTCCACGAGCAGGTTCACGGCTACGGAAAAAAGTATCGTCACAGGCAACGTGGCAAGCAGCAATGGAACGCCGAGGCCCGTGCTCCCGAGGAACACCCCAGACACGAGGACGGCGAGCGGCCAGTGCGACAGGAAGATCGGATAGGAGAGGTCGGCCATGACCTCGTCGATTCTTTGCAGGCGCGGCGCCGTCCACCGGGCCTGCAATACGAAGATTGCGAGCACGGTCGCCGGAATCGCAGCGAGAATCAGCGCGAGGGGCGGCACGTTCAGTCCGGCATCCAACGCGAAGGCCAGCGCGAGGACGACAATGAACGGAACGACGCGAAACGCCGCATTGGTTCCGGGAAACTCCTTCCGCAGCGTGAGGAAATGATGCGCAACCGAACCGGTTGCGAAGCACAGCGATGGACCCCAGATCGTGAAGTAGGCTGCGTAAAAATCATTGCGCCGCACGAAGAGGGCCATCAGGGCGAAACTCACGACCCACCAGCCGAGCGCGATCCAACGACTCCGTCCGAGCAGGACCGCGATCAGCGCGCAATAGATGATCTCGATGTTGAGTGACCACGCAGTCGGAACGAGGCGGCTGTGATTGAGATAGTAGATTTTGTGCAGTCCGATGATCGTCACTTGCGCGAGCGTGTCGAACTTCCCTCTCGGGAGCTTCAATTCACCATTGAGTGCGATCGCCAACCGCGGAAACGCCAAGACGATGGCGAGACTGACGAGGGCTACGACCCAATAGGAAGGGTAAAGCCGCAGGAATCGGTTGATCGCGAACGCGCCGAGCCCTTCGACGCCGTTGGAATAGGTACGACAGACGACGCGGGTAATCAGATAGCCGGAGAGCGTATAGAACGCGAAGACGGCGACTGGGCCGGAATACTCACCGAATCCGCCGGCAAGGTGACAGACGACGACGAGAAGTGCGAGGAACGTGCGAAAAATACCCATCGTACTCCCGACTCAAACGAGGGCCCCTCGCACAGGTCCGCTTTCGAAGGCGGGTGAGTTTTGTTCCTTCTTCACGGAATCTACGCGCAAACCAAAATGCCAACAAGCTCAGAGGACCGCGGGTCAGTGCATGTCGGAGACCTCGCTTTCGATCGAGTCGTTGTCGTGGCGGCGGACGGGTCGGCGGCGGCCGCGATTGCCGCCATGCCGGTACCGGTGGTCATCAGGAGGTTGCATCGATTCACGATGGCGTCCTGCACGTCAACGACATCGCGATTCAAGCCGAGAATGATGTGCCCCAATTGCTTCGTTGCGCTTGACGTGAATTTCGTGGGCTTGGGACCGCGCCTTAGTAACATCGTCAGCAAGCCCGCTCTCCAACGACTCGCCTCGTGACGCCCAGACCGACAAACACCTTGGGCGAGTCTGGCGCCCGTGGTGTCCGATGTAGTGCCTCACCAACCTCGATAGACGCGATGATGGCGACGGCACAATGAGGCACGCGCCCCGACATCGCTTTGTCATACGTTCGTCATCTTGGTTGCCGATAGTTGCCCCGATATTTCAGGGGATCGGCAATGAAGCAGGTTTTGAGATGGGGAGTCCGGGTGGCGCAGGCGGCGCTGTTGGTCGTCTCAGTTCCGATGGCGGCGGCAGAGGAGTCTGACGCACCGCAGGTCGGGCTGCTCGATGGTCGTGTCAGCACAATAGCCAACGGCAATCCGGTGGAAGGTGCGATCGTCGAGATCAAGGGCCGCGACATCGAACTCGTGCGCTTCGGCAAAACCGATGCGGAAGGCCGGTTTTCTGTGGAGCTTCCGGCGGCCGAGTACGACATCAGCATCAAGCATGCGCAGTTCCCGCGCCGTAGTTTCCCCGCCTTGAGCATCAAGGCGGGTGTTGTGCAGGAATCCGCGTTTCGGCTCGGCGATGCGCCGGTAGCGGTCGAAGACACCCCGGTTTCGGGTCCTCCGGAAGCCGTCGAGAACGTGGTGGTGGTCGGAAGCTACATCGGGCAGAGCGAGCAGGCGCGGTGGTCCAATTCCGTTCTCGATGTCGTCAGCGCAAACGATTTCAAGATCGCCGGCGACAGTACCGCGACGGAAGCGCTCGCCCGCGTTTCCGGCGTGACGATCATGAACGACAAGTACATCTACGTCCGAGGTATGGGTGAGCGCTACTCCAATACCACCTTCAACAACGCGCTGTTGCCGAGCCCCGACCCGCTGCGTCGGGTCGTACCGTTCGATCTGTTTCCGACGGGTGTCATGGAAACCATCGAGGTTCAGAAGACCTATTCCGCGGACCAGTACGGCGATTTCGGTGGCGGCTCCGTGGGGCTTCGCACGCGCGCGATCCCCGAGGGGCCGATTCGGCAGGTACAGGTTGCGGTGGAAACCAACACCAACGCGACCGGTACCAAGGCGCTTTCCTACAACGGCAGTAGTACCGATTGGACAGGGTTCGACTTCGGCGCCCGCGAACTGC
The DNA here is from genome assembly GCA_041739525.1 of Pseudomonadales bacterium. GTDB lineage: Bacteria > Pseudomonadota > Gammaproteobacteria > Pseudomonadales > Azotimanducaceae > DATJGR01. The sequence goes on along the minus strand of JBGSNQ010000192.1, from coordinate 26,725 downwards.
CGTCGTTGATCAAACAGAACAAGGGCAACCTCGCACAGGCATTGAACGATCCGGCGCAGCAGACGCAATTGGCGCGATCGCTGAGTCAGAATTGGGGCGCGGAAATGGAGGAGCTGCCGGCGACCTATATCGTCGACGGCGCGTTCGGCCAGCGCTGGGATACGGGTGATGAGGGCAACGTCGGTGCGCTGATGGGGCTCCGCTACAAGAACGACTATCACCTGATCGAGGAAAAGCGCCAGGAAGCACAAACACTGGATGACGCGAACCCGTCCGTTCAGGCCAACGGTTCCGACGACAACTACAGTCGCACGCTGCAGACCATCGACTTGTCGGGGCTGCTCAATCTCGAGTGGCACTTGAACGAATCGAATACGCTGCGCAGCGTGGCGTTTCTGACCCGCCGCACCGAAAAGAACTCCATCCGTTACTTTTTCTTCGATGAAAACAAGGGCAGCGGCGAAGACGCGGTCGCTACGACTTACGGCTGGGAAGAGCGCGAACTGTGGACCTGGCAGCTTTCGGGGCAGCACTTTCTCGGGGACGCGCAGGATCTGGTCGTCGAATGGTCTGCCGACTACGCGGTGGCGCAGCGCGAAGTACCGAATACCAGCACGTTTGTGTACGAGCGTCCGGGCAACTCTCCGGCAGGTACGCCCTATCAGCTGTCGGACGACCAGGGTTCGCTGCCGCGAACCTGGGAGAACATGCAGGACGACGCTTGGGGAACGGGTCTGAGCGCTGCTAAACCCTTCGACTGGGGCGACGACAACACCACCACCGTCAAGATTGGCGCGGTCTACAACGAGAAGCAGCGTGACACCTCGAACACCCGCTTCGAGTATCTGACCAGCACGTTTCAGCCACGCAGCGAGTTCGAAGCACTGCGCGGGGAACTCATCGGCACCATCATGTATGCCGACAATCTCGGTGAGAACCTGCTCGAACTCGCGCTCAATTCGCGTAACACGAACCTCGTTGCCGAGAACTACGAAGGCGAAGAGAAGCTCGGGGCGTTCTACCTGAGTGCAGAAACCGAGTTCGGCGCGAACTGGCGACTGTCGCTGGGAACCCGGTTCGAACAGTTCAAAATGAACTCGAATCCGATCGTCGATGCGAATGCTGCTGCGGCGCCGTCGGAAGGCGAGATCGACGAAACCGACGTGCTGCCGGCCGCGACGTTGACCTGGCTCCTGACGGAGACGATGCAGATCCGCTTCGGCGCCTCTCAAACGGTCAACCGTCCCGATCTGCGTGAAGTGGGACCGGTGCGGTTCGTCGATCCCGACAGTGGTTACAGCTACATCGGTAATCCCGATCTCGATGAGGCGCACATCGACAACTTCGACGTCCGCTGGGAGTGGTATTTCGCAGATCAGGACAACGTTCAGGTGGCGCTGTTCTACAAGGACTTCAGCGATCCGATCGAGATAGAGGTGATCCCGGGAGCGCCGGTCTTGCGGCGCCCGTTCAATGCCGAATCGGCAACCAACGAAGGCGTTGAGGTCTCATTTCGCAAACAACTGGATTTCATCGACGCGCCGGTCGTCCGCAACATGTACGTCCGATTCAACGGCGCTTACATCGATTCGAGCGTCGACCTCCCGCAAAACACCGCGTTGTTCGAGAGCAGCGGGCGTGCGCTGCAGGGGCAGAGCGAATGGGTCGTGAACACGCAGCTCACCTGGGATGACCTCGAGCGCGACATTCAGGCCTCGCTACTCTTCAACTACGCAGACGAACGCACCGTCGATGTCGGAACCGACAACCTGCCCGGCGCTATCGAAGAACTGCCGCCGTGGCTCGACTTCGTCTACATCCAGGGTCTCGACATGTTCGGTCGGCACCTCAGTCTCAAGTTCAAGGCGAAGAACCTCCTCGACGAGAACGTCGAGGTGAAACGCGGCAGCGTTACCGAACGCGAGTACGGCCTGGGACGTACGTTCAGCTTCGGCATCAGCGCAGAAATCTAACCAATCATCTTCTCAACGGGAGCACATGACGATGCAACGCAGGCACCGTATTGCCGTGGCGATACTCGCAGTATTACTGGCGGGTTGTGGCGGCGGCAGCAGCAGCGAGCAGATACAGGTCGGCAATTCCAATCCGCCCCCCGTCATCCCGCCGCCAACGGCAGGGAGCAATACCGAGGCGGTATTCGAGGCGGGCACCAACAACCAGCAGGTCGACCCGCTCCTCGACGCGAGCAATGGACAACCGACTGCCGGTTCACCTGACCTGCAGGGCGCCCAATTCGCGTTCTCCGTGAGCTCGCCGGACCTGGAAGGGGCAGCGTTTGCGCTGCCGGCCGGGCTCGCGAGCCCCTCAGGAACCTTGTTGGCGGCAGTCAGTTACGCGGGTGCCTTTTCACAGGATACGCAGGAAAACTGGACGGCCGGTTGGACCGTGGGCCTGAACGGCAACACCACCGTGTGGCAACCGGCGGCGGCGCCGAGCGCGAACGGCTCGTGTCCGGTGGGCACCACCGACATCGGTGATCAGGCATTGCCTGCAGCGGTCGGTGGCGGATCCATGGACCTGTGCCAATTGCCGCCCCGGATCAGCGCTACGGGGACCGTCACGTTGACGGCAGATAACATCTATCGACTCGCAACGGGTTTTCCCGGCACCTACGTGGGCAATGGCGAGTGCGAGATCGGAGTTTCGTGTCAGGCTGTCGACGTCGTCGCAGTCACGTTGGTCATCGAAGCGGGCACGCTCATCCTCGGAGACGCGAGCGAAGCGCTGATCGTGACTCGTGGCTCGCAGATCCAGGCCAACGGCACCGCGGCGGATCCGATCGTAATGACGTCCGTCGACCAGTTTGCTGCGTGGGTGGCCGGAGGCGACGGCGACTCGGGCCGCGGCGAGTGGGCGGGTCTCGCGCTGATGGGCTACGGTACGAGCACGGATTGCCCAGTCGCTCCGTGTAACGTCAACGGAGAAGGCAATATCGGTTTCTACGGCGGTGGCGACGACGCCGACGACTCCGGCTCGCTCAACTATGTGGTGATCGTCTCCGCCGGCAACGACATCGATGGTCAGGGGAACGAACTCAACGGCTTGACGATGTTCGGCACGGGCTCGGGTACGACGGCGAGCTACGTGCAGGTACACAAAGGCCTCGACGACGGCATCGAACATTTCGGTTCGACCGACTTCATGGACCACATCGTATTGACCGAAAACGGCGACGACAGCTTTGACTGGGGTCAGGGCTACCGAGGCGGGGCGCAGTTCGTCGTGATCAAGCAAGCGATCGATAGCGGCGACAAGGGTATCGAGGCGGACAACGATGAACAGGACAACGACGCGGCGCCCCGGTCCGCACCGGTGCTGGCGAACTTCACGATCATGGGCCGGAACGACGGTGTAGCGGGGGCCGGTGGTGTGCTGTTGCGGCGCGGTACCGGCGGCCAGCTCTTCAACTTCGTCGTAGTCGATTTCCGTGACGCGTGTCTGGACGTCGATGACGCGGCGTCGGAGGCCCTGTTCGGCACCGGATTGACGATCGCCAACTCGGTGCTCTGGTGTCCGCTCGGCAGCGAATTCAAGAACGACAGCGGCGTCGGCGCCGCAGCGGTGCAAGCCTGGTATGACGCCGGACAGAACAACCAGATCATCAATCCGAACCTGAACTCCGTCGGAATCCCGAACCCGGCGGGTACCGGCGGCAGCACCAATTTCGTCGCAACGGACTACGTCGGCGCATTCGCGCAGGACACCGCCGACAACTGGACCGCGGGATGGACGATCGGGGTGAACGGCAACGAGACGGTCTGGGAGCCGGCGTCGGGTGGAAGCCTGGCGGGCGCGGTTCCGGCTGCGGATGCTGCTTGCCCGACGGGAACCACCGACATCGGCGATCAGGACCTGACTAACGTCGGAGGCGGCAGTATGGATATCTGTCAGCTGGCGCCGCGCTATGCGACTGCCGGGCAAACGCTGACGCTGACGAACAACAACATCTATCGGTTGTCGACCGGGTTTCCGGGGACGTACATCGGCAACGGCGAATGCGAAATCGGCACCACGGGTTGCGCCGCGTCCGACATCGTCAACGTCACGCTGCGGATCGAGCCGGGCACGTTGATTCTCGGCGACAGCGCGGAAGCCCTGATCATTACCCGCGGGTCACGCATCGAAGCGCAAGGTACGGCTGAGGATCCGATCGAGATGACCTCGGTAGACCAGTTCGAGCCGTGGGCCGCGGGGACCAGCGACGGAACATCGGGTCGCGGCGAGTGGGCGGGCCTCGCCATCATGGGATTCGGCGATACGAATCAGTGCGGTCCGAGTCCCTGCAACGTCAACGCCGAAGGCAACATCGGATTCTACGGCGGCGACCGCAGCGAGCAGGACGACTCGGGTTTCCTCGCATATGTGGTCATTCGCCATGCCGGCAACGACATTGACGGCCAGGGCAATGAACTCAATGGGCTGACGATGTTCGGCGCGGGAGCGGGCACACGCGCGAGTTTCGTGCAGGTGCACCAGGGGCTCGACGACGGCGTCGAGCACTTTGGATCCGCCGACTTCATCGACCATCTGGTGCTGACGAGCAACGCGGACGACAGCTTCGACTGGGGTCAGGGTTACGTCGGGGGCGCGCAGTTCGTACTGGTCATACAGGCGAGCGATGCGGGTGACCGCGGCATCGAGGCGGACAACGACGAGAACGATCCTAATGCAGCGCCAGTGTCCGCACCGACCCTCGCGAACATGACGATGATCGGCTCGGCGGGCAACACCGGCGGCATCCTGTTGCGACGCGGCACGGGCGCTCTGATCTACAACAGCATCGTCACGGGCTCCGACGTCTGTCTGAGCATCCAGGGCGACGCGACATTTGCCCGCGAAGGCGACGGCAGGCTCGTGCTGGAGAACGACATCGTGTCGTGTGCGACGGACTTTGCCGACTGACGGCCGAGTACATCAGGCAAGATTCAGTACAACGCCGGCTGCGGTAGCACCAACGACCGCAGCCGGCCGCGTCATGTGGTGGTGTCAGCGTGTCAACACGAGTTGGGTCTGCGTGACGACCGCGCACAGCTTGCCCGCTTCGTTTCTGATCTGCGTTTGCCACACCATGGTGGTGCGGCCACGGTGAAACGGCGTGCATTCTGCGCTCACGGTCGTTCCCACCGGTGCTGAAGCAAGGAACTTGGTGCTCGACTCGACCGTAGTCGTGCCGGAACCCGCTTCGAGATTCACCGAGGTGCCTACCGCACCGAGCGTATCGGCAAACGCCATGATCGAACCGCCGTGCAGAATGCCGCCCGACGTGCAGAGTTCGGGGCGCACCTTCATCGTCGCGGCTACGCGTTCCTGGGTCACTTCCGTGAACTCGATGCCGAGCAAGCCAGGCAGCAACGGTTCGAACAGTTGCTGGATGTCTCGAGCAGATGTCATCGATTACTCCTTATGCCACTCGCCTAACGGTTTCAGAATGGCTGCCTCGCGCGGCCGCTGCAGCAGGTCAGGTAGCTTCGCGTCGTATGCGATTCGATACGGTTTCATCTGATTGCTCAGAAACGCTTCGACGCTCGGTTCGCGCCAACGTTCGTACAGCGTGAACAGACAATCGTCGTGAGCGTCGCGATGCAGATAGCATGACACGAACGCTTCTTCCTCCGACATGCGTTCGACGATGTCGTCGAGCGTGCGGCGCCATTCGTCGATCCGGTCCGGCTTCACCTTGAGCTGCACGTAGAACACTAGATCGGCATCGGCCATGGTCACACTCCGATGAATTGCAGAATGTCGGCATTCAATCGCTGTTTGTGCGTTACGAACAGACCGTGCGGCGCGCCTTCGTAGATTTTGAAGGTGCAGTTCCGCAACAGTTTCGCAGTTCTTGCACCGGTGAGCAGCAGCGGCGCAGACGCGTCCGCATCGCCGTGAATCAGCAGCGTCGGCACCGTCACGTCGCGCAGGTCGGCGCGGAAATCCGTGGCGACCATCGCGCGGTTACAGGCGATGGCAACAGGCAACGACGTGCGGTTCATCATGGACGTGAGCCAGGCCTGCATCGGAGCCGAGGTATCTTTCGTGAAGAACGGCGGGGTGTTGTCGGCGATCCACTTCGGAAAATCGGCAACCCACTCTGCACGAACTGCTTCGAATGCCTGCTCGGGAATGCCCTCGGGATTGTCCGGCGTCTGTTTGAGAAACGGCGTGGTGGGCGCCAGAAGTACGATGCGTGCAATCCGCTTCGCGCCATGTCGTGAGAGGCAGCGAACGATCTCGCCGCCGCCCATCGAGTGGCCGATCAATGTTGCGTTCGACACGTCGAGCGAATTCAGCACCATGGCCAGGTCGTCAGCGAGCGTGTCGGTGTCGTATCCGCCGCTCGGCTGATCGCTGCGACCGTGACCGCGACGGTCGTACGTGATGCAACGCAAGCCGCGCGCAGCAAATTCGGCCGTCTGGTATTGCCACATATCGCTGGTCATCGCCCAGCTGTGGACGAAAACGACGGGCGCGCCTGCGCCCCATTCCTTCGCATACAGCCGGGTTCCGTCATTGGTGTTTATGGTCTGCATGTCGAGCCTCTTCGTTGAGTGTGCGAGTGCATCGTGCGTACCCGGCGATGGCGAGTCGATTACGTGAGACGTAAGAGAAACGAGTTATCGAGCGGTGTTTCTATTGAGCGAGGAGGAGGCGCTGCACGCGTTCGACGGTGACGGAGTCTGCAGGGAAGAACGTCTCGACGGCGAGTTCGGCAAGCGTGATATCGACCGGTGTGCCGAAGATCATCGTAGTGCTGAAGAACGACAGTTCGCCGCCCGACGTCGCGATGCGAAACGGCACGACTACGCCGGAGTAGTTGTGCGGCGCCACCTTGTCGAGCCTCGACGCACCGGGATACGAAACGAGCTCTTGCATCAGTGCGACGAGACCCGGATCCGCGGTCAAGTCGATCTGTTGGCGCAATCGGTCGAGCAGATGAGCACGCCATTCGGGCAGGTTCACGACGCGCGGTGCAAGACCGTCGGGATGCAGGCTGAGCCGCATCACGTTGACGGGACGTGCCATGAGATGCGGAGCAACGCCTTCGTATAGCTGCGGCAATGCGCTGTTCGAAGACACGATCTGCCAATGCCGATCGATCGCAAAGGCCGGGTAGGGCTTGTGACCTTCCAGCACCAGATCGATGGCGCCGCGCATGGCGGACAGTGCCGGGTCGTCGAGCGACCGTTCGACGAACACCGGTGCGTATCCGGCAGCCACGAGCAGAACGTTGCGCTCGCGCATCGGAATCTGCAGTTGTTCCGCGAGATGCAGAATCATCTCGCGGCTCGGCGTCGAGCGGCCGGTTTCGACGAAGCTGAGATGGCGCGGCGAGATGTTGGCTTCGCACGCGAGATCGAGCTGACTCAAGCGCCGGCGTTGTCGCCAATCGCGCAGATGCGTGCCGATGGTGGGTGCCGCTCGCGCGGTTGACGTGACCATGCCCGGACCTTAGGACAGCCCCGCGGCGAAATCCATGACGTCTCAGGTAACGATGGAGCGCGATCGCTGCGTGCGCGCTCCTGCAACCGCGCTTCAACTATCGTCTCCAAACGGGCTAACATCCGGTCGATCTGGGGGGGGGGGGCCGCGTGTGTTCAAACGAAGTTTGAGAAAGCTGATTGGCGTTGCCATGCTCGTCGTAGTCAGCGCGTGCGGTGCGTCGACACCTCAGGAAGATCTGGACAAAGCCAGGGCGTATCTCGCCGAGGGCAAGACGAACGCGGCCATCATCGAATTCAAGAATGCGCTGCAGAAGGATCCGAATCTCGCCGAAGCGCGACTCGCCCTCGGCGAGACTTACCTTGAATACGGCGAGCCCGATGCAGCGCTGAAAGAGCTGAGCAGGGCTCAGGATCTCGGCATCCTAGGGGATCGGGTGACGCCCCCGCTGCTCGAGACCAAGATCGACCTCGGCCGCCGTCAGGAAGTATTGGGTGAGCTCGAGAGTGTCACGTTGAATCCGCGATATCAGGCGATTCGCGGCCAGGCGTTGCTGGCCAGCGGAGAGCGCGATCGCGCGCGTACGGATTTCGAAGCCGCGATCAAGTCGGATCCGGCGTTACCCCGTGCCTACCTCGGGTTGGCGCAGCTCTCGCTCGCGCCCCCGACACCTGATTTCACTGCCGCATTGGGCGCGCTCGGTGCGGGTGTCAAAGCCGTGCCGTCGAGCAGGCGGTTGTGGTTGGCGCTCGGGGAAGTGGAGCTCAATCAGCGGCATGCGTCCGAGGCAGGCGCGGCTTTCGACAAGGCGGCCACATTGCAGGGCAGCGATTTTCTGCCCGAAATGGGACTCGCGCGCGTGCGATTGCTCGAGAACAAACCGGGTGAAGCCAAGACAATCGTAGACGGCGTGCTGCAGCGCGCTCCGAAGTATCCGTTGGCACTGCATCTAAGCGGTGTGATTGCTCTGTCGCAGAAGAATCTGGATGACGCCGAAAGTTCGCTGCTTGCTGCCCTTGCCGTGATTCCGAACTACCCACCTTCGCTGCTCGCTTTGTCGAACGTCAAACACGCGCAGGGGCAACTCAACCAAGCCGCGGACTACCTGCGGCGCTATGTCGCACAAGACCCGGACAACCTGGGACCGCGCAGGGCGTTGGCTGCCTTGCTGCTCGAAACCGGCGATGCGACCGGGGCGGTCGACGCGCTGCAGCCGGTAAGTGATCGACTCACCGACGGACGCGACCTGGCATTGCTCGGCACCGCGTATCTGCGCGCAGGTCAGCTCGAGGAGGCCACGCGCTACCTGAGCGCCGCCGACAAGGCATTGCCGGAAACCCCGGAAGTGAAGACTCAACTTGCGCTGAGCTTGGCCGCCGCCGGCGACAGTGCCGGTGCGCTGGCGCAACTCGACGCCGTCATCCCGGCTTCGGGCGAAGTTGCGTCCCAGGCCGACGCGTTAAAGGTTCTGGTGAACGTTCGTAGCGGCAATCTCGACGCCGCGCTTGTCGCGGCGAATCAGATGGTCACTCGCGACGCTGCGAAGCCGTTGGATTTTATCTGCTTGGCGCCGTGCAGGCGGCACGCAAGGATCCCGCCGCCGCGCGCACCGCGTTCGAACAAGCGCTGAAAGTCGATCCAAAATATAGCCAGGCGGCGATTGAACTGGCACGGCTCGACCTGGTCGAGGGCAAGCCCGCGGATGCGCGTCGACACCTCGAGCAGAGTATCGCGGCGAATCCGTCCGACATCGGCGCGTTGATCGCTCTCGCGGGTCTCGAACGCTCGCAGGGCAACAACGAAAAGGCGCAACGACTCCTTGACCAGGCGCGTACCGCCAACACCGCCGCGTTGGCGCCGCGACTCGAACTCGGGCAGCTGGCGCTGGAGCGTGGCGACATAGCGCTCGCGCAGGACGTTTCCGTCGAAGCGGAGCGCATTGAAGCAGGCAACCCGCGCGTGTGGCTACTGAGAGCCATGGTGACAGCGCAGGCCAATGACGCCGCAGAACTGGCGCGCTACCTCGACCAGTTGCAGGCGTACCTGAATCAGGGACCGGACGATGCCAGGTCCTACTGGCTGCCCGTCGGCGACCTGCAACGTCGCGCCGGACGCACGGAGCTCGCACGGGGCACTCTCGAACACGCCCTCACAGATTCCGCAACGGAGCAAAACGCCCTCGTGGCGCTGATCCAACTGGAGACGTCGGAAGGCTTGACCGACAAGGCGCGCAGTTACCTCGCGCGCCTTGAGAAGGCAGGCGCCGATCCGGCGATCTGCGCCGTACTCGATGGGGATATCGCGCTGAAGTCCGGCAAGCCAGACGCTGCCGTTGACCTGTACTCGAAGGCAGCCCAGCGCGGCTCCGCACGCGGCGTGGCAAAGCTCGCGGAAACGCTGGCAGGTCAGGGCGAAGTTGATCGGGCCGTCAGCACGCTTAAAACGTGGCTGGAAACAAACCCCGACGATCAAGACGCGGCGCGTCAGCTCGCATCGATCGAACTTGTGTCCGGCGACAGCCGCGCAGCAATGGCCGGCTACGAGCGTTTGCTGTCGAAAGAGGCGAACGATCCCGTCGCTTTGAACAATCTCGCGTGGCTGTATTTCGAAGCGAAGGATCCGCGCGCCGAGGCTACCGCACGCAAAGCGGTGGAGGCGGCGCCTGATAACCCTGAGATCGGCGATACGCTGGGCTGGATCCTGGTCCACAGCGACGCGCCGAGTGCCACGAGTGAGGCCCTGACGTTGCTGGAGTCCGCGGTAAAGGCGCGGCCCGACAATCCCAGCATGCTCTACCACCTGGCGGTGGCGCAGCAAAAGGCGGGGCGTCGCCGCGAGGCAGCGCAGAGCGTCCAACGGGCGCTTGCGGTAGGCCCGTTTGCCGAGCGCGAAGCCGTACAGCAGTTGAGTGAGCGATTGAACGGCGGGTAGTCGGATTCCGCCTTGCTCGGTGGCTCAGGCAGTTTTGGCCAACCGGCCGCAGCGCCAACCAACCGACGGCTTTCCTTACGCTGGCTTGGGTTGCCCAGGTGGATCCGTAAAAAAATCTTACAGGGCGGCTCATCTGAGTGCAGGACGTGACGAATAATACATTGATAAATATAGACTAATTGACTTGGCACGCAAAATGCTGAAGTACGAGAGCTCGAAGCAAATCCAGTGTCTGAAGGAGAAATGATGAAGAAGCTGATTATGGTCCTGTTGATGATTGCCCCGCTGAGCGCGGGCGCTGTCGTCGTTGATTCAAGTATCGGTCAGTACGACGTGACTTCGACTAGTACGACTGGTAGCGATTCCGCGTTGAACGGCACCGCTTGGTGGGGCTCCAGCAGTCTTGCGCAAGAGTTTGCCGGCCTGGTTGGCGGCAGCTTGGGACTGCCAAATGGATTTTTTGGTGGGACGGGACCTTACTTCGCGTATGCAAGGACATCTACGAACACCGTGTACGCGGCATCGTTCCTCGGCCTTTTTACATTTACCGACGATGATCGATCCAGAGACACCAATACCTACGCACTCTCTCGTTCAGTAGCGCAAGTACCGGAGCCTGGCTCGATAGTTCTGTTTGGTGCAGGGTTGATCGGTCTTGCTTTGCTGCGCCGTCGACGCGCCGCGGCCTGAACGCAGCACTGCCGTAACGAGACCCGCCGCCCGGCGGGTCTCTCTTTTGGTTCATCGCGCAAGTCGGGGGAAAGCGGCGCGGATCTTCAGGAAGAAAGTACTCGTCATCGCGATAGCCGCAGGCCATTCGTTTGATGACTTTGATGCGGTTGTTCATGCCTCCGATGTCCTGCCGTAACCGATTGGCCTCATCGACGCGGACGCATGACCTCACGTCCGCACTTGGCGACCACATGGAACAGGTCGAAGACGATCTCGGTACTTGGATAGCGCTGCCGGACCTTCAACTCGTAGCTGCCATTCATGCCCATGACAGGCGCTTCGATGTGTTGGCACTGTTCACCTGTTCTCGTCGCGCGAGCTTGCTGTGCTTCATCGCGCACCCACTACGATTCGAGCGAGCGGGGGACCAGTGCGAGGTTCGTCGGCCGGTTGAGTCAATTGTCGTGACGCGCGGTCCTGCACCTGCCGCTCGCGGTCCTCGAGGGTGACGTGGCGCACGTCTTTGCCTTGCACTAGATAGATTTAGGTATCAGAAGTGTTCTTCGCATGATCGCCGGCGCGTTCCAGTGCACGCGCCGCCATGATCAGATTCAGCGCCCAGTCGATTGCTTTCGGATCTTCCGTCATACGTGTCGTCAGCACAGTACTCGAAGGTGGCCCCGCGCGGCTCCCCAACACGTCGCCGCGAAGCCCTTCAAAGCGTCGAGCGCGCGTTGTGGCGATGAACTCGTTTGCCGAGCGCCTAACTGGCTGCTGCACAAGTAGCCGCGGAAATCCGTGATGGCGGGAGCCGGCGATTCGAGTAGCTCGTTGGGTCCAGATTCCGCCGGGGCACCCCTGCCGCATTTCGTTACGGCCCCTCGATCCAGGAGCGAACCGTCGGAAAATCTTACAGGTCCGGATGATCGATCTGATAGAGGTTACTCAACTTATTGATAAATATGGATTTACTATGATTGGCACGATCAATGCCTTGGAAGCGATGCTTGAAGTAATCTAGGTTTCGGAGGTTCCGTGAAAAAGCTCGTTCTTCTCCTCTTGGTCCTTGCCCCATTGTCGGCCAATGCTGTGGTCGTCCAATACGGGAGTAATCAATATAACGTTACTACTGTGTTTACCTCTTACGACGCCAACGGCGCGTTGCTGAGGTCGACTGTTTGGTGGGGTAGTGGCAGCCTTGCCCAGGCATTCGCGAACGCCATCGGATCGGCTTTGGGAAACAACATTAACCCCCCGGGTAGCGGCAGCAGTTACGGGGCCTACTTTGCGTACAACAACGATGTGGACATTCGCGCGTGGGATCTCTCGGGCGGCGGAACGGTTGACCGAGATGATCGACGGTACTTCGCCGTTTCGAGTCTAGTGACGAGCCAGGTTCCTGAGCCAGGTACATTGATGCTCTTGGGTGCTGGTCTGATCGGACTTGGTGTCTTGCGACGTCGACGCGCTGCCTGAGCGCCGTTGCGTCCCGAAGAAGGCCCGCCGGAAGGCGGGCTTTTTTTTCCTTGAGGGGGGAACGCGGACTGTTGGTGCGACCACTTTCATTGGCTCTTCGTCGCATCAATGGTGGCTGATTAGGATGCCCGCGGATCGGAGAGCCCGAAGTGATTTGGATCCGATGCTCGCCTGGCCGCGCTGCAGGGTGACGCCACGCACCTAGCGTGTGTGGGAATCGGGCGTCATGGCCGTCGGCCTATGGGTCGGACTCAGGTGTTGCGAGGCTCGTCGGCCGGTTGAGTCGATTGTCGGGACGCGCGGTCTTGCACTTGCCGCTCGCGGTCTTCGAGGCTGACGTGGCGCACGTCTTTGCCTTGCACCAGGTAAATCAGGTATTCGGAAATGTTCTTCGCGTGGTCTCCGGCGCGTTCGAGCGCGCGCGCGGCCAGGATCAGGTTCAACGCCCAGTCGATCGCTTTCGGGTCTTCCGTCATACGAGTCGTAAGCGCGCGCATCACTGAACGATACTCATCGTCGGCCGCGATGTCGGCGCGTTCCACGCCCAGCGCAACGTTCACGTCCATTCCGGCAAATGCGCCGATCGCCTTCTGCACCATCTCCCGAACGAGTTCACCGAGGTGCGCGAGGCTCGGCACCGTACCGGTGGGTTTCGCCTCGATCAGCTTGATTGCCATCCGTGCGACGCTTTTCGCCGAGTCGCCGATGCGCTCGATGTCGGTAACGGCCTTGATGACCGCAAACACGAGCCGAAGGTCGCCGGCTGCCGGTTGACGCCGCGCCAGAATCCGGCGGCATTCTTCGTCGAGATAGACCTCGAGCTGATTGACGTGCAGATCGCCGCCGATCACCGAGCGGGCCATGTTCTCGTTGCCTGTCGCGAGTGCCGTTACCGCGTCGCCGATCTGCTTTTCCACCACGGTGCCCATAGCTAGCACGCGGCTGCGCAGATTCTCCAGTTCCTGGTTGAACTGGCTCGAGAAGTGACTGGTGAATTCGCCGCCTTGGCCGGACATTTCGGATCCTCGCTGGAAACTCAACCGTAGCGGCCGGTGATGTAATCTTCCGTGCGCTTCTGTTTGGGGTTCGTGAAGAAGTCGTCGGCGTCGCCGAATTCGACGAGCTCGCCGAGATACATGAACGCCGTGTAGTCGGAGACGCGCGCGGCCTGCTGCATGTTGTGGGTAACGATGAGGATCGTCACGCGGTTGCGCAGTTCCGCGATCAGTTCTTCTATGCTCGCGGTGGCGATCGGATCGAGCGCCGATGTCGGTTCATCGAACAGCAGAATCTCGGGCTCTACGGCCAACGCGCGCGCAATGCACAGCCGTTGTTGCTGGCCGCCGGAGAGGTTGTATGCCTGATCCTGCAGCCGATCCTTCACTTCGCCCCACAATGCCGAGTCGGTGAGCGCACGTTCCACCTGCTCGTCGATCAAACCTGCGCGTTTGACCCCACGAACACGCAAACCATACGCGACGTTTTCATAGATCGACTTCGGAAACGGATTCGGCTTCTGGAACACCATCGACATGCGCATCCGCATTTCGATCGGATCGACGTCCGGGCCGAGTACGTTCACGCCGTCGGGGTGAATGATGATCTCGCCGTCGTATCGGTTGCCGGGATACAGATCGTGCATGCGGTTGAAGCAGCGCAACAGCGTCGATTTGCCGCAGCCCGACGGACCGATGAGTGCGGTGACCTTGTTTTCGGCGAGGCTCATGCTGACGGATTTTAGTGCCTGCATGCCGGAACCATAGAAGAAGCTCAATTCGCGCACTTCTGCCTTGACCGTTTCCTCGGCAATGCTCGTTGCGCCAACGTCCGGACGCAGGGGTGCGTTCACAATAGGCCCGTCCATTTCATCACCATTTGATTTTCTTGCGGAAGCGGTAACGCAGCCAGATGGCCAGCGCGTTCATGCCGACTGTCATTACGACCAGAATGAGGCCGGCAGCAGCGGCGTTGTTGAGGAACGCGGTCTGAGGCCGGGACAACCAGTTGAACATCTGTATGGGCATCACCGTGAAAGGTGCCATCAGCCATTCGAACGAGATGAAGGGCGGTTCGCTCGTTACGGGCGAAGGCGGCAGAAATGCGATGAACGTCAGCGCGCCGATCGTGATGATCGGAGCCGTTTCGCCGATCGCCCGGGACAGCCCCAGAATGATGCCGGTCAGAATGCCGCCGGTGGAGTACGGAAGCACATGGTCGTGCACGGTCTGCCATCGGGTGGCACCGAGGGCATACGCGGCTTCGCGCATTGCGACGGGCACTGACCGGATCGCCTCGCGCGTCGACACTATTACCACGGGCAGAATCAGCAGACCCAGTGTGAGTCCCGCGGACAGAACGCTTTGCCCGAACCCCAGGCCATACACGAACAGGCCGAGTGCCAGAAGGCCATAGACGATCGAAGGCACGCCGGCGAGATTGGTCACGTTGATCTCGATGATGTCGGTGATCCAGTTGTGCCGCGCGTATTCCTCGAGATAGATGCCGGCCGCAATGCCTACTGGCACCGCGGAGAAGGTCGTTACCAGCATGACCAGGCACGTGCCCACCCACGCGGAGAGAATCCCTGCCTTATCCGCATGACGCGACGGAAACGAGGTCAGAAACTGCCAGCTGATGCGCGACCCACCGTCCATCACGAGACCGACCAGCAGCCAGATCAACGCAAAGACACCGACCAACATCGCCAGCAGGCCGACGATTGCGAAGATCTTGTCGGACTGTTTGTTGCGGCCGATCAGCGCCCGCAGGGCTTGTGGTTCCATGCGGTGCGACGGTGTGAGCTCGGCGGCCATTCAATAGACCTCGCGATAGCGTCGGCGCAACAGATGACCGATCACGTTGAGGGCCAACGTCATCAGCATGAGCACGAGTCCGGCGGCGAAGATGCTCTGGTATTCGATACTGCCGTGCGGCAGGTCGCCCAGCGCGACTTGTACGATGAAGGTTGTGATCGTTGCCGCCGGCTCCATCGGATTCAACGTGAAGTTCGGCTGTTGGCCCGCGGCGACCGCAACAACCATCGTTTCGCCGACGGCGCGGGAAATGCCGAGTACGTATGCCGCGATGATCCCGGATAGTGCAGCGGGAACCACGACCGTCAACGCGTTGCGGAATCGGGTTGCACCCATTGCGTATGCGCCCTCCCGCAGCGTCATCGGTACCGCACGCATTGCGTCTTCGGCAACGGAACTGATGTACGGCGTAATCATGATGCCGATGACGATGCCGGGGCCGAGCATGTTGAACCCAGGCAGGTCGGGGAGAATCTTCTGCAGCATCGGTGTGACGGACAGCAGCGCGAAATAACCGAACACGACGGTCGGCACGCCGATCAGTAACTCGAGTAGCGGTTTGACGAATTCGCGCACGCGGTGCGGGGCGAATTCGCTGAGGTAGATCGCGATGACGGTGCCCAGCGGCACCGCCACTATCAGTCCGATCGCCGACGTCACCAGCGTTCCGGCAAGCAACGGGGCGATGCCGAAGTGTTTTTCCTCGAACATGACCGTCCACTGCGTAGCGGTCAGAAATTCGATGATCGAGACGTGGCGGAAGAACGCCAGGGATTCGTTCACCAGCACGAATACGATGGCGAGCGTAATGAATACCGCGCTGAGTGCGCTGAGAAGCAGGGCACCTTCCATGAACCGCTCGAATATCCGACGCCGTTGCGGAACACGAGGGGGTGGCAGCAGGGCGCCGGAGCGGCTCATTCGGTCTGCGGAGGTTTTCATGGTCGGCAAGTCTCGATGGGACGAGGCGTCAGAGCAACTCGAAATCCCGATCGACCTCGCCGGCCGACCGGGATTTTCGGTGCGCTACTGCTTGGCCTCGCGGTTCAACAGGTCGGCGATTTTGACGCCGACCTCAGCCACACCGCCGAAGCCCGTGCCGACCTTGCCGGCGGCGAAGTTCTGCTTTGCCAGGGTGTACTCTTCAGGCAGCAGGTTGACGTAGCCGACTTCCTTCGCCAGATCCGGTGCGTTGTCGAGGTAGAACTCGACGAACTTTTTGACCTCGGGGCGCTTCGCCGATTTCGCGCTGACGTAGATGAAGATCGGTCGAGCCAGAAGCTGGTAAGTTCCGTCATTGACCGTCGCGACGGATGGCATAACCGCCGGGGACTGGTCCGTGGCCTTGATGGGTACAGCGCGCAATTTGTCTTTGTTCTCCTCGTAGTACGCGAGACCGAAGTAGCCGATCGCACCTTTGTTACGCGAAACGAACTGTACGGTCACGTTATCGTCTTCGCTCGCCTGGTAGTCGCCCCTGGACGACTTGGCCTTTCCGACGACTGCCTCGGTGAAATAGTCGAACGTTCCGGAATCTGCTCCGGCGCCCGACAGTTGCAGCTTCATGTCGGGAAAGGTCGAACGGATCTGGTTCCAGTTCGTGATTTTCCCCTGCGCGCCAGGCTCCCACATCTTCTTGAGCTCGGCGACGGTGAGGTAGTCGACGAAGTCCGTGTCCTTGCTGACAACCACCGTCAGCGCGTCCATTGCTACCGGCAACTCGACGTACTTCACGCCGTTCTGCGCGCACAGCACCATTTCGTCCTTCAAGATCGGTCGCGACGCATTGGAGATGTCGGTTTCACCGCGACAGAAGCGCTTGAAGCCGCCGCCGGTGCCGGAAATGCCAACCGTTACGCGCCCGCCGCCGGCTGATTGAAACTCTTCGGCTACCGCTTCGGTGATCGGATAGACGGTGCTTGAACCGTCTGCTTCGACTGTACCCG
The DNA here is from genome assembly GCA_041739525.1 of Pseudomonadales bacterium. Lineage (GTDB taxonomy): Bacteria > Pseudomonadota > Gammaproteobacteria > Pseudomonadales > Azotimanducaceae > DATJGR01. The sequence continues at coordinate 9,432 of JBGSNQ010000192.1, read as the reverse complement.
CCGCGAACACGGAGGCGCTGAATGCGCACGCGAGTGCGGCGATCGCCCCATAACTTGCTTGTTTGACGTTCATATAGCTGTTCCTTCCGAAAGTTGAGAGTTCGTCACTGATGTGTTTGTAGGCCATAGTCTTAGTTGCCCGTTACGATCGCGTGACAACGGCCGGTTCTTTTGGTCGTTAGAACGTTGCCACCAGATCGACCTGGAACGTGTTGGTTTGGGCACCGGGTTTCGCCGGGTTCGACGCATCGGACTCGGTATAGAAGTACGTGCTCAGGAACTGGAAGTTCTTCGTGATGTTGTAGGAGAGCTGCAGTTTGCTGCCTTTCGAGGCGGTGAAGCCGGACGCGAAGTCGGAATCGGTAAAGGCGCCGACCACTGCGTTGCGTTCCACGTCGCGATAGCTGTAGTTCACACCGATCTCCCAGAAGCGCGTCAGGAAGCCGAGCAGGTAGGCGGTGTCTTCGTTGTCGTTCGGGCCATTGGCGTTCGGGTTCTGTACATACTGCCCGTACAGCGACAACGGCAACGGCAGCCCCAGAATGTCGAGTTGGCTGAAGCCCTCATACAGCTGGAACTGCGACGAGTCGTTGCCGTTCGCCGTGAGGCCGAGTCCGGCATTTGGCGGATTCGACGGAACGCCGAATTCGTCTTTGTAGTAGTGGAACACGCTGGCTCCGACCGTCAGCTTGAAATCTTCGCCCGGAAACAGATTCGCGCCGAGTTGTGCGTAGTACATCCGCAGGTCGTTGTCGAACTCCGGACCGTTGCCGGTGACATTGTCTTTCACCGTGAATGCGCCGCCCGACCCGAACACGTTCGTATCGCCGAACTTGCGGCTGTACTGCGCGGCGATCCCTTCCGGGTTGATATCGCCGTCCCAGATCACTTCGGACTCGGCCACCTTGGTCCAAGGCTGAGCCATCCGGCCGCCGAACATCTTCAATCCCGGCACGTTCTCCGGATGCCAGTTGATGTAGGCGCGGTCGAGCCAGAGGTCTTTCTTGACGAAGTAGTTGTTCATGTCCTGGTTGGTCGAGCGCACGTCGTTGCTGTTGCCCGACGCGACTCTGATGCCGGCCTCGACCGTCGGAGTAACCTGCGAGACGACGGCAAGGCGCGCGCGGTAGCGCTGCCGGCTCGCTGTCTGCTCCGGCGATTTATCCTCAACCTGAATTCGTTCCTGCCGGACGCGAACGTCGCCGCTGACCACGGTTCGTTCAGCCCAGCTGAGCTTCTGCTGCATCGCCGTAACGTCTTCCTTGCTGACGGCCTCGCGCGCTTCCGCGCGCTCTTCTTGGGCGAGATCCGCGCTCAATTCGGTGAATTGCGCTTCAGTGATCGAACCGTTGTCTTTCAGCATCCCAAGCAGCTTGGCATCGACATTGCCCGCCGAAACCGTTTGGGTCGCGGCTGCGAGTGCCACCCCGCCGCAAAGGCTCAGTATTGTTTTCCGCACGAGTTGAATCCCCTGGTGAGTTGATCGACCGCCACGATTCGTGGGGCGACGCAGCGTCGCCGCGCTGTGTGACAGTTGCATGACACCCAGGGGAACGCACGCCGTGCGCGTCCTACACGGGTCGAATCACCGCGTCGAAGAAGTTGCGCATCGCCTGCCAGGAGCGCGCGTCAGTCGGTGCGTGGTAAGCGAATCCGGGAATCTTCATCGCATCCACCTCCTGGTTCGTGAAGCTGTGGCCGGCGTTGCCGTAGATCAGCATCTGGAAGTCGACGTTGCCGGCCTGCATTTCGCTGATGAATGCGTCGCGCTGCGCGGCGGGAATGATCGGGTCTTCTGCGCCGAGGCACACCATCACCTTGCAGCGGATGTTCTTGGCGTCCTGCGGCGCGATGGTCGCGAGGCCGGAATGAAATCCGACCACACAGCCTACATCGGCGCCGCTGCGCGCCAGTTCCAGCACCGTAGTGCCGCCGAAGCAGAAGCCGATTGCGGCGGTGCGCATCCGGTCGACGTTCGGTTGCGCCTTGAGCAGTTCGAGCGCGGTGTTGGCGCGGTTGCGCAACGTCGCGAGGTCGTTGGAAAGGCTGCCGATGACCGCCATCGCCTGATCGCGCGACTCGATCGTCTCGCCGAACGTATCCATGGCGAACGCCACGTAACCGAGTTCGGCCAGCATGCGGGCGCGTTCCTTCGGATGGCCGGTCATGCCGCCGCCTTCGTGTGCAACCAGGATGCCGGCGGTCTTCTTGCCGTTCGACCCATCCGCCAGATAACCGACGAACTTCTTACCGTTGATCTGATACTCGATGTCCTGTGTGTGCATGGTGTCCCCTTGTGTCGTGGTTATTTGCGCTTCCTGAACACATCAATCCAGAAGCTGGCTTCGATGGTCAAGTGCTCGCTCGCCAACGCACGCAGTCGTTGATCCTCGCGCGTTCTATGGAGCAGCGGCGTCATCGCGATGAGGTCGGCGCGCGCCATCGGGTCGGTGTCGAAGGCGAACTCGAGCAGATGATCGCTTGCGTGCTCAAGGCCGGGTAACTCTCTGGCAGCGCGGCGGTGCGGTCTCACATCCGCGTACACGAGCGCGCGCAACTCGCGCAGATGCCCGGGTCCGGGTGACACCCGCACCAATACGCCGTCGTTGGCAAGTACACGCACCGCATCGGCATCGATAGGGGACAGTATCGCCGTCGCCGCGTCGAACGCGGCGTCCATGAGCGGTAGCCGCTTCGAGCTCGCCACCGCGAATGCGATCGAAGGGTGGCGTTTGGCAGCTGCACGAATCGCGGCTTTCGAAACGTCGATTCCGTAGATTCGCGGCCCGACTGCGGCGAGCGCAGCCGTGAAGTAGCCGTCACCGCATCCGATATCGACTGAGGCGCCGGTTGCGTTCGGGCGCGCGGACGCAAGCGTTGCCGCGAACGCGGCATACAAAGGTGCGTAGTGCCCCGCGTCGAGAAATCGTCGCCGCGCCGCGACCATGCGTTCTTCGTCGCCGGGATTGCGCGAGCGTCGATGATGCGCAGGGAAAAGGTTGACGTAGCCTTCACGCGCGACATCGAAACGATGCATCTGCGCGCAGACGAGCGTCGTCGAATCCTGCGTCAGCGGCGCGCGACAGAGCGGGCAGGCGAACAACTGCATTGCAGGAGATCAGCGCGTGAAGAACACATCGAGCGTCGGAAAGCGCGCCCGCGCATGGATGCAGTCCCACAGGTAAATGGCGAAGCCGGGATCGCCGGTCCACAACGAGTAGCGCATGCGACCGTAGCGTGCGGCATCGGCTTCGGTCTGCCTGATTGCGTGCATCGCAAACGCGCGCGCACGCGCGAGCCACCTGGCATCGCCAGTGCGTTCGTGGAGTTTCAGGAATGCGTAGCCGTTGCCGCCGGTGCCGTGGCAGAGATTCGAACCCTTCGCGAGCGGACCCGCGCGCCAGATCGCTTCGCCCCCGGCCAACAACAAATCGTCGAGCGAAGTGCCGGGAATGTCGGCGAGCGTTATGACGAATCCGGGCGCGCCGTGACAGAACTGCATCAGCATGCTGCGTGCAGGACCGTCCGGGCGGATGAGCCGGGCGCGCCAGTTGGCGAGGCCATCCTCGGTGGTCGCGCAGCGGCGCACGGTGTTTTCGATGCAGCGTTGCCATTCCTCCCATTCACGTTCGTCGAACAGGTGACGGCCGCGGATCAGCGGCGACGCCGTGCCGACGAAGCCGTGGACGGCGTCGATGTAGGTAAAACTCGCGCCGTAGAGGTCCTGCGTCCAGTAGTGACATTCGTGTTCGCTGGACCACAGCAGTTGCGACTGCAGCATGCGCGCCGATCTGAGAAACGACTCGGCCCAGCGCGAGTCGCCCGTGCGTTCGTGCATGAGCTCGTGCATGAAAAGCGCGGCCAGCATGGTGCCTGGCGCCCCCCACATCAGTTCTCGCGCGGGATCTGCGATGTTGTCTTCGATGAGTTGCTCGATCTGTGCAGCGAGCGCCGGCGATGGATCGTCCCAGAACATCAACATGCGGATGCTGGTTTCGCCCATCAGGTAGGCGCCAGGTGCAACGACGCCTTCCGCGGCGAGCCAGGCGCGGTTGCGTGCGAGCAGTTCGTCGAGGAACGGTGAGTACGATCGCGTGAGACGTGTCGCGCCGACACCCTGCAGGTAGCGTAAGGCCCAGATGACGCCACAAGCGCCATAGTAAAGCGGGTAGGCCGGTGTAGTGCTGCCGTCGTCTGCGTCGAGCGGGTGCATCGGCCAGAAGGTGTCGGGTGAGAAGCGTGCTTCGGTATCCGCGACGATCGTGGCGATCATCGCGCGAGCGCGCGCTTCGTCCCACGCAGTCGCATCGCACTGCTCGTGCCGGCTCGCGTCGTACAGCACGACGGCCCTCTGTTTAGTCGTTGGGTTTGTGCTTCTTATGGTCGCCGTGTTCGCCCAATGCGAGTTGGCTCGCATCCAGATCGCGTTTTTTCAGGTCCGCAAGCAGACCTTCGTCGCTGAGGTCGATCTTGTGTGACGCCTCCCAGTCGGCGTGCGCGGTTTCTTCGAGACGCTTCACCGCGTGGTGATGATCCGTTTCGATCGCGAGTTCGCGCCGCGAATCGAAACTGCCCGGCGCGAGATTGATCGAGCCGACGATGGCGCGCTTACCGTCGGCGAGCATCATCTTCGCGTGCAGTTTCAGGTGTTTCAGCGTGTGTACCTTGACGCCGACGTCCTGCAGGATCCGCAGGCCGCCGATGCCTTCGACGAGTTTGCCCGGCTTGAGTGAGTGCGGTTTCTTCGTCAGCACGTGCACCTTCACGCCGCGCGTGGCCGCGCGTACAAGGCGTTCGATGATGACGGTGTCCTGATAGCGTTCGTTCTGGATCCACAACGAGTGCTTCGCGTCGTCGATGAAATCGGCCACGCGTTGCCGGCCGTTGTCGGGGCACCAGATCAGCTTCGAGTTGGGATGCGGCGAAAAGTCCTCGTGCGCCCAATCGGCTTCGAAGCAGTCGCGCATCTCTTTGTTCTCGTGTTCGTGCGTCGTGACGATGGCGTAGTCGCGCGTTTCGGTCAGATCTCGCGGCTCCCAGTTCAGCGACTCCACAAAACCAATCTCGTCGTCGATCACCATCGACTTCTGATGCGTCAGGTCGAACTTCGGATTGCTGTCGCGCACCTCGACGCCGGCGTTAGTGAGCGTTACTCGCGCTTCTTCGTTCTCGGTCTCGCCGCTGCGGCGCGCCGGGTTCAGCATCACGCGCACTTTCACGCCGCGCTGCTTGGCGGCGATTACGGCGCCCAGCAGCGTCTCGTCGGTGAACAGGAACATGCGGACGTTCAACGACTTTCTGGCGCCGTTGATGGCGTCGAGGATCGGCTTCGACGTGTCGTCGGGCAGAACGATCAGCGTGTGCGACATCGGAAATTCCTGAGTGTGTTTCCGCTCGAGATGCTACTTCGCTTTCACCACCGGTGACGCTTTCCACGTGCCATCGAGCGCTTCGGGTTTCGGCCAGTAGATACGGTTCGTCAGATTGAAGTCGCCGTCGGGCGCCGGCAGCCAGTTCGACTCGAGCGCCTTACCCGGCGAGTCCTTCTGCAGATAGATGTCGAGCGAGCCGTCTTTGTTGTATTTGAGCGGCATCCACGCGGCGATGTTGTAGCGGTTGATCGAGTTCGGTACGAAGAACGACGCCGCGTCGTACATCGTCAGCGACCAGAACGCGTTTGCCGGGGGCGTCTGGCCTTTTTCGTAGTGCAACGTATAACGGTTCGCGCCGTTCAGCTGCTGACCGTCGCTGTCGTTGAATGTGCTGGGATATATCGCGTCGGCTTCGAGATTCGCGCCGAAGCCGATCAGCGCGACCACTGCGCGCGTGCCGTAGTCGGTGCCGAAGTTCGCGAGGTTGTGCGGCAGCTGGTTCCAGCCGTTCACCACTACGCCGGCCTTTTTCGCGGCTTCCTGCAACTCGGCGAGTGTTTTCTGCACGACGCCGTCGAGCGCCTTCTGTACATTCGGGTCCTGCTTCGTCAGATCGAAATCCTGTCCCGGCACGAGGCCGATCTTCGCGAGTTGTGTCACCACAGGCGCATCGGCTGCGGGCGGGGGGTTCGCCTTCAACAGTTGCGCGAGCAGCTCGAAGTACGCAGCCGCGGTCATCTTGGCGAGCTGGTCGACCGGCGGTGACATGTCGATGTTCGGATCGACCGTGCCCGCCGGCGCCTTGTAGGGTTTGCCCCACGCCGACAGCGGCGTCACTTTGTACTTCGCCTGAATCGCGTTGACGGCGGCGTAGTCCGCTGAACCGTTCGTTTGCGTGCGGCCGCCGATGAGCACCGAGTTCGTCGGCGACTTGTACTCGGTCATGCCGCTCGGAAGTTCTCCGCTCCAGTTCGGGCCGGTGATCGCGAAGTTTCCGGCCTTGGTGCCGGTGGTGCGCTTGCCGGGCGATGCGAACACATTGGTCCATGCATCGATCATCGGCATCAGATAGTAGCGGCCGTTCGTATCAGGCACCGACAGAATCATCGGCTCCACGGACAGGTCGAGCGTTGCAAACGAATAGAGGGTGTCGACGTTCATCCGCACGATGTCGTGGTCGTTGGCGCTCGGATACTTCGCCATGTTGCCGAACTGGTTGATCGGCGCATGTGCATCGGGCTGCGGCGACGCGACGTTCGTGGCGCTGCGTTTGGTCAACTCGAACACGACCAGCGGCAAACCATACGCAACCGCCTCACCGCCGAGTTTCGCCAGCGCCTGCACTTGCGCAGCTTGTTGTGCGGCTGCATCCGCCTGTGCTTTTCCTGCGGCAGCATCGGCCGCTGCCTTCTCGGCAGCTTTGTCGCCGCAAGCCGCCAACACGAGAGCTGTCACGATTGCGGCGATCAACGGAAACACGCGTACGGTTTGTTGCATGGTTACTCCTCGTTCAAGTGGCGCGATGGTAATGCAGCCGCGTGCGATCACGAAAGCGCCGCGAGGCCCGCGAGCGTCCACGCCGCAACGAGGAGTGCCACTGCCGCCGCGCCGCATAGCGTCTGCCCGAACGCGCCGATCCGTCGCAGATCGAACGGCGCAGCGACGAGCCCGCACAACAGTCCGACCGCAAATCCGGCGACGTGCGCGACCACGTCGATGTTCTCGCCCTCGATGCCGGTGAACGCGAGCAGCGCGAGTGCCGCGAAGATTGGCGCGAAGCTACGGCGCCAGTCGAGCGTGCGGTAGTAACCGCGCCGCCACACGAAGGCGCCGACGATGGCGATCGATGCGAACGTCGCAGTCGATGCGCCGATCGAACGGAAATCGCTGGCTTGAAACATCGCGTCGATGCCGTTGCCGATGGCGCCGCACGCGAGCACCAGCAACCAGCCGAGACCGGAGCCGAAGTGACGCCCGACCAGCACACCGAAGACGATGCCCGCGATCGAGTTCGCCATGAGGTGGCCCAGGTTGGCGTGCAGCGTCAATGCGGTGATGGTGCGCCACCACTCACCGGCCATCACCAGACCTGCGTCCATTTGGCCGATGGAAAGCCAGTGCCAGCCGAACGTCGCGTCGGCTTCGAGCGACGGCAGTAACCAGATCACGCATAGATAGGCGAGCACGCCCGGCACGCCGTTGTCGACGACAACGACGTTCGGTCGCGGCGGCGGTCGCGAGCGCGCTTCTTCCGCATAGCTCGCAAGCTCGGCTTCCGCACGAACGCTGTCCGCGTCGGCGACCCACAAGCCCCACCCGTGGCCGTCGAAGTCGATTGCGTTCTCGATGCCGAGCGCGGTCAGCACGAGGCTCGGTTGTTCGAGTTCGCGTTTGCTGCCGCTGTGCAGGATGCGGTGCGGGTGCGGTTCGCCTGATACCTCCATGGCGGCATGGTATGGTCGCGACTAGTGTCGTGTCCCATGAGTTTGTGGGACATGGCACCAGGGTCTATTCGGGCGCGGAGGCACTTCAAATGATCGTCGAACAAATCTGGACCGGAAATGCGTATCGCAACTTCAACTATCTGATCGTCTGCCCCGACAGTGGTGAAGCGTTGGCGGTAGACCCGCTCGATCACCAGAAGTGCCTTGCGCGTGCAAAAGCGAAAGGCTGGAAGATCACGCAGATCGTCAACACGCACGAACACGGCGATCACACGGGCGGCAACGGTCCGATGATTGCTGCAACCGGCGCCAAGCTGCTGGCGCACAAGAACGCCGGTGCGCGCATCGACGGCATGGACCGAGGGCTCTCCGCGGGCGACGTTATCAAAGTCGGCAAAAGTGTCGAGTTGCTCGCACTCGATACACCCGGACACACGATGAGCCACATCTGTCTGGTTTCGAAAACCGATACACCGGCGCTGATCTGCGGCGATACGTTGTTCAATGCCGGCGCCGGCAACTGTCACAACGGCGGTCATCCGAACGAGTTGTACCAGACCTTCGCCGACCAGCTCGCGAAGCTGCCCGACAGCACGCTCGTGTATCCCGGCCACGACTACATTGCGAACAACCTGGGTTTTACGATGGACCGCGAACCGGACAATACGAAGGCCGCGTCGCTGCTGGACGGCATCAAGAAGGAATACGATCCGGATCACCCCATGGTGACGTCGTTGGGGCTCGAAAAACAGATCAACACGTTTTTCAGATTGACGAGCAAAACCGTCATCGAACGGTTGCGCGAGGCGTTCCCCGATTTGCCGAAGAACCCATCGCAGAAAGAGGTGTTCGTGCGGCTACGCGAGCTGCGCAACACCTGGTGAACCGATGCGAGTGAAGGGGCGCACGCTCGAACCTGCGCAGATCCGGCATTTCGTAGAAGCCGGATTCGTGCGTGTCGACGATGCGTTTTCCGAGCGACGCCGAACCGGGTGACGATGGTTGGCATGTCGATGCGAGCTTCGTGGGAGAGAAGGGCGAGTGGCGCATCCAACGTCGCGTCGCGCGGCCGCGCGCTCCTGATGCTGTTCCTGTTTTCGGATGTCGGCGATGCCGATGCACCGACGCGCATCCGCGTCGGTTCACATCGCGACGTTGCGAAATTGTTGGCGCCGGCCGGGGAATGCGGCCTCGAGTTCATGGAGCTGGCGCGGCTTCTCGACGTAACGGCCGAACGACCCGAGGCACTGGCGACCGGCGCCGCAGGCACTGTTTACCTGTGTCATCCGTTCCTGGTTCATGCCGCGCAGAAGCATCGCGGCGGGTCCGGATCGCAGCCGCGTTTCGTCGCGCAGCCGCCGCTGCTACTGGCACTGCCGCTACGCTTACAACGCGACGATCGCGACTACTCGCCGGTGGAAGCGGCGATCCGGCTCGGTCTCGATAGCGATTAGGCCGCCGCGTCCACCGCGAGTTGCTTCGTAAGCTCGCCAACCACGTCTTTCGCGTCGCCGAACAGCATGAACGTCTCGTCTCTGAAGTAGAGGTCGTTCTCGATGCCGGCGAAGCCGGTGCTCTTGCCGCGCTTGATCGCAAACACGGTTTTCGCGCGGTGC
>JBGSNQ010000154.1:0-5896 GCA_041739525.1 Pseudomonadales bacterium | reverse complement strand
CATCGGCCGGCGCGTGCGCGATCACCTCGAGCACACCGATGTGCCGGATGAACGACCAGGCGAGACCCCATGCGAGACGTGCGGCTACCAGCACGGCGAAGGAACTGGTCGCTGCGTAGCCGAGCGTGGTGAACGCGCCTAGCGTGAATGCACCGGCCAGCAGCACGCGCGGCGGCAGGCGCGGCGATGCGGCGTGCGCAAGCTGATTCGTCAGCAACCGAATCCAGCGGTTCGCGGACAGCAGAATGCCGACCTCGATGGCCGACAGGCCGAGCTGAGTGAAGTACGCCGGCAACACCGCGTAGAGCATCTGATCGCCGAGCAGAGAGAATGCGGTTGCGGCACTGATGGCGACGATGGTGGGATGCGGTCTGACGGACACGGGATGCCGAGCGGCCGAGGACGCGGCGACGTTACGCGCAACGTCGCCCCTTTGCCACGCGGTCAGGCGCGAAACGGACCCCGAAGGGTTAGTCTTGTTCCACAACGAAAGACGATGGAGTGAGGCAAATGGAACAGCGACGGTTGGGACGTTCGGGCCTGAAGGTGTCGGAGGTCGGCATCGGCTGTAACAACTTCGGCGGACGCTGCGATAAGGCGGCCACTCAGGCGGTGGTGGACGCCGCGATCGATCGCGGCATCACGCTGTTCGACACGGCCGACGTTTACGGCGAGCAGAAGTCGGAGACGTTGCTCGGGCAGGCGCTCGGGAGCCGCCGCAATCAGGTGGTGATCGCCACGAAGTTCGCGATGCCCATGGGCCAGACGGTGCACGATCGCGGCGGTTCGCGGCGTTACATCATGAGCGCGGTGGAGGCGAGCCTGCGTCGGCTCGGCACCGACTACATCGATCTGTATCAGATGCACGCGCCCGATCCGGAGACGCCGATCGAGGAAACACTCGGTGCGCTCGACGACGTCGTTCGTCAGGGAAAGGTGCGTTACATCGGCAACTCGAACTTTTCCGGCTGGCAGATCGCCGATGCGGACTGGACCGCGCGCACTCGCCACGGCACAGCGTTCGTGTCGGCGCAGAACCACTACAGCTTGCTCGAACGCGGTATCGAAGCCGAAGTACTCGGCAGCTGCGAGCGCTTCGGCCTCGGCATGTTGCCGTTCTTTCCGCTCGCGAGCGGCATGCTCACCGGCAAATACCACCGCAACGAACCGCCGCCGCAGGGCACGCGCCTCGCAACCGTTGCGCGACTGGCGGAGCGCGCGCTGAACGAGCGCAACTTCACCGTCGTCGAAGCGTTGACGGAATTTGTAACGCAGCGCTCGCACAGCCTGCTCGATCTCGCGTTCGGCTGGCTGCTGACGAAGCCGGTGATTTCGAGCGTCATCGCCGGCGCCACGTCGGCCGCACAGGTGGAAGCGAACGTAGCTGCGTCCGCATGGCGGCTCGATGCGGATGACATGGCGACGGTGGACAAAATCACGAAGCGCTGACGATGTGCGGGCGCGTGAACGTCAGCTCCGGGCCACTGACACTCCTGTTCATGGACATGGTCAGCCAGCCGTATCCCGGCGAGGACCGGCACAACATGGCGCCGACCGAGCCGGTGGTGGTGTTGCGTGCGAGCGCGCTCGGCGACCTCGAGAGCGCGACGATGCGCTGGTGGCTGACGCCGTACTGGTCGAAGGAGGTGTCGACCAGATACAGCATGTTCAACGCGAAAGCCGAAACCATCGAAACGAGTGCGTCGTTCAAAGAGCCGTTCGCGCGGCGTCGCTGCGCAGTGCCGGTCGCGGGTTACTACGAGTGGACTAAGGATGGCGAGCGCAAGTTGCCGTATTACATCCGGCCGCAAGACGACCGCGGCATGCTGCTGGCGGGAATCTGGGATCGCTGGCGCAAGGGCAACGAGGTGCTCGAGAGTTTTGCCGTGGTCACCACCGCGGTGCATGATCGACTTTCGTTCGTGCATCGGCGCCAGCCGGTGATGTTGTCGCGCGCGGAGGGACGGCGGTGGGTAGACCGCACCGAGGATCAGACGATGCTGAAAGAGGAGTTGCTGCGCTCGCGCTTACCCGTGGCGTTGAGCGTGGTGCCGGTCAGCACATACGTGAACACCTCGCGCAACGAAGGCTCGCGGTGCATAGAGCCGATCGGCCGAACGATCGAACTCGACGCGGAGGTGTAGTCGTGCGAGGGCTGCGGCGAATCGTCGCCGGCATTGCACTAACAACCCTGTTCGGGTGCGGCGACGGCTCCGTGCACGCGTGTTTCGGCGACGCTGCGTTCTGCCATATCGCGTTCAATCCTGTCGCGAGACCGGGTCCGGACCAGACGGTCGCATCCGGCGATGTCGTGACACTCGATGGTTCGAACAGCACGCCGTCCGGCGCAATACGGTCCTACGCGTGGGCGCAAACGGGTGGACCTGCCGTGACGCTGACCGATGCGAGCAAGGCGCGCGCGACGTTCGTGGCACCCGCGGTCACGAGTAGCGCCGATCTGTCGTTTCGCCTGACGGTGGTGAACGACGCGAATCAGGCCGACAGCAGTTCCACGCAGGTTACCGTTCAGCCACCGGCAGCGGCGGCGGTGACCGCAGCGCTTTCGTTGTTCGAGAGTTCGTTGCAACCGGCGACCGCGGTTGCATCACCGGCGAACGGCTCGCCGAACGGTTGTCCTTCTGCAACCGCCGATCTGGCGCCGGACGCGGCTGTCGCACAACGCGGGCTGTGGTTTGCCGCGCGCTCCATCGCGATCGCGAAGGGCGTAGATACCGAAGACTCGAGCGCATTTCTCGACGCGTCGCGCGTGTTGGTGGCCACGGCCAATGCCGGCGCCGGCGTGCCGGCACAGATCGAATCACTCGGGTTGACGTTGCTCGGCTCGCTGTCGCAACAGCTCGATCCCGCGCTGCGCGAAGCAGTTGCGACACGCCTGTCGGGGGCTGCGATGCTCGACGATCCTGCTTCGCTCCTGAGCGGCAGCAGTGAAGTTACGGACGCGAAGGGTGTGGCGATTGTGTCTACACCGGACATCGAAGCCGCAAACGCGGCGGCGGTCGCGCGGTTGCTCGCGTCGCGGTCGCAATGCGTGGATGCTCTTCGAGCCATCTCACTCACCAGCGCGGGCTTGCGGGTGATCGCTTTGGCTCCCACGAACGAGTAGACGGGCGGCTCAGCCGCTGCGCAGATACGGGTGCACCACCAACTCCACCTGATTGCGCAGCGTCTTCAACGTGAGCACTTTCGAAGGATTCGATTCCAGCACGAAGCGCAGGAACGCGAAGTCTGTAATCGCGTGCAGCGTGTGCGCGAGCAGTTCCGCATCCACATAGGGGTCCAGTTCGCCGCTCTCCTGCGCATCGCGCAGCAGCGTATGCAACACGGTGAAGCCGACGCTCGCTTTCAGCGCCTGAAGCGCGACGTACTCGGGCGCGTTCTTGATCACTTCGAGCACGATTTCGCGCCACAGCGCGCGCTCGCGATGCGCTACCAGGTCGAAGTAGTGCTTGATGACCTGATTCAGCTTGGTGATCAGATCGTCGGACCCCGCGACGATCGCATTGATACGCGAACCGGCCTTATCGACGTCGGTCAACATCGCCTGAACGATCTGCGCTTTGCTCGGGAAATAGTTGTACAGCGTCTGATACGACAGATTCGCCGCGTCGGCGATCTCGCGCATGGTGGTGTTCTCGTAACCCTTGCGCGCGATCAGCGTGTTGGCAGCCGAGAGAATGTCGGACCTCGCTCGAACCTTCTTTTGCTCGCGGAGCGACATTAAATTGACACAGTCAAAAAATTGAATGTATAAAACTATGCCCGAGTTCCCCTCTCTGGTAAACGAGGGGTTCGGTAAACGCGCCTCCGGCGAAAATGCAAAGCGGGTGTGAATATGAAGGGCTGCTCAATTGTGCTGCTGCTGTTCATTGCGATGTCGCTGGCAATGCGCGTCGCCGCGGCCGAGCCTGTAAGCGCGCGCGAGCTGATCGCGGGTGTAATCGACCTGACCCGCGGCCAGACGTCGTATGCCGAGTTCTCGATGGTGATTCACCGCCCCGATTGGGAACGCTCGTCGAAACTCATCGCGTGGACGCGCGGCCGCGAAGACGCGCTGATCCGCTTCACCGCGCCCGCAAAGGACGCAGGCTCCGCGACGCTGAAGCAGGGCGAACAGATGTGGACGTTCACGCCGAAGCTGAACCGGGTCATCCGGCTGCCGTTCAGCATGATGTCGCAAGGATGGGCCGGCTCCGATTTTTCATACAGCGATCTGTCTCGCACCGACCAGCTGCTGCATCAGTACGAACTCACGCTCGCGGCCACCGAGACGCGCGATGGACACCAGGTGTACACGGTCGACGCGATTCCGCACGACGATGCGCCGGTGGTGTGGGGTAAGGAACAGATCGTGCTGCGTGACGACTACGTGCTGCTCGAGCAGACGTATTTCGATCAGGCGATGAAACCCCTGAAGCGGCTTCAGTCGCGCGACATCAGAACGCTCGGCGGACGCACGTTCGGAACGCGCATGCGGATGGTGCCGCTCGACAAAACCGATGAGTGGACCGAAATCGCGTACGACCAGGCGCAGTTCGACCTTGCCATCGACGACGGCATGTTCACGGTGTTCGCGCTGCAGTCGGGCCGCAGCAAGTGAACGTCGACGTAGCTTCGCGAGCTCTACGCGAGTCGAACGGCGCGGGAGAAGCGGTCGGAAGGCAACGCGGCACGGCGGGACCGATCGCGTGGCGCAACTTGTGGCGCAATCGGCGCCGCACGCTGCTTAGTGCCGGTGCCATCGCGTTCTCGGTTGCGCTGCTGTTGTTCGCCATGTCGATGCAGGGTGGCACCTACGCCACCATGATCGACAATGCGACGCATCTGCTGCACGGTCACCTGCAATTGCAGCGCGTGGGCTACCTGGACGACCCGCACATAGAGGACGCGATCGGCAATGCCGCCGCGCGCGTTGCAGCGGTGCGGGCCGTAACCGGCGTCGAGGCAGCGACAGCTCGCATCGCGGCGTTTGCGCTCGTCTCCGGCGACGACCGCAGCTACGGCGCCCAACTGCTTGGCGTAGATCCGACCGGTGAACGAGCTGTTTCTCGGCTTCCAACCATGGTCGCAGAGGGGCGTTACATCGGGAGCGGCGCCGAAGCGTATGCGGGACGAACGCTTGCGCGCAATCTCGGTGTGTCGGTGGGCGATCAGATCGTCGTGCTTGGCACGGCGAGCGACGGGGGAGTAGCTGCGCTGGCCGTGACTCTGGTGGGCACGTTCGACTCGGGCGTCGCCGAGCTCGACCGGCAATTGCTCGAGATACCGCTGCCGGTTGTTGCAGAGGCGTTTGCGATGCACGACGCCGTGCACGCCATCGTCGTTCGCGCCGAATCGGTTGCGCTCGCGCCGGGCATCGCACAGGCGTTGCGCAAAGACCTGCCGGCGGGCGAAGCGGTACTCGAATGGCAGACGCTGATACCGGAACTCGCGCAAGCGATCACGCTCGACCGGGCGTCTGGCGAAATATTCTTCGGAATACTGGCGGCGGTGGTGACGATCGGCGTGCTCAACAGCTTTTTGATGACCGTCTTCGAGCGCACACGCGAGTTCGGCATGCTGATGGCGATCGGCATGCGTCCGCGTTCCATCACTGCGCTCCTGCAGACGGAAGCGCTGCTGCTGTCGGGCCTCGGTTGCGCAACTGGAGTGGCAGTCGGCGTGCCGCTCGTGCTGTGGGTCAGCCACGTCGGCATTCCGGTGGGAGACGCGAGCGCCGCGATGCAGGCATTCCACCTTGCCGACCGTCTGCATCCGGCGTTGAGCGGGGCCGCCATCGTTCGTCCGGTGCTTCTGCTGATGGTGTGCACGCAGCTCGCGGCGCTTCTGCCGGCGCTGCGCGTGCGCCGTCTTCAACCGGTGGAGGCGCTGCGTGCCG
>JBGSNQ010000135.1:0-69862 GCA_041739525.1 Pseudomonadales bacterium | reverse complement strand
GTCGGTCGTTTCGCCGCCCCCTCCGCCGCCGCAGGCTGATAGCGCGCCCACCAGCAGTGCGATGGCGAGCGACCGCCGGCTAAGCCGCCGGCGCGTTTCGATAGTCGAGTGCATGACTGTTGATCCGTTGATCGAGCAGTGCGTGCCGCGTCAGGCGGCTGCCGCGTACGTTGCCTTCCAGAGCATAGACGCCGCGCGGCGTCGCCAAGGTTCCGAAGAATGTGCCGTGGCTTTCAGTGAATGTACTGACCAGACCGTCGGACTGAACCAGCATCAAGTGGCGGCCGCCGTGCTCGGCGTCGGCGCGTTCGACGCGCAGTTCGATCGTGCCGCCGTCCGGATGCGGCAATACGATCCGATCGCCGCGCTGCAGCGTCGATAGCATCGTCTCGGTAAGCGGATAGTCTTCGAGCAGCACGTCGCTGCTGGGCGTTTCGATCGACGCCTCAGCGTGGCGTGGCGTTACCGTTGCTGCGGGAATCCGCTGTGTCTCGGCGCGTGCGGAGGTCTGCACCGCAATCGCGCGGGTGCTCACCGGCGCGAGGAACGCGGCCCACGCGATGAACGCAGCTAGAAGAACGAGAGCAGATGTCGACGTACTCATTCATGAGTCTAGGCGGCGTGAAAATGCGGCGTGACCTGCGGAATGAGACTTGGGTCTTCAAATTGACACTGATATGCTTCGCGCCCTCGCGGAGGAAGTATCTCCGGAGTGCGTTGGGCGGATGGGTGCATAACAAAGAAGCCGCAACGCGGATGAATAAAAACAAAGAACCGGCGAAGAAGCAGAGAAGTAAGGGAGGACAGATGACCAGGCAAGACGAAATTGCTCTCGTCAATGCGTGGATCTCCTGGAAAGCGGAGCGGGTGGTCGAAGACAACGCGTACATCGAGTTCTTCGACGAACAGGTCCGCAGCGATCCGCGGTTCAAGGGAACCCATATTTTCGAAGTGCTCGATGTGTTGGTGAACTCGGCCGATTCGGATCGGCGCGAATCAGCCTGACGGCGAAAGCCTCGACCCTGCTCCGGGACCTGATGCGTCCCGATGCCTACGTGCATGATTGCGATCGTATCGAACTGGTAGAGACGCACATTTCGTGGGTGCTTCTCACCGGCACCTTCGTCTACAAGATCAAAAAACCCGTCGACTTCGGCTTCCTCGATTTCTCGACGTTAGCGCTGCGGCACCGCTACTGTGAAGAGGAAGTCCGCCTCAATCGCCGCTTTGCGGAGTCGTTGTACCTCGACGTCGTGCCGATCACGCTGACCGACGGCGTGGCCCGCTTCGGTGGTGACGGCGAACCGGTCGAGTACGCCGTTCGTATGCGACAGTTCCCCGGTGAGATGCAACTCGATCGGTTGCTCGCGGCCGGAGCGTTGGTGGCGGAAGAACTCGCCGCGTTCGGCGGCACGCTTGCGACGGTTCACGACACGTTGCCGCGTGTGGCCGCAGACGCGAAGTTCGGTAACGCCGAGGCGGTGCTCGACCCGATCACGGAGAATTTCCTGCAAGTGCGCCAGTCGCTGTTTGCGTCGGTACGGCCGCAACAGATCGACGGACTCGAAGCATGGAGCAACGCGCGCCACGCCGAACTCGTGCCAACGATCGAACGCCGCCGCCGCGACGGCTTCGTGCGCGAGTGTCACGGCGATATGCACCTGTCGAATCTCGTACGGCTCGGCGACGGCATCCACGCATTCGATTGCATCGAGTTCAGCGAAGCGCTGCGCTGGATCGACGTGATCAGCGACGCCGCGTTCCTGATCATGGATTGCGAGGTACGCAATCGCAGCGACCTCGCCTATGCGTTTCTCGATCGTTATCTCGAACATACCGGCGACTATCGCGCCGGTGCGATGCTCGGCTTCTATCTCGTGTATCGATCGATCGTGCGAGCGAAAGTTGCCGCGTTGCAGGCGCAACGCGCTGACGACGCCGATCTGCTGCGCCGATTCGAGTCGCACGTCGACTTCGCGTGCGAACGCGCATTCGCCAGACGTCCTGCATTCGTGCTGATGTGCGGCGTTTCCGGTTCCGGCAAATCCCGTGTTGCCGAGCAGCTCGTAATGCAACTGCCGGGTGTGCGGATACGCTCCGACGTGGAGCGCAAGAGACTGGCGAACCTTGCCGCGGACGCACGCACGCATTCCGGAATCGATTCAGGCCTCTATGCAGCTGAAAAGAGCGACGCGTTGTACGAGCATCTGCTGCACTCGGCGGAGGCGCTTGTAACAGGCGGCGAACGCGCGATCGTCGATGCAACGTTTCTGACGACGGCGCGCCGCGCGCAGTTCGTCGGTGCGGCGCGGCGAAACGGTTGCGTATGTGTGATCGTGTATTGCACCGCGCCGCGCGATGTTCTCATCGAACGAATCGAACGACGCAATGCCGAACGGCGCGATCCGTCCGAAGCAACGGTCGACGTACTCGAGGTACAGCTCGCGAATTTCGAAGCGCCGAACGAATCCGGCGTGGTCGTCGTGACGCTCGATACGCACGGTGCGGTCGATGCCCGCGACGTCGCAAAGCGAGTGCTGGCGGCAATCCGCTGACGTGTATACGGGCAACCCCCTTGCGTGGAGCAAACGAAAGCCGGCTGTATGCGAGCAACACGGTGTACTACAGCAGCCTGAGCTAGTCGGCGCGCTGGCCGGCAGCAGACCCGAGCCGTCTACGCGCCGTCACCAGTAGTCGCCACGATGATCGCGCAGATTTCGGGCACGCTCGTTTTGGCATGAGCGCGGTTTGCCACTATCATGCTCGGCGCGCGCGGCCCCGCCGCGCGCTGTCATTTCACTTCCCAGAAGGCTTTCATTTCCAGAAGGCAACGAGGAGTCGCAATGGCGACACCGCTGCGGCGTTTGTTGCCGTACCACGATCGTTACAAGTTGCCGTTCTGGGGCGGGATGTGCGGTCTGCTCGCAGCGCGCGTCTTCGAGGCGACCATTCCGTTGTTCCTGCGCGACGGCATCGACCGCATCGCCTCAGGTAGTTCGTTGATGGTGGCTGGTTCGATCGACATCGCTGCCGCACGCAGCGCGCTTGCGTGGCCGGCGCTTGCGATCGTGTTGTGCGTGCTCGGCGAGTTCACCTGCATCATCTTCAGCCGCCGCGTGATCCGTCGTATCGGCGTTTCGGTTGCGTACGACCTGCGCAAGCGCGTTTACGACCACCTGCAGCATCAGGGCCCCGGCTTCTTCGCGCGGCATCCGACGGGTGACCTGATGGCGCGCGCAATCAACGACATCAACCTGGTGCGCCAGCTGGTCGGTATGGGTCTGCGCACGATTCTCGTGATCATCTTTTCGGCGGTGGTCGGACTGTTCTGCATGTTTGCGCTCGCGCCGATGCTCACTGTGTTGCTGCTGGCGCCGCTGCCGGTATTGCTGGTGCTGGGTTGGTGGCTCGCGCGTCGCGTGTACGGACAATCGCTGAAGGTACAGGAAGGCTTCGCGTCGTTGTCCGAGCAGGTGCAGGAGAATCTCAACGGCATCCGCACCGTGCAGGCGCTGGTTCAGGAAGCGCACGAAGTCGAACGGTTCGATGCGGTGAATCTCGAGTACGCAACGCGATTCATGACGCTCACCCGCACGAACTCGTTCATCCAGGGCGTGATGCCGTGGGTCGGCGCGTGGTCGACGGTGATCATCCTCGGCTACGGCGGCAGCCTGGTCGCCTCCGGCGAGATGTCGATCGGTACGTTCACCGCGTTCTTCAGCTATGTGTCGATGGTGTTGTGGCCGGTGCGGCAGGCCGGGCAGATGGTGACGCTATGGCAGCAGGGTGCGTCGGGCGCGCAACGGTTGTTCGAAGTGCTCGATCACGTGCCGGAGATCGCCGACCGAGGCGCGAACGCAGTGCCGCCGATCATTCGCGGCCGCATCGAATTGCGTGCGCTGCGCTACGCGTATCCCGGTACGCGTGGCGACGTGTTGAACGGCATCGATCTGGACATCGCCGTCGGCGAGACCATCGCCGTGCTTGGTCGCGTCGGTTCCGGAAAAACGACGCTGCTGCGCTGCTTCGTGCGCTTGCTCGATCCGCCGCCGGGCACGTTGCTGATCGACGGTTACGACGTCGGAGATTATCCGCTCGGACAGTTGCGCCATCAGGTCGTGCTGGTACCGCAAGATCCGTTCCTGTTCGCGGATCTGTTGCGGCACAACTTGAGCTACGACAATCCGGAACGCGACGACGCGTTGATCTGGTCCGCCGCGAGCGACGCCGATCTGCGCGACACGATCGTTGCATTCGCCGACGCCCTCGATACGCCCGTTGGGGAACGCGGCGTCACGTTGTCGGGGGGGCAGAAGCAGCGTTCGACGTTGACGCGCGGCTTGATCAGAACGCCGCCCGTTCTGATCCTCGACGACTGCTTCTCCAGCGTCGACACCGAAACCGAGGAGCACATCCTGCGGCGGCTGCGCGCGGCCCGCTGCGGCATGACGACGGTGCTCGTTTCGAATCGCGTTTCGACCGCGCGACACGCCGACCGCATCGTCGTGCTCACCGACGGCGCGATCACCGAGATCGGCAGCCACGACGACCTGATTCGACTGGACGGCTGGTATGCCGAACTCGAACGCACGCAGCGGCGCCGCGGTCGCCTGCTGTCGGAACTGCGCGAAGCAGGAGCGGACGCGGGATGAGTACAACGCAACGCGATTACGCGATCTTCGACGCGGAGCTCGCCGGTAAGTCGTTCAACGCGAGGCTGATCGGGCGGCTGTTCGTTTGGGTGCGGCCGCACTGGCGTCTTGCGGCGATCAGCGGACTGCTCGTGCTGGTTGCTTCCGTGCTCGCGATTCTGATGCCGGTGATCGTGTCGCGTGTCGTGATCGACGGCTTGCTGGCTGCGCCGCGGCCGGTGATGTTGCCAGATTTCGGTATGAACGCGGTCACCAACTGGCTGATGACGGCCACCGGAACGACGCATCTGCTGGCGGCCTGCGGTCTGTACATGATCGCGACCACCGCGTGGGCGATCGCGGCTCACTATCACCGCGTCTACCTCGCACGTTCCGTACTCAACGCGTTGCGGGATCTGCGCTACGACCTCTTCTCGCATCTCGAAACACGCCCGGCGTCGTTTTACGACCACGTCGCGGTGGGCCGCGTGATGACGCGCATAACCAACGACATCGAGGTGTTGTTCCAGTTGTTGTCCGGATTCGGCGTGCTGATCGGCGAGTTCGTACCGTTTCTGGTCGCGTTCTCGCTGATGCTCGCGATCGACGCGAAGCTCACCGGCATCCTCATGCTCGCCGTTCCGATCGTGGCGTTTGCAACGTATCTGTTCCGGCGCGGCACTCGCACGGTGTATCGCGCGATCCGGCAGAGCATTTCGCAGCTGAACCAGAACCTGCAGGAGAACCTGTCCGGCATTCAGGTAGTGCAGTTGAACCGGCGCGAAGACCGCAACCTCGCGCGCTATACGCAGATCAACCAGGAGAACCGCCGCGAGGAGAACCGCGCGGTTGAACTCGAGACGTTCTACGGCGCGTTCATCGACAGCCTCGGCTCGGCCGCTGTGGGCGCGATCATCTGGTTCGGCGGCGGCCATGCGCTGCAGCAGACCATTTCGCTCGGCAGCGTCGTGCTGTTCACGCAGTTCGTCGACATGTTGTTCCGGCCGATCGTCGCCGTTGGCGAGCAGTACAACGTGCTGTTCCGCGCGATGGCGAGTGCGGAACGGATCTTCCAGGCGCTCGATTGGAACGAACGCATCTACGAGCCGGCAAGGCCGGTGGCGCTACCTGCGCGCCTTCGCGGTGCTGTCGACGTTCGCAACCTGAACTTTGCCTATTCGAACGGCCCGCGCGTGCTGAAGAACGTGACATTCCACATCGATCCGGGCGAGAAACTCGCCATCGTGGGCGCCACCGGGTCGGGTAAGAGCACCGTCATTCGCCTGTTGGCGCGTTTCTACGATTTCGCGCCGGGACAGATGTTCCTCGATGACATCGATCTGATGGAGATTCCTTCCGCCGAGGTGCGCCGCCGCATCGGCATCGTCCTGCAGGACTTTCACGTCTTCTCGGGCAGCGTCGTCGACAACATCAGTCTCGGCAATCCCGGCATCTCCCGCGCGCAAGTAGAAACCGCGGCGCGGCTGGTGCACGCACACGATTTCATCATGCGGTTGCCTGGCGGCTACGACGAACCGCTGATCGAACGCGGCCAGAATCTGTCGCAAGGGCAGCGGCAACTGCTCGCGTTCGCGCGCGTGCTGGCAGCTGATCCGGAAATCCTGGTGTTGGACGAAGCGACCGCCAGTATCGACACCGAAACCGAATTGTTGATACAGGACGCGTTGCGCGTCTTGACGAAGGACCGTACGTCGATTGTGATTGCGCACCGATTGCAGACGATTCAGGAGGCAGACCGCGTTCTGGTTCTGCAACACGGCGAGGTGAAGGAAGTCGGCACGCACGAAGAGTTGCTATCGCGCCCCGGGGTATATCGAACACTCTATGAATTACAATTCCAGGACACCGCGGCATGAATGATCTTGCGGCGTGAACAGGAGCTCCGCGTGCACCCGCTGATGGTCGGCCTGTTGCTGTGTGGCCTGTTTGGTTGCCTGTCGGGATGCGGCGAAGGAGGCCCCGGAGGGGTGCCGGAACGTTCAACGGGGGCACCCGAAATCGAGGTTGCGGCGCCGACCGACGACGCAGCCGATCAAACAGCGGCTTCAGACGCACCCGCGGCTTCCGAGTCACCTGCAGACCCAGACACGCAGCTGTCGTCGACCGATACGGCGGAACCCCAATCGACTGCGCCGCCGCCCGATAGCGACAGCGATGGCGTGATCGATACCGTCGATACGTGTCCCGATACAGAACAAGGCAAACAAGTAGATGCCACAGGATGCCCGATCGATCCCGACGGCGACGGTGTGGTCGGTCCTGCGGACCTCTGTCCCGACAGCCCTTACGGCGAGCCGGTCGACGCAACCGGTTGTCGCCCGCGGCTCGCGGTGGCACAGGAGTACACCCTGCTGCTCACGTTCGAGACCGGTTCCGCGAAGATCATCGGCGATCCTCGCAGCGCCCTCGCAGAAGCTGCCGCGTTGATCACCCAGTATCCGGAGACGACGGTGGTCATCGAGGGGCACACCGACGACAGTGGCCCAACGTCTTACAACATGAAGATGTCGAAAGCGCGCGCCGAAGCAGTGGCGAACGTTCTGATAGCCGATCTCGGCATCGACGCCGCGCGAGTATCGGCAAAAGCGTTCGGTGAAACCAAGCCGATCGCGACTAACGCGACGAAAGAGGGGCGAGAGCGCAATCGCAGAGTGGTGGCCGTAGTGCTGCCCGGTAAGGCACTTACACCCGTCGCTGCAAGTACCGCCGATCAGTAATACGGCACCATCGATCGCCACCTCCGATGAAGGCGAAAGTCTCGCACCTGGTCTGGATGTTGCAGTTTGCGCAACGTTCGCATACAGCTAAGATGAGTTGACGTCGCAGCCGCTCGACCTCTTTTCTAGAAACTGCGGATCGAGAAACTGAGACGAGGTTAACGTTCTTCTGAGAGGCGGTCCCCTACATTCGATCCGCAACTGTGCAAAGGGATGTGACATGGCTGAGCTTCATGGCAACGGATGGTCCAAGAGTCGCGACAACAAAAGCGGTATGGCGCACATGGGTGCGTGGTCGCTGTCGAAGGGCGACGAATCCGAACCCCGCAATCCGATCGAAGTCCGCGGCAACGCATACATCGCGTTCTGCAAGCCGTGGGCTCCTGTGTGGATCGACGAAGAAGCGTCCGACGCCGAGTGATCAGCGGGGCTGATCTGAGTGATCAGCCCGGCTGACCGTCCGATCAGCCCTTGCGAACGGATTCGACGAGTTTCGCGAGCCGATCCAGCTTCGGAAGCACCTTGTCGGCGGTTTCCGAATCGAGATTGAAGATCAGTTCGTCGAATCCCTGTCCGATCCGCCCCAGCAGCGTTTCCTGCGACGTCGGCGCGCTGAATAGCGCAAGGGTGATGTCTTCCACCTTGCGACCGCGCGCTTCGCAAGCTGCCTTCAGGCGTTCGAAGTTGCCGGATCCCAGTCCGCCAATCGGCATCCAGCCGTCGGCATAGTCGGCGACTCGGTCGAACACCCATTTCGAATTGGCGCCGATCCACACCGGCGGTCCACCGGCCTGCGCGGGTTTCGGGTAGGACCAGATCGGGTCGAAGTCGACGAACTTGCCGTGAAACTCCGCCTCGTCCTGCGTCCAGATGGCCTTCATCGCGAGGATCTTCTCGCGCACCAGCCCCCAACGGTTCTTGTAGTCGGCGCCGTGATTCGACATCTCTTCACGATTCCAGCCGGCGCCGATGCCCAGCACGAAACGTCCGTTCGACAGGCTGTCCACCGAGGCGATTTCTTTCGCGAGCGTGATCGGATCGCGCTGGATCACCAGACAGATGCCGGTGCCGAGACGGATTCGTTTCGTCACCGCGGCGCAGGCGCCGAATGCAACGAACGGGTCGTGGGTGTGCGAGTAGTGCTTCGGTAGTTCCCCGCCGCCCGGGAACGGCGTTTTACGGCTGGTCGGAATGTGTGTGTGTTCCGGAAAGAACAACGAATCGAAACCGCGCTCTTCGACCGCGCGGGCCAGTTCGACCGGCTGAATCGAGTAGTCCGTTGGAAACATCGTAATGCCGAAATGCGCGCGCTCGTTCGAGAAAGCCATTCGAAAACCCCTTCGTGATTACGGACCTATACTACGCTGCCATCGCAGGGCTCATTCGTGCAACTCGACCAACGCCAATTGTCCCATCTGCTCGACGTGTGGCCGGTTGCTCGTCTCGCGAGCGTCGGGTCGCAGGGACAACCTCACCTCGTGCCGATCGTGTTCGTCGCAGTCGACGGCGCAATCTATTCACCGATCGACGGCAAGCCGAAGAGCAACGGCACACTCCAACGGATTCGCAATGTCGCCGCGAATGCTCGGACGACGCTGCTGCTGGATCGGTATGACGACGATTGGGATCGGTTGTGGTGGGTACGCATTGAGGCGAGTGCATCCGTCGTGAGCGAACCCGAACCGGCAATGCGGCAGCAGATCGTGGCCGCGCTGCGGGGCAAATACTCTCAGTACGCGTCGGTCGACGTGTTCTTGGGTGTGCCGACGCTATTGCGTTTGCAGCCGACGCGACACACCGCGTGGTCGTCTCGACCGGTCGCATGGGAGTCGCTGTAACCGCGTCCTCGCGGCGTTTTACCCTGCGAATTCGTGACGGCGTTCATCTTTGGCAGCACCCGCAGAAGCAGCGTGCGGCGGCGATGGTAGCCTTGGGCGAGTTGCTGCGTGATTCATTCACGCGCCGCGCAATCGAAAGGAGCGCCACCGTGTCGTCGATCGATTCCGATGCAGATCTGTTGCTCGATCTGAACCGGGCATTGCGCAATCCGTTGATGTCGCTCGAGATCGGTCCGAATCGACAGCGGCGCATTGCCGAGGCTGAGCGGTTGCTCAAGTCGGTTGCGAAGCAGCTGGCGCAACGCGCGGGTGATTCGGCCGACGATCGTCGCAGCCGCGAAGTGATCCGCGTGCGCGTCTACAACACCTTAGCGCCCATCCTGCTGGAACTGCGCACGGCCCACGACGGCACCGTCTCGCTCGCGCGGCGCACGCTGTTCGCCAGCATCGCGATTTGTCTGATCGGCGCAGCCCTGGTCGCCGCACTCGTTTAGCCCTGCGCCGGCGCACGCCGTCGGCCTCTCGATTGGCGTCGGCCGCTCGAAAGTGATAAAAGGGCGCGCGCTTTGCGTGCCCTGCGCCCGGATCTCGACGGAGATCGGCACATTCCCCAGTAAATCGCCCACTCACTTTTCGAATGGAATACCCGTGATTTCCACCGCCAACCTCACGATTCAATTCGGCCCTAAGCCATTGTTCGAGAACGTCTCCGTCAAGTTCGGCCAGGGCAACCGCTATGGCCTCATCGGCGCGAACGGTTCAGGCAAGTCGACCTTCATGAAGATCCTCGGCGGCGACATGGCGCCGACCTCGGGCAACGTGTCGATCGAGCCGAACGTTCGCCTCGGCAAGCTGCGCCAGGATCAGTTCGCGTTCGAAGAATTTCGCGTGCTCGATACCGTGATCATGGGTCACGCGGAACTGTGGCGCGTGAAGCAGGAGCGCGACCGCATCTACGCGCTGCCGCAGATGAGCGAAGAAGAGGGCATGCGCGTCGCTGACCTCGAAATCGAGTTCTCGGAACTCGACGGCTATATGGCCGAAGCCCGCGCAGGTGAACTGCTGCTCGGCCTCGGTATCCCGCTCGAGCAACACGAAGGACCGATGAGCGGCGTCGCGCCCGGCTGGAAGCTGCGCGTGCTGCTCGCGCAGGCATTGTTCGGCGATCCCGACGTAATGCTGCTGGACGAACCCACCAACAACCTCGACATCAACGCGATTCGCTGGCTCGAAGGCGTTCTCAACGAACGCAATTGCACGATGGTGATCATCTCGCACGATCGCCACTTCCTGAACAGCGTATGCACGCACATGGCTGACCTCGACTACGGCGAACTGCGCGTCTATCCCGGCAACTACGATCAGTACATGACGGCGTCGACGCAGGTGCGCGAACGCATGTTGATGAACAACGCGAAGAAGAAGGCTCAGATCGCCGACCTGCAGGCGTTCGTCAGCCGCTTCTCGGCCAATGCTTCCAAAGCGCGGCAAGCGACATCGCGCGCCCGCCAGCTCGAAAAGATCGAACTCGAAGAAGTGAAACCTAGCAGCCGCGTCAGCCCCTACATCCGTTTCGACCAGGACAAGAAGCTGTATCGACTGGCGCTGGAACTCGAGGGTCTCACCAAAGGCTACGATGCGCCGTTGTTCGAGAACTTCGATCTGATGGTCGAGGTTGGCGAGCGTATTGCCATCATCGGTCCGAACGGCATCGGCAAGACAACGTTGTTGAAGTGTCTCGTCGGCCAACTGCAGCCGGAGCGCGGCATCGTGAAATGGTCGGCGAATGCCGAAATCGGTTACGTCGCGCAGGATCGCACCGACGACTTTGCGGACGATACGTCGCTGTTCGAATGGATGCGTCAGTGGAAGCACAAGAACGACGACGAACAGACGTTGCGCGCAACGCTTGGCCGTTTGCTGTTCTCGAAGGAAGACAGCAACAAATCCGTGAAAGTGATTTCAGGCGGGGAAGAGGGCCGCATGCTGTTCGGCAAGCTGATGCTGCGTAAGCCGAACATCCTGCTGATGGACGAGCCGACCAACCACCTCGACATGGAATCCATCGAGTCGCTGAACCTCGCACTCGAAAACTATCCCGGCACGCTGATCTTCGTCAGCCACGACCGCGAGTTCGTTGCGTCGCTCGCGACGCGTGTCATTGAAATGACACCCGACGGAATCGTCGACTTTAAAGGTAACTACGACGACTACCTGCGTAGTCAGGGAATCGAGCAACCGGTGTTGCGGCGGATGACGTCGTAGGTCCGCCGGAAGGGACTATTACCAGTCCAGATCGTCCGGAACCTTGTAGTCCCCGTACGGATCGTCGGCGTCCGGCTTGTTCGCTTCCACCGAGTCGTTGCACACGATCACCGTGTTCGGATCGCGTAACCGGATCTTCTGTGCGACGGCCGTCGGCACGAGTTCGTACTTGTCATCGAGCCTTACGATGGCGAGGCGTCCGTGCACCAGGTGATCCTGGAGGCGCTTGGTGACCAACAGCTTCTTGATGGTGAGGCCATCTTTGAAATTGAAGGCGACGTCGCCACCGTCGCGTGATTGCCGGTTGAGCTGGATGAGCTGCCGGACCTGCGCGTGCAGAGCCTTTTGGTTCGCCTGCCGGTCGCGCTCTTCGTTCAACGCGCGATCGCGGGCAGCTTTCTCGGTCCGCGCATGTTGAGCCGCAACGGCCGGGTCGTCCGCCGCATTTCCATGCGCTTTGCGTTCCATCTCGGCCGCGTGCTTCATGCGCTCTGCCTTGCGCAGCTTCTTGTCGTTGACCAATCCCATCTTGCGCAACTGGTCCTGCATCGAACTCGGCATGTCATGCGCTCCTGAGCCGGTCGGCCATGTATTCCGCGATCATCACGGTGGTGAGGTGCGTATTCGCACACACTACGCTCGGCATGATGGAGGCGTCGATCACCCGCAAGCCGCGTACGCCGAGCACGCGACACTGGGGATCGACGACGCTGAGCGGATCGTGCTCCGCTCCCATGCGGCAGCTGCTCGTGCCGTGCTGCGTGTCTCCCGCATTCTGCATTACCCACGTATCTATCGCAGCGTCGCTGGCGAGCGTGTCGATGCCCGCGGTGGTTGCGCCGATGCCGACGAATTCGGCGATGTCGGCGAACCCAGGCCGCCGCGCGAGTTCGATCAGACGTTTGATTCCATCGCGCATGCGCAGTACGTCGCTCGGTTCGGCAAGCATGTTCTCCTCGATGATCGGCTGCGCCAACGGATCTGCTGAGGCGAGGCGGACGGTACCTCGCGAAAAGCACTCGTTGACCCACACGCCGATCAGGCCGAAGTTCGGCGTTGGTGCGCGCGTGTGACGGCCGAGGCCGTCACCGAGCCTGTTCATCGCCACCAGCATCATGTCGCCCGGTCCTGCGCCGCCGAGTTCCGACGAATAGCGCACGCAGCAGTTGGTGTGGCGAAAGTCCGGTTCCGGTATTGCGGCCTCTTTCAGCACGATTGGGAACGCGGCGAGCGGATGATCCTGAAAGCTGTTGCCTACCGGCAATGCAACGCGCACATCGATGTGGTGGTCGCGCAGATGATCGGCCGGGCCGATACCCGAGCGCATGAGTATCGGTGGGCTGTGTACCGCTCCGGCCGACAGGATCACCTCGCTGGCGTGGATGTCGTGCCAGCGGCCGTTCGTTACGCAGCGCACGCCGATGGCACGGTCGCCGTCGAACAGCACTTTGTCGACTTGTGTATCGCACAGGATCGCGAGGTTGTTGCGGCCGCGACTCGGTTCCACGTAGGCGTCGTTGGTGCTGACGCGCCGATGCTCGCGGCTGTTGATCGCGTATGGCGATACGCCGAGCGCCCCCGGCGCGTTGTGGTCGGGCGCCCAGGGATAACCGAGATCGACCGCTGCCTCGGCGAGCGTCAGGTCGACGGGCCCCCAGTTCGACATCGGCGCGCGGTAAATCGGAATCGGCCCGTCGTTGCCGTGATATGGCGCGTCACCGTAACGCAGATCGGTTTCGAGCCGGTTGAAGTAGGGCAGCACGTCGTTGAAGCCCCAACCGGTGCACCCGGCCGCGGCCCAGCGATCGTAGTCTTCCGGCACGCCGCGAATCGCGATCTGCCCGTTGATGACCGAACTGCCGCCGAGACCGCGGCCGCGCCAGTAGAGCCGCGGCGTTTGTGATGCGGTACGGCGCGCCTGCAGCGTGTCGTAGCGGAACTTCTCGTACTCCGGCGCGTTGATCATCCGCGAAGGATTCGGGCTGCGCATTGCATCGGGCGCGTCGGCGCTGCGGTGATCGGGGCCCGCTTCGATCAACGCGACCTGCACCGCGGCATCTTCGGAAAGACGGGCGGCCAGCGTCGCACCGGCAGAGCCGGCGCCGACGATCAGATAGTCGTACTGCATCGAATCCCGACCGGTTGCGATCAGATCTTGGGCGCGTGGTGTGCCGGCATGGCCGTCGCACCGTTGCTTTCCTCCGCCAGTGCTTTCGCCGCGCGTTCGTTCTGCATGATTTTCGACACGACGGCCGCACCGGCACGATCGAACACGTCGCGGTGCTCGATGACGTGCTTTTGCGATTCTCGATAAGCGTCGAGCATGCCGTTCACTTCAGGAACGACGTAGCGGGCGATCAGATCCCAGCTGCGTAACGTCGCTTCGCGGTTGGCCCAGTCGTGCGCGAAGCCGATGACGGTGCCGAAGCCGCCGGTCAACTTCATCATGTCGCGCAGCGACTTCACGAGGTCGTCAGGCGTGCCGATCACCGCCGCGGAACCGTCCACGAACGCCGTTTGATCCACTGCGTCATCCGGTGTTTTGAACGCCGCGGCGCCGGGGCGCATCAGGGTGCCGACCGTGTATTCGTTGTGCCACCGGTACAAACCGTCGCGTGCTTCCTTGCGAGCCTGTTCGCGCGTTTCGGCGATGTGCCACGACATCACGATGCGCCATTCGCCGCGGTTGATGGTGGCGCCGCTGATCGCCGCGGCTTCTTCCGCGAAACTCCACTGCAACGGCAACGCCGCGAGGCCCGCCGTCGACATCGAGCCGATCGACAATACGCCCGTGCCGTGTTTGCCGGCCAACGTCATTCCGGAGGGGCTGACCATAGACGCTACTGCGAACGGCAGGTTTTCCTGCAGCGGCAGCAGTTGCAGCCGGGCGTCGCGCAACGTGAACCAATCGCTTTCGTGGCTGAACCGCGGTGCGCCGCTCAGCAGTTTGCGGATCACGCCGATCGCCTCGTCCTGGCGGTCGCGCTGCACCATCGGATCGATGCCGAGCAGATAAGCGTCGGACGGCAGTGCACCCGGACCGGAGCCGAAGATCACGCGCCCGCCGGTCATGTGGTCGAGCTGCACGATGCGTTGCGCGACGTTGAACGGATGGTGATAGGGCAACGACACCACGCCGGTACCCAATCTGATTCGATGTGTACGCTCACCGGCCGCTGCGAGGAACATCTCGGGCGACGCGATGATCTCCCAGCCGGTGGAGTGATGCTCGCCGCACCAGAATTCTTCGTAGCCGAGTTTGTCGAGGTGCTCGGCGAGATCGAGGTCGCGGCGGAATTGCAGCGTGGGGTTTTCGCCGATCGGATGGTGGGGCGCAAGGAACGCGCCGAACTTGAGTCGTGCCATTTTCGTCAGTCTCCGTGCTTTGAAATCATGCTGCCCGCGCAGTGGGCTCACGCGCGTCAGGAAAAATACGTAGGAAATTTTCAGAGTAGAACTTGTCGCGGACCGCATTCGAACGGTCGCCGAGCGAACGCTCGAATCGTGCGATCGGATTGCGGCCGCCCTCGATGTGCGGGTAATCGCTGGAAAACAGATACAGATCTTCGTTCGATTGATCGATCAGGGTGCCTACGTCTTCGAACACGTACGGCGTGAACGCACATTGCTCCGTGAGTTGTTCAGAGGGCTTGCGCTTGAAGTTCGCGAGATTCTTGTCGGCTTTGCTCCAATGCGCGGCCACCCAATTGAGACGGGTCAGCAGCGACGGCACCCATCCGGCGCCGAGTTCCACGCTCGCGCCGCGCAGCGCGGGAAAGCGTTCGAACACACCGTCGATCAGCATCATGCTCAAAAAGGTCTCGGGACCTTCGTGAAGTATCGCGATGTCTTTGCTGCGCACGTTCTCGCCCCCGCCGAGCCAGTCCTTCGTCGGCGCGCGCCCGTTGTTCGACCAGGCTTTGTTCAGTTGCAGCGGTGCACCGCCGACGTGCAGCAGAAACGGCACGCGGGCTTCAGCTAGCCGCGCCCAGAACGGATCGAATTCGACGTGGCCCGGTGCTTTGTCGCCACACGGGCGGTGCGGCACCCAAACGGCTTTCAGTCCCTCCTCGATCGCGTGTTCGAGTTCGGCGATTGCGTGTGCGGGATCGTCGAGCGGGACTACACCCACGCCGAGCAGGCGCGCGTCGTTGCGGCAGAAATCGCCCATTGCACGGTTGTGCGCGCGCGCCGATCCGTAGCGCACCTCCGGCGTCATCTTCGAACTGGGTGAGAACGGCACCGCCACGCTGTGCGTTGCGAACACGAGTTGACGTTTGAAGCCGAGCATGTCGAGCGCGATGGTGCGTTCCTTCGAATCGAACGCGCCGAGCGCCTGAATCTCCTTCGAACTCTCGATCAGCTTGTCACCGAGTGCGAGCAGCTCCGCGACGTGCGCGTCGCTGTGCCTGCCGCCCCGCGCCACGATCTCGGCGACCTCTTCGTCGGTAACGATCGATGCGCTGTAGTTCACCGGCGGAATCTTGTCGCGCACGTCCGGGTCGGCGTAGTCGAGCAGGAAATTCGGCAGCTCCATGATGTGGCTGTCGGCGTCGTAGAACGCACGATCGGGAGGGGCGTAAGCCATGGGCAACTCCTTCTTACTGATGGATCGGCGCGGCGAATCCGGTGCTGCGGGGGGTGTGGTCGGGCAGATCGCGATACAAGCAAGGATCTGCCGAAAACACAAGCGCTGGCACGGCGCGGAACGCTCGCCCATCATCGCGCTAACAAGGAATCTGGAGGACGCGAAAATGGAATTGCGACGCTCAGGACAACGCGGCTCGGCGAACCTCGGTTGGCTGTCGAGCAAACACACGTTCTCGTTCGGGAATTATCACGATCCGCGGCACATGGGATTCGGTGTGCTGCGTGTGATCAACGAAGACCAGGTGGAACCGGGTCAGGGGTTTCAGACGCATGGCCATAGCGACATGGAAATCATCTCGTATGTTCTCGAAGGCGAACTCGAGCACAAGGACAGCCTCGGCACCGGCTCGGTGATTCGTCCCGGTGACGTGCAGCGTATGTCGGCCGGCACCGGCATCAGGCACAGCGAGTTCAATCACTCGAAGACCGCGCCCGTGCATTTTCTGCAGATCTGGATATTGCCGGAACGCGATGGCGCGAAACCCGGGTATGAACAGAAGCAGTTCGATCCCGCGAGCCGCCGCGGCCGGTTGCGCCTCGTAGGATCGCGCGACGCGCGGGATGGTTCGATCACCATTCACCAGGACGTCGATCTGTACGCGTCGCTGCTCTCGAAGGGGGACAAGCTCGCGCACGCGCTTCGCGATGGACGCCACGCGTGGCTGCAGGTTGCACGCGGCGAAGTGAAACTGAACGGTGAGACGTTGCGGCAGGGTGACGGCGCCGCGGTCGGCGAGGCGGGATCGCTGTCGATCGAAGCCACTGCCGACGCGGAGATACTGCTGTTCGATATGCTGAAGAGTGCCGCCGCCTAACGCCCTTACGAAGGCGCGTTAGACGTAGTAGTCCTTCAGCGGCGGGAACCCGTTGAACTCAACGGAGCTGTACGACGTGGTGTATGCACCGGTGGACAGCCAGTAGAGCCGATCGCCCGTCGCGAGATTCAGCGGCAGCCCATATTTGTAGTTCTCGTACATGATGTCGGCGCTGTCGCACGTCGGGCCGGCGATGATTGCGTTTTCGAGCTCTCCGTTCTTTTCCGTGTAGATCGGATACTTGATCGACTCATCCAGCGTTTCGATGAGGCCCGAGAATTTGCCCACGTCCGTGTACACCCAACGATGCAACGCGGTGCGCGATTTGCGGGAGATGAGTACGACTTCGCTCACCAGTACGCCGGCATTCGAGATGAGCGAGCGGCCCGGCTCGATGATGATCTCGGGCAGTTCGTCCATGAAGTCTTCGTGCAGAAAACGTGCGATTTCCTCCGCATACACCGCAAGTTCGTTGGTGCGCTGCAGGTAGTTGGCTGGAAAGCCGCCGCCCATGTTGATCATCTTCAGCTGAATTTTGTCCTCTTCCCACAGTCGGTTGAAGATGACCTTCACTTTGCCTAACGCCGCGTCCCACGCGCCGATTTCGCGCTGCTGCGAGCCCACATGGAACGACACGCCGTACGGTTCGAGACCGAGGTCGCGCGCGAGGATGAGCAGGTCCATCGCCATGTCGCTTTCGCAGCCGAACTTGCGCGACAACGGCCAATCGGCGGTCAACGTGCCTTCCGTCAGGATGCGGGCGTAGATGCGCGAGCCCGGTGCGGCCTTCGCGATGTTGCGCAAGTCCGCTTCGGAGTCAGTAGCGAACATCCGCACACCCTTCTGATAGAAGGTGCGAATGTCTTTCGCCTTCTTGATGGTATTGCCGAAGCTGATGCGGTCGGGCGACACGCCGAGTGCGAGCACTTTGTCGAGTTCGTACGTAGACGCGATGTCGAACGAAGCACCCTTGTCGCGGATCAGCGACAGTACTTCGGGAGCCGGGTTCGCTTTCACCGCGTAGTAGATCTTCGCGCGCGGAAAGTAGCGGGTGAGATCGTCGTACTGGCGATTGATCGTCGCGAGATCCACGACGAGGAATGGGGTTTCGTGTGTGTCGGCGAACGATTTGATGCGGGCGAAGGTGGCGTCGTCGAAGTAGTCGTGGACCAGAACCGCTGTGTCAGTCATTGGCGGATGGATTCTCCTGGGGTGTGCGGGAAGCGTCGAGGGAGCAAGGCGCGGATGGTCCTACACTGGGGGCTTTCGATCAATTGCCGATTTCGGATTTCTCGGCGCGCCGTCAACCCGGGCTCCTGTCGAGCTTCACTGCGGTGCCGTAGGCGAGCATCTCCGCGCCGTCCCGCATGGCAGGTGCCGTGACGAATCGAACCGCCACAATCGCGTCGGCACCGAGCCGCTTTGCTTCGGCCACCATCCGGTCGAGCGATTGCTCGCGCGCTTCGGCAAGCAGCTTCGTGTACTCGATGATCTCGCCGCCGACCAGCGACCGCAGTCCGGCAATGATGTCTTTGCCGAGGTGGCGCGAACGCACGGTGTTGCCGCGCACCAGCCCGAGTGTTTTGACGATGGTCGCGTCTTCGAAACGATCCTGCGTGGTGATTTTCATTGATCCCGTGTTTTCAATTGGTCAATGTTCTTATTGGTCAATGTTCTTCGAGTAGTAGTCGTCTTCCCGGTTGCGGACCCGCTCGCGGATGACTTTGATCAGCAGCAGCCCGATGCCGACGATGACGATGAGTCCGAATATGCCAACCGGGAACGCTGCGATGAGTCCGGCAATCATTACGCCGACATACAGCAGGCAGACGAAGCCGAGCAGGGCGTACGCGGTCTTTTCGAGGCTGTCCATTCCGGAAGATTGCATTGAGGTCGGTCGCAACCATATCGCCAATGGCGCGCCGAGTCACACCGCCGCGCGTCGGGTTGTGACGCCGCTCGCGACTGTGATTTCATCCCATTGAAGGCGGGCGGGCCCGCGAGGAACACCATCATGGCCAAAGACATCGCCGCCGCCGTGCGGGAGATCTGCCTTTCATTTCCGGAAGCGACCGAAGCCATGTCGCACGGCTCGCCCGACTATCGCGTGCGCGGCAAGACGTTCGCATCGCACGTCGTCAATCATCACGGCGACGGTCGCATCTCGCTTTGGTTGAGCGCGCCGCCCGGCGCGCAGCAGCGATACACCGAATCGGAACCCGACTATTTCTTTGTGCCGCCGTACGTTGGACCGCGCGGCTGGCTCGGCGTGCATTTGAACAAGGGGCTCGACTGGAAGCGCGTGGCGAACCACGTGCGCGAGGCATACGTAAACGTGGCGCCGAAGAAACTCACCGTCGATCTCGGGCCGGCTATCGTCATCAAGCCGCCCACCAAAACGATCGACGCCGACAAGTTCGATCCGTTGGCGTCGAAGCGCGCCAAACAGGTGCTCGCGCCGTTGCGCAAGCTCTGTCTCGGCTTGCCGGAAGCAACCGAAGGAACCACGTTCGGCAACCCCACCTGGCGCGCCGGCAAGAAAACGTTCTGCAGCGTGCATCGATACGGCGGCCGCCTGAAGCTGCAGTTCTGGGTGGGCAGCGACATGCAGGCGATGCTGACGTTCGAGAAGCGCTACCAGATTCCGGCGTACATGGGCCACAACGGCTGGATCGAACTCGACGTAGAGGACGAAGTGGACTGGGACGAAGTGCGCGAACTGATCATGGTGAGCTACAAACACTTCGCGCTGCGACGGATGTTGAACGAACTCGAATCGAGCGAAGAGTAACGCCCCTCATGAGAATCGTTAGTTGGAACGTCAACGGTCTGCGCGCGTGCGCGGCGAAAGGCTTCGATCGTTTCCTGGAGTCGTCTAAGGCCGATATCATCGGCATTCAGGAAGTGCGCGCGTTTCCGGCGCAACTCGACGAGAAGATTCGTTCGCCCAAGGGCTGGCACGCGCACTTCTCGGCGGCGGAGCGGGCCGGCTACAGCGGTGTCGGCGTCTACTCGCGCGTCAAACCCGATAAAGTCGAAACCACGCTGCACGACACCCGCTTCGACGCCGAAGGCCGTTTGCTCATCACGCAATTCGGTCGCGTCTCGGTGGTTACCGGGTATTTTCCCAAGGGTAGCGGCAAGGAACGCGACAACAGCCGCGTGCCGTACAAACTCGATTTCTACGCGGCCCTGTTCGATCGCGTGCAGAAGCTGAAGCGACGCGGGCCCGTGTTCGTCATCGGCGACTACAACACGGCGCACGAAGCGATCGATCTCGCGCGGCCGAAAACGAACGAGAAGACGAGCGGCTTCCTTCCCGAGGAGCGCGCGGAGATGACGCGCTGGATCGAAGCCGGCTGGGTGGACACGTTCCGCGCGCAACATCCGGGCGAAGAGGGCCACTACACGTGGTGGCGGCAGTGGGGCGGCGCGCGCGAGAAGAACGTGGGCTGGCGGATCGACTATGTGCTTGCGTCGGCGAATGCGGCGAAGCGCGTGCGGAATGCGTTCATCTGGCCGCACGTCATGGGATCGGATCATTGTCCGGTCGGCGTCGATATCGAGTGAAGGCGAATGCGAGCGTTTGAGGCGGGTGGGCGACGGCTGATCGGTGCGGAGGGGGCGCTCTAGCCGTCCTTGGTCGCTCAGTCGCGGCCATCCATGGCCGCTCATGCCCCTCCACACCGATCAGCCGTCGCCTTCAAACTTCGATGTCGCGCTTTTGCTTAGAAGGGAAAGTGAACGCGCGCTCTGCGCGCGTTCAGGCACGACACGACCTTGCGATGGAGACATATCCCAGGTGGACGTGGGGGAATGTTGGTGAGGACCGTGAGCGGCCATGGATGGCCGCGATCGAGCGACCAAGGACGGCTCGAGCGTGTCCGAACCGGCATTCACCCGCGTCCGCCGTGAATCGAAGCGCTTCTTCTCTTCCCTTAGCGGCTGCGTTTCGAGCCTGGTGCGCCCGCGTCGTTCAGTGATTGCGAGGCGGCGGCCCATTCGAAATCGTCGAGCAGATGCTGGTGGCGTTGCTCGACCAGTTTGCGCAGGCGTGGGTCGGTGAATACATACAGGCGATTGTCGCGAATCGCCTCGAGCACCAGCCGCCCGACGACGCGCGGATCGAGCCCCTTCTTCAGGTCGTCGCGAATGTCGTCGACAGCGACCTTCGACACCTGCGGCCCGAACCTGGCGGGGCGGTTGCGGGGTGCTTCGTAGATGTTGGTGTTCACGCCGCCGGGGCACAGCACCGAGGCACCGAAGCCGCCTGTGCGGCCCTCCTGACGCAGTACCTCCGTCAGGCCGACGACGGCGAACTTCGTCGAGTTGTACGGTCCCCAACCCGGCATGCCGCCGAGCAGGCCCGCCATCGACGACGTGTTGACGATGTGGCCGCCTTCGCCCTGCCTCTTGATGTGCGGAAGGAATGCCCGGCAACCGTGCAGAACACCGAGGAAATTCACCCCGATCACCCAGTTCCAATCGCCGTCGTCGAGTTCGTCGACGAGTCCGCCGCTGCTGACTCCCGCGTTGTTGCACAACACGTGGACTTTGCCGAATGCGGCAATCGTGGCGTCTGCCGCCGCGACCATCGATCGTGCATCGGACACGTCGCACACCACGGTCTCGACGGTTGCGTTCGTCGCACGTACGTCGCGTGCCGCCTTCTCGAGCGCCGTTTTCTCGATGTCTGCAAGCATCACCTTCATGCCGGCCGCGGCTAAGGCGTACCCGATACCGAGACCGATGCCGCTCGCGGCACCGGTGATGAAAGCTACCTTCCCTTCGAAATCCTGCATGCTGATTCCCCCCTGCTGCGGCAGTATACGCGGAGGGGCGTCGTGGGAGGTCGAGATGAAAGAACTGGGATCACTGGGGATGGACAGCGCGCGGTTGCACAAAGTGGAAGAGGCGATCGCGGCCGACATCGCGGCGCAGCGATATGACGGTGCCGCGTTGCGCGTGCATCGTCGCGGTAGTCTCGTGCTCGATATCGTGCAGGGTTATGCGCATCGCGGTCAGGGTACGAAGCTCTCGTCCGACGCAGTGTTCGTCACCTTCTCGTCGGGCAAACAGTTCACTGCGGTAACCGTGCTTCGGTACATCGAGAAGGGCCTGCTGCAGCTGCATCAGCCGGTGGCGGAAGTGATTCCGGAATTCGCGGCCAATGGCAAACGCCGCATCACGCTTGCGCAATTGCTGACGCACACGAGCGGCATCGCGTCGATGCCGC
Source organism: Pseudomonadales bacterium (assembly GCA_041739525.1). Lineage (GTDB taxonomy): Bacteria > Pseudomonadota > Gammaproteobacteria > Pseudomonadales > Azotimanducaceae > DATJGR01. The sequence goes on along the minus strand of JBGSNQ010000135.1, from coordinate 47,689 downwards.
CGCCGATGCCGCCCGAGAACATGGGCAATCTGCAGGCGTTCGTTGCGGCGATGTGCCAGACGCCGCCGGAATCGGTGCCGGGTTCGCGGGTGCGTTACTCGATCTCGCCGGCACACGCCGTGATGGCGGAGATGGTGCGACGCGTCGACGGCGGGTCGCGTGCCTTTCGCGAGATCGTCAAGCAAGAAGTCTTCGAACCGTTGCGAATGAACTCGACCGCGCTCGGGTTGCCGGACGAATTGAAGCCGCGCCTGTGTCCGGTCGTTGTACGCGACCGTGCGCCGGGATTGCTGAATCCCGACATGCTCGAATCGATGGGCAACATCCTTCGTCCAGACATCGAAATTCCCGCGGGCGGTTACGTCACCACGATTGCCGACTTCGCGCGCTTCGCCGAGATGTTGCGCAACGGCGGCGAACTCGATGGGGCGCGTGTTCTATCAGGCCCCACGCTCGACCTCGCCACGCGCAATCACACCGGCAGAATGCCGAACGACATCTGGGATTACGCGGTGGACGCGCGCGGCTGGCCGGTGTTCCCGGCATATCTCGGCCTCGGCTTCTTCCTGCGCGGCAAAGGATTCCATCCGACGCCGTTCGGTTCGCTCGCCACGCCGCGTACGTTCGGCGGTGTCGGCGCGGGATCGACCACGTTCTTCATCGATCCGGCGCGTGAACTGAGCTACGCGTTTCTGTCGACCGGGCTGATGGAAGAATCGCGCTCCACCGAACGACATCAACGACTCGCAGATCTCGTATTCGCCGCCATCGCGGACTGACGGAGGTTCTCATGACACCGACACTGCAAGGCATCCGCGTCCTCGACGCCGCGTCGTTTCTGGCAGGGCCGTGCGCGGCGACGATCATGTCCGATTACGGCGCAGACGTGATCAAGATCGAACCCCTTTATGGCGACGGCCATCGGAGGATATCCGGGACGTATCCGATCGATTACACGTGGCAACTGACGAGCCGCAACAAGCGCAGCCTGGCGCTGGACTTCACGAAGGGCGCCGGGCGCGACGTGCTGTTGCGGTTGGTCGAATCTACCGACGTCATTCTGTTCAACATGCGCGCCGACCAGTTGCAGCGCTACGACCTGTCGTACGAGACGCTGCGGCGCCGCAACCCGCGATTGGTCTATGCGCAGATCTCGGGCTACGGCCTCGAAGGCGACGAAAGTTCACGACGCGCGTTCGATATCACCGGCTGGTTCGCACGTACCGGAATTCTCGACGTGATGCACGACAAGGACATCGCGCCCGCGCCCCCCGCCGGCGGCGTTGGGGATCATGCAACGGCGATGACGTTGTTCGGCGCGATCATGATGTCGCTATATCGGCGTGAGCAGACCGGGGAAGGTGCGATGGTATCGACATCGCTCGCGGTCACTGGCGCGTGGGCCAATGGCTTGACGCTGGCGGGCGTGCTCGCCGGTTTCGATTCCACCGAACGCCGCGACGAAGAAGGCTGGTCGAATCCGTTCAGCAACATCTACGGTACCGGTGATGGACGTCATCTGATGGTCGCGCTGGCGGTGCCGAAGCAGGAGTGGCCGCGGCTCGCCAAAGCGCTGGGGCATCCCGAGTGGGCGGCCGATCCGCGTTTTGCGGACATCCGCGCGGCGCTCAAGTATCGCCACGAGTTGCGCGCGCTCATCAAATCAGGCTTCGCGGCAATGACCATCGATGAGGCGGACGCGGCGCTGAAGGCGAACGACATCACGTTCAGCGTCGTTGCTCGGGTTGCTGACGTGGTTACCGACCCGCAGCTGCTCGCCAACGGTCTGGTTGTGGGGACGGACTCGACGGTACCGGGCTTCGACAGAACGCTCGCGTCACCGTTCCGCATTCACGACGAAGCGCAGCGCACGCCTTCGAGGGCGCCGACGATCGGGGAACACAGTCGCGACGTATTGCTGGAGCTTGGGCTTGGAGACGCGGAAATCGATGCGTTGATTGAGGATGAGGTGGTTGGAGTGGGGCGGGGATAGTGTTGTTGGGCCGCGGGTGAGATGTCAGTGCGGAACCGAACCGCGGCGATAGTCGGTATTGTGGGTTGTGTACTGTTTTGGGCTTCGTTGTTCGTGTTTGGAGAAATGCGTAGCGACTATTCGCAACACACGAAGGCTGTAAGCGAACTGGGTGTCTTCGGAGCCCCACATGCGTTGATGTGGAATCTCATAGGGTTCATCACTCCGGGGCTCTGTTTGGCGGTCTGCGGCGGAGCAGTCGCGCGCGCACTTGAACCGTCTCAATCGTCACGTGCGTGCTTTTGGCTCCTCGTAGCATCGGGCCTGGGTTTCGCTGCCACAGGTGTCATTCCCGCAGAGATGCACGCGGGTTCGCCGCTGCTCGAATCGCCCTACACCGTCGGACATATCGTGATGACCTTCGTGTCCGCGATTCCGTGGATACTGGCAACGTTTCTCCTGGTTGGACCTATGAGGCGAACTGTGGACTGGCGCGTTCTGAGCAACGTGAGCCTGGCACTTGGTGTACTCGCAATTGCGTCGTTCAGCCTTCGGGCAACGACGATCTCGCCAGCTATCGCGCAACGAGTTGCTTTCGCCGTGTACTTTGCGTGGTTCCTCATCATGTCCATTCGGTTGCTATCGGTGGGGACGCGGCCGCATCAAGCAGCGGCCTAACGACTGCACGCAGGCGACGCCCCGGCCAGTCACCAACCTTGTATGTCGACGGGGCTGAGCACGCGCCGCAGGGGCAGCGACGGCCACGACAATCGCCTCAACTTGGCAACGCAGTAATTGCGTTCTGGAATGTCGCAGCGTCGAAGTAGTCACGCCACACGGTGATCTTGCCGCCGTGAACCTCGAATACGCCAGTCACCGGCAGTTCCACCCAACCCGTCGGGAACCGGTGCCGGTCGAAGCGCTCGACGATCACGACTGGTCCATTGGCCGCTTCGCGCTTGATGATCAACTCATTCGCCTGGACCGGCGCAAACAGCGGTGCGTTCTCCTGTTAGGGTTTGTAAAGTCGCATTTCAGTTTTCCTCGATTACGGAATGCGCGCGACTACCGCAGAAGTAATTGCTCGGGTCGATGCGGAACGAGGCCGCGGCATGTTGCATCGCCGGCCACCAAGGCGTGCGCAAATTTGCCGCCTGTCCGGCGGTGAGCTCAATGATCGTTGGGCGCCGCTGTCACCGACTGAGACGAGACGAAAGAGGGAACTAGCGTGAGCTGGGAAGCAAACGGTGCAGTCGCCAGGCTGGCGCCGCTAATCAATCAACGCTTGATACACCAACGCCTTCAACTGCCGTCTGATCGGATACGACGACGAAGGTAACAACTGCGTCATGAAAATGACGATCAGTTCTTCCACCGGATCGATCCAGAAATACGTGCTGGCGGCGCCGCCCCAGGCGAACTCGCCGGGTGAATCGAGCACGTTTGCGGTGGCGGGATCGAGTATCACCGAGAAGCCGAGCCCGAAGCCGATGCCGTCGTACGGTGTTTCACTGAAGACCGGCTGCCCCATCGCAGCGAGATCTTTGTTGCCTGGGAGATGGTTCAACGTCATGTATTCGACGGTCTTGCGGCCGAGAATCCTCACGTCGTTGGCTGCTCCTTTCCCGAGCAGCATGCGCGTGAACGTGTGGTAGTCGTCGATGGTCGACACCATCCCGCCACCCCCCGACAGGAACGTTGGGCGCGACAGATACGGGCTCTTCTTCGGATCGTCCTGCAGTTTGAGCGAGTTGGTTGCAACCACGCGGTCGTAACAGGCGGCGAATCGATCGTGGTTCTTTGGCGCAACAAAAAAGGCGGTGTCGTCCATGCCGAGCGGCCGCGTGATCTTCTCCGCGACGAACTGGTCGAAGTCCTGATCCGACAATACCTGCACCAGGTAACCGAGTACGTCTGTGGAAACGCTGTAGTTCCATTGCGCGCCCGGCGAGAACTGCAGCGGAATTCGCGCGAGGTCGTCGATCATCCCGGCCAGCGTTGCACCGGGCGTACCGCCGCCGATTTTCGCCGTGCGGTACATCGCGTCGACGGGATGCGTGCCGAGGAATCCGTATGTGAGTCCCGAGCAATGCGTTAGGAGATCCTTCACGTTCATGGGGCGCGCCGGTGCGCTCACCTGATACGACTTCTCGTCGCCGCCGGCGAATACCTTCAAGTCACGCCATTGCGGAATGTACTTCGCGACGGGGTCGTCGAGTTGGAACGCGCCTTTTTCGTACAGCATCATCAGCGCAACGCTGGTGATCGGCTTGCTCATCGAATAGATGCGGAACACCGTGTCGCGCGAGATCGGTGTGCCGCGTTCCACGTCGCGTTTGCCGTATGAAACGAAATGGGCTTCTTCGCCGTATCGCGACACCAGGCAGAGATAGCCGGGCAGCTTGCCGTCGTCGACATACGACTTGACGAACGCCTGGATGTTGCCCAGTTTTTCCTTCGAGAAACCGAGTGTCATGACCGTGTCTCCATACGCAGTTGGAACGCGCCGAACAGCAGTATCGCAACGAACACGAGTTCCGCGACGAACGGAACGACGGACGTCATCGGCGTGCCGTCGAAGGCGAAGCCGACGAATCTGCCGAACGCCACTGCACCGATGATCGTGGCCGCGGTATAGAGCAGACGATACGAACCGCGCCGCAGCCCGGCAGCCGCGAGCAAACCCACCCCGACGAACAAGCCGCCGAGATCGCCGCGCACCGTCGAGAGCCCCGTTGCGCCGGACGCCGCGATGAAGAACTCGGCCGCCATTTCGTCGGGTGAGAAATAGAAGCGCAGTCCCCACACGAAGAAGAACGCCGCAACGAGACCAACCAGAATGCGCGCGAGCCATGTCATCTAACGATCCTCACGTGCCGAGCCAACGAAAGAAATCCGTAACGCCGAACGCGTCAAGGCTACGCGTGCTTCTGCGCAGGCGGGGCCATCAGCCGATCGATGTAGGCGATCGCCACGGCCGAACCGACGAAAGTCAGATGAATGACCACCTGCCAGTGCATGGTCTTTTCATCGAGGTTCGACGCGTTGATGAACGTTTTCAGCAAGTGGATCGACGAGATGCCGATGATTGCCGTCGCGAGCTTCACCTTCAGCACGTTCGCATTCACGTGCGACAACCACTCCGGTTCGTCTGGATGGCCTTCGAGGCTCAGGCGCGACACGAACGTTTCGTAGCCGCCGATGATCACCATGATCAGAAGATTCGAGATCATCACCACGTCGATGAGTCCGAGCACCGACAGCATGATGGTGGTTTCGGTGAACGACTGAACGTCCGCGATCAGATGCCACAACTCGCGCATGAATTGAACGACGTACATGCCCTGCGCGACGATCAGGCCGAGGTACAGCGGAACCTGCAGCCAGCGACTGCCGAACAGCAGCCACGGGAGCGGTCGGAGCGGGCGAGGCAGATGCGAAGTTGCTTCCATCGTGCGGTGAGTCCTGTTTGAACGGGCACGAGATTAGACAGGGAACGCCGCCGTTGTGAAAGCCGCCCTCAACGATCGTGGCGATTGATTTCTTCGATCAGCTTTGCGCGGTCGGCGGCAATGTCGCCGATCGGCTCGTTGCGAAAGCGTCGGACTTCGTCGGCGGTGAACGGTTTGAAGTCGGCGGGAAGCGTGGCGGCGCTGAACTCGGGCGCCATCCAGTTCAGCACCGCGGCCAATGCCGCATCGTCCATCGCCGCGTTGCGCGAACCGGGCACCTGCACGAGATAGCGGCGTCCGCCCGGTTCGGCCAACAACAGTCCGAGTTCGTCGCGCAGGTCGGGAACGTTGCCCGGGTTGCCGCGACCATCGTCGCGGTGACAACCCTGGCAGCTCATCATGTAGTCGAAACGTGCATCCGCGTGGCCGAGGTTGCCGACGAGCAGCAACGCGGTTGCGGCGCAGCGTCTTACCACTTGTACCCGACGGTGACGCCAGCCCACTGCGGCGTGCCGTAACCGAGCTGGTTCAAGCCGAACGAGTTCGTGAAATCGAAGGTGTATACGAGATACTCTTCATCGAACACGTTGTTTACCCACGCCGTAACGGTCCACTTCTCGTCGGACGTGTTGTAGATCAGGCGCGCGTTCCACACCTGATAGTTGTCGCTCGCCGAGATCGGATAGTTCTGGATGTCGAAGTACGTTTTCGACTGATAGAAGCCATCCCATTGTGCGGTGAGGTTCGCACCCTGCGGCAGCGGGAACGAGTAGCGCAGGATCGTGTTGAACTGCCATTCGGGCGCCAGCACCATGCGGCGGTCGCGGATGCGATCGGTGTAGCTCGGAATGTCTTGCGCTTCCGCTTCGTGAATCCAGCTTCCGCCGAACGATGCCTCGAACCGGTCCGTCGGCGACACGGTTATTTCCATCTCGGCACCGTTTACCGTCGCGTCGGTGTTGAAAATCAACTGGCCGAGGTTCTGGAAGGCGAATGCCTGGAAGTTGGTGTAATCGTAGTAATACGCCGACAGGTTCAACCGCATCAGACCGTCCAGGAGTGTGCTCTTGAAGCCCGCTTCGTAGGCCGTGAGAGTTTCCTGGTTGAAGGGCACCTGCCGCGGCGTGACGGTGTTGAAGATGCCGTTTTCGTCGAGCAGACCCGTGTTGAAACCTGCCGACTTCGCGCCGCGCGCCACATAAGCGTACGCGAGAATGTCCTCTTGGACGTGCCAGTCGATTTCGACTTTGCCGGTCCAGTTGTCGCTGTCGTTGTGGATGAGGTTGCCGACCGTCGGCTTGGTGAAGTCCATGTAAATGTTGTTCGGCAGGCCGACGCTCTCGGGAAATCCGGCGACGTCTTGCGCGAAGAACCCGAGGCTGCGCTTCTCATCCGTATAGCGCAGTCCGGCGATCAGCGTGAATTTGTCGGTGAGGTCGTATTCCATCTGGCCGAAGGCCGCCAGCGACTCGGTGTCCTGGTGATAGTTTGCGTTGTAGAAGATCAGCCACTCGGTATCGGGCGGCAGACACGGACCATTGCGGCACAACGGTGCCGTTGGGGTGAGCGCGAACGCACCGAGGTCGATCAATCCGTGCACGTTGCTGTTGAAGTAAAAGAGGCCCGCCACCCAATTCGTCCGTTCGGAAGAACCGGCGAGGCGGAATTCCTGCGTCCACTGGTCGATGTCGGAGTCGAACGTCGGAACGAGTCCCGGCGTGGGTCCTACGTCGGTGTCCTCACCGAACATTCGCGTGTAGTGGTCCCACGACGTGATCGACGTCAACTCGAGGTTCGGGGTGATGTTCCAATTGAACCGTCCGCTGTAACCGTAGTTCTCGATCTTCAGCGGGCCGTCGCGATCGTAGTCGCCGGCCCAAGGATCGCCGTCGGTATCGCGATAGCCGAAGACGTCGTTCCCCGGCCCGTTGGCAACGAGCGGGTTCGGGTTTACCTCATCTGCGGGCAGCGGGATGTTCACGTCGCCGTTCGGGCCGGCACCCGACTGCGTCGACTGGTGTTGCCACGAACCGTCGCGGTTGTCGGTGCGGAATCCGTGCACTTTGCCGAGAAAGTACAGCTCGTCAGTGACGTCCCAGGCGATCTGCAGACGGCCCGCGGTATTGTCTGCGTCGTTCGGATTGTGAACACCGGGTACACGGTTGTGCACGTAGCCGTCGTACTTGTCCTGCGCGACGGAGAGTCGCGCTGCGACGCGGTCGGTGAGCGGTACGTTCACCGCTAGTTCGGATTTGACCTGCCCGTTCTGCCCCAGAGTGAGGTTGCCGTAGCCCTCGAATTCTTTGCCCGGCGCGACGCTGATGAACTGCGCAAGACCGCCGGATGCGTTTCGGCCGAACAACGTACCCTGCGGACCACGCAGCACTTCAACCCGGTCGAGGTCGAACAACTGAAACGTTGCGCCGGCAATAGCGCTCACGTACACCTCGTCGATGTAGATGGCGACCGGCGATTCGTTGTTGTCGTTGAAGTCGTTCAGCGCGACACCCCTCAACGCGATGTTGGCGTTGTTGCCTGCCGCGGTCGGCGTGCCGAACGTCATGCCGGGCGTATGAGCGACGATGTCGATGCTGTTTGTAAAGCCGAGCTGCTGGATCTGCTGGCCGGTGAACGCGGTCACCGCGATGCCAACGTCCTGCAGCGGCTGTTCGCGCTTCTGCGCGGTGATGGTGATTTCTTCCATCAGCGCTTCGGCTGCCCGAACACTCGGAGCGATCGCGGTTACCGCGAGCGCCACCGCTCCCCAATTGCGCCATCTGCCGCTCATCCTCTTCTCCTTCTTAGGCGAAACGATTGTTAGATGAATTGACACGCCCCCCCACCGGCGCTAGGTTCGCTGACGTCGAGCATTTATACAATCCTGCAGACGAACGGTTCCTTTCCAGACGGAAAGTCCAGACGAACGGTTTCAGATGAAGAGATGGTTTTCACTTTGCCTGTTGTGTTGCGCCGCGGCTTCGACAACGGCAGACCTTCCCGCTGAATCGGTACTCGGTGTCGCCAAAGTTGCGACGCCGTACGGTCCGCATCTCGCGCTGATACACGACTTCGCGTTCAGCAACCTGATCGACTCGAAGTTCTCGTTGGTGAATGCGGACACACAGGAGTTCCTCGGCATGTTGAGCGCGGGCCAGTTCGCCACGCTCGACATGTCGGTCGCACGCAACGAGTTGTACGTCGGTGAGACGTACTACAGCCACGGCAGCCGCGGCACGCGCGCGGATCTCGTGACGGTTTACGACATGGCCACACTGGGCGTGGTGGCGGAGATCGAGATCCCGACGAAGCGCGCCAACACCGTGGTGAACAAGGCAAGCGCCAGCCTCACGGCCGACGGCCGTTTTCTCGTGGTGTTCAACATGAATCCGTCGATGTCGGTCAGCGTGGTCGATCTCGACAAGCGGCAGTTCGTCGGCGAAATTCCGACACCGGGGTGCGCGCTGGTTTATGCCACCGTCGAACGCGGTTTCTTCATGCTCTGCGGCGACGGCAGCCTGCTCGCGATCACGCTCGACGAACACGGTGCGCTCGAGAGCAGCAGCCACTCGAAGCCGTTCATCGACATCGACAAAGACCCGCTGACGGAGAAGTCGAGTCGCATCGGGTCGAACTGGTACTTCCCGAGCTTCCTCGGCCGTGTTCAGGTGATCGCCGCGGACAAGGAAGTGGCACGCGTCGCCGACACGTGGTGGCTGACGACCGAACAGGAGCGAAAAGACGGCTGGCGTCCGGCCGGCTGGCATTGGAGCGCTGGTCACCCCGACGGACGCCTCTTCGTCGGCATGATTCCGAAGGGCTACGCGGGCAGCCACAAAGACCCGGCGACGGAAGTGTGGGTATTCGACGTAGCGCGTAAAGCGCGTGTAGCGAAGATTCCTCTGAAGACGGCGGCGATCGCAATCGACGTTACCGCCGATGCGTCGCCGCGCCTGATCGTCGCGAATGTCGAAGGAACCGTGGATGTGTACGACGCGAATGCGGGCACGTACATGCACACGATCCATGGCGTTGGCGAAACGCCGTACATGGTTAACCGGATCGAGTGAAGGCCTAACGTATGAGCTGGTTCGATCTATGGATGGAGAACAAGGCTCGCGGTGTCGCGCGGCAGAGTTCCCGTCGCGGCTTCATCGGCTTGTTGGCAACCAGCCTGGTCGGCGCGGCGGCAGTGCCGTTGTTGCCGGTTGCACGCGCGGCAAGTCACGGCGGCGGCGGGCCGCTCGTACCGCCGCAAAGTACCGGCAATCCAGCAGACCCCGGCGATCCGTCGACGTGCGAATACTGGCGCTACTGCGGCATCGACGGTTTTCTTTGCAGCTGTTGCGGCGGTACGCGCAACGAGTGCCCGCCCGGCACGGAGATGTCGCCGCTGACGTGGATCGGCACCTGTGAGAATCCGGCAGACGGCAAACGCTACGTGATCAGCTACAACGACTGTTGCGGTAAGAGCAGTTGCGGCCGCTGTCTGTGCAATCGCAACGACGGCGATAAGCCGGTGTATCGGCCGCAGGCGAACAACGACATCAACTGGTGCATGGGTACCAAGAGCACCGTGTACAACTGCTCCACCGCGGTCATCCTCGGCACCGCCACCACGAACAACTGACCCGGTAGTCTTTGGGCGATGTCACCATCTTGGTGCATCGCCGCGCCCAGTTTGGTGCAGTACGCGCCGAAATCGCAACGCAACCCCGGATTTTCTGCGTGCCAAAGTGCGCACAAATGTTGCATGCGTCGTCGGCGTGACCACGAACATCACCAACGACCCGACCCGGTCGCCGATTCGGCGCTACCTCGAAGAGCTGCACGCACGGGTCTCGAAACTCGACACCGGTCACGTGGCGACGTACATCCCCGAGCTCGCCCGCGCCGATCCAGCTTCGTTCGGCCTGGTGATCGCGACGGTCGACGGCCACGTGTACGAAGTCGGCACCACGCGGCAGCAGTTCACCATTCAGTCGATTTCGAAACCGCTGATCTACGGCGTTGCGCTCGAAGATCGCGGCAGCGAACGCGTGAGTCAGGCGATCGGCGTGGAGCCGAGCGGCGACGCGTTCAACTCGATCAGTCTCGAGCCCGGTACCGGCCGGCCCTTGAATCCGATGATCAATGCCGGTGCCATTGCCACTTCTTCGCTGGTCGCGGGCACCACTGCGGAGGCGAGAGTCGATCGCGTGGTCGGTGCGATTTCCGCCTACGCAGGCCGGCCGCTACACATCGACGAGGCGGTGTTCGAATCGGAGCGCGCCACCGGCCATCGCAACCGCGCCATCGGTCACATGCTGCGCAACTACGGAATCGTTAGCGAAGATCCCGAGCCCGCACTCGAACTGTACTTCAAGCAGTGTTCGATTCTGATCGACTGCCGCGACCTTGCGATGATCGGTGCGACGCTGGCCAACGGGGGCACGAACCCGGTGACCGGTGCGCGTGCAGTGAGCTCCGAGTTCGTCGATCCGATCCTGAGCGTCATGACGACGTGTGGCATGTACGACTTCTCGGGCGAATGGGTTTACCGCGTCGGCATGCCGGCGAAGAGCGGTGTGGGCGGCGGCATCGTGGCGGTGCTGCCCGGCCAGCTCGGTATAGGGGTGTTTTCGCCGGCGCTCGACGAGCGCGGCAACAGCGTGCGCGGCGTAGCGGTGTGCGAAGCGTTGTCGAACGATCTCGGTCTGCACTTCCTGCATCCGCCGCGGCCCTCGGGTTCTACGGTTCGGGCCCGTTACACGCTTGCCACGGTTCGCTCCAAGCGGCGCCGCCCGGCGAACGAGGCCCATCTGCTGGACGAACACGGTGCACGTGCGGCGATTTACGAGTTGCAGGGCGACTTGCGTTTTGCGACGGCAGAGCGGGTGGTGCGCGAGATCATCGATAGCGGTGCCGCGATCGACTTCGCGGTGCTCGATTTCAAACGTGTTGCACATGTCGACGCCCCGGCGACGCGGATGCTCGCGGCGTTGACGCAGCGCTGTGCGGCGGAAGGCCGGCATCTGGTGTTCACGCGCGTGCGGCGCGGCGATCTACTCGCGTCGTTCGGTGCGGAACTCGATCCGAGAGCGGCCGACGCCGTGACGTTTCAGCCGCAGCTCGATCTCGGCCTCGAGTGGTGCGAAAGGCAACTGCTGGAACGTTATGCCGTGCGTCGCGCCGATGCGTCGCTCGGCGGGTTGCTGGAGCATCGCCTCTGTGCGGGCGTTAGCGCCGCGGACGTTGCTCACCTCGAGCGTGTGGTGGAGCGGCGCGAGTTCGAGCCGGGCGCGTTGATCGTGCATCGCGGCGATCCGGCCGATGCGCTGTACTTCCTCGTGAAGGGCGACGTCAGTGTGGTGGTAGACCTGCCGAAGGGCGGCTACAAACGTCTTTCCACGTTGACGCCTGGTATGGGGTTCGGCGAATCGGCGCTGATTGCTGGCGGCGTGCGCTCGGCCGATGTGCGCGCGGACTCGCCGGTGGAATGCTACGCGCTCACCACCACCGCGTTCGGCAAGCTCGAACGCGAGCGGCCGCGGTTGATGATCGGGCTATTGATGAACCTGCTGCGCAGCGGTACGGAAACGTCAGCGCGCCTGACGGCTGAGGTCGCCGCGCTCGAAGGTTGAGTGTTTCAGTTGTGGCCGCTAGGAGCGGGCAGTGCGTCGCGCCCTGCGCTGTGTCGGTTTCGGGGGCGCGCCGGAAGCACCGCAGATCAATGCCACGCCGGACTCTGCCAAAGCCCGCAGCACGGCGCGTGAGTCTCCGGCACGGGAGCGCATCGCGAGCGAATGCAGAATGGCCGATGCGATGCCGGCGAGTGCCGCCGGATCGGCCGAGGTGGCGAGTTCGCCTTGTGCCTGCGCAACGCGTAAGCGCCGTTCGAACAACCGGTCGAACTCGCGCAAACCGCGGCCGAGCCGCTCGCGTACGTCTGCATCCGTCATCGACTCGGTAACCGCAGTACCGATCAGGAAGCAGCCGCGCGCCGCGCTCTTGTTCGGGAAATACATCGCCAGCGCCCCGTCGTAGACGCGCATCAACGCGTCGCGCAGCGGCAGTTCGTCGTCGAGCGCCGCTTCCATCTGGCTGCGACCCTCGGCGATGTAGCGCTCGAGCGCGGTGGTGTACAACGCGTGCTTGTCGCCGAATGCGCCGTAAAGGCTGGGGCGATTCATACGAGTAGCTTCACTGAGAGCGTCGAGCGACGTCGCGGAGTAACCCTGCCGCCAGAATGCTTCCGTTGCGCGTTCGAGCGCCTCGCCGGGATCGTATGTGCGCGGTCGGCCGCGGCGAATATGATGGTTGTCATTCATTCTCAGTTTCCAATCAGTACAAAAATATCTTTATCGTGTGGAAATAGTAACAGTTCTTGATATAGCATGTTTATGTACTGATATGTACAAAAAGGAAGTGAAAAATGAATCTGTATTTCTCTGCGTTGGCATTGCCTGAATTCTCGGTGGCGGATGCTTATCTGGTCACGGTGCTCAACTGGGCGGCGTTCACCGGCGTAGACCTCGCGCAATGGCCGGCCGTGCGCGACTACTTCGCACGCGTGCAGAAGCGGCCGCATGTGGCGAGAGCATTCGGCGACGAGTTCGCGCTCTATCAGGCCGGGCAGCCGAAGCAAGCGGCGGTGCAACGATGAACTCGACCGTCGAAGCCAAAACCGCTGAGGTGATCTGCCGCTTCAATGACGCATTCCAGTTGCACGATCCGTCGCTGCTCGACGATCTGATTGCACCCGATTGTGTGCTCGAGAACTCTACACCGGCGCCGAACGGCTCGCGCCATGTCGGCCGTGAAGCGTGCCTCGCGCTTTGGAAAGGCATCGTCACGACACCGGGCACGCGGTTCGACCTCGAAGACGTCGTAGTCGACGGCGAACGCGCGACGATCTTCTGGCGATTTCGATGGGGCGACGACGACGCGAGCTCGGTGCGCGGCGTGAACCTGATGCACGTGCGCGACGGTCTCATCGTCAAAGGCATGGGATACGTGAAGGGCAGTTAGCCGCGCGTCGCTTCGACAAATCCAATAGCATCGGGCGATACCCGGATTGGACGACGGCGGAGCGGCGTGGAGAAGGATGAAGATGCACCGGTGGTTGAGGCGGGCGACAGATTTCCGATCGTCGTGCGCAGCGTCGCGCTCGCGGTGGTCGCCGTGTGTGCGGTGTTGTGGCTGCTCGACTGGGCCGCGGCAGTCTTCATACCGGTTCTGCTCGGCTTGATGTTCAGCTACGCGCTGTCGCCGATCGTCGATCGGCTGCAGGCGTGGCACATCCCGCGCGCCATCGGCGCCGCAGCGCTGCTGGCGTTGTTGATAGGCGGCACCGTCGCCACGCTGTATTCGATGGAAGACGACGCGAACGCGTTGATCGAGTCTCTGCCGGACACCGCGCAGAAAATCCGCCAGGCGTTGCGACCGCAGACACGCACGCCCGACAGCGCCATCGCGAACATGCAGGCGGCCGCGACTCAAATCGAGCAGGCGGCTGCCGATACGGCCACCGCCAAACCTCCATCGGGCGGCGTGACGCGCGTGCAGATCGAGGCGCCGAAGTTCGACCTCAAGCAGCATCTGTGGACCGGAACGCTCGGCCTCGTGGCGCTGCTCGGGCAGGCGACGGTGGTGGGTTTCGTCACCTTCTTTCTGCTCGCGTCGGGAGACGCGTTCCGGCGCAAGATGGCGCGAATCGCCGGGCCGGACTTCGCGAAGAAGCGCATCACAGTAGAAGCGCTGGACGAGATCACGGACCAGATCAAACGCTATCTCCTGGTGCAGTTGCTCCTTAGTGTGCTCGTTGGAGTTGCAACGTGGCTCGCGTTCCTGTGGATCGGTCTGCAGCACGCCGCGGTGTGGGGCGTATTGTCGGGAATACTCAATCTGATTCCGTATTTCGGTGCGATCGCAGTTACGGGCGGCGCGGCGCTGGTCGGATTCGTGCAATTCGGGCAGATCGAAACGGCGCTGATCGTTGCCGGCGCTTCGCTGGTCATCCACACCATCGTCGGAAACATGTTGATGCCGTGGCTGACGGGCCGCGCAAGCAGTATGAATCCGGTGGTCGTGTTCGTCGGTGTGCTGGCATGGGGCTGGTTGTGGGGCATCTGGGGTCTGTTGCTCGGCATGCCGATCATGCTGGCGGTGAAGGCGGTGTGCGATCGGGTAGAGGAACTGAAGCCGATCGGCGAACTGTTGGGGGAATGACCGTGAATCAGCTGCCTGCACTCACGTCCGATCTCGATCAGGCCGAGCGCGACATTGCGACGTATGGTTTGTGTCTGGTCGAGGGCGTATTGAGCGCCGATCAGTTGCACAGAGCGCGGACCGCGTTGTACAAAGCAGCCGCCGACGATCGCACACAGGGGCGCGAGCAGCCGCGCTTCGGGCTCGACTTTGGCGACGACAATCAACGTCTCTGGAACGTGGCCGGCTGCGCCGCAAGGCGTGAACGTGGCGTGGTGTCTCGACGAATTCACCGCTGCGAACGGTGGTACGCGTGTCGTGCCGCGCAGCCATTTGCGGGGCCGCAATCCGACGCCGGCGGATGCCGACGAGTCGGTACCGATCACCGCACCGCTCGGTACGATGATGGTGTTCGAAAGCCGCGTGTGGCATCGCACGGGCAGCAACACCACGGCGTCGTCACATCGGGCCGGTCTGTTCGGCTGGTATACGCGGCCGATCTATCGCACGCAGGAAAACTGGTTTCTCGCGCTCAATGCATCGGTCCGCGAAAACGCTTCGGACACTTTGCTGCAGTTGTTGGCGTACAAGACCGAGGGCCTCGGTCTCGTCAACGGCCGCTCGCCGATGTGACGTGTCCTATCGCCTGCGACCGCCGCCGCCGCGCCCGCCACCACGGCTGAAGCCACCCCGGCTGCTGCCCGCCGACATACTGCGGCGCTGCTCGAAACGGTCGTAGCCGCCGCTGCGTGCGCGCGCATCACGATCGAGCTGGCGCATTTCGTTGGAGCCACCGTAGCCGCCGTCGTAGCGCCCGCCACCGCCGTAGTTGCCGCCACCATAGCTGCCGCCGCCGTAACCGCCGCTGGCGCGGTTCTGCACATTGCCCGATTGGCGCGGCTGAATGCTCTCGCTCGAATACGAAGGTGCTTGTGCAGGACGTTCGCGTTGCCCCGACGAGGTCGTTGAGGGGGCCTGGTTAGGCCGGTCGGGGGTATCTACCGGTTTCCAGCCACCCTGGTCGTGTTGCTGCCAACCGTTGTCGGTTTTCTTGTAGACGTTGCCGTTATGGCCGGCATACACGTCGCCGCTGCCGGACTGGCCGACCGTGGTGCGGTTGCCGCCGTTGGAGATCGATGCGGCTTGTCCGCCGTTGCTGCCCTGCACTTTGGTCGCGGTCGTGTCGCCGCTGCGCTTCGTCGTGGTGTCGATGGTCTGGCCGTTCTTCGTGTACGTGCCTTCCCGCGTCACTGTGCCGCCCGGCCCGACGCTGCGGTCCACCGATGCCTGTCCGCCCTCGGAGCCGGTGATGGTCGTGTTGCCGCCCTGACCGATCTGATGCTCGCCTTCGATGGTTGCTGTCTTGCCGCCTCCGGTCGTCACTGTGCCGGATGTCGTCGTACCCCCCTGTCCATCCCACGTGCGTGTCGTCGACGACGAACCGCCTTGCGACGTTTTGCGGTTCGTCGTCATGGTCTGGTTGTCGAAGTCGGTCTTGCGTTCCATGCCGATCGCGCCGCCGTTCGGTCCCTCCACGGTGCGGTTCATGCGCGCCATGTTGTCGTTGGCCGAGTAGTGACGCGACGTCTCGGTGGCGACACCGGTGCGCGGGTTGTATTTCTCGCTGTGGCTCTTCCAGTCTTCGCCGTCCCACGCGGTTTCGACGTAGCCGTACCGGCCCGTTGCCGGGTTGTAGCCCTGGCTGTAGCTGTAGCCGCCATAGGGTCCGTACCAGACCGAACGCGAACCGTATGCACCGGTCATCGGGCTGTACCAATAACCGTGTCCGTACGACGCGCCCCAGTACGGGTAGTAGTACGGGCCATAGATGTAGGGCGGGTAGTACCAACCGGTGCCGTACCACGGCACACCGTACGCAACGTAGACGCCGGTGCTGTACGACGGCGGATACGAGTACACGATCGTTGTCGGTGTCGCTTCCTGCACGACGACCTGTGTCACTGCATACGACGGCGAACTCGGCGGAATCTGGTAGATGGCGTCGGGCACCGTAGCAGCGGCGACCCACGGACCGCTCGGCGATGCCGACGTGTACCACGCACCTTCGTACACGAGGTAATAGGTGCCGTCGTACAGAATCACATCGTTGCCGGTGTTCACCGCGCGCGACACTTGTGTGCCCTCGATCTTCTCGAACTTCGGATCGCCGCCGTACGTCACGTTCACGTCGGGCGCAGCGCCCACCGCCACCGATTTGCGCGTCGGCAGCAGCGCTTCCAGCGCGGCCATTTTTGCTTCGACGGTACCGGGCACCGATGCGCGCACGTCCGCCATGTCGCTGTCTTGCGGAATCTGCGAGAACGCATCCGGAAGATTCGGCACGAACTTCCACGGCCCTTTATCGAGACGTTTCGTCTCGAACCAGCGCCCCGATACCAGGAAGTAGTACGTGCCTTTCAGTTCGAACAATGGGCTATCGGTGTTCTCGACGTACTGCAGCCCACCCGTACCGGGGATTTCCTTCAGCTGCGGTTTGCCTTCCGTCACGATCAGTTCGGCAGGTCCTTGCGAGACGATCACCTTCGGCAGCGGCTCGTCGCTAACAGGTGTTGTTACAGCCGCAGCGATCGAGGCCTGTTCACCCTTCGGATCGATCTGCGCGAATCCCGCCGGCAGATCGCCCGCTTTGGTCCACGGACCTTTCAGGTCGCGCGCCTGCAATCGTTGCGGTCCGGTGATGAGGTAGTAAGTGCCCGATGCGGTGTCGCGTAACACCGGAAAGTTCGCGTTTACCACCAGTTCGAGTCCGGTCTTCTCCACCGGCGTCAGCACCGGATCGCCGTTGACGAACAACAGCAGCGTGGGCGTGTCGGCGACGTGGATCGGCGGCGGCTGGGTGTTGAAGCCTTTCGGCGGCGGCGTTTCGAGCACGTCGTCGCTCAAATAGAGCAGGAACATGTCGAGCGGTATTTCGACGCGATCGCGCATCACGATGCGTGTCATCGCCGCTTCGTCGGCATCCGCGGCGGCATCGCTGCCGGGGAACGAAACGTCTTCCACCTTCGGCTCGGTGACGATGACGAGTCGCTTGTCGAGATCCACTTCGGTGGCGCCAGAGATGGTCGTCGTGCCGTAACGCGCGGCGCCGCCGCCTTTCGGTTGAAACTCGACCGCCGAGATGGCTTCGAAACGGGTGAAATCGGGCCACGAACGAATCTGCGGTGTGTACACGACGACACGATTGCCGTCGACCATCCGCTCGCGCGGGTAATGCCACGGTTCGGTCTGCAGCGGTTCACCCGCCTCCGGCGGAACAGCGCCCGCTTCTATGGGCGCGGCGTTGGCGGTGCCCGGTGGTGGCGCATCGTTGCCGCACGCATTGACGCAGAAGAGACACAGCAGGAAAGCGAGATAGCGCATGAGCTTGGCCTAACGTAGAGGGCGGAATGCGGTGCGGATGTCGTCTACGAGCAGATCCGGCGCTTCGAGGGCCGCGAAATGCCCGCCGCGCGCCGGGTGCGACCAGTGCACGAGGTTGAACTGCTTTTCGACCCATGCGCGCGGCGGCAGGAACAGCTCACCGGGAAAGTTCGCAACGGCAGTGGGGACGTCGACGCGTTCGGGAAACGGAAGGCCTTCGTAACGGCGACTTTCGTAGTACATCCGCACCGAGGAAGTAATGCTCTGCGTGAACCAGTAGATGCTGACGTCGGTCAGTATTTCGTCTTTGCTGATCGCGTCTTCGTGATTGCCGGTGTGGTGTGTCCACTTGTGGAATTTCTCGGTAATCCAGGCGGCGAGTCCCACCGGCGAATCGTTCAGCGCGTAACCGAGTGTTTGCGGCTTACTGCCCTGAATGTGCTGGTAGCCCACTTCGTTGGTCATATGTTCCCGCCGCTCGGTCAACGCGCGCTGTTCCGCCTCGGTGACGCCGGCCATCGGATCATCTTTCGGCGGCCGCGCGAACACGAGATTCAGATGGATGCCCTTGACGTGGTCACCGCCGAGCGCGCCGAGCCACGTCGTTACGGCAGAACCGACATCGCCGCCTTGTGCGAAGTAGCGCGGGTAGCCGAGTTCGTCCATCAGCTTCATGAACAGTTCTGCGCAGGCGCGCGGCTGGAAACCGGGCTGCTGCGGCGCGCGGGAAAAACCGTAGCCGGGAATGGACGGGCAGATCACATGGAACGCGTCGCGCCAGTCGGCTCCGAATCGTTCGGGCTGCGTCAGCGGCTCGATGATCTTGACGAACTCGCTGATCGAACCGGGCCAGCCGTGGGTGATCAACAGCGGCTGAGCGTGCGTGTTGGTCGAGCGCTGGTGGATGAAGTGCAGGTCGTGGTCGCCGATGCGGGTGCGGAATTGATCGAACCGGTTCAGCTTCGCTTCCTGTGCACGCCAATCGAAGTGGTGCCGCCAGTAGTGCACCAGTTCTTTCAGATAGGTGATATCGGTGCCGTACACCCATGGATCGCCGATCTGATCCGGCCAGCGCGCTGCGTCGAGACGCGCGTGCAGGTCGGTGATTTCGCTTTCTGGGATGTCGATTCGAAAAGGCGTCGGCATGCTCTGTTCCGTGCTGCGCAAAAGGGAGGGAACCCGAAGGGACCCAGAAGAGAGGGATTGTCCGCGGCGCGGGCGGATGTTACCAATGCAGCCATTCAAGACATAGGACAGCGGCCGTGGCAAAGCAGTTTGCGTCGAAGGGCGATCTCGCACCGAAGCAGGTTTCATTCACCGAACTCGCACCGGGCGCGTATGCATATACGGCCGAAGGCGATCCGAACACCGGCATCGTGATCGGCGACGACAGCGTGTTGGTTGTCGATACACAAGCGACGCCGATCATGGCGCAGGATGTGATCAACCGGATTCGCGGCGTCACCGACAAGCCGATCAAACACATCGTGCTCAGCCACTATCACGCGGTGCGCGTGCTCGGTGCCTCCGCATATGGCGCACAGAACATCATCGCGAGCCGCAACACGTACGACCTCATCGTGGAGCGCGGCCAGCAGGATTTCGATTCGGAGCTCGGTCGTTTTCCCCGATTGTTCGAAGGGGTCGATTCGGTGCCGGGTCTCACGTGGCCGAACATCGTGTTCGACGGCAAGCTGACGCTTCACCTCGGCAGCGTGGAGGTGCAGATCTGGCATCCGGGCCGCGGGCATACGAAAGGCGACACGATCGTGTGGCTGCCGAAACACAAAGTGTTGTACTCGGGCGATCTGGTCGAGTTCGGCGCTACGCCCTACACGGGCGATGCGTATCACGAAGACTGGCCTGCAACGCTCGACCGGTTGCTGGAACTGAAGCCGGAACGATTGGTGCCTGGCCGCGGCGATGCGTTGACGAGCGCCGCGAAGTCGCGCGATGCCATCGAAGGCACGCGTGCGTTTCTTGCGGACATGTACGGCAGCGTCAAGCAGGCACGCGCAAAAGGCCAGTCGCTGTCCGACTGCTACAAGGAAACGTACGCGAAGCTTGCGCCAAAGTACGGTCGTTGGGTGATATTCGAACACTGCCTTCCGTTCGACATCACGCGCTGCTACGACGAAGCGGGTGAATACCGTGATCCGCGCATCTGGACGGCGGAGCGCGACGATCAGATGTGGCACTCGCTGCAGAACGAGGTGGCCTGACAGGCGCTGCGTCCCGTGTCGAGCGGTCGTCAGAATCCGGTCTACGCGTATCGGCACAGCGCCGACCAGGACGCGGCATCGCCGCGCCACCATACGGTCGTCATCGTCGGCGCGGGTCCGAGCGGACTGACCGCGGCCATCGCGCTTGCCGAGTGCGGCATCGACAGCGTGGTGCTCGACGACAACGACACGGTATCGACCGGCTCACGCGCGATCTGCTTTGCGAAGCGCACGCTCGAAATCTGGGATCGGCTCGGGTGCGCGGGGCCGATGCTCGAAAAAGGCGTGGTGTGGCAATTGGGCAAGGTGTTCTTCCGCGACGCGCAGGTATACCAGTTCAATCTACAGCCCGAAGGCGGGCACAAGATGCCGGCGTTCATCAATCTGCAGCAGTACTACGTCGAGGAATTTCTCGTCGACCGGATCGGGCAGCTGCCGCGGGTCGATCTGCGCTGGAAGAACCGGGTGACGCGCGTCGAGTCGCGCGCCGAAGGCGTGCGGCTCGAAGTCGAAACGCCCGAGGGACGTTACCCGCTTTCATGCGACTACCTGCTGGCAGCCGACGGCGCGAACAGTCTGGTGCGTGAATCGGTCGGTGCGGTTGCGCGTGGGCAGGAGTTTCACGATCAGTTCCTGATCTGCGACATCTCGATGCACGCCGACTTTCCGACCGAGCGCTGGTTCTGGTTCGACCCGCCGTTTCATCCGGGCCATTCGGTGTTGCTGCACCGGCAGCCCGACAACGTGTGGCGCGTCGACTTTCAGATCGGCGCCGATGCGGACGCGGCTAAAGCTCTGCGCATGGAGAACATCCGCCCGCGCATCAACGCGATGCTCGGTGCAGACCGGACGTGGGATCTCGAATGGGCAAGCGCCTACACGTTCCGCTGCCGGAAACTCGATCAACTGGTGCACGGCCGCGTGCTGTTCATTGGTGATTCGGCGCATCAGGTATCACCGTTCGGTGCCCGTGGCGCTAACGGCGCCGTGCAGGGGGTGGAGAATCTGGTGTGGAAACTCGCGCGCGTGATCCGTGGCGGCGCGCCGGCCGCGCTGCTGTCGACATATCAGGCCGAACGGCAGCCCGCTGCGGCCGAGAACCTGCTGCACTCCACGCGTGCGACGGACTTCATCACGCCGAAAAGCCCGATCAGCCACGTGTTCCGGGACTCGGTACTGCGGCTCGCGAAGCGTTATCCGTTTGCGCGCGCGCTGGTCAACAGCGGGCGATTGTCGTCGCCGTGCCGCTACGACGATTCGCCATTGAACACGGCGGACGCGGATCGGTTCGCACCGCTCGCGCGCCCCGGTTCGCCCTGTCCCGATGCGGCCATCGCCGTGGGCGGGAAGTCGGGCTGGCTTCTGGAATTGCTGGGCGGATCGTTCGTACTGCTCGTGGCGGGACCATCGGTACCGGGTGAGCTGCGCAAGATCGATGACCTGAAAGTCCTCGAACTGGATGTCGATTTCACGGATGCCGCCGGCGATGTCGCGCGCCGTTACGACCTCGTTGGCGGTGCGGCGTATCTGGTGCGGCCCGATCAGCACATCGCGGCGCGCTGGCGCAGTCTCGACAGCGCCGCGGTCGGTCGTGCACTGCGGCGTGCGCTCGGATGTGAATTGAAGGAGGTGGTGTGAGCGCTCTCAACGTCGAGCCGAACTTCGACGACGGCGACGCGTTCTACGCGGCGCTGATCGACGCGCATCGCGATCTATCGGACGTGCAAAGCAACACCCTGAACGCGAGGCTCGTGTTGCTGCTGGCGAACCACATCGGTAAAGGTGCGGTGTTGCGCGATGCACTCGACAAAGCGCGTCAATCGATCGACGAGGAGAACGCAACGTGAAACTCGCCTCGCTGAAACTCTCCTCGCTAAAGCAGGGCCGCGACGGCACACTGGTGGTGGTCTCACGCGATCTGTCGCGGGCGGTGGTCGCGGCAGAGATCGCACCGACGCTACAAACGGCGCTCGATACATGGCGCGAGGCCGCTCCGAAGCTCGAGGCCCTGTCGGCCGCGTTGAACGACGGCCGTTGCCCGAACACGTTTGCTTTCGACGAAGGCGCTGTGAGTTCGCCGTTGCCGCGTGCTTATCAGTGGGCCGACGGCAGCGCATACGTCAATCACGTGGAACTGGTGCGACGCGCACGCGGCGCGCAGATGCCGAAGACGTTCTGGACCGATCCGCTGATGTATCAAGGCGGCTCCGACGATTTCATCGCTCCACACGACGACATCGTGGCGGGCGACGAGAGCTGGGGCATCGATCTCGAAGGTGAACTCGCGGTGATCACTGACGACGTTCCGATGGCCACGTCGCGTGTCGATGCGGGTGCACACATCAAGTTGATGATGCTGGTCAACGACGTGTCGTTGCGCGGTTTGATTCCGGGCGAACTCGATAAGGGCTTCGGGTTCTTTCAGTCGAAGCCTGCGTCGGCTTTTTCGCCCGTGGCCGTAACACCCGACGAACTGGGCGACGCGTGGGACGGCGGCCGCGTGCATCTGCCGCTGCTCGCGTTCGTCAACGGCACGGCGTTCGGCCGCCCGAACGCGGGCGTGGACATGGTGTTCGACTTCTGCGATCTGATCGCACACGCGAGCCGTACCCGCAACCTGTGTGCCGGCACCATCGTCGGCTCCGGTACCGTGTCGAACCGGCAGGACCTTGAACGCGGCACCAGCATCGCAGATGGCGGAGTCGGCTACACCTGCATCGCGGAGATTCGCACCATCGAGACGATTCGCGGCGGCGCGGCGGTGACGCCGTTCCTGCGTTACGGTGACTCCGTGCGCCTCGAGATGCGCGACGCACGCGGTCATTCGATCTTCGGTTCGATCTCGCAACGCGTCGTGGCTCCGGCGAAGAAGGGCGTTGGGCAGTGATCCACGTCGATCCTTCGCCGGAAGAGCGCGCTCGTGGTGTGCTTTCCGAAGCGAACCGCGAGCGCCTGCTCGACGCGATGCGCCGCGATGGCGTGCTGGTGCTCGATCAGATCGTCGATCACGCGCCGCTGGATGCGCTGAAAACCCGTATGGACCGCGACTCGGTCGACCTGTTGGCGTTTTGCGAAAGCGTCGGCGGCAATCCACGCGACCGCGGCCACCTGCAGCAAGGGCCACCGCCGGTCGCACCGTATGTGTTTGCCAGCTACGTGGCGAATCCGCTGATCTGTGACGCGTTGGTTACGATCCTCGGTGACGGTGCGTATTGCGAGTTCTACAACGGCAACACGAACTGCCCGGACAGCACGTATCAGCAGCTGCACCTGGACGCGATGCATGCGCCTTCGGTGACGGGAGTTGCCGGGCCTACATCGGCGGTGGTCGTGAACGTAGTGCCGCAGGACGTCGACGAGCACAACGGCGCCGTCGAGTTGTGGCGCGGCACACACGCCATCGTGGTTCCCACGCCGGTGCCGGACGATGCGATCGAAGCGCGCCGTTCTGAAGCGGCGCCGGTGCGCGGCGTATTTCGTAAGGGTGACGTGCTGCTGCGGGATTCGCTGTTGTGGCACCGCGGCGTAACAAATCCGTCGGACGAGTTCCGGCACATGATCGCAATGGTGTTCGTCGCGAAGGAGAAGCCGCGCGGACGTCCGATCGTGTTCTCGCGCGATTGCGAAGCGCTGCTCGCGAGCGCGCCGCTTCAATTCCACGCCACGTTCACCGACGAACCGATCGACTACTTACTCGGCCCCACGAAGCGGATGCTGAAGGTGCTGCAGGGGCCGAAAGCGGCTCGCGTCACGCGGCACTGAGCGACGCGGCAGATCAATCCCCGGTCACCAGTTTCTCGTCGTCCTCCAAGGGTCTGAGCGTCATGGAACGGCCCCAGAATCGCCGCGCCACTTCCATACGATAGATCAGCACCGCGCACGCAAACGTGATTCCCGCCAGCACGAGGCCCGGCGGATCGTCGACGAATTCCGCGAACAATCCGAACCCGATCAGCGTGGCGATGATGAGCGGAGATTCGAAGCGGTCGAAGCCGCGCGCCGGAGTGAATCCCCGGAAGAATTCCGCGTTGTCGGGGTCGAGGCGCGCACGGCTGAACACGCTTTGCGCGTCCCACGACGCGACCGTGTAAACCGCTGCAAGCGTGAGAAACCACAAGCCGCGATGATTCGGGCCGGTCACATCGATGAGGAGGAACTCGAGAATACCGATCAGGAACGGAATCAGCAGGTCGCGCATCGACGGCGTCCAGC
Source organism: Pseudomonadales bacterium (assembly GCA_041739525.1). GTDB lineage: Bacteria > Pseudomonadota > Gammaproteobacteria > Pseudomonadales > Azotimanducaceae > DATJGR01. The sequence goes on along the minus strand of JBGSNQ010000135.1, from coordinate 23,264 downwards.
GCACGCGCATCGTTGCGCTGGTGTACAGCAGCCACACCTGCATGATGGCCAGCATGTCGGCGAAGATCTGAAACCACGTCGATACGGCGTCCCAGCGCAGCGCCCGCTCGGCGACGCGAACGTCGTCCCACAGGAACTCGAGCGCCAACGCCTGGATGATGCTCATCAGCGTCAGCAGAACCTGCGGGAGCAGGTCCTTCGCGCGATTGCGGACGGTACTCAAGTCAGACGATTTCGCGCACGGCCGACAGGTAACTCGCGGCGGCTTGCAGATGTGCGTCTACGCCGACAAGCCCGGCGTTCTGCGACGCCACCGCAAGGTGTGTTGCACCGATATCGCGCCACTTGCCGGCGTGTTGTTGCCAGCGTTCGGGATTGCCGCCGCGGAACTGCGCCTGTGCCTGCACGCCGAAGCCGTCCCACGATTTTCCGGCCGCTTCGCGGTACGAGCGGATCGTCTTCAACGACTCGGCCGCTTCGGGGGTTGGCCCTTGAATCGGAATCCAGCCGTCACCCAGTTCGCCGCAACGTTTGAGCAGCGCCGGTGCGCCGCCGCCGAACCAGATGGGGATCGTCTTCGCAGGCCGCGGATTGATGCTCGCCGCAGTGACGGTGTGCCACTTGCCGGCGTACGAGAAGCTGTCTTCGCCCCATAGTTTGCGCAGCAGATCGACCTGCTCCGACTGGCGTGCACCGCGGGTATGGAAGTCCTCGTTCAACGCTTCGTATTCCACGGTGTTCCAGCCCGTGCCGACACCCAAACGGAACCGGCCGTTGGAGAGGATCGCCACTTCCGCCGCCTGCTTGCCGACCAGCACGGTCTGGCGCTGCGGCAGGATCAGCACCGCGCTCATCATCTCGATCTTCGACGTGACTGCGGCGATGAACGCGAACGTAGTGAACGGTTCGTGGAACGCCACGTCTTTGTCGTAAGGTCGGTTCTTCCATCCGCCGGGCCGGTTCGGGTCGGCACCCATGACGTGGTCGTAGATCAACAGGTGCGTGGCACCCAGTGCTTCCGCGCCTTGTGCGAACGCTTTGATCGCGCCCGGATCGTTGCCGATCTCGTTGTGCGGTAGAACGATGCCGTATTCCATGAGACTCCCCCGGTCGGTTCGCATACGTAACCGTCGCATATTGCTACATCGCCGCACGCCGGGCGAGGTGACGGCTCGAGTTCGTTCGCGAAGCGTTTCGTCGAGACTTGCACGCAGGCTTTCGTTACGACATCGTCCGATCATTCTGGGGGGCACGATGACAGCACCGATTTCCGTTCAGTTGTATTCGCTTCGCGAAGAAGCAAAGCAGGGTCTCGCACCGATACTCGCGCGCCTCGGCCGCGTCGGATATGTCGGTGTGGAAGTGGCGGGTCTCGCCGATCTGAGTCCCGGTGCGTTCAATCGCTGCCTGGCCGATGCCGGGCTCGTGGTGTCGAGCGGACACGTGGCGCTGCCGAAGCCGGACGCAACGGCGGAAGTACTCGATCTGCAGGATGCGATCGGTAACAAAGATCTGATAGTTGCGTTTCTGCCGCCCGACAAATTCACCGATGCTGACGGCGTGCGCACGTGCGCGGATCGACTGAACACCTTCAACGAAAAAGTGCGCGCACGCGGCATGTCGCTCGGTTACCACAATCACTGGTGGGAGTTTTCCAACCGCATCGGCAACGAAACGGCGCACTCCATGCTGTTCCGGCTGCTCGATCCGAGCGTGTTCGCGGAAGTGGATACGTACTGGGCGAAGGTCGGTGGCGCGGACCCGGCCGGTGTGGTGCGCAATCTCGGCGAACGCGCGCGCCTGTTGCACATCAAAGACGGTCCGGCGACGAATCACGAAGCGCCGATGGTTGCGGTGGGCGACGGTGTGATGGACGTGCCGGCGATTGCGAAAGCGAGCCGCGCGAAGTGGCACGTGGTGGAACTCGATCAATGCGCCACCGACATGTTCGAAGCGATCGAGAAGAGTCATCGCTATCTGACCAGCCACGGTCTCGCCGCGGGCCGGAAGTAACGCGTGGCGAACGAGATTGCCACGCGCGTCGGCATCGTCGGTTGCGGCGTCATCGCAAAGGTCTATGCCGAGAAACTGACCGCGCTGCCGTTCATCGATCTCGTCGCGTGCGCCGACATCGATGCTGAGCGCGCTGCGGCGTTCGCCGCCGAGCACACGATTCCGCGAGTGCTTTCGGTAGATGGGCTGCTCACCGACGCAGGCGTAGATCTGGTGGTGAATCTGACCATTCCGCAGGCGCACGTCAGCGTCTCCCGTGCGGTACTCGATGCGGGTAAGTCGGTGTACTGCGAGAAGCCGCTGGCGCTAACGGTGAAGGAAGGGTGCGAACTCGTTTCTTCAGCACGTTCGAAGGGGCTGCGCATCGGCAGCGCGCCGGACACGTTCCTCGGCGCCGGATTGCAGACGTGCCGTGGGCTGATTGACTCGGGCGCCATCGGCGAACCGTTGGGCGCGAATGCGTTCATGCTCTCGCCCGGCCCGGAAGCGTGGCATCCGCGGCCGCAGATTTTCTACGAGTACGGCGCCGGGCCGATGTTCGACATGGGTCCGTATTACTTCACCGCGCTCGTGATGCTGCTCGGCCCCGCGCGGCGCATCACCAGTTCCGCGCGCATTTCGCGCGCGGAGCGGATCATCGGCAGCGAACCGCTGAAAGGGCAACGCATGAAAGTGCAGGTGCCCACGCACGTTTCCAGCGTCGTCGATTTCGTGTCCGGCCCCGTTGCCACGCTGGTGACCAGCTTCGACGTACAGGCGTCGCGCAACCGCTGGATCGAAATCTACGGCACCGAAGGCACGCTCGCCGTGCCTGATCCGAACACGTTCGGCGGCCCAGTGCAGATCAAGAAACACTTCCGCGACGAATGGCACGATGTGCCGCTAACGCACGGCAATGCGCAGCAGAGCCGTGGCATCGGCCTTGCCGACATGGTGCGTGGCGCGCAACGCAACCGGCCGCATCGTGCCTCCGGCGAACTCGCGCTGCACGTGCTCGATCTGATGGAAAGTTCGATTCGTGCATCCGAGATCGGCACTCACATCATTCTCGATACCACTTGCCCCCGACCGGAACCGTTGGCGGCAGGACTACCCGACGACACACTGGAAGATTGACGATTCATGAACGGCAAGACACTGCGCTACGGCATCATCGGCGGCGGCTTCATTTCCGAATTTCAGTTGCGCTCGTTGGTCAGCGTGCGCGGCGTGGAAGTTTCCGGGTTGGTCTCGCGCTCGCCCCCGGAACGGTTGGCGAAGTTCGTGCGCGACAACGGCCTCGGCGCGGGAACCATCTACAAGACCATCGGCGAACTCGCGCGCAACTGCGACGTGCTCGCGTTCTTCGGCCCGAACTTCACACGCGTGCCAGCGCTGGAAGAAGCGGCGCAGGCAGTTGCCTCCGGCGCCAAACTCACCGGACTGATCATCGAGAAGCCGCTCGCGCGTAATCTCGCGGAAGCCGATCGTGTGATGGCGCTGGCAAAGCAGATCGGCGCGCCGACCGCCTATTTCGAAAACCAGATCCACATGAAGTCGGTGCAGAACGCGTTGCGGCAGTTGCGCGGCGTGATCGGCGCGATGGGGCCGCTGGCGCTTGCGCGTTCGGCCGAGGAACACGGCGGTCCGCACAACGCCTGGTTCTGGGATCCGACGCAGCAGGGCGGCGGTGTGCTCTCCGACATGGGTTGTCATTCCATCGCGTTGTCGTGGTACGCGCTGACGCCGCCCGGCAAGTCGCCGACGTTTCTCGTGCCGCAATCGGTCAACGCGCAAGTGGCGCTGCTGAAGTGGGGATTGCCGCGTTACCGCGAGGAACTGCGCGCAAAACACGGCGTCGACTACACCAAAACGCCCGCGGAGGATTTTGCGACGGGCATCGTCACGTTCCTGAATCCTGAAACCGGTCAGCGCGTGCAGGGTCAGTTCACGGTGTCGTGGATGTACGACAAGCAGGGTTTGCGGCTGCTGCTCGACGGTCTCGGCCCCGGTTACGCGCTCGAAGCAAACAGTTTGCGTTCGCCGCTCGAAATCTTCATTGGCGATGCGGCTGCGGCGGGCGTTGCCGATGCGGAACTCGCGCTCGAGAAATCGACAGCCAGTCAGGGTTTGCTCGCAGTGCAGCCGAACGAACCCGACCTGTACGGCTACGTCGACGAGAATCAGGACGCGGTGCAGGCCTTTACGAACAATCGGCCGCCGCTGCTCGACTGGGCGTACGGTCGCGAAATCGTGCGGTTGACGATGGCTGCGTACTTGTCGGCCGAAGAGGGTCGCACGATCGATCTCACCGATCCGGCCACGGAGAAGCGACTCGCAACGTACGTGCCGGCTATCCAACAAGGACGTGGTGGCGCGCAGTTGCTCGGCGCCAAGCACTGACCATGACCGATCATCCATTGTTCGGCACGCTGTACACCGCGCGCGCGCTGCGTCGTTTCAAACCCGATGCAATCCCGGAAGACGTGCTGTTTCAGCTGCTCGACGCTGCCATTCGTGCGCCTTCGGGACAGAACGCGCAGGACTGGCGCTTCGTCATCATCCGCGACGCGGCGGTGAAGGCGCAGATGCAGCAGTGGTCGCAAACGCCGTGGCAGCGTTACATCGCGCGTTACGCGGAGCGTCCCGAAGCGATCGATGAGCTACCGCGCTCGCAGCGGCTTTCGCTGCGCAGCGTAGAGCATCTCGTGCATCACCTCGCGGAATGTCCCGCAATCATCGCAGTGCTTGGCTTGAAAGGCCGCCACGGCACACCCGGCGGCAGCGCATTCCCCGCTGTTCAGAACCTGCTGCTTGCGGCACGCGCACTCGGCCTCGGTGGATCGGTGTTCAACTTTCCGCTCTCGCACGAAGCGGAACTGCGCGAGACGTTGCGCATCCCCGACAACAATCAGATCTATTGCCTGCTGCCGATTGGTTATCCGACCGACAAGCAAGGTCCGGTGCGACGCAAGCCGGTGGGCGAGGTCGCGTATCTCGACACGTTCGGAACGGCATGGCCGTTTGCGAAAGAACAGCCGGCCGAAGGCTGGCAATCACGTTGGACGAAATCATGAACATCACGGTGTGGGGCGAGAACGTTCACGAACGGAAGAATCCGGCAGTAGCCGCCATCTATCCCGACGGCATGCACAACACCATCGCGCGGTTGTTGGCGAAGGGGCTGCCCGGAAACGAGATCGCCACGGCGACGCTCGAGCAACCGGAACATGGCCTCGACGCCGCGCGCCTCGATGCAACCGACGTGCTGTTGTGGTGGGGACACCTCGCGCATCACAAGGTCGACGATACGGTGGTCGAGCGCATTGCGCAGCGTGTGCTCGACGGCATGGGGTTGATCGTTCTGCACTCCGCGCACCTCTCGAAGATCTTCCGCCGCCTGATGGGTACACGCTGCAATCTGCGCTGGCGCGAAGCGGACGACCGCGAGCTGCTGTGGACGGTGGCGCCGCAACATCCGATCGCCGCCGGCGTGCCGCACCCGATCGTGATTCCGAAGCACGAGATGTACGGTGAATACTTCGACATTCCGCCGCCGGACGAACTCGTGTTCATCAGCAGTTTTTCGGGTGGCGAAGTGTTCCGCAGCGGCTGTTGTTTCCGCCGCGGCAAAGGGCGGGTGTTTTACTTCAGCCCTGGCCACGAGACGTATCCTGTCTATCACGACCCGGTGATCGCGCGCGTTCTGTGCAACGCGGTGGGCTGGGCGAAGCCTGCGTCGTCGGCCATCGATACGCGCACGTCGCCGAATTCGCCGACGGGGTGGTTCGAAACCTGAACATGAATCCGCCGTCCTCGAATCCCATCACCGATCGACGCATCAATGGCGTGCTCGAGCGGCTGCATGAGGAAGCGGGCGTCGTCGACCTGATCGAACTTCGCGAGGGCGATGCACTAACGACCTTGCAAGACTGCGGCGTTGATTCGATTGCGTTTGCGGCTCAGGCGAGGGAGCCTCTCAGTGGAATCGCGCCAGTCAGCAGCGCTGTAGCGAGCACGATCAGGCTGACGAGGATTGCCCACTTCAACGCAAATCGTTGTGCGTCCACCACATCGACGCTCAGCAGACCGCACACCAGATAGATCGGTGCCAGCAGCGGACTGAGCATGTGCACGGGTTGAGCGACCAGCGATGCACGCGCGATCGCCTCCGGCGCGATTCCATAATTCGCGGCGGCCTCGGCGATGACGGGTACCAGCCCAAAGTAGTAAGCATCGTTCGACATTACGAACGTGAGCGGCATGGCCGCGAGCCCGGTGAGCGGTGCGAGGTACACACCGACCGATGGCGGAATGACCGAAAGCGAAGCGGTTGCCATCGCGTCCGCCATGCCGGTCTCGTTCAGGATGCCCGTGAACGCGCCGGCGGCAAAAATCAGAATGACGATGTTGACGACGCTTTCCGCGTGAGCCGCCACGCGCTGCCGCTGATCTTTCAGGTTCGGATAGTTGACGGTTGCCGCGATCACGAACGCAACCATCATCAGTACGGGCAGCGGTGCCACCTTGGTGATGATGCCGGCGAACAACAACACCGTGAGGACCAGATTGAACCAGAAAAGACCAGGTCGCCGCGCGCTGTCGTCCGCCGGTTTTGCGAGTGCAGATGCGAGTTCGGGAACGGGTTGCGACAGTGTGGGCTTGTTGGGCACGGTCGCGAGTCGAGCCCGCTCGCGGCGTCCGAACAGCCAGGCAATCCCCAGCACCGCGATCAAACCACTCGCCATCGAGGGTATCAGCGGCAAAAATATGTCGTTCATATCCACTTGAACGGAACTGGCCACTCTCGCGGCCGGACCGCCCCAGGGCACGATATTCATCAACGCGTTGCATAGGGCGAGCAGCGTGGCGAGAACCAGCGGGTTCATGCCGGTCTTCCGATACACCGGCAACATGGCGCTGACCACGATCAGTGCGGTGGTGGTGCCGTCGCCGTCGAGCGAAACCACCGTCGCCAGCAGCGCAGTGCCGATGCTGATGCGCATCGGATCGTCGCCCACGGTGGCGAGCACGCGCCGCACCAGCGGATCGAACAGGCCCGCGTCCATCACCGTGGCGAAGTACAGCACCGCGAAAGCAAGCATCAGCGCCGTGGGCGTCACCTGCAGTACGCCCTCGATCATCATCTTGCCGAGACTCGGGCCGGCGCCGGCGAGCAGCCCGAACAGAATGGGCACAACGATCAAGGCCGCGACCGCGGACATGCGTTTCGTCATGATCAGCGTCATGAACGTGACGACCATCGCCAGGCCGAGCAAGGCGGGATTCAGCAGTGTCGCAGCGTCCAATATGATGCCGTTCTCGAATTGATGAGTTGCGATGGTGTGAGGGGAGCGTAGCCGTGGCGGTATCGTACAGAGACGAATGCCGATCTTCAGCGTGCGCGAAGCAGAATCTCGCCGCTTTCAACCCAACGTGGACATCCGCAAATGTCTGATGCGCTCGTGAAAATACTCGTGCCGACGGGTTCGCTAGGGGCCGGTGCGCGGGAAGAAGAACTTCGTTACGGCATTGCGCAGGGTGCATACGCGATCGCTACCGATGCGGGCTCGACGGACAGCGGCGCGGCTTATCTCGCGTTGGGGATGTCCAAGAACAACCGTGGCTCTGTGAAGCGCGACCTCACTCTTCTCATGAAAGCGGGGGCCGAGGCGGGCATTCCATTGATCATCGGCAGTTGCGGACAGGCCGGCGGCGACCTGAACGTAGACTGGACACGCGACATCGTGCTCGAGGTCGCCGCGGAACTCGCCATCCATCCACTGATCGCCGTGTTGTACTGCGAGCAGAGCAAGAGTGTGGTCAAGTCGGAGAACGCCGCCGGCAGAGTGCGTCCGTTGGCGCCGCACGGTCCGTTGACGGACGCATCCATCGATGCGTGCGATCACATCGTCGCGGTGCTGGGTGCGGAGCCGTACATCGCAGCGTTACAGGCGGGAGCCAACATAATTCTGGGAGGGCGAACTACCGACACGGCGGTGTTGGCGAGTTTCGCATTGATGAAAGGTGCGCCGGCGGGTGCGTCGTGGCACGCGGCGAAGGTCGCCGAGTGCGGTGCGCAGTGCACCGTTTATCCGAGCCGCGGCGCCGGGGTGCTGTTCAGCATCGACGCGGACGGTTTCGAGATCGAGCCGTTGAGCGCGCGCAATCGTTGCGATCCCGAGAGCGTGTCGGCGCACATGTTGTACGAAAACAGCGACCCATTCCGGCTCACCGAACCGGGTGGCGTACTCGACGTCACGCAGGCCGACTACGTCGCGCTGAGCGATCGTGTGGTTCGCGTCACCGGCTCGCGGTGGGAACCGCAGCCGTACACGATGAAGCTGGAAGGCGCAGGCGGCGGACGGTTTCAGACAATCATGTTGATCGGCATCCAGGACCCCGACGTGTTGTCCCGCATCGACGAGTTTCACGACAGGATGCTGGCGGCGCTGTACGAGCGCACGTTGCCACCGCCGACAGTCAGGAGATGGCCTCGCAGATTGCGAAAGCCTGCAATCCGTACTTCTTTCATTTCCCCATCGTGATGGACAAGGAACTGCCGAGTTACGCATTCGCGTTCTCTCCGGCCGACATCGATCGCGGCGCCGTGTACGAATTCAAACTGAACCACGTACTGGAAGCAGCCGATCCGTTGCGGTTCGTGAGAACACAGTGGATCGATCTGCGACAGGGGAGTCGCTGATGCCGACGGTGCAGCAGGTGTGTCGCCACGTGCGTTCCAAGAACGCTGGTCCGTATTGGGTGACGTTCGATCTGTTCTTCGACGGCGAGGAGAACTTCCGGCGCTTCAGCAATGACGCGGCACTCGGCCCGGCGTTGTTTGCCCGACTCTTCGGCGCCGATCCGAGCCTGGTGAAGCGGTTTCCCGTTGCGCGACTGAACATGGTGAAGATCTCGTATGCGCGCTCCACTCCACAAGGCGGCATGGTGGAGCGCGACATGCATTGCGGGCAGCAGTTCGTGAGGCTGCTCGACGTCGAACTCGGTGGCCAATCAGACGTCTGACAGGAGTACGAAGGTGCGAATACGCTCGAGTGCCCTTGCCTTCATCGTGTGGCTGATCGCGGCGGTCGGTGCCGCCGGGGCGCATGCCGACTACGTGTTCGGTTGGCCGTTCCAGGATGCGACAGCACTCGAACCGCGCGGCGGTACGAGCCAGGGTCCGGGTGTGACGCTTGCTACCGAACCGAGCGATGCATGGCGGGCGCTGCAACAACCCGGACTGAGTTCCCGAGAGCGCGACCGTCGCGCCATCCTCGCGATGGCCGGTGATTTCCGCGCGTCGTTCGATTTCCTCGAAACGGTGGAATTCGTTGCGGGTGCCGGTCCTGCAAAGCCTTACCGATCGTGGGGCACCGAACGCATCTATGTGGCGGACGACCGCGGCGACACGATCACGCTGCAGCACATCATCGTTATGTTCGTGCTGAAAGACGGCGTAACCGAAGGCCCGTTCGTGCAGAAGCACTGGCGCCAGGACTGGCGCTACGAACCGGAATGGATAACCGAATACCGCGGCGGACAAAACTGGGAGCGTCGCCGTCTATCGCGCGCCGAACGCAAAGGCGCGTGGGCACAGGATGTGTACCAGGTGGACGACGCACCGCGGTATTCGAGTGTCGGTCGTTGGGAACACACGGCGGCGGCGTCGATCTGGACCGGATCATCGACGTGGCGACCGCTGCCGCGCCGCGAGTTCACGGTGCGCAGCGACTACAACGTGCTGGTCGGCGTCAATCGCGCCACGGTGCTGTCGTCGGGCTGGGTGCACGAACAGGACAACCTGAAACTCGTGCTCGACGAACGAGGCAAGCCTCGCGCTGACGCGCCATACGTGGCGCGCGAACTTGGAATAGACCGTTACGAACGTATCCGGAACTTCGACTTCAGTGCGGGCGACACGTACTGGCAGAAGACGCACGAATTCTGGCGCGTGCTGCGCAACGCGTGGACAAAGACCCTGCGTGCGAATCAGTCGCTCGACATCTCCGACGAATGCAACGGAAAACCCGCCTTCGAGCTCACGTTCGAGTACGCCGATCGGCTGCAGGCCGGTGCGGCGGCAACGAATGAAGACTATGAGCGAACTGCCAACGAGGTGCTGAAATGCACCGTGCGCAAGTGATTGCCGAATAGAGCGACGTGGCTGGTGTATCCGCAATTCCCCTTAGCTCTGCACATGTAGCGCGCGTCGACGCCCCTTCGTGGCGTGGTTAGCAAACGAAAGTCGCCGTTGCGTTGATGTGACTGCGCGTCGAAAAGAGGTGCGCGGGTCGCTCAGCGGCGTCCATCTCGTCACTTTGCATCAGGAGACAAACCCGTGCTCGAAACCGTTGCGCGGTGCTTTTTCTTGCTCTGGGGAAAGGGGCACGCTGCTCACAGGCGTGTGAACGGGTGGAGGAACAAGGCTATGTTCGGTACCGAGCAGAACCCGGCGTAGCAGGTGCGCTATTGGTGTGTAGGTCACTGGAGGGGAGATCCACGATGGACAAGCGGAAAGGTCGGCTTTTGAGTATGGCGGGCGCCGTAGTCGCTGCGATGGTATGCGGCGCAGCCGCGGCTGCAGAGGTGCCGAACAGCTATGCACCGGTGGTGGATCGCGAGACGTTCGACGCGGTCAGAGACCGGATGACGAAGGAAAAACCTGCAATAGAAGCGCGTTTTCGCGCGCTACTGGAGCAGCGTTACGATCTCACCGACAAGCCGGTCTCCGGTGTCACGAGCAGTGGTAGAGGCAAGCCGATCCAGGGCGGCGTGCGCGTCAAACTGCCGGCAGGGGAGACGTGGCAGGGCCTGGGGAAGATGTCGCCGGATCAGATCAAGGCAAAGGATCTATGGCCCGCCGGTTTCTATCCCCTGCCGCACGACAATCAGGCAGAGGGCGGCATGCTCTTTCCTCAATTCCACATCGACAAGATGAAGGAGCAGGACGGCCGCGATCTGAAACGGTTCGACCTGGACTTCCAACTTCCGGAACGTTTCCTGCCGGAGTATCCGCCGGCGATCTATCTGACGACCCGGCCGGATCTGGGCGACGTCTCGAAGGGCCAGGTAGTGACGCTTGCGAACTACTACGAGTTGTTCAGCGGTGTGCTCAATCCCAAGCAGCTCGACGGCTTTCGGCTGTTGGTGACACCCACGATGCAGCAGCAGTTCAACGCAACCGCGGATCGTCGCACCGACAAGCCGTCCACGGGCGTCACGTGTTTCGACTGCCACGTCAACGGCCACACCAATGCCGCGACGCACCTCGTCGGTGACATCCGGCCGCAGGAACATAGGCACCGAATCGACACGCCAACGCTGCGCGGCGTGAACGTGCAGCGGTTGTTCGGATCGCAGCGCGCGTTGAAGACGGTCGAGGACTTCACCGAGTTCGAGCAGCGCGCGGCGTATTTCGACGGCGATCCGGTGATTGCGACGAAGAAGGGCGTCAACATCCTCGAGCGCGGCAGTGAAGTGCACAACATGGCGGAGGTGCAGGAACTGCTTGATTTCCCGCCAGCACCGAAGCTGAACGTGTATGGCAAGCTCGACCCGGCGCTGGCCAGCGCGGCGGAGCTGCGTGGTCAGGCCGTGTTCTTCGGCAAGGGTCAGTGCGCGAGTTGCCACGTCCCGCCGTACTACACGGACAACCTGATGCACAACCTGAAGGTGGAGCGATTCTTCAAAGAGAAGATGATCGAGGGTCGCTTGGCGAGTATGGATGGCCCGATCAAGACCTTCCCGTTGCGCGGCATCAAGGACTCGCCGCCCTATCTGCACGACGATCGCTTGTTGACCCTCGACGACACGGTGGAATTTTTCAACCTCGTGTTGGAGACGAAGTTGTCGGACGGCGAGAAACAGGATCTGGTCTCGTTCATGCGCGCCCTATGAGGCGATGCCGCTTCTAGAAAGCGCTGATCAGATCAGGCTTGGTGCGCCGAGTAACGGCGCCATCGCGCAACCGCTGATCGAGTAGACGTTGAATCGCGGCGGGAAGATCGGGTTCCGCGGGCTGCTCACGTGCCGGCATGCGGTGTTGGCAATCGCTCGACGCGGCGGGCGCGCTCTCGCCGCGGCGGCGGCGCGAGTATGACGGTCAGAAGCCAGCCGACCGCGCAGCTCGTGCCGAACCAGAGCAGAAATGCCGGCCACGCGCCGTACAGGGCAAGCAATACGCCCGGCGCGATGCTTGCCGTGCCGAACGCCACTCTCGTGGGCTTCCCGAACGTGGGGCCGCGCTGGCCGCCGGCGCGCGCAACGGTGCGAACCCGCTTCGGATCGTGCAAGGCCAGCAATGCGAGCAGCGCTGCCGTGACAGCAATGGAACCGAGCAGTGCGATCAACGCCGGTTCCAGGCAAACGCCCGCGACGCTGCGATCGAGAGTTTGTCGAGACGTTCACTCACCGTCGCGCGCGGCGGGGCGTCGCGACTGGGCAATGCCGTCCAGATGCAAAACGCGCCGCCGATCACGAACGCCATGTCCATCGACAGCACGGCTTGCAGATCGGCCGACAACGCCGCGGCCCAGCCCGGCCCGCCTGCGATCAACCGCAGCGCCGGCGCAACCAGCAATGCGATGCCCAGGGCGGCCAACAACCATTGCCGCAATTGAACCGTATCGGGCAGGCGCACCGTCGCGATGACGGCCGCGATGGTTGCAATGAAGAATGCGACCACCATCGGCGGCTCCAGTGCAGCAAGTCCCAGGGCGCGGCCGATGAAATAGCCCCATGTGGTCAGCGCGAGCGCAAGCGGCAATCCGAAGCCGAGGCAGGTGACTGCGCGCGCCATGCGTTGCCATGCGGGGATCGCCGCGCGCCGCGTGGTCCACAACAACATTCCGGACAGCGTCACGTACGCGCTCGCAAATCCGAGCGCGAACCAGACGCCTTTGGAGAAAAGGCCGGCGAAGTCGCCGAAGTGCAGCGGCGCCATCAGCGACGATAGCTTGCTGCCGATCGACGGCTGCGTGCCGAGAAACGGTTTTTCCAGTATCAGCAGCGCCGCTGCTGCCGTCGTAAACCAGACTGCGGCCGTACAGCGCGCCTTCCTGGGCCGCGGTGAAGATCGTTACGCGCGCATCTGCACGAGCGTAGTGATCGACGATGATGAAATTCGGTGCGCCGGCGCGTGTCGTCGCGTCGGCCAATATCCGATCGAAGTCGGCGGGTGTGGCGGGCGCGGTGTTTTCCGGCGCGACGCTGCCGTTCAACGTTTCGGACATGGCTACCTGATCGCCGCTGAACGCCACCATTGCTAGCGCAGGGAAGCCCACCGAGCTCGTGAAGCTGAAGTAGCTGCCGGTGAACGCGAGAACGAACGCGAATGGCAGATTCCAGGTTGCTGCGATTACGTGTGTATCGCGGCGGATCAGCAGGCCTTTGCGGTACTTGCGCAGCGTGAACAGTTCCCGCAACAGGTGCCGGTGGATCACGAAGCCGGTTACTGCGGCTACCAGCATCGCGAGACCGAGTACGCCCGTCAGGAAGAAACCGTAAGGGTCGGGCAGATGCAGGCTGATGTGCAGATGAACGAGGAAGTCGGCAAGTGCATTCGGCGCGTCCACTTCGTCGATGTCGTCGCCCCAGCCTTCCTTGCGATCCAGCACTTCGAGCGTTTCGGGATGCAGGTCGAACTTTGCGCCGTACTCCTGCGGAAACGCTTCACCCTCGACGGGGATGTGATGGTGGAAGAACACCCGCAGCCGACCGCCCGCGCGGGCGAACATCGTCAGCTCTTCCTGGTATTCGGGCTTCACTGTTGAGGCCAACTCGCGCAGCTTTGCGTCGAGCCCAACGGGCCACTCGTGGGGCGCGCTGTGTTGCAAAGGGCTCGCCCAGTCGTTGATCTCCTCCGCGAACACGGCGACCACGCCGGTGACGATCACGAGATACAGCAGGGCGCCCAGCAATATGCCGCTCCAGCCGTGAATCGCGAGCATCGTCTTGGCGTTTTGCTGCGACACTTCCATCATGTCGAGGCGGCTCCATTCAGATGCACCGCTATCGTCGCTGCGTTGACTAGCAGCAGACCCAGCGTCACTGCCCACGCGCGCAGCAGATTGCGGTCGAGGCAGGCATAGAAAAATACGATTGCCCAGATGGCCGGGAAGAACACCATCGGCAGGACGAGGTTGTCGATCTGTGCGGCGCCCTTCGGTATCCACAGCACTCCGCCCGCCATGACTGCAGCGCTGGCAGCAAAACAGACTGGCCCTGCGAGCAAACCGCGAGACCATTGGCGGACACGTTGCGGCGACACTTCGGTCTTCCCGACGAAATGAGAATAATTCTCACTTTCGTTGGTGGGATCGTCAATACGTGTGTCATCGCGGGTGAACGGCCGCGTCCGGGTGGTGGAACCCGCGGAACTCGACTCTATGGGCATTCAGCCCGAGGTGTGGAACGGCGATGCGAACTCGGGGCTGATCCAGGGAATTCTGTTGTCGATCGACGAGGCCTACTTCCACTGTCCGCGATCGTTTCAGTTCGCCGACTTGTGGAACACCGGAACGATCGAGGTGAACGCCAAGCGTTCGATCAAGGACTTGAAGGGCGCAGCGAAGTAATGGGATCGCGCAGTCTGGTCACGAGTTGATCGAGTACCCGTTGCAGCGCGGTATTGGCGGCCACGACGCCGGCGTACGGATCGCGCGCCGCGGGTTCCGAAGCTGAAAGGGTTTCGCTGAACAGAATCCTGCGTTGCGCTACGTCGACCAGGTCGAAGCGGATCGAAACGCGCACCTGGCTCGACGACTCGTCGAATACCTGTACCAGTTCGATCAACTCGGAATCGAGGCGCAGTGCTTCGTCGACGCCTGCCGAGTCGGAAACCACGAAACGGAACAGTCCGGAGCTCGTCAGCTGTTGCGTCAGTAAGGTCTTCAGCATCCGCGCAGGCGGGTCGGCCCATTCGTTCCTGGCGAAGTAGTCGATGCGATACGGCTGTTCGATGTACGCCATCCGCGACGACGCATACGCCGGCGCCGCGGTGGGTGTGGCCACTTGCAGCACGACATCCGTTGCTGCACCGGACATCGCCAACGTTGTTGCGTTGCCTTGCAGTACGAACGTTGCCACCGGTGGCGCATCGGGACGTCCGGAAAGTGCGCAACCAGCCAGCGCGATACCCGCCAACAATAGTGAGATGGCGCGAAGCGTGAGGCATCGAGTGCGCTTGTTCATGGCTCTCCTGATCATTCCCCCGGACCACGCTTCTGATCCGCGCGCCCATACAGCAACACGCTCGGGTCGCGCTCTAGCGACTCGCTGATGCGGCGCAGGTTTTCGGAGGCGTCGCGCAGGTCGCGCGTCATTGCAGTGATGTCGGGCAACGTCGAAGCCGTGAAGCGCTGAACGTCGCTGCCGCTCGTAGCGGCAGTGCGCTGCAAGGTCTTGGACGTGGCATTGATGGTTTCGCCGGCTGCGCGCAACTGTTCTGCCATGGCTGCAAGCGTTTGTGTCGAATGCGAGACGTCGCGCATCAGATCTGGCAGGGCCGTGCTCGCCTGGCGCGCATTTTTCATGGTCGCTTCCACGTCGTTCACGATTTCACCGAGCCGATTGGATTCGCCGGCCAGCGTGCCTGTGATCGACTCCACGTGCGCCAGCGTCTGCGCAATGTGGGTGCGGTTGTCGTCATCGAGCATCTCGTTCACTTTCCTGCTCATCGTGATCAGGTTTCCGAGCAGGTCGGAAACCACCGAGTCGAGGCGCACCAGCAACGAAGGCCGGTTCGGAATGACTGGATACGGCTCGCCCTCCGTCATCGTCAGCGGCGGCGAATCGGGCGAACCGCCGAGCAGGTCAATGGTGGCGAGGCCGGTGAGACCCTGCATCGCAAGCGTCGCCTCGGTGTCCTTCTTGATCGGCACGCCGTGCTTCACCTGCAGCAACAAGCGCACCCGATTCGGATTGTTGGGATCGATGGTGATTTCGCGAACCTTGCCGACATTCACGCCGCGATACGTCAACGCTGCGTCGGGGCTGAGGCCCGAAACCGATTCGTTCATGTAGGTCGTGTAAAAGTCGAACTCGCCCGGCGCGCCGCCGGCGCTCAGCCACAACGTGCCCCAGATCAATGCAGTGGTCAGCGTCACTACGAATACGCCGATGCGTATATACGTGTTCTTGGTGGTCATCGATGCACCGCTGCATACTCGCTGGCGCGTCCGCGCCGGCCGCCGAAGAACTCTCGAGCTGCGGCGTGATCGGATTTCGCCAGCTCTTCAATCGTTCCTTCCACTGCAACGCGTCCGTTCGCCAACAACGCGACCCGGTCTGCGATCCGCCACAACGAATCCACGTCGTGCGTTACCGTTACGATCGTCAGGCCGAGTGAGTTCTTCAGTTCCAGCACCAGTTCGTCGATTGCGTCCGAACTGAGCGGGTCGAGTCCGGATGTCGGCTCGTCCAGGAACAGCAGTTCCGGATCGAGCGCCATCGCGCGCGCCAGCGAAGCGCGCTTACGCATGCCGCCGCTCAGTTGGCTCGGATATTTGATTGCCGCGTCGGCATCGAGGCCGACCAGCGAGATTCTGATGTCGGCGATCTGTTCGATGGTTGCTTCGCTCAAACGCGTGTGCTCCCGTAAAGGCACGCCGACATTCTCCAGCACGTTCATGTCGCCAAACAGCCCGCCGTTCTGAAACATCACGCCGATGCGTTTGCGCAACGGCAGCGCACCGGCATCGCCGATCTGCGCCACTTCGGTGCCGAACACGCGGATCGAGCCGGCCGTTGGACGCGACAGCATCGACATCAGACGCAGTAACGTCGACTTGCCGCTGCCGCTGCCGCCGACGATGGCGAGAATTTCGCCGCGCGTCACGTCGAGATTCACGCCGTCGAGCACACGTTTGTCTGCAAACTGCATTTCGGCGCCGCGCACCGCGACGAGCGTTTGGCTGCTTTCGTGATCGGGCATCTCAGATTCCGAGATGGTTGAAGGCGATCGAAAACGCGGCGTCGATGACGATCACCAGGAAGATCGATTGCACGACGCTGATGGTCGTCTGCCGGCCGACGCCTTCTGCACTGCCGGACACCTGAAATCCCTGGAAGCAGCCGACCAGCGCGATCAACATCGCGAATACCGGTGCCTTGCCGATGCCGCTCAGAAACGATTCCACGGACACCGCTTCCGCCAACCGGTCGACGAAGCTGTGCGCGCTGAGGCCCAGCAGCGAGTGCGACATCACGATTCCGCCGACCAGGCCCATGAAGTCTGCATAGACGGTGAGCAGCGGTAGCGCGATGACCAGCGCGATCATCTTCGGCAGCACGAGCAGTTCCTGCGGCGAGATACCGATGCTGCGCAATGCGTCGACTTCTTCGGTGACCATCATCGTGCCGATCTGCGCCGTGTAGGCGGAACCGGTGCGCCCTGCAACGATGATCGCGGTGATCAACGGTGCGAGCTCGCGCACCATCGACAGCGCAACGATGTCGACGATGAAGACGTTCGCGCCGTAGTCGCGCAAAACCGTGCCGCCCTGATAAGCGATCACCACGCCGAGCAGGAATGCCAACAGTCCGACGATCGGCAGCGCATTGACGCCGGCGAGCTGAAGCTCAACCGCAATCTGCTTCCAGCGCAGCTTGCGCGGATCGAGCACCGACGCGACCGCGGTGCTCGCGGTTTCGCCGATGAATGCCAAGAAGTCGCCGTAGCTGTGCAGTTGCTGTTCGGACTCGCGGCCGATTTCTTCGAACATGCCCGGCACGTGCACATGGACGGGTTGATCGCACGCGGCGCTGTTCGCCTCGACGAGTTGAAGGAGGCGCACGGCGGCAGGGTCCGCGCCGTCCAACGAAACGTCGTGGCCCGCACGACGCAGGTCGCGTGCGGCGCGGCTCAACAACCACGCACCGACGGTATCGAGTTCGGCGCCACTGAGATCGAACTGCACGCGCCCGGCCGGCCACATGATCGATGCGAGCCGATGTTCGATGCCATCGAGCATCTGCGCGGTCCAGCGGCCGGTGCATTTCGCCGTCGATCCCGTCACTGCGATGTCGGCCGTTCCCTCTACCATCTCGTTCGCGATCTCGGTGTGGCCTGCAACCTTGCCGATGCAAATGCAGAAGTGCAAGGATGCGCGGCCCGCGCAAGCACGCGTTGGCACAGTGGTACGATTCCATCCGTTGTCGAAATCGAAAGAAGTCGAAATTGGTGTTTAGAAGATTCACGAGCCTCGTGGTGATCGTGTTGACGTGCGTCACCGCGACCGTGGTCGCTACGGCCGCGTTCGCCGCTACGATCAAGAACGGTGTCGTGCCGAAGAATCAGATCGAGTGGGTGAAGCCTTACCTCGGCGATTACGAAGGCCAATGGAATTCTTCGGTGACCGAAGACGTCTCCGACGGCATCAGTCGTTACAAACTCGAGAACCCGGTGATGCGTTTATCGCTCGATGCGCAGAACCAGTTGCGCGTGCAGTTCTACATCGATCCGGCGTCGGCGCAGCTCAACGATGAACTCGACCTGCTCGGGTTCGGCTGCCATTCGAAGGTCGGCGATCTGCTCGAGCTCGACACCACGAAACCGCCGAAGGGAACGCCCACCGAACCGTATCAGGTGTTTGCTGCGCGTTTCGATTTCGATTGGGGTAACTGTCCGGCGCGCGTGTATGCGGTGCCGTCGAACGATCTCGAATTCGCACTGCTGATCGATCCGAACGATCGGCAATACGTGGTGCAATTGCGTTTGCTCAAGCGCGTGCAGGCCGATGGCAAAATCGTCGTGGAAGAAAAAGGCGTGCAACGCACAGTGAAGGTGCGGCGTAAGCCCGGAGGTTCGCTGTACGACCCGAAGATGGAGTACTGCGTGATGAACGAGCTGGGCGAAATCGAAAAGTGTTTCGATCGCGAGTCGGAGTTGAAGCAGTACATCGTGCCGTTCCCGTTTCCGGGGCTTTCCGCGGTGTGGTACACGAAGAAGTCGCCGAATCTGAAGGTGGTGCCCGGCGTGAAGAAGACGTATCACGAAGCGCTGTTTCGCCGGCAGATCGACGCACCCGCGCCATGAACGACGCTTCCACAAACCGGCTGCCGGGTCGCGGTCACACCGTGCTGATCATCGTGGCGCACGCTGACGACGCGGCACTGTTTTGTGGTGGTACGCTGCGTTTGATGGCCGATCGCGGCGCGCGGCTCGTGATGTTGCGCGTCACCGACGATCGCTACGACTCCGTCGGAATGAGCGTTGCGGACACGATTGCGACGAACACGGCCGAGATGGAGCGCGCGGCGGAAATTCTCGGCATCGACGAGATCATCGAACTCGGTTGGGAGACCGACCGACTGGGCGACGTCAGCGAAGTCGCGCTGCGCGAACGCTTCATCTATCACGTACGCCGCATACGTCCTTATGCAGTGATGTCGTTCGATCCCTACGGCGCGTTTCACGAAGACAATCAGGATCACATCAAAGTGGCGCATGCAGTCGACGAGACGTATTGGACTGCACAATTCGACAAGCATCATCCGGAACACTTCGACGAGGGTCTGGCGCCGCACGGCGTTTACGAGCGCTGGTACTTCGCGCGACGCGTCGTGGAAGTAACCACGCCAGTGGACATCTCTTCAACGCTCGACCGCAAGGTGGACGCGGCGTTGGCACACGACACGATGTTGCGCCACTTCGTCAATCAACTGCGCCTTCAGGCGCGCACCGGCGGCCACGAGATCGCCGACCTCGAACGCGCTCAGAAGGGCGACCTGCGCCCCTTCATGGAACCGTTAATCCGCGGCGGCGCTCGGGCAACCGGTCAGCGTCATGGCCTGGCGGTGGCCGAAGAATTCAGGGTGGTGCGGTTCGGCGGTTTGGAACGCGTGTTCGGAATAGGCAGTAAGGGGTAACGAATATGGGGCAATTGGCGATCACGGGCGGCACGCCGGTTCGTAGCACGCCGTATCCAACTTGGCCGCAGTGGGACGCGACCGAACGGCAGCACCTGCTCGACGTGCTCGAGTCCGGCAAATGGTGGGCGACGGAAGGCGCGAAGGTGCCGGAGTTCGAAAGAGCCTGGGCACGCTTCGTTCGCGCACGCCGTTGTGTGGCCGTTACCAACGGCACACACGCGCTCGAAGTGGCGTTGCTCGGCTTGGGAGTGGGCGAGGGCGACGAGGTGATTGTCACCGACTACACGTTCTTCGCATCCGCATCCGCGGTGGCGTGTGTGAATGCTGTTCCGGTTTTGGTCGATGTCGATCCAGATACGTTCTGCATTGATCCCGACGCCGTGGTTGCTGCGATTACGCCGCGCACGCGCGCGGTCATCGCCGTGCATCTGGCGGGACATCCCGCCGATCTCGATCGGCTGACGGCCATCTGCACGCGCCACGGACTCGTGTTGATCGAAGATTGTGCACACGCGCACGGCTCCGAGTGGAACGGCACCCCGGTGGGCGGATTCGGCGCGGCGGGCACGTGGTCGTTTCAGCAGTCGAAGTTGATGACGGCCGGAGAAGGGGGCGCCATCACGATTCAGGACGTACAGGCGGCGGCGTCGATCCGCTCGTATACCGATTGCGGCCGCCGGCCGGGTGAATGGTTCTACAGCCACTTCGCACTTGGCGGCAACTATCGGATGACCGAGTGGCAGGGCGCGGCGCTGCTGGCCCAGCTCCAGCGCTTTCCGCAACAGCACCGTACGCGCAACGAGAACGCGCTGTATCTGAACGCCGAACTGTCGAAGCTGCCCGGCGTGATTCCACAGGCGCGGGATCAGCGCACCACGGCGCAGGGTTACTACTGCTACGTCGTGCGGATCGACGAAGCGGAGTTCGGGGCAGGGCGCGACGCCATAAAGAAGGCGTTGGAAGCAGAGGGTATTCCGATGACCGCGAGCTATCCGACGCTGCACACGCTCGATGCATTCGAGGCAACCGAAGGTTTCGCGCCGCGCCATCGCGACCGCAGCCGCTGGCCGCGCTATCCGGCGCTCGATCTCCCAGTGGCGAGCAAGACCGCCGCGACGACGTTGTGGATCAAGCATCAGGTGTTGATGGGCTCACGCGACGACGCGGCTTGTCTCGTTGAAGCGCTTGCGAAGATCCGCGCGAATGCCCACGAAGTGCGCGGGTGATGCCGGAGCCGATCCGCATCGAGGAACGGTCCGTCGCGGAAGTGCTCGCCGGCATCGGCCGATACACGATCTGTGTGAACGATCCGCCGTGGTCGGCCGTGGCACCCGAAGTCGCGCCTCCCGCGCGTGTCATTCACGTGACATCGATGGACATCGAACACCTCGACAGTCTCGTTGGTGCCGAGCCGGATTCGGACGTAGTGGTGGGTCTCGGTGGCGGATCTGCCATCGACACCGCAAAATTCATTGCGTGGAAAACCGGCAAGCCGCTGATCCAGGTTCCTTCGATCACCTCAGTTGACGCCGGCTTCACCGACGCGATCGGCGTGCGCAGCGACGGGCGCGTTCGATACATCGGCCAGGTACTGCCGCAGTACGTGGTGCTCGACGTGGAACTGGTGCGTTCCGCGCCGAAGCGGATGAATCGATCCGGCATCGGCGACATCCTGTCGTGCCACACGGGATTGTGGGACTGGCGGTTCGCGGTGGAGCACGGCCACGGCGCGGCGTGGGACGCACCCGCGGCATCGCTCGGCCGTCAGCTGCTCGCAGAGCTCGAACAACACATCGACGAGATCAATTTGGTTTCCCCGGATGCGGTGCGCTGGCTCGCGTCCGCGTATCAACGCATCGGCGCTGCCTGCAGCACGCTACGCCATTCGCGATTCGAAGAAGGCTCGGAACATTTTCTGGCGTACGCCTACGAACACCGCACGAACGCACACCCGCTGCACGGCGAGCTGATCGCGCTGTGTGTGACGGCGATGTGTACGCTGCAGGACAACGACCCCGAGTGGGCGCACAGCATCGTTGTGCGCAGCGGCGTCACTGCGAACCCGGGAGATCTGAACATCAGCCGCGACGACTTCATCGGCGCGCTGCTGTCGTTAGGCCAATACGTCGAACGCGAACGCCTCGACTACTCCATCGTCAACGCCGGCACGATCGACGTGACGGCGGCGGGACGGTTGTGGAAGGCGGTGGCTGCGCTGCCGCGCCACTGAGCGCTCTGCAAGAGCAAGCACGCGTTCGACTGCTGCTCGGTCGATCGGGCGGCGAACGCACGTTTGTTTAACCGTCGAGAGTTTTGATCGTCGACGCCGGTGAACCCATGACTTCGAACATCGCCCTAATCGATGTGCGTCGTCGCTGGGCGACGGGTCGCGGGCTCGATCTCTCGCGGTGGAGCGGGTTCGATCGGTTAGGCCGGTCAGGCTTGGTTTATCAATTAGGGGGCGGTGGCGCGTGCGCCTTTGCGTGCGGGATGTGGCGTCGGTTGGGCAGTTACCGGCGGCTCCGGCTTGGATCATCGCCCCAATCAATGTGGGCGCGTTGGTCGAGAATTGTTGATGTCGCAGGTGAGTTCGGGGCCGGATCGATTCGTTCGAACGGCTGGTTTATCAATGAGGGGGCGGTGGTGCAGATGAGCGCCCTCGTCGCATGAGCCGTCGCGCCGGTTGGACCGTTACTGGCGGTGGCGGTGCGTGAGATTGCACCATCGCCCCAATCAATTTCGTCGAGGTGATCGGCGCGCGTTCGGTTCCATCCGCACCGCTCGTTCTTTGCTCATCCCGCGATACATCAGATCGAACCCCTCGGCCCGACAACCGGATTGAATTGGGCGATGGTGCAGATGCGGCTGCCAGCAACGGTGCAACCGACGCGACGTCGCATACAACGCGGCGGCTGATCACACCGCCGTCCCCTCAGTGTCAAACCCAGCCCGCTCGAACAAATCGGTCCGGCCTGGTTCACCAGTTCTTGCTGCGTAGTCACTGGGACTGATTGATTGGGGCGATGGTGTGCGGTGCGGTGTATTGATGCCGAACCAATGCGTGAAGAGGTTTAGCGGAAAGCCGTACGAGATCTCGCACTTCAGGTGAGGACGTTACCCGGCATCGGCACCTGCACCATGGCCCCATTCTTTCATCCATGGTGCGATCAACACACAGGAAGAGACCCGAACAACTCACACTCGATTCGGTGCGATATCGCACGGGCCGTGGCGGACCACGCCATGGTGCCGGCCGGCCGCGCGGGATACGGCCGCGGGTCATGCACCGGTATCGAGCGCGCATCGTTGCCCGTGTTCCGGTCCATGTGACGATCCGCTTGAGAAGCGGCATCCCGACCTTACGCCAACCCCGGTTCGTGCGACGGTTCCGTTCC